>CAVRYQ010000058.1:0-30901 GCA_963725375.1 uncultured Pseudomonadota bacterium | reverse complement strand
CGCATTGGCCGCTTCGCACAGCGTGTTGGCGGTGTCCACCATGTCGTCCATGATGATGCAGGTACGCCCAGCAACGTCGCCGATGATGTTCATCACCTTGGCTACGTTGGGCCTGGGACGGCGCTTGTCGATGATGGCCAGATCGGATTCCAAGCGCTTTGCCAGCGCGCGCGCGCGCACCACCCCGCCCACGTCCGGCGATACCACCACCAGATTGTCGTAATTCTGCTTCCACACATCCGAAAGCAGGATGGGTGCGGCATAGATGTTGTCCACCGGGATGTCGAAAAAGCCCTGTATCTGGTCGGAGTGCAAATCCATGGTCAGCAGGCGGTCCACGCCGACGCCGACCAGCATGTCCGCCACCACCTTGGCGGTAATCGCCACGCGTGCGGAACGCGGTCGGCGATCCTGGCGCGCATAACCGAAATACGGCAGGGCGGCCGTGATGCGCGCGGCCGAGGCGCGTTTCAGCGCATCCACCATCACCATCACTTCCATCAGGCTGTCATTGGTCGGCACGCAGGTGGACTGGAGCACGAACACGTCCTTGCCGCGCACATGCTCGAGAATCTCGACCATCACTTCACCGTCGGAGAAGCGCCCGACCGTGGCGCGGCCGAGATGGATGTGCAGATGCTTCGCTACGTCTTGCGCGAGTTTGGGATTGGCATTGCCGGTGAAGACCATCATGTCGCCGGACATGAGTACCTCGCAAATTTAAAATGGGCGCGAACGCCCATCACGACTTGATTTAAGAATCTGGCTGGGGAGGTAGGGATCGAACCTACGAATGTCGGAATCAAAATCCGATGCCTTACCACTTGGCGACTCCCCAATTAACTGTTCAGAAGCCGTTTAAACCACTGCTTGCGCTACGTTTTAAACAGCTTCTGATGCAACAAAATCTTTCAGCGGGTGCTGCTGCAGGCCGCGCGCCACAAATCCGCGCATTTTCCCGGGCAACTGCCGCAATACCGCCTGTGCTTCCGCTTCCGTATCGAATTCGGCAAATACGCAAGCGCCGGAACCTGTCATCAGCGCGGGGGCAAACTGAGCCAGCCACGCCAGATGTTCACCCACCGCCGGATACAACTTGCAGGCCACGGGTTGCAGATCGTTTTTCAGCCCGTTCCTGGCCCCCGCTCGAAAATCCAACCCCTTCGGAAGGGCGCGCATTGTCATCGAAATCGTATTTCGTGTCAATTCAGGATCGGTGAATATCTGCACCGTAGGCACCTGCACCGGGGGGCACAGCACGACATACCACGCCTCCGCCAAGGAACAGGACTGCAATTGCTCGCCCACCCCCTCGGCAAAGGCGTTTTCGCCGAAAACGAAGACCGGCACATCCGCCCCCAGCGTCAGTCCCAACTGCATCAGGCGCTGGCGCGGCAAGCCCAGCCGCCACAGACGGTTCAAAGCCAGCAGGGTGGTCGCCGCATCCGAGCTTCCGCCGCCCAGCCCTCCACCCATCGGAATGCGCTTTTCCACCTCGATATCCGCCCCCAGCCTGCAACCTGTCTGTTGTTGCAACAAGCGTGCGGCGCGCACGCAGAGATCCTGTTCCGGCGGCACGCCCTCGATCACGTTGGTGCGGCGAACTGCGCCGTCCGTGCGCAACGTGAAAGTCAGGGTGTCGCTCAGGTCGATGAAGCGGAACAGGGTTTGCAACAAGTGGTAACCGTCGGCACGGCGGCCAATCACATGCAGGAACAGGTTGAGCTTGGCGGGTGCCGGACAGGTGAGTGTGGTCACTGCGCTTCCCATTCATCGATCACCAGCCGCACCTCGGTGCCATCCCGATGCAGCTTCAGACGCAAGGGCAAGGCGTCCGCTGCCTGTGCCGCATAACGTGTATAGGTAATCTCCCATCCCTGCTGGTGCAGCGTCTCCACTTGCCCGTTTGTATCGCGTTCCAGGCTGGATTCGATATTCGGCTCAGGCAGCGCCGTGATCCAGTAACGCAGGCCCGAGAGCGGCAATTGCCACCCCAGCGCCTGCTGCATCAAGGTTTCCATATCGCGGGCAGTATAATGCTTGCCGGGGGCGTCCAGCGTAACCCCGTCGATGTCGCGGTGTATGCGCGCCACCGTCTGCCCCAGCGGGGCAAGCAGCAGGATTTCATCTTCAGTAGTCCGGTGCACCCAGCGCATGCCCGCGCTGTCGTGCTGTTCGCCTTGTTTGACGGCAACGCGCCCGTTGAATGCAAACGGCGCATCCGGCTGGGCCGGACGCAGCACTGCCACGGGTGCCGTCGTGCAACCCGCAAGCAGGATCAAAAGCGACAGGAGGAAACAACGCATATCTAGGGAATGAAGCGTTTCATCACCGCTTTAAGTGCTTCGTTGTCGGGATTGGCTTTTGCACTGTCGCTCCAGATTTTGCGCGCGCCGTTCTGGTCGCCGTCCTGCCACAATACTTCCCCCAGATGGGCGGCAATTTCGGGATCGGGATCGACCTTGTATGCCCTGCTCAGGAACTCGATGCTCTTGTCCAGGTTACCCAGCCGGTATTGTCCCCAGCCCATGCTGTCGATGATGGCGGCATCGTCAGGTGCGAGCTGATAGGCCTTCTCCACCAGCTTGATCGCTTCCGGGATGCGCTGATTGCGATCCAGCAGGCTGTAGCCCAGCGCGTTGTAGGCATGGGCATCATTCGGAGCGATCTTCATCAGCTTGCGGATGAGCTGCTCGAACAATTCCTGCCGGTCAAGCTTGTCCGCCGCCATCGCCGTCTGGTAGAGCATATCCGGATCCTCGGGGAATTTTTCCAACCCCTGCACCAGCACCTGGTAGCTGGCTGCGTATTTCTTGTCCTCGCGCAGCAACTGCGCGTCGATCATGATCACTTGCACGCGTTGCTGGTCGGTCTTCGGTTCCGCCCGGCGCAAAGCCTCACGCGCCTCGTCCATTTTGCCCGCCTTGTCCAACAGCGCGACTTCACGCAAGCGGGCGGCATAGCCATATTCGCCATCCCTGACCTGCCGGTATTGTTCGAGCGCAGCCGCATCGTTTTGCCTCACCTCGTCCAGTTGCGCCAGGTAGTAATGCACAGTGCTCTCGCCCTTCCCCCCCTTGCTCAGGGCTTGCTGCAACTCCTGCTCGGCCCGTGCGTAATCGCCCAGTTGCATGGAAATCAGGGCAACCGCGAAAGCCAGGTCCGGGCTGTCGGGGCTGTCTTTCAGCAAGCGCTGAAACTCTACGCGCGCGGCGGCAAACTGCTTTTGATTGAGCAGGGCGCGCGCATAGTACAAACGCATATCCTTGTTGTCCGGATGCGCATCCAGGAATTTCTTCAGCAGTTCCAGCCCCTTTGGCGGATCAACATTCAGATACAACTCCGCTTCGAACACCACGGCCGCATCCCAGTCCGGGCGCAGCGAAACCGCCTTATGAATCTCGGCCAGCGCCAGCTCGTTCTTGCCCGCCGCGACCGCTGCCTGCGCGACAACCCAATGTCCTTCCGCCACATCCGGGTATGGATGCGTCACGTCGATCAGCCAATCGAGTGCGGCAGACTTGTCCGGCGTACGCAAAACCAGCGAATAGATGCTCGCAAACGTGTGTCCCGCGTTGGCGGGGTCGGACTGCAGCACGTCCTGCAGAACCGGGCGCGCCTCCTGCAGCTTGCCACCGCTCAGCAGCAGCGAGAGCAGCATCTGCTTGGCCAGCGGCGAAGAAGGTTCCAGATCCTGCCACAACTGGAACGCCTGCACCGCCGTGTCGTACTGACGGGCTTCATAAGCCAGTTGCGCAGCGCGCCTCGCCACACGCGGATCTCGCGTCTCCTTGGCCAGGTCGAGATAAGCCTGCGCTGCCAGCTCCGGCTGGTTGCGCTGGGCGGCGATATCGCCCAGCAGGAATTCATACAACAAGTGATCGGTCAGCGGCACGTCGGGCAGGTTCGGGGGAGGCGCCTCGGCAATCTGCTCAATATTCGTCTTGCCGGTCGGCGCGGGCGTACTGCCGACCTGCTTCTGCGGCACCTGCGCGCAGGCTGCCAACAAGGGAATACAGGCAAACAGGTAATAACGTAACGAAAAATTCATCATATCGGCTTGCTTCAAGGCGGGACTATATATTAGCTGAACTCCGCCCCCATCGGGCGATGCCTTGTGCGGGGCTGTGTTTCGAACACGCGGGAATCCGGTACTGGTCGCCTGCAACCGGCGCTCACTCCGGTTTCGCCCCTGCCACGGCTTTTGTCTCGCGATTCCACCAGCCGCCCCCGAGCGCCTGAAACAGCACGGCCGCATCCCCAAGCCGGTTGGTCTGCGCCTGCGCCAGCTTGATGTTCGCCAACTGTTCGCCCTGCTGTACGGTCAGCAAGGCCTGGAAGTCCGCCGAACCCGCCTCGTACTGGCTGCGCGTCAGGTCGCCCAGCTTGCCTGCCGCCCGCGCCGCCGTCGCAGCGGCTTTCAGTGCCTGGGCATCGGACTGGATGACATACATTGCATCGGCCACATTCTGCAATGCGGACATCACCACGCTGCGATATTGCGCGGCGGCGAGGTTCAGCTCTTGCCGCACAGCGCGTGACTTCTCCCGCAGCGCACTGCCGTCGAAAATGATACGCGCGGCGTTCGCCTTCGGGTCAAAAGAAGCGGCCGCCGCTCTTGATCATCCACTTCGGCGACGACGCCATTCCCCCGCTCGCGCCGGTGACTGCAAATTGGGGCAACATGTGCGCGACAGGCACGCTGTAGCGGGCGCCTGTGTAACGCAACTGCGCTTCTGCCATGCGTACGTCAGGGCGCTGCTCCACGAATCCGGAAGGCAGGCTCACGGGCATTTTCTGCTGCAGGCGCAGGGCATCCAGCGTAAAGGTTTCATCGGGCTCCATATCCTGCGTGGTACCCACGAGAGCGCTCAGCAGATTCCGTGTCTGTTCCAGTTGTTGTTGCAACGGAACCAGCGTTTGTTGGGCAAGCGCGCAAGTCATCTCCTGTTGCGTCACTTCCGTCTCCGCGACATAACCGAGCTTGAATTGCTTGCGCACGATTTCCAGTGCCTGCTGATTCATGCTGACGATCTTCAGTTGCGCCTCGATCCCGGCACGCAACGCCGCCTCCTGAATTGCCGCCGCAACGACGTTCGAAGCAAGCGTGAGATCACTTGCGACCAGTTGCATTTGATGCATTTCGGCCTGCTTTTGCGCCCCTTCCACCAGGTTGCCGTCGATGCCAAAAACATCCCGCACATAGCCAACAGTGAGTTGCGCAACGCGAAAATCATAGTGAGTCGGGCCGTTGTATTTCGCCCCCGAGGGTCTGGCATCGGCCTGGATGCCCGAAGGTGAGTTTTCCGCCCCGGGCGCCGGATAGAAAAATCCTTGCTGCGCGGAGGTGTATGCGTCTGCATGACGCAAGGCAGCCTGAGCCGACTCGAAATCTGGATGGGTATTGAAGGCATGCTTGATCAGGGCATCGATCCGGGGCGACTGGAACAGCATCCACCAGTCGGCGGAAATATCCCGTGCCGGGGCAGATTTTCGCGTTTCTCCATGCGGCATTGATATCGGCGCGGCATCCCGATGCGCCGCGGGATGCTGGGCCTCCGGCCCCGCCGCACAACCACATAGTGCAGCCAGCAGGCACGGCAACAGTGAATTTGGCAACACCTTCATTCTGGTCACCCCGAAAACAAACCGGAATTGCCCATGCAATTGACGCCCGGAAGGACGGGCATTTTAACCGAGTTATCAATGCATGGCCCGAGACTCCTGCGGGTCGGGTTATGGCACAACGCACATTTCCGGGGCGACCGCATCGAGCGCTGTCTGCAATTCATGACCCGGAAAAATATCGCGCTCAGTGTCGTAGGCAGGATTCCGGATATTGGGTTATATTTCGACACCATGCCCGACCAACGTGCCGCGACCGCAATGACTCAACCCGTCACCCTTTCAGCACAGAACCTCGTGTGCCACCGCGACCGTCACGTGGTGGTAAACGACGTGTCGCTGGAACTGCGGCGGGGCGAGGTGCTGGGCCTGCTGGGCCACAACGGCGCAGGCAAGAGCACAACCCTGCAAATGCTCACCGGGGCATTGCCGCCGCAGAGCGGGCGGATTGATATCTGCGGTTTCGACCTGATAACCCAGCCGCAACGGGCAAAAGCCTGCATCGGCTACCTGCCGGAGCACCCTCCACTGTATCGCGACATGCGCGTCGATGACTTTCTGCTGTTCGCCGCGCGGCTGCATCGCACCCCGACGGCCAAACTTGCGTCGGCGCTGGCACTCTCCAAAAGCCGTTGCGGCTTGCAGGAACACGGAAGAACATTCATCGGCACCTTGTCCAAGGGTTACCAGCAGCGCGTGGGCATCGCCCAGGCAATCATCCACAACCCCGCCGTGGTGGTACTGGACGAACCCACCGTCGGTCTCGACCCGGCCCAAATCCGCGACATCCGTATGCTCATCCGCGAACTCGGGAACAGCAGCAGCGTGATTCTTTCAACGCACTTGCTGAACGAGGTGGAAAGCCTCTGCGACCGCGTCCTTATCCTGCAGAAAGGTCGCCTGATCTACAGCGGAAGCAGCGCGGAAATGCTCACGAACGGCAACATGGAGGAAGCCTTCCTGCTGATCACCGGAAACGAGGCGGCAGCCACATGATCCGCATCATCGCAATGAAGGAATTCCGCAGCCTCGTCTCCGCACCGTCCACCTGGTGGATGCCGGCACCCATGCAATTCCTGTTTGCCTGGTTCTATTTCGGACGCATCGATGATTACCTGCAAGTACAGGCGCAACTGGCCCAGCTCGACAATGCGCCGGGAGCGACCATCACCATTGCCTCTCCCTTGTGCAGCGTACTGGCGCTGATGCTGATGATGCTGATCCCGATATACACCATGCGCCTGATCTCGGATGAGCGCCGCAACCGGACTTGGGTGCTGCTGCTCACCGCCCCCGTGTCCGCCACCCACATCGTGCTGGGCAAGTTCCTCGGCTTGATGCTGTTGATTGCGGCAATTGTGGCAGGCTGTACCGCGATGCTGTGCACGCTGCTGCTTGGCACGCATGCCGACATCGGCCTCATATTCGCCAATATCCTGGGCGTGCTGTTGCTTTCGGCCAGCTATGTTGCGCTGGGCCTGTATTTTTCGGCCTTGAGCAAACAGCCCGTTATTGCTGCCGCCAGCGCGCTGGGCGTGTCATTCGGCCTTTGGCTGCTTGACTTGACTGCCGACGACAGCCGGGGGTTCCTGCGTGCGATATCGCCGAACTCGCATTTTCAAACACTGAATGCCGGCTTGATCAACAGCGCCGACCTGATCTATTTCGTGCTGTTCATCGCTACCTTGTTGTGGCTGACGATACGTCACGTGAACAACGAACGGCGCCGCGCGTCATGAAACGCCTGCTGCCTCACCTCAAGCGGATCGCTTCCCTGTTGCTGGTACTGGCGGCCGCGGGTGCGCTGTTCCAGTTGGCCGCGCTCTATCCCGTGCAGTGGGACGTCACGCAGAATGCCCTGAACAGTCTGGAGCCCGGCAGCGTGGATACCCTGGCGCTGCTGAAGGGGCCGGTGAAGATCACGGTATATGCCACGCAGAAGGACGCGCGCTTTGGCGACATCCGCAAATTCATCAGTGAATTCGTGGCCTTGTACCAGCGCTACAAATCCGACATCTCGCTGACCTTCGTTGATCCCGTCAAGGAACCGGAAGCAATGCGCAACGTCTCCATTAAGGGTAACGGAGAAATGGTGGTGGAGTTCGCAGGGCGCAACGAACATCTCACCACGCTGAACGAACAGACGCTTTCAAGCGCCCTGCTGAGCCTTGCACACGGCAAGGACCAAACGCTGATGTATCTGGGCGGGCACGGCGAGCGCAAGCTGGAAGGGATCGCCAACGACGACCTCGGCGACTTCGGTGCGCGGCTGAAGCAGCTCGGCTACGGCGCGGTCAGCCTCAACCTCGCGCTGGCGCAGGACATACCCGCCAACGCCAGCATGTTGGTGATCACCCAACCTCAAATCAGGCTGATGCCGGGCGAAATCAGCAAGCTGCTGCATTACATCGATAACGGCGGGAATCTGCTGTGGCTGGTGGATGCGGAACCGATGCGCGGCCTGGAACCGCTGGCCGAAAAGCTGGGCATATCGTTCATTCCGGGCATCGTGATCGATCCCGCCGCACAGGAAATGAACGCCCCCCTGAACTGGGCGCTGGGCACCGGTTACCCGCCGCATGCCATCACGCGCAATTTCGACCTGATCACGGTATTCCCGAATGCACGTGCAATCACCACCGACCCGAAGGATGGCTGGCAAATCCACTCACTGGTTGAAGGAGCGCCCCGCGGCTGGACCAGCGATCATGGCATCAGCAAACATCCGGACAAGAATCGCGACATCCGCGGGCCTTTCAGCCTGGCCGTCACACTGCAACGCACCGTAAACGACCGGGAACAGCGCATCGTCGTGGCCGGTACCGGGGCCTTCCTCGCCAACATGTATTCCGGCAACGGCGGCAATCTTGACCTGGGTATCAACCTGGTGAACTGGCTGGCAAAAGAGGAACGCCTCATCACCGTGCAGCCGCACGCGGCGAAAGACGGCAAGATCAGCCTGAGCAAAAACCAGTTGCTGGCAATCAGCGTGGGTTTCCTGGTTTTGCTGCCGCTACTGCTCCTCGGCGTGGGCACGTTGCGGTGGTGGCGCAGAAAACATTAAGCAATGCCGGAACTACCCGAAGTCGAAACCACACTGCGCGGCATCGCTCCGCACCTGAACCAACGGCATGTCGTTGACGTCGTAGTCCGCAATCCCCGACTGCGCTGGCCTGTTCCCGAAGACCTGCAGGCACTGTTACGCGGCCGCGTGGTGCGTGGGTTGCGGCGGCGGGCAAAATACCTGCTCATCGAATTCGACCATGGCACTCTCATTCTGCATCTGGGAATGAGCGGCAGCCTGCGCATCCTGCCGACCGGCATGGCGGCAGGCAAACACGACCATTTCGACTTGGTGCTGGAGGATGGGCAGTCGATGCGACTGCGCGACCCGCGCCGTTTCGGCGCGGTGCTTTGGCACGCCGGAGATATCGCACAACATCCGCTATTCGCTGAGCTCGGCCCCGAACCGTTGGGGCCGGATTTCAGCGGGGAATATCTGCATGTGGCCACCCGCTCGCGCAGCACGGCAATCAAGACAGCGATCATGGATAGCCACCTGGTTGTGGGCGTAGGCAACATCTACGCCAACGAGTCGCTGTTTCGCGCCGGCATCCGCCCGCAACTGGCCGCTGCCAAACTTTCCCTGCAGCGTTGCCGACGCCTGTCACAGAATGTCAAGGAGGTGCTGCTTGAAGCCGTCACGCAGGGGGGCAGCACCCTGCGCGATTTCGTGCACAGTGATGGCAGCAGCGGCCATTTCCAGCAGAATTATTTCGTTTATGGCCGTGTCGGAAAACCTTGCCGCGTGTGCGGCAACGCCATCAAGCAGATCAGACAGGGACAGCGTTCGTCCTTCTATTGCCCGGTCTGCCAGCACTGAATCACTTCACGCCGTGCTGGGCCAGATAGGCTCCCAACTTCATATCTGAGTAGGTAATATGTTCCAGTAGCCAGTCCTTGACGGACTGCAGGACCAGCAACTCCCGCCCCTCGTTCATCTGGCTCTTGAAATGCTGCAACTGGTTCAGCAGCATCGCATGCTCGGCCTCATGCGCCTCCCGTGCCGGGTAATGACAATCCGTCATGTATCGGCTTTCCGTCTCGAAGTGCTGCCTGGTCGCCGCCTGCAGCTCTTCGAACATCGGCAGGATGTTCTCCTCGGGCTCGTCCCGTTTCACCGCTTCGTTCAGCCGATTCACCATGTCCACCAAATTGCCGTGCTGCGCATCGATTTCTTCCACGCCTACCCGATGGTCCGCATCGATCTTGAACCAGATTGCATCGCCTTTTTGCGGCGCGGCGTCCTTGAAATAGGTATAGGTATTTCGGCCGATGCGTTTGCTCTCATACATCGCATGATCGGCCGCGGTCATCAGGTTATCCATGGCGCTTCCGTTCTCCGGATAGATGCTGATACCGACGCTGGCCCCCACGCTGCACTCGCTTCCGTCTTCCAGGACCATATTCTGTGCAAATGCGTGGACAATCTTCTCGGCCACGCCGCTTGCCTGCTGGGCATCTTCCAGACTGCCCAGGATGATGGCAAACTCGTCCCCGCCGAAACGCGCCACGGTATCGACTTGCCGCACGCAAGCCAGAAACCGCTGCGCGGCCATCTTCAGTACGTTGTCTCCGGCTTCATGGCCATACTTGTCGTTGACGGCCTTGAATCCGTCCAGGTCGGCGAACAGCAGGGCGACATGCCGTCCATCGCGCTTCGCCTGCGACATGACCTGCGACAGCCGGTCGAACAGCAAGGCGCGATTGGGCAAACCGGTCAACCTGTCGTGATAGGCCATAAAGTTGATCATTTTTTCCGCCTGCTTGCGCTCGGTGATGTCCTGAACGGTAGCAATGGTAAATGCGGGTTCGCCTCTTTCATCCCGCACCAGGCTCACCTGCGCAATCCCCCACAGCACCCTGCCATCCTTGTGCAGACAACGCTTCTCTGCCCGGTAGTTCGGCATCTCGCCGGTGACCACTTTTTTCAGCATCGATTCGACTGCTTCCAGATCATCGGGGTGAATCAATTGCCGCCATCCCAAATGCCGCGACAATACTTCTTCCTGGCTGTACCCGAACAGCTTGCACCAGGCTTCGTTGACTTCGATGAACTCACCGGACAGCGAATTGCGCATCATGGGGAGCGAGGTGAGCTCGAAGATGGTACGAAAACGCTTCTCCCCTTCCAACCTCAGTTCATCGGCCATCACGCGCTGGTTCAGCAGTTCGGCCTGCGCCTCCGCCAGCACCCGGCGACGCCATTGCCAGAACCACGCACCGATCAGGCAAAAAACGAACAAGACCAGCGCACCGGCCATGCGCTCCATCCGGTTGATCAGCCGATAGGCTTCATCCTCATCGATGGTCGACACCAGCATCCACGGTGTCCCGCGGATGGCGGCACTGTATGCGAGCACGGGCTTGCCGCGATAGCTTTGGGCATTCTCAAGCAGACCTTGGCCGCCGCGCAGTGCGATGGCTGCGGCCTGCTGGGTGTCAGCCGGCAATTTGTACTCCATGGGCGGTTCCGGACGGTAACGGAGCTGATCCAGAAACAGTATTTGTCCGCCATCGTTGCGCACAAGCTGTATCTCAGCCGACTTGCTTTCATTCGGCCAGTAGTGCGCCAGCGGGAAAAGATATTGCGCGGGATCATCCACCAGATAAACCACCCCGAAGCAGCCGTCGTGGGTCGACAGCGGGCTCATGAAGCCCAATCTAATCAGGCGATTCCCCTCACGATATTGATGCAGATCGATGAATTTGCGCTGGCAGGAAGCTGCGACGGAACGCGCTTCCTTTCCCATTTCTCCGGTGTCCGGTACAGGCTCGCCCGCGCTCAACAGCACTCGACCCGAGGCATCGTAAAGCACAATGGCAGGGTAATGAAGAAGGTTGAGGAATTCCTCAAAGCGGGTGACGAGTTGCCTGCGCCTGGCATCGTCGTGCGCGCCGTCACGCATCCACGACTGCGCTTCATGCAACAAGTAGGCATTGCCGGAAAGCACGCCGGCATCGGCGAAACGACCTTCCAGCCAATCGCTGATCCGGTCGGCCTTGAATACCCCCACTTCCGTGATGCTGCGCTGCGCCTGCTGCCTCACTCCATCGCGCATGTAGATGAACAGTATATTGCCCGCCAGCAAAGTGGCGAGTATGAGCCCCGCGAAAATCAGCAAAGAACCGGGCGCGATGCGCGATGAGCCTGAACTGCTGATGTATGGATCCATAGGTACCGAATCTCGTTGATCGACCGTATCGCAAGCCGCGCTGCCAACATTACTCCTGTATGACATCGAAATGAAGGCCGCGCACAAAAAAAGCCCGCGCACGCGCGCGGGCTCCACAAAGTCAGCAATACCCCTACGCTTTGGCAGCCATCAACTTCTCGTACTTCGCCTGCAGCTGCTCCTTGCTTTCCACATGATCCGGGTCGTGCGGGATGCAGTCGACCGGACAGACTTCCACGCATTGCGGCGTGTCATAGTGCCCCACACATTCGGTGCATTTTTTCGGGTCGATAATATAGATGGTATCACCCTGCGAAATGGCGCCATTCGGGCATTCCGGCTCGCATACATCGCAGTTGATACATTCGTCGGTAATCAGCAGTGACATTCGTACTCTCCTTAACGTGAATATTTTTCTTTCAATTTCGCCGCCACCAGCGGCGACACGAACTTGCCCACATCCCCCCCGAAGCGCGCGATCTCGCGCACGATACTCGCGGAAATGAAGGTGTATTGCTCGGCCGGTGTCAGGAACAGGGTTTCGACCTCGGGATGCAATGTGCGGTTCATGCCCGCCATCTGGAACTCGTATTCGAAGTCCGACACGGCCCTCAATCCGCGCAGGACGACCCGTGCGTTCTGCGCCTTCACGTAGTGCATCAGCAGGCTGTCGAAACCCTCGACCTTGACGTTGCCAAAGGCGGCAAACACTTCCTGCGCCATCGCCACGCGTTCCTCCAGCGTGAATAGCGTCGCACTGCGACTGGCCGCAATCGCAACCACCACTTCGCCGAACAGACCGGCCGCACGGCGCACCACATCTTCATGTCCGCGCGTGATGGGATCGAATGTCCCCGGGTATACCACTTTGATCATGCCTGGCTACGCTCTAATAGTTGGTAATGTACCACCCCCGTCCTGGCGCGCTTGATCTCTCGCCAGGCGACGCCCGGTTCGAAGGTTGTTCCGCTTTCCAGGTAGACAACCCCGCCCGGTGTCAGGCTGTTTTCCAGCAGGGGAAGTATCCTGGGCAGGAAGTCACTTTTAAAGGGGGGGTCAAGAAAGACCACATCAAACAACCCGTTTTCCGGCCGGGCGAATTTTAGCGCATCCTCGCAGCGCAACGCTACATTGCTCAATCCCAATTTTTTGGCATTGGCCTGCAGGGACTGATGTGCGGCTCGATTGTTTTCCACCATCAGCACCTGCTCTGCACCGCGCGAAGCGGCTTCAAACCCCAGCGCGCCACTTCCGGCGAACAGATCAAGACAACGCCTGCCATGCAGCGTTTGCCCTAGCCAGTTGAAAAGCGTTTCGCGCACCCGATCCGGCGTGGGCCTCAATCCTTCGGCATCCGGAAATTCAATCAGGCGGCTGCGATGGGTGCCGCCGATGATCCGGACCTTATTTATTTTCCTTCTCCGCGTCAGCAGGGGGCAATGCTGCCGCAGCAGATTGCGGTGCGTCTGCGGCAGGTGCCCCGACAATCACCGTCGCCAGCGCGTCCGGATCGACGCGGCGCCTGAAGGCATCACGTATCTGTCCGGTTGTGACTTTCTCGACCCTGGCAGTGAAATCATCCAGATAAGTGAGAGGCAACTCGTAGAAGCCGATCACGCTGAGATAGTCCAGTATCTTCTTGTTGCTGTCGATACGCAGAGGAAATCCGCCGATGATGTTCTGTTTTGCGGCGCGCAGTTCCTTCTCGGTGACGCCCTGATCCACAAACTTGCGCAGGGTCTGGCGCACCAGGCGCAAGGATTCGTCGGCCTGGTCTTTCCTAGTCTGCAAGCCGATCTGGAACGCGCCTGGTTGTTGCATCGGAATGAAATAGCTATATACGCTGTAGGCCATGCCGCGCTTTTCGCGCACTTCATTCATCAGGCGCGAGACGAATCCTCCTCCGCCCAGGATATAGTTACCGACGTAGAGAGGAAAATAATCTGCATCGTTGCGTGCAATTCCCGGTGCGCCCATCAGGATGTGGCTCTGGCTGGCTGGGTGCGGAATGCGCTGCTCGCTGGGCTGGATGCGTATTGTGACAGGCGGGATTCGCGGATCGGCATCGCCCGCAGGCAGATTGGCGGTCAGTTGCTGCGCAATGGTTTCGGCCTGAGCGCGGGTAATATCCCCCATCAACGCAACCACTGCATGTTTTGCACTGTAGTGCGCCTGGTAGAAATTTTCCAGGTCCGCGCGCTGGATCTTCTCGACGTCCGCCGTTTCGGTGTGCCAGCCGTAGGGATGAACGCCGAATACCGCCTTGGCAAATGCCTTGTCAGCAATGCTTTCCGGTTGCGTCTCGGACTCCTTGAGGGAAGCGATCAGGCGCGCTTTTTCGCGCTGCAGAACTTCCTCCGGGAACAGCGGTTGTTGCAGGCAACGCGCCAGGATATCCAGCGCCACATCCCGCTCCGCCGCATTGCTCAGCGTGCGCAGGGTCAAACCGGCACGATCCGGATCAAACTGGTCGCCCATCTGCGCGCCAATGTCTGCCAGCTTGCGCGCGATATCATCTTCGCTCATGCCTTGCGCGCCGAGGTCGAGCATGCCGAAAGTCATATTCGCCACGCCGACTTTTCCGATCGCATCGAAACCGCTGCCGGCCGGGAAGCTCACCGCCGCATCCAGCATCGGCAAGCCGTGATCCTCCACAAAATACACGCGGGCCCCGCTGGGCGCCTGCCAATGTTGTATCTGCGGCGTGGCAAGCGCGGCACTTGCCGCACCCATGAATATGGCGAGAAACAGGAGTCTAGTGAACATGGAATGCTCCTCCGGCATGCCGGGGTTTGTCTGACAGCGGTTGCGGATCGAGCGTTGCGACGGTGAGCTGGTCGTCGTTAAATATCTCTCGTGCCACGTCCTGTACTTGTTTTGCGGTGACCGACTGCAACTTCTGCAGCATCACGGGGATGTCCTTGTATGACATTCCGTCACTCTCCATCTGGCCAATCTGCATTGCCTGATAGAACACCGAATCGCGCTTGTAGACTTCGCCTGCCATCACCTGTGCCTTGACTCGCTGCAGTTCGTCGGCGCTCACGCCCTCGCGCACCAGCAGCCCAAGCTGAGCACGTATCGAGCTCTCCACATCGCCCACGGTCTTGCCTTCCCGGGGCGTTCCCTCCAGCTCGAAAATGCCCGGTCCGCGCGCGACGCTGTCGTAGCTGACACCCACATCCATTGCCACTTGCTGATCGCGCACCAGTGCTTTGTCCAGGCGCGCGGAACTGTTGCCGTTCAGCACGCCCGCCAGCATCTCCAGCGCATACGGCTTCCAGTCATTCTCCGCGTCACGCAAGGTGGGCGCATGGTAGGCCATGATGAGATAGGGGAGCTCCGCCGGCGCCTTGACCACGATGCGTTGTATGCCGCGTTGCGCCGCTTCGCCCACGGCCTTGCGCTGCGGCAATTTCACGGCGGGAATGCCTCCATAGTACCGCTGTGCCAGGGCAAACACTTCGCTCGCCTTGACATCTCCCGCAATCACGAGAGTCGCGTTATTGGGCGCATACCACGTCTTGTACCAGTTCAATGCATCGGCGGCAGTCATGTTCTGGATGTCGATCATCCAGCCGATCACCGGGTTGTGATAAGGATGTTCCGCAAACGCGGTCGCCATCAGTTTCTCGTACATCAGCGAGTGGGGATCGTCATCGGTGCGCCAGCGACGTTCTTCCATCACCACCTTGATCTCCTTGTCGAATTCCTTTTCGGCCATCTGCAGATTATGCATACGGTCCGCTTCGAGCTCCATCGCCAGCGCCAGCTTCGATTTGTGCAATTGCTGGAAATACGCCGTATGGTCGTAGCTGGTGAACGCGTTTTCACGTCCGCCAGCCGCCGCGATGATCCTGGAGAACTGCCCGGCCGGGACTTTCCTGGTCCCCTTGAACATCATGTGTTCCAGCACATGCGCCACGCCGGTGGTTCCCGTCTTCTCGTCCATGCTGCCTGCGTGGTACCACACCTGCTGCACCAGCACCGGAGCTCGGTGGTCTTCCTTCACAATGACCTTGAGCCCGTTGCCTAGGGTCTTTTCGTATACATCCGCCTGCGCCAAGGACGGAATTTGAAGCAACAGCGCAATAACAATTAAATGGATTCTCATTTCCTTATCCCATGAATGCGCGATTGACATAAAATAAGCATGCATTATGCGACATTTCTTCCACACCCGAATACCCTTGCATGTTTAGTTTTCTGAAAAAGACTCCGGCCTCCGCCGAATCAACAAGCTGGCTGGCCCGATTGACGAACAGTCTGGCACGCACGGGTGGACAGCTCACCGCCCTGCTGGTTCCCGGCGGCAGGATAGACGAAGAACTTTACGAGGAACTCGAAACCATTCTCATTACCGCCGACGTGGGCATGGACGCAACACGTTCATTGCTGGCCGACGTGCGTCGTCATGTCAAGGAAGAGCGCCTGACCGAAGCCGGTGAATTGAGGGAGGTGCTGGCGCACGCCCTGCTCAAGATGTTGCAGCCGCTGGCGCAACCGCTGGATGCCGGCACGCACAAACCCTTTGTGATCATGCTGTGCGGCGTCAATGGCGCGGGCAAGACCACCTCCATCGGCAAGTTGGCCAAGCACTTCCAGAACCAGGGCAAATCTGTGCTGCTGGCCGCCGGGCGATACCTTCCGCGCCGCTGCGCGTGAACAACTCATGGAATGGGGCAAGCGCAACAACGTCACGGTCATCGCGCAGCAGAGCGGCGATGCCGCCGCGGTGATTTACGACGCGGTGCAGGCAGCACAGGCGCGCGGCATCGATATCGTGCTGGCGGATACCGCCGGACGCCTGACCACGCAGGCGCACCTGATGGAGGAAATCAGGAAAGTGAAGCGTGTAATCGCCAAGGCCCTGCCCGATGCGCCGCATGAAGTGCTGCTGGTACTGGACGCCAACACCGGACAGAATGCGCTGTCGCAGGTCAAGGCGTTCGACGATGCGCTGAATGTCACCGGGCTGGTGCTGACCAAACTGGACGGCACCGCGAAGGGCGGCGTCATTGCCGCAATCGCCCTGGCTCATCCCATTCCGGTCCGGTTCATCGGCGTGGGCGAGGGTTTGGATGATCTGAGGCCGTTCGCTGCGGAAGACTTCGTTAGTGCGCTGCTTGGGCACGGACGATGATCAAATTCAACCAGGTCTATAAACGCTATCCGGGTGGGCACGAAGCGCTTAAAAATCTCAGCTTCGATGTCGCCGAGGGCGAGATGGTGTATCTGACGGGGCATTCCGGGGCAGGCAAGAGTACGCTGCTCAAGCTGATTGCCGCCATCGAGCGCCCGAGCAGCGGCGGCGTGCTGGTCAAAGGACAGAACATCCGGTCCATCAAGCGCGCCGCCATTCCGCACCTGCGCCGCAACTTGGGGTTGATCTTCCAGGATCACAAATTGCTGTTCGACCGCAACGCCTTCGACAACGTGATGCTGCCGCTGCAGATCTGCGGCTTCGACCATCGCGAAAGCGCCAAGCGCGCACGCGCCGCGCTGGACAAGGTAGGCCGCTCGACCGCGAAAAGGCAAACCCGGTTACGCTCTCCGGCGGAGAACAGCAGCGCCTCTGCATCGCGCGTGCCATCGTGAATCGCCCCACCATCCTACTGGCAGACGAGCCCACCGGCAATCTCGACACCGAGTATTCGAACGAGATCATGAACATCTTCAAATCGTTTCACCAGGTCGGCGTCACGCTGGTCATCTCCACTCACGATGAAAGCATCCTGAGCCAATTCCCGGCACGAGCATTGCATCTCAAGAAAGGCGAGTTGCAGGCATGAGCGCGCTCGCCGAACATCTGCGCGCGCTGCGTTTCACCCTGCGCCACATGCTGCTCACGCCCAACGTATCTCTGCTCAATATCCTCATCATCGGCATAGCGCTGAGCCTGCCGGTCGGTGGCTATGTGCTTTTAAAGAGTGTGCAGACGATCAGTTCCCAGATCGCGGGCTCTCCGCAAGTAAGCGTGTTCCTGGCGTCCGGCACCGGCGCCGACGAGATCGCTCATATCGGAGACAAACTCAGGCAACATCCAGGCATCCAGCGCATCGAGTTCGTTTCGCGCGACGCTGCCTTGAAAAAATTGCAGCAAAGCACCGGGCTGGCCGATGTGATCGGGGGGCTGTCACAAAATCCCCTGCCGGATGCTTTTGTCGTCTACCCGAAAGGCGGCGACGCGGCCGCGCTGGAAGCCTTGCGGGACGATTTGAAAACCTGGCCGCACTTCGAACATGTGCAACTGGACTCGGCTTGGGTACGCAAGCTGGAAGCCCTGCTCAATTTCGGACGCATGGCGGTCGCGATTCTTGCGGCATTGCTGAGCTTCGCTTTGATCGCCATCACCTTCAATACGATACGCTTGCAGATACTGACGCGACGTGAAGAAATCGAAGTGGCGAAGCTCATCGGCGCAACCGATTCCTTCATCCGCCGCCCTTTCCTTTACTTCGGTCTCGTTCAGGGATTGCTGGGCGGTATCGCGGCATGGTTGCTGGTTGCAGCCAGCCTGCAACTGCTGAATCACCAAGTTGGAGCACTGACGCAGCTTTATGCAAGCAACTTCAGCCTGCGCCACCTCTCCCCGGTCGACAGCCTGACGCTGCTTGGGTTTTCGGCTTATCTGGGATGGCTCGGCGCCTGGTTCTCCGTTTCGCAACACCTGTGGCAGATCGAACCGCGTTGAACTGCACAGCCCGCCGGACAGAATACGGTGCCATCCGAACCGGTGCAGCCGCGTTGCAACCATTCCCCAAGCAAGGCCCCCGTCTTGTGTCTAGCGCGTTGATTGAACGACGTTCACGCGCACGGGTTCCCGTGACTTCGGTTGGGCAATCGGTCTGGCTGCATCAGCCAACGTACTTTTCTCCAGCACGGCCATAAAGGCCGACCGCCCTTCGTACAGCATCGACTTCAAACGGCAAGTCGGACTGATCACACAGTTATCCGTTTCGGGATTGAAGCATTCCAGCAAATCCATGTCAGGTTCTGTTTTCCGAACCACGTCGCCCAGAAAAATGTTTTCGGCGGGTCGCGCCAGCCTTATGCCGCCATGCTTACCCCTGCTGGTAATAATGAATTCATGTATGCCGAGGTTGTGAACCACCTTGACCAGGTGGTTGCGTGAAATATTATAGTAGTCGGTGATCTCGCTGATGGTCGCCGTGCCATCCGGCTTGGATGCCAGGTACAACAAAACCCGCAATGAGTAATCCGTATAAATGGTCAGTTTCACAATATATTTCCCGGCAGGTGAGTTTACGCTTGACAAAGAACAACGACGCCACCTAAGATGTATCTGGAATACATTTTCTGTGCTTTCGCGCTTAACTTTGCTTAAAGTGTCAAGAATGCGTTAAGAATGTATACCATTTTCGTTAATTGATGCAATTACTGTTTTGTCTCGGCAGAACGGCACAGCCAACCAAATATCTTAACAGGAGAGAGTATATGAGCACTTTGTTTGAAAAAATCGGTGGTGAAGGCGCAGTCAATGCAGCAGTGGATATTTTCTATCGCAAAGTGCTGAAGGATGATCGCATCAAGCACTTCTTTGATGGCGTCGACATGGATAAACAAGCGGCAAAACAAAAGGCATTCCTGACGATGGCCTTTGGCGGCCCGCACAATTACACCGGTGAAGACATGAGAAAAGGCCATGCGCACCTGGTAAAACAAGGCCTGAATGACTCGCATTTTGACGCGGTCATGGAAAACCTTGGAGCCACACTGACAGAACTTAAAGTCCCCGGCGAGCTGATTGCGCAAGCCGCGGCAATTGCCGAAAGCACTCGCAAAGACGTACTCGGCAAATAAGTCGTCGTCACATCATGCCCAGCATCACTTACGGAGGGCAGTCATACCAGTGTAAAGAGCATGAATCGGTGCTCGACTGCCTGACTGTCCATGATGTGATTATTCCTTCCTCGTGCCGTTCCGGGCTCTGCCAGACCTGCCTGATGCAGGCCGTCACCGGGAAAGTGCCGGACGTCGCACAAGTCGGTTTGAAACCCACGCTGGCAGCCCAGAACTACTTTCTGGCCTGCGCCTGCTATCCCGCAGAGGACATTGAGATAAAGCTCCCCAACCTTGGCGTGGGAAAGTATTCCGCCGTTGTGGTGGACATCAACCCGCTCAACGCCGATATCGTCTGTCTGGAGTTGCGCGTCGGCACCAAGCTGAACTACAAAGCAGGCCAGTTCATCAACCTGCATAAAGACACAGTCACCGCGCGCTCCTATTCCCTGGCCAGCGTGCCGGAACTTGACGAACATCTGCATTTGCATATCAGGAGACTCCCCGATGGACACGTCAGCCACTGGATTCATGATGCGCTGAAAATCGGCGACAGCGTCGATATTTCCGACGCGGTCGGAAATTGTTTCTACATCGCCGACAACCCGGAGCAGAACCTGCTGCTCGTCGGCACCGGATCCGGCCTGGCGCCCTTGTACGGCATCATTCGCGATGCACTGGTGCAGGGACACAAAGGCGCAATCAAGCTTTACCATGGCGGCAAAACCGCACAATCCCTCTACATGGCCGAAGAGCTGAGGTCTTTGGCAGCGCGCTACCCCAATTTCGCATACACACCGTGCGTGTCGGGGCATAGCGTAGCGCCCGGCTTTGCGCACGGCCGGGCGCACGACGTGGCGCTGAAGGAAAATCCCGATCTCTCCGGCTGGCGCGTATTCCTGTGCGGCCATCCAGAGATGGTCTCGTCCGGGAAAAAGGGCGCCTTTTTTGCCGGCGCGTCAATGCGCGATATTTATGCAGACCCTTTCAACAGCAGGGTTAAAAATTCGGCATCGTGACAGGAAAGTGATGCCGAGGCTTCCCCTTTCCCGTAACTTTCGATACTCTACATCCTTGGCTGTGGCTGAAATCCGTACTGATTGAAATTGACTAGAAAGGTTGAAACATGCATCCCAAGACACGCACTCTCGTTCTCGCAGTTATTGCTTCTGTCATCCTGTGGTTGCTGGGTGGTTTTGTGTTCGGCAAGTCGATCGGAATGATCTTCGTGATCGTCGGCATTACACTGGTTGGATTGGCTGCAGGCAGCATGATGGACTCTCCGGAGCCCGAGCATAAGAATATCCCCTGACCGGCACGGCCCTGCAAGGAGGAATGCAGCAGGGCGCCGCGATTGAAAAAAAAAGCGCCACCTTCGAAAAAAGGTGGCGCTTTTTCTTTGGGGCAGATCGACACGCGCGGGCCCGGGTTTCCCTTACCCGATTAGCGACCCGCCACCATCATATTCTCGATCAGAACCGAACCACATTGGCGTGAGCCCTGCACCTGAACGTCATTGCCGACGGCGGCGATTTGCTTGTACATCTCCTTGAGATTGCCGGCAATCGTGATCTCTTCGACCGGATATTGAATCTCGCCGTGTTCGACCCAGAAGCCGGCCGCACCGCGCGAATAATCACCGGTCACCGGATTGACACCGTGTCCGAGCAATTCGGTGACCAGCAGTCCGCGCTGCATCGTGCGCAGCAGTCCGTCGAAATCCATGTCCCCAGGCCGGACGACGAGATTGTGAGTGCCCCCGGCGTTTCCGGTGGTCTGCATGCCGAGTTTGCGCGCGGAATAACTGCCGAGAAAATACCCGCGCAGCACGCCATCCTCCACCACGGCGCGACGGCGGGTACGTACGCCTTCATCATCAAAGGCACTGCTGGCTAGGCCGCGCCTGATATCCGGCACGTCCTCGATACGGACATGCCCGGAAAAAACGGGCTGATCCAGCTGGTCGAGCAGGAAGGTAGACTTGCGGTACAGGCTGCCGCCGCTCACCGCCCCGGCAAAATGCCCGAACAGGCCACCCGCCACGGGCGCTTCGAACAGGACGGGACACTGCATCGTATCGAGTTTGCGCGCATTCAGCCGACGCACAGTGCGTTCGGCGGCGATACGGCCTATCTCTTCCACTTTCAGAATCTCCCGTGCATCGCGCGCCGAGCCGTACCAGTAATCGCGCTGCATGCCATCGCCCTTGCCTGCGAGCACCGAGCAACTGACGCTGTGGCGCGAACTGGGATAACCGCCGATGAAACCCAGGCTGTTCGCCTGCACAAAATGCCCTTCGCTGACATTGACCGTCGCGCCTTCCGAATTGTTGATGCGCCTGTCGGTCCGGAATGCCGCCTGTTCGCATTCGCTCGCCAGTTCAATGGCCTGCTCCACGTTCAAAATCCACGGGTGGTACAGATCGAGATCGGGGAATTCCGTGGCAAGCTGATCGGCGTCCGGCAGACCGGCACAGTCATCTTCCGCAGTGTAGCGAGCGATGTTGAGTGCGGCGTCCACGGTGTCATGGAGCGCCTGCAGGGAAAAGTCCGAGGTACTCGCATTGCCCCGGCGCTGGCCGAGATAGACGCTGATGCTCATGCCTTTGTCGCGGTTGTATTCGATCGTTTCGACTTTCCCCTGCCGCACCGTGACGGTCTGTCCGAAGCCTTCCGATACTTCGGCGGCACTGGCCGTGGCGCCCTTCTGGCGGGCATAGTGCACGATGTCCGAAACGAGTTGCTGCAGGTTGTCATGAGTGCGTGCTGCGTCTGGAACTTTGGCGTTCATAAAATTTCGGGAAGCGGGTTCGTCGGGAGGCGCTATCATAGCAACATCCGTTGATTCTTACCGATCCCATGAACACGCGCCAACAACACAATGACGAGCTGGAAGAAGAACTGCCTCCCAGCAAGACCAAAATCAAGAAGCAGATGCTTGAATTGCAGGACCTCGGCAAGACGCTGACCGGGCTGTCCAGGGAAAAACTGCTCGACCTGGATTTGCCGGAAAACCTGCTGGAAGCAATCATCGAATACAAGCGCATGACCAAATTCGGCGCACTCAACCGCCAACTGCAATACATCGGCCGGCTGATGCGCGATGTGGAACCGGCGCCCATCCAGGCCAAGCTGGATGCATGGAACGGCGTATCGCGGCAGCATACCGCTTGGCTGCACCAGGTCGAACACTGGCGCGACCGCCTGCTGGAGCAGCCGGATTCCCTCACGGAATTGCTGGCCGCATACCCCGACGCCGACGCCCAGCACCTGCGCACGTTGATTCGCAATGCGCAAAAGGAAAAAGAGCTTTTGAAGCCCCCTAAAAGCTACCGCGAACTATTCCAGGTACTGCGAGACATCATTCCCGAACCGGAATAATTCCGGCGCAGCAGCGCACGGGTGGCTTACTCGCTCTTGAGCATGTGCGGGTGTTTTTCCTCGACGACCTTGTCCAGGCACTGCATCACCGCGATGCTCGCCTCCTCGGCAGCATTCATGGCGCCGATAATCCTGTCCTGTATGTCCGTATCGTTTTCCCATTTCTGGTTCATCAGGGCGACCGCAGTGTGCACGGACTCATGCACTCGCTCATGCGGGGCCAGCAGTTGCCTGAACGTCGGCATTTCACCGAACACCGCTTTCCCCGACCCCTCGTACCATTTGCCGAGGCGGCAATCGTGATGATCGACTTCCACGGCTTTCCTGAATTCATCATTGTCCTTGCTGCCAATCAGGACGTAGGACCGCTGCTTGTAAACCACGTGATCAACCTTCACCAGTGAGGCAAAGCTCAGGTCCTGCGCATAGCGGGCACCATTCAGCGTCGTTACTGCTGATTCGTAGAAATGTCCGAACTTTTGCTCCAGTTGCCCGATGACGCCTTGCGACGAATTGGCGATTTCGCGCATTTCCTCCGAATCCACCAGCATCTTGGCGGCCTCGCCCTGTAGCATCTGCATGATGCGGCCTATGGATTCGGACGCATTCTTGGTGCTTTCAGCGAGCTTGCGCACTTCGTCGGCCACCACCGCAAACCCGCGCCCGGCCTCCCCTGCCCTGGCCGCTTCGATCGCCGCATTCAGGGCCAGCAGATTGGTCTGGTCGGCGATGGAGTTGATCAATCCGACCGCCTTGTTGATCTCGGAACTGCGCGCATTCAACTCGGTAATCGATTTGTTGGCATGATTCACCCGCTCCACAATGCCCGACAAGCGTTGCACCACGTCGCTGACGGACGAACGGCTCTCGTCCGCATCTTCGCGATTGCGCCGGGAAAGCGTTGCCAGTTGCTCCATGTTGTCTGTGATCATGCGCAGATCCTGCTGGCTGGATACCAGATTTTTCAGCAGGTTATTGGTATTGAGTTCGTGCGCCTGTGACAGCAGGCGCGAACGCATCGCGCCCAGTTTTTGGTCTGCCATCCCTCCCAGCAGGAAGTTCTGGCTTTCCAGTCCCTTCTTGAATCCGCCACGCAAGCCGCCATGCACGGCATCACGGTAGAACTTGCCGTCCAGGCTGCATCGAAAGCTGGTTTCCTGCTCGCGAAAAAAGGTATTCAACTGGTCCAGCATGTCGTTTACGCTCCAGCACAACATGCTGAGTTCGTCACGACTCTCGGCGATGCCGGTCACGCGGCTGTTGAACCTGCCTTGTGCGACTTCATCGACCACGCCCTTCAATTTCGAAACCGGCAGCATCCACTGTTTTACCAGCCATTGCCCCCCGGCCGAAGCGCCAACACTGAGCGCCAGAAATGAAACCATGAAGACATCCACACCATGCATGGCGAAGCTGGTCAGGATGATCGCCAGCGTGCCGGCGGAAAAAGACCACAACAGCAGGGAGAACTTAAATTGCAAGGACGAGTTCGTCATAGCTGAGTCCTTTCTCGTTCAATATGTCGACCAGTACCCTGGTTGAGGCTGCGATGGCATTCGCCGCACCGGCTTTGGCTTCCGCCGCCAGCATGGCGGCATACACCGCACTTGCCGTTTGTACGCCGCTCTGTTTCGGTTTACGGCGCACGGAAAAATACCCGTTGATTTTCCCGGTCGGATCAAAGGTCGGCGTGACATTGGTGAAGACCCAGTAAAAGCTGCCGTCCTTGGCCATGTTCTTGACATAGGCAAAGCACTCTTCGCGGTTCTGTATCTTGTCCCACAGCAGCTTGAATACGGCGCGCGGCATGTCCGGATGGCGAATGATGTTATGTTGCGAACCGAGGAGCTCCGACTCGCCATAGCCGGAAAATTCGATGAAAATGCGGTTGCAGTACGTGATGATTCCCTTCGGATCGGTCATGGAGACGATGAAATCGTCCTCGCGCATGACCCTTTCGACGGGCGTCGGTGTGATATGTCTTTTCATTGCTCCCCCAACTCTGTTATTTTTGTATGTGTCTGACATCACTTATCGGCACATGTTCAGACTACCTTAGCCCACTATGCAATCCAGGTGCTTCATTCAAGGAATCGGACCCAAAAAATGACCACTGTTCTTCGCGGCATCACACTTGAAACAGGAACCGCTCCCAAGCACGCCATCATCTGGCTGCACGGCCTGGGCGCGGATGGCGAGGATTTCGTCCCCATCGCGGATGAACTGCAACTCCCGGTCGCGGTGCGCTATGTTTTTCCGCATGCCCCCATGCGCCCTGTGACTATTAACGGTGGCTACGTGATGCGTGCCTGGTACGACATTCTGGTCGGCGCTGCTTCAGCCGAGATATCCGCCAACATCGGCAGACATGAAGACGCCGCGGGAATTCGCGCCGCGCAGGCTGAAATCAAAAAACTGATCGCACAGGAAAAACAACGCGGCATTGCGGCAAAGGATATCTTCCTCGCAGGATTTTCGCAGGGAGGCGCGGTCGCGTTGCACACCGGGCTCCGGCACGAAGAAAAGCTGGGCGGGATATTGGCCCTCTCCACTTATTTGCCGCTGGCACAGGCGCTCAGCTCAGAAGCGGACGTATCCAACCGGGATACCCCCATCTTCATGGCCCATGGCCGGGCCGACACGGTCATTCCCCACGCTTTCGGAAGAGCCTCCGCCGAGGAACTGCTGCGGCAGGGTTATGCTTTGGAGTGGCACGATTACGACATGCTGCATTCGGTTTGCCCGGAAGAAATACGCGATATCGAACTCTGGCTGAGGCGCAGACTGTCCGAATAAATTACCCGACCGCAGCGTCCTGTTCCTGCTCTACGGAGCGGAAACGTGCGAGATCGAAATCGTAACCGGACTCAACCAGCGCCAAGGGCAGCAACAGGTATTTCTTTCCGCCCAGTTCCATATTCAGGCTGCGATGGCGCGAAAACGTATCCGGCTTCATCAGCAACCATACCTCCCCGCTGATGTCTGCAGGTCTGTTCAGATATATCGCGACCTGCATTTCGCGGCTCGGCGCAGTGGCATGGCCGGATAACAGCACTCCCGAAATATGCGTGCTCAGGACTTCCACGCCGACATGCAGGTTATTGTTCTCGTCGCGACTCAGCCTGCGCACGATACCCGCGCCCCAGTGCTGGACGTTTTCCGGTTTGCTGCCGATCAGCGCACCGATTTCGATTGCGTCCGCGCGGACAAGCGGAACCACGCTGCGAAAACCGGTGAGGCTGATGTCCTCCACGTCCCACAGCTCCCCGGCGTCGGTATCGAAGTTCAGGTTCAAGTCGGCTTTTTCCAGCATGTTGAAGAGGCCGTTCGCCACTTTCAGGTTCACGTTGACCTTGCGACGCGGATTGCGGCGCGTTGAAGACGGCTGCGTCAGGTTTGCCGTCAGCCGATGCAATGTCTCGCGCACCAGTTCGGCATCGTAGCTCGCCCCGTGGAAATGCAGGCTGTCGGGCACAAGCCCCTTGTCCAGTATCTCGCCCAGTTCGCCGAATTTCGCCATCGTGTCGCCCGCAACCAGGAAGCGCAACGATGGATGCAAAGTGGCATCTGCGGCGATGCGCATGGGCGGCGTAGGCTGCGCCAGGTCGAACACGAATATCCCGTTGGAATTGTAGCGGTCATACACTGCCAGGCGATCGCTCGCATAGGCGACCAGGCGCTCGGTGATGTGCTCCTGCAAAGGATTCAGCTTGCCCGCGCTCACCCCGTACCACACCAGCAATGCGGCAAATTCCTGCGTCACGGAAGTGCTGCCGGATACGCCCGCATATAAAGGCACGGCATCGTTCTGGTAGCCGTTCATTTCGGCATGGCCGTATGACTCCGACAGGTGTTGCCATAGCGCGGGTTCTACCAGGGCGTAACGGGCGGCCGCCATCTTCAGTCGCCCGGTCAAAGCTGCGATGCCGCGCGCATTCAGGACAGCCAATTCCGGCTTCACGCCAGCGGCACCCCGGTCGCCGTTGCGGTAACGCGTGAGCACGACGTAGTGGGCGAATTCGCTGCGGGAGTAGAATTCGTTCAACATCGTCCACAGCCGGCTTTCCTGAAATTTCGACAGCGCCTGGGCAGTAAAATAGTCACGCAACAACTTGCGTACAAACTGCTGCGCCGTTTCGTCGAACATGCGCAGCACGGCGCACTGATGATCCACGCGCAATTCATCTGCCATTTCGGCGATGACTTCAATCCAGCCGGTCAATTCCTGCACCGCATTCAGCGCATCGTTCTTCGGGATATCCTCAAGCACCTGCTGTGCCGACCTGATATCTGCCAGTGGATGGTCCGACTTTTTTCCGAAAATCCCCAACATCACATCTCCCGGCGCCTTCGCACTTGTATGGGTCATAATATAAGCACAAACCGGTAGCCGTGACTACTTTCAAAGCGCTCTATAAATTTTATTTCATCATGATGCCCCCGTTAACGCATTCCACCTGTTTCCCGCCGGTCACACAGGCGTTGCGCACGCCCAACGGACTGCTTGCGGCAGGAGGCGATCTATCGCCCACGCGCCTGCTGGACGCCTATCGTCACGGCATCTTCCCGTGGTTCAGCGCGGGCGAGCCCATCCTGTGGTGGAGCCCGGATCCGCGCATGGTCCTGCTCCCCGGAGAATTCAAGCTCTCGCACTCCCTGCGCAAGACCTTGCGCCTAGGCGGCCATAAAATCCGTACGGATACCTCCTTCGAGCAGGTCATGCGGGCATGCGCAGCCCCCCGGGAAAGCGCTGGCGGCAACTGCGGCACGTGGATACAGGAAGAGATGATCGAGGCCTATTGCGCGTTGCACCGCCTGGGCCATGCGCACTCTGTAGAGACATGGAAGGATGGCCAGCTCGTCGGCGGGCTCTACGGGGTTGCCCTGGGACGGATATTCTACGGTGAATCCATGTTCAGCCGCAGGACGGATGCGTCCAAGATCGCCCTGGCCCATCTTGCCGCGCAACTCAAAAGATGGGATTTCGGCATGATCGACTGCCAGATGAAAACGCCGCATCTCGCGTCGCTGGGTGCCCGCGAGATACCGCGCAAGGAATTTATCGCGCGCCTGCAGGAATTGATAAACTATGCACCTGTCACTGCCTGGCGTTTTGACGACGACCTATTCACATGAGCCTGCTCAAGGACATACAGCTTTCCGCATTGCATCTTTATCTGACCGCGCCCTATCCGTGCAGTTATCTGGAGGGAATGGAAGCGCGTTCGCAAGTGGCCACCCCCAGTTTCCTGATCACGTCACCGATCTATTCGGAGTTGGTGCGCCACGGTTTTCGCCGCAGCGGCACCTTCACCTATCGCCCGCGCTGCGATTCCTGCCATCAATGCGTGCCGGTGCGCGTGGCAGTCGACGATTTCAGGCCCACTCGCTCGCAACGCCGCAGCCGCAAACAACACGGCGGGTTGACCGTCACGCTGCATGCCCTGAAGGACAAGGCCGAATATTTCGAGCTCTATCGCCGCTATCAGGAGGCACGCCACCGCGACGGCGGCATGGATGACGACAGTCCCGAACAATACCGCAACTTCCTGCTGCAAAGCCATGTCGACACCCTGCTGGTGGAGTTTCGCGAAAATGATGTATTGCGCATGGTCAGCGTGGTCGATGTGCTGCAGGACGGACTGTCCGCAGTCTATACCTTCTACGATCCGGATGTTCCGCATTCGAGTTTCGGCACATTCAATGTGCTGTGGCAGATCGAACTGTGCCGCAAGTTGCAGCTCCCCTACCTCTACCTGGGATACTGGATAGCGGACAGCCGCAAGATGACTTACAAGATCAATTTCCAGCCCCTGCAGGGCTTGCAGGACGGCGTATGGCAAATCGTTCCGCCAAAACAACAATCATGAGAAACCGCATCGCGGCCTTAGTCGCCGGACTGTTGCTTCTGCCTCCGCTGGCAATTTCGCTGTCCGGGCTGGGATGGGACACTCCCGCGCCCATTGCAGGTGCGGCTTGGTTGCCGGCACTGTCCGAAACGGCGGCGATCATCGCATTCAGCCTTTTGCTTGACTCGTTGACGTTTCACCGCACCGGACACAGCCTGGTGCGTTCGCAACGCAACTATCTGCTCTGGAACGGCGTAGCAGGTGCGATCACATGCATGTTGCTCGCCTACCTGAATCTCTTTGCTGGCGCGTGGTTCACTCCCGCCGATTCGAATACCGCAGCACTGCTGCTCGCCGCGCTATGCGGCGCGGCTTTGCTGCCCGCCGTATTGATCACGCGCCTGTGGCTGGCCGGTTTGCCCGGACTGGTCCGCTTAAGCGCGCACAGATTCGCGCTGCCCGCATTGCCTGCAGAAGCGACTTCGATGCTTCTATTGTTCGCGGCACTGACCGGCCTGACTGCAGGTACGGTCTGGACCCACGCATTGGGCTGGTTGTTCTGGGCTTCCCCGCTGCTGCTGCTCGTCGCACTGCAATTGTTGTGGCATGAGAGCACCGTGTTCTCCGGCTTGGCACTGGGCGACTGGAGCCGAATATTGCTGGTCGCTGTCTCCGGCATCGCGGTCGGAGGCATGGCGCTCGCGGTGTACCGCTTGAGTGGGGGGGCGCTCTATCTCGCTGCGGACACCCCCGAGCTGATTGTCGACCTTGCACTGTTCGGCTTGTTGTGCCTGCAGGTCAGCGATGTCGTCGCCGAAAACTGGCGCGGCAGGAAGCGCGTCGGCATGTTCGGAAAAAAGCCCTTCCCTATTCCCGTCGTCACCAAGAAAGACCTGTAGATGTTCCAATTGCTCCGTCCCGCCCTCTTCGCACTCGACCCAGAGACCGCCCACCACGCCACGCTCGATGCGCTGAGAACCGCACACTGCCTGGGCACATTGCCCTTTGTCGCGAAGCGCCCCACCGATGATCCGCGCACGGTGATGGGCCTGACTTTTCCCAACCCGATCGGACTGGCTGCCGGCCTGGACAAGAACGGCGGCTATATCGACCCACTGGCTGCGCTCGGCTTCGGCTTCATCGAGATCGGTACCGTGACCCCGCGCCCGCAATCCGGCAACCCGAAGCCGCGGCTGTTCCGGCTGCCGCGGGCACAGGGCATCATCAACCGCATGGGCTTCAATAACGACGGCGTGGACGCGCTCATCGGAAACGTGAAGCGCGCGAAATACAAAGGCATTCTCGGCATCAACATTGGCAAGAACGCGGACACCCCCATCGAAAAAGCCGCGGACGATTACCTGATCGGCCTGCGCAAGGTTTACGCATATGCCAGCTATGTGGCAATCAACATCTCGTCGCCCAACACCAAAAATCTGCGCCAATTGCAGGGCAGCGATGAACTGGATGCACTGCTCGCACAACTGAAAGCCGAACAGGAAAAGCTGGCGCAGCAGCATGGCAAGTACGTGCCGCTGGCCGTGAAGATCGCGCCCGATCTGGACACCGATCAGATCAAGCAAATCGCCGCAATGCTCATCAAGCATCGCATCGACGGCGTGATCGCCACCAACACCACCTTGTCGCGCGAAGGCGTGGAAAACCTGCCGCATGGCAACGAGACCGGTGGCCTCAGCGGCGCGCCGGTACGCGGCAAATCAACTGCCGTGATTCGCCAGCTCGCTGCCGAACTGCACGGAGCGCTGCCCATCATCGGCGTGGGCGGCATTCTCACGGGATCGGACGCGCTGGAAAAAATGCAGGCCGGCGCCGCGTTGGTGCAGATGTACAGCGGCATGATCTACCGCGGCTGGGAACTGGTATCCGAGTGCGCTGCCGCAGTCAGACAAAAGCAGTAACCACCATGGGCTACGTGCGCTTTTGCCGAATCGATCAAGAAAATACACCAGTAGCAATACGGTACCAACGAAAGGCGTACATAGAAACA
>CAVRYQ010000057.1:0-10940 GCA_963725375.1 uncultured Pseudomonadota bacterium | reverse complement strand
CCAAGGATTCGACCAGCGTGTTCCATTCGCCGCAATTCGGACATTGGCCCTGCCATTTCGGGGATAGACCGCCGCATTCCGTGCAACTGTAGATCGTCTTTGCTTTTGCCATGTGAGCCTCAAAATCAAAGGGTGTGAGGATAGCGCAGTTCTCATCGGGTAGAATAGCCGGATGCTACGCCTCTCCGAAATCAGACTCCCTCTCGAACATCCCGAAGATGCTTTATCCGGCGCTATTTTGGCGCGCCTGGGCATCACTGCGCCGGAGTTGCTCAGGTACACGATCTTCCGGCGCGGCTACGACGCGCGCAAAAGGAACGCCATTGTCTTGGTGTATACCGTGGACGTTGAAGTCGCAAACGAAGTGGCGCTACTCAGGAAGAACATCCCGCATGTCGTAGTCGCCCCGGACATGCGTTATTGCTTTGTAACGCAGGCACCGCAAGGCATGACCGAACGCCCCGTCGTTATCGGCACCGGCCCCTGCGGCCTGTTCGCGGGCTTGCTGCTCGCGCAGATGGGCTTCCGCCCCATCATCCTGGAGCGCGGCAAGGAAGTGCGCGAGCGCACCAGGGACACCTGGGGCCTGTGGCGCAAGGGCAAGCTGGATCCCGAGTCGAACGTGCAGTTCGGCGAAGGCGGCGCGGGGACCTTTTCGGACGGCAAGCTGCACAGCCAGATCAAGGACCCGAAGTTCTACGGCCGCAAGGTGCTCACAGAATTCGTGAAGGCCGGTGCACCCGGGGAGATCATGTACGTGAGCAAGCCGCACATCGGCACCTTCCGCCTGGTGGGCATGGTGGAAGAGATGCGCCACGGCATGGAGGCACTAGGCGCGGAGATACGCTTCCAGAGCCGTGTGGAGGACATCGAGATCGAAAACGGGCAGGTGCGAGGCGTGGTGCTGGCCGACGGTGAGCGCATCGGAACCGGCCATGTGGTGCTGGCGATCGGCCACAGCGCGCGCGACACCTTCGAGATGCTGCACCGGCACGGCGTTCATATGGAAGCCAAGCCTTTCTCCATCGGCTTCCGCATCGAGCACCCGCAGTCGGTCATCGACCGCGCGCGCTTGGGCCCCAACGCAGGCAACCCGCTGCTGGGCGCTGCCGATTACAAGCTGGTGCATCACGCCGGCAACGGCCGCTCGGTCTACAGCTTCTGCATGTGTCCCGGCGGCACCGTGGTTGCGGCGACCTCCGAGGCCGGCGCGCGTGGTAACCAACGGCATGAGCCAGTATTCGCGCAACGAGCGCAACGCCAACAGCGGCATCGTGGTCGGCATCACCCCCGCGGACTATCCCGGCGACGTTCTGGCCGGCATGGCGTTCCAGCGCACATGGGAGTCGCGCGCATTCGAACTGGGCGGCGGCAACTACTGCGCGCCCGGGCAGCGGGTCGGCGACTTCCTGGCAGGCCGCCCCTCCGACCGCACTTCGGCACGGTCTCCGTTCCTATACTCCGGGCGTGACGCCCACCGACCTCTCCACCGCCCTCCCCGACTACGCCATCGCCGCCATCCGCGAAGCCCTTCCCGCATTCGACAAACAGATCAGGGGCTTTGCCATGGCACGATGCGGTGCTGACCGGCGTGGAAACCCGCACCTCTTCGCCGGTGCGCATCAGCGCGAGGCGAAGACTTCCAGAGCCTCAACACACGCGGGCTGTACCCGGCGGGCGAAGGCGCGGGATATGCGGGGGGCATCCTTCCGCCGCGATCGACGGCATCGAGGTGGCCGAAGCTGCGGCGCAGGACATGGTTACAAACCGGGCGAGCCGGTGAAAGTCATGTATATTTCGCACCGTGTTTTGCAAACGCCGGACCGTCCATTCTCATTGAACTTCCAGGGAAGAGTATGCGTAATCTAGCCAGAATGCTTGTGCTCGCGGCGTGCATCGCGGGAACTGCAGCAAACGCGACCACTGCAGTCCAGCCTGCAGGGCAAGATCCCCTGATTCTCGGGGTGCACCCCTATCTGCCCCACGACGAAATCATCACCCGCTTTACGCCGCTCGCCAACTACCTTGCAGGCGCCATCGGCCGCCCGGTCGAGGTGCGGGTCGGCCGCACCTACGAAGAGCACATCCGTGCCATCGGCGATGACACCATCGACATCGCCTACATGGGACCGGTGCCCTATGTGGAATTGGTGGAAAGGTATGGTAAAAAACCGCTACTGGCACGGCAGGTGGTCGACGGCAGTCCCTATCTGAGGGGAGAGATCGTCGTCCGCCGGGACAGTCCTTTCCGGAAACTTGCGGACCTGAAAGGCAAATGTTTCTTGTTCGGCGACGTCAACTCCACCATGAGCTATATATTGCCGCAGCGCATGCTCGAACGGGCCGGTATTCCCTTGACCGAACTGGGCAGCTACAAATCCGTCGAGGGGCACAAGAATGTCGCGCTTGCAGTGCTCGCCGGCGTTTGTGATGCCGGGGCGATGCAAAACGAAGTGTTCCGGGAGTATGAACCCCGGGGTTTGCGCGCATTGGCTGAGCTGCCTCTGGTCGCCGACCATGTATTCGTGACCAATGCCCGGATTCCGTCCGCGCTGGTGGCAAGGCTGAGAGCCCTGTTCATGCAATTGAACGAATTACCCGAAGGCAAGGCCATCATGCGAGGAATACATCCCAAAATGACCGCTTTGGTCACCGCAAAAGACAGCGACTACAACAAGCTGCGCACCTTGATGAAGTCGCAGAACACATCAGTACCGCATTGAGCCGCGATGAATCTCAGGACCTATTTCGAGAAGTTGCCGTGGCTCTTTCTGTTTGCCTTTCTGGCGGCATTGGGAACTGTTTCGATCGTTTTCCTGGACGGGAAATTTGCACAGGACCTGAAATTTTCGCGCGCATCGGCATCGCAGCAATTGCAGTTGATCGCCTCCGTTCTTTCCACGGAACTGAATCAGGCGAATTACCAGAATATCGATACGCTGTTCAGTCAGTGGGCAAAGGCGAACAGCAGCATCGTCGAACTGGAGCTCGTCTCCGCCAATGGCTTCAAACTGGCAAACTACGCCCGTCCCGCAACGGATAAACATATACTCGATCTGGAAACCGCGTTCTCGTACTCTTACCGTGACCAGGCCACCGTGCTGATGCGCATGAGCCTGGATTCGATTTATCAGGATCAGCAGAAATTTGCGACTCAGTTTGCGGGAATATTTCTCGCCTTTTCCATCATGGCGTCATTTTCACTTTACTTCGCCATGCGCAGTAAAAGGGAATCGGCCAGAGCCGGACGCACTACCAGCTTGTACAACGCGCTGAGCGAAATCAACCAGGCCATCGTGCGCATGGAACAGGAGACGCAGCTATTCCCCCTGGTATGCCGCTGCGCGGTCGAGTTCGGCGGGATGAGCATGGCTTTCGTGGCGCAGGTGAATGAAGCGAGCAAATTGTTCTACCCGGCGGCAAGCTACGGCAACGGCCATGACTTCCTGGATGGCATCGTCATTTCGCCGCTTGCGGACGTGCCAGAAGGCAGGGGCCCGATCGGCATCGCTTACCGCGAAAACCGTTCAGTCATCGTCAACGACTACCACGCCGATCCCCTCACCGCACCCTGGCGTGCACGAGTATTGGAAAACGACTGGCATTCGGCGGCAACCTTCCCGATACAGCGCGCCGGTCTGCCATTTGCGGTGCTCACGGTATATCACACGCTGAGCGGCGCTTTCGACCGGGAGGCGATTGAGTTGCTGGAGGAATTGTCGCGCGACATTTCCTTTTCACTGGATAATTTCGACCGAGAAGTGCAGCGCAAAACGACCGAAAAATCCCTGCAACTGGCGGCGTCCATTTACGAAAACAGCAGCGAAGGCATGCTGATCACTGATGCAGACAATCTGATCATGGCCGTCAATCCGGCTTTCACCCGTATCACCGGTTATACGGTTGGAGAGGTGGTGGGGAAAAATCCCGGCATTCTGAAGTCGGGCCGCCACGACGCCGAGTTCTATCAGTCCATGTGGGACAAGATCAATGCCAGCGGCAAGTGGACCGGCGAGATATGGGACAGGCGCAAGAACGGCGAGATCTATCCAAAATGGCTGACCATCAACACAATATTCAGCAGTGACGGTAAAGTGCACCACCGCATCGCCCTGTTCACCGACATCACCGATAAAAAAGAGTCCGAAGAACAGATCTGGCAACAGGCGAATTTCGATCACCTGACCGGATTGCCCAACTGGCGCATGTTTCATGACCACCTGGAACTGGAGATCAAGAAATCCCGGCGCAGCGGGTTGCCTCTGGCGGTGCTGTTCCTCGATCTGGACCACTTCAAGGAAGTGAACGACACGCTCGGTCACGCCAAGGGCGACCTTCTGCTGAAAGAGGCCGCACAGCGCCTTTTGAGCTGTGTTCGCGAATCCGATACCGTAGCCCGTTTCGGCGGGGATGAGTTCGTGCTCATACTGGGCGAGCTGGGCGATTACGACAGCGTCCAACGCATCAACGAATGCATTTTGCAAAAACTCTCGGCACCGTTCCGGCTGGGGGAAACATCGGTATATGTGTCGGTCAGTATCGGCGTCACCATCTACCCGACCGACGCCACGGAATTGGAGGTGCTGCTCAGGAATGCCGACCAGGCGATGTATGCCGCCAAGAATTCCGGCCGCAACCGTTACAGCTACTATACGCAGGCCATGCAGCAGGTGGCACAGAACCGCATGAGCCTGTCCAATGATCTGCACAATGCGCTGGCAGACAACCAGTTCTGGCTGGCGTACCAGCCGATTGTGGAACTCGGGACGGGTTCCATCCACAAGGCCGAGGCCCTGTTGCGCTGGCAGCACCCCACGCGCGGCCTGGTCAGCCCCGACGAATTCATTCCCATCGCGGAACAGGGTGGATTGATCATTCCGATCGGAGATTGGGTGTTCCAGCAGGCGGCACTTCAAGCCAGGCTGTGGAAAAGCGTTCTGGGCAGGGAAATCCAGATCAGCGTCAACAAGTCGCCTGTCCAATTCAGGAACGAAGCCGAAACACACTCCGATTGGTTCGAATACCTGAAAGAGCTGGATTTGCCGGGCAGCAGCATCGTGGTCGAAATCACGGAAGGCCTGCTGATGGATGCCAGCAATAGCATCGTCAGGAAACTGCTTGCATTCAGGGATAACGGAATACAGGTTGCATTGGACGATTTCGGCACGGGATACAGTTCGCTGTCCTACCTGAAAAAGTTCGACATCGATTACATCAAGATCGACCAGTCTTTCGTGCGCAACCTCGCACCCGATTCAAGCGATCTCGCGCTGTGCGAAGCCATGATCGTGATGGCGCACAAATTGGGCATCAAGGTCATTGCCGAAGGGGTGGAAACGCCGGAACAGCGCGACTTGCTGCTTGCCGCGGGCTGCGATTACGGGCAGGGTTACCTGTTCTCCAAACCGCTTGCGGCTGCAGACTTCGAAAGCTTCCTGCCGGAAAAAGGACGCGGCCTTGCGGGGTGCGCGTAAAGATCAGTGCAAGGTCTGGTTCGACGCCATCGCCATGATGTCGGCGAATACCGCGTCGGCATCCACTCGGTCGAAGACATAGCGCTGGTTGCAGAATTCGCAGTGCACCTCGACCTCGCCGCGCTCGGCGATGATCGATTCCACCTCGTCTCGCCCGAGCATGCGCAGCATCCTGGCCACATTCTCGCGTGAGCAGGTGCAGCGAAACACAATATCCTGCGCGTCAAACAAGCGGATATCTTCTTCGTGGTAGAGGCGATGCACCAGCTCGATGGCAGGCAAGGTCAGCAATTCTTCCGGTTTGAGCGTGTCGGCCAGATGTGACGCGCGCGCCCATGCATCGTCATCCTCAGTCTGGTCCTTTTCTGGCAGTTTTTGCAGCAGCATGCCGGCCGCGACCTTCCCGTCCGTCGCCAGCCAGAGGCGCGTCTCCAGTTGTTCCGAACGCGTCATGTAGTTCTGCAGTATCCCGGCGATGCTTTCGCCTTCCAGGGCGACGATGCCCTGATACGCCTGGTTGCCATCCCTGGGATCCAGCGTGATGACAAAGCGCCCGTCGCCCACCAGTTCCTGCAGCGTGCCGTGAGACAAGTCGCCTTCCCACTTGGCCGTGGCACGCACTTCCAGATCTCCGGAACATTCCACCACCAGCAGCTTCACTGCCCCCTTTCCGTGTATCTGCAGGATCATGGAGCCCTTCAATTTGAGCGTCGCGGCAAGCAATACCGCGGCAGCGCACAGTTCGCCCATCAGGTCGCGCAGCACGGGCGGATAGTCATGGCGCTCGATCACGCTCTGCCAGACCGCTTCAAGGCGCACGATCTCGCCGCGTATCGGGGCATGTTCAAACAGGAAACGGCGCAGGGAATCAGGTGGGCTTTTCATTTGCGACGATGATAACACCGCACCGCCATTGCAAGAAACTGCAAGGGCAGCCCGAGCTGCCCTGTGGTCATGCGGAAGCGGTCACGTCAATCCCAATCCGGATAGTTCGGGATGGACACGGTGTCGCTGTCGAAGATGCCCTTGTCCGCCCGGGTGTGGCAGGCATTGCAATAGCTCAGCGACTTCACGTCCTTGTTGCCCTTGATCATCTTCTCCGGGATATCGTGGTGCTTGCGCTTGATGTAACGCACCTCGGTGATGCGCAGCGGTGTCTCGTCCTCGGTCGCCACCGCGATCTTGCGCGAGCGTTTGTACCAGGACTTCTCCGCCGCATTGTCCAGCGCATAGCCGCGAATGGTCTGCAGCGTATCCGGGTCCAGCGCGGCGTTCTCACCAAAATGGTCGCTCAAGGCCTTCTCGTCCAGCAGCTTCGCCCAGGATTTGCCCGGCAACAGGCCCGGCGGGTACGCATAGTGGCAGGAGCCGCATTCATCCGCATAGGTCTTGTTGTCGACAGGCGCCACTTCCTTCTGGCGCGAGAACGTGGTCAGCCATTGCCAGAAGGTTTCTTCCGCCATCGCCGCGCTGCTGCCGGTCAGCAACACAAGAGCCAACAGCGCCGCCTTGAATTTGGTATGCATCATCATCTCCCCGATCCTCACTTGCCCGACAGGAACTTGAGGATGTCGCCCTTTTCCTGTGCGGTGCAGTCACGTCCCCAAGCGTCATTGCAATTGCGCTTGAACCATTTTTCGATCTTCTTCGCGTCGGTGAAACGCTCCGGATTGGCACTGGGCGCCATCGGGTCGATCACCTTGCCGGTCTTGTGATGCTTGCCCGGCTTGCTCAGGTCGCCGCCGTGGCAAATCGTGCAGTTCATGGTCTTGCCGTCTTCCACCCGGCCGTCCCGGGTCCAGTCCTTCTTGCCCTGCCCGGCATCGAAGTCGGTCGCGCCTTCTGACTTGTAGCGCGCAAACAATGCGTCCGTGGCCGGTGTTGCCGACGCCGCGGAAGCCATCAGCAGCGTACCCAGCAAGGTCATCATTACGTACAGTTTTTTCATTTCCGTGTCTCCGTTACCAGGTAATCTTGATCGCAGTCAGCATGCCCAGCGCGCCCAGTTCGGCGATGCCCGCATGGCTGATCGGGACGGCAGAGTTCTTCGATCTGTTGACGGCCCAGGCCATCAGTCCGGCGCCGGTCACGCCCAGCAGTATGTGCAGGTTATCGGGGTCCGTGATGCCGTCCGACAACTTGAAATCGTCCCAATGCACGATCAGGCCCGATGCAATCGCCGCCGCAGCCATAGCGACCGTGGCTTCCGCCAAGTGGGCGTGCGTGCCGTGGATCGGGCGCGGCTGGTTCGCGTTGCAGTTGCTGCCGTGGTCGCATCCGCTATCCGGTGCGGTGACGGCAGTCAGCGCCGCAAATGCGATGGTTCCCAGGCCCAGGTACTCGTGCACTTTCTTGCCCGTGAGCAATGGCGGCTCGAACGGCGCAGACTTCATCAACGGCGTGCCCTCGTCAGGCTTCTTGACCAGCACTTCCGGATCATCCGCCGCCGCCAGCCGGAACGCTTCATAATCCTTGACATAGGCAGCGGAGGCCAGCGGCAGGTCGCTGGCCGCATCCTGTGCCAGGACCGTTCCGGATTGCACCGCACAACACAGCACGGCCGCGATCATCAACTGCATGACCTTCATTTGATTCTCCTTACTTGTCGTTGAAATCGGATGAAACGGAGGGCGATAGCGATTTTTTCCTGCCGGTCAGCATCGCCTTCACCAGATTCTCATTGTGCTGGATGCTGCCTGCCACCACGCCTGCGACGTGCAGGATCACCAGCACCAAACCAGCGGCAGGAAGAAATTCATGCAGGTGGCGGAACGCGTAGCTGGACTCGTCGCTCACGCTGTTCGCGAGGAAGGCCAGGGGGCCCTCGAAATCGATCGTCCCCAGCGTCAACAGGCCGGAAACGAAGAGCAATGCGAGATACCCGAGCAGGGCAAACACCATCAATGCGCCGGCCGGGTTATGTCCGGAATAATGCGCGGGGTGTCCATTGAGCATCCCCCGCATGTATGCAAGCGTCTCCCTGACCGAAAAAATGAAAGAACGGAAACGCGCGTACTTGCTGCCCCTGAATCCCCAGAATACCCGCGCCGCCAGCAACAGGCACAGCACGTAACCGGACACGACATGGATTCTTGAGGCATGGACTTCACCCGAGATGTACGCCGTCGCAAACCCCAGCGCCATCGTCCAATGAAAGCAACGGATGAACAGGTCCCACACCTTCATGGTCGACATCGCTCTTTTTTGCCCAACAGGATGTGTAACGGCTTGCTGCATACCCCACCATCAAAACGTTTAAAAAAGTGCCTGTCCTGCAAGCAAGCCGCAACCCGTGCCTCCGGCCCGGACAATTTATTCATTCGATTGGCACTGCAGATTTTTTGCAGCCCCGCAAAAGCGGGAGCGGATTCTACCCGAAAAAAATAGAACTATTCAAAGTACCATTACCCGGGGTGCAGGAGTTTCACGCACCATCGGTGCGCCCTGCCCGCACTTGCCTCCAGGCCAGGGCAAGCGCCGCGACCAGACAGAAAAATGCGCCAGCATAGAAGGTAAAAGACGCGCCGAGGCGATCCCATATCAGCCCAGCCAGCACACTGGCAAACAGCATCGCCAGCCCGCTCATCAGGTTGAAAAAGCCGTAAGCCGTACCGCGCATGTCGACGGGCGTCACGTCGGCAACCATCCTGGCCAACAGGCCCTGCGTGATGCCCATGTGCAGGCCCCACAACGCAACGCCCGGCAGCACAGTGGTCCAATGGTCGTCGTGCGCCAGCACTAGATCGGCGGCCAGCAACACCACCAGTCCCAGCGCCAGCAACTGGCCGTGCTCCATCCGGTCGGAAAGTTTGCCGAACGGATACGCCGACGCGGCGTAGATCACATTCATCGCGACCATCACCATCGGCACGAGCGCAACGGAAATGCCGCCCTGCGCGGCGCGCAGGACCAGAAAAGCTTCGCTGAAGCGCGCCAGCGTGAACACGGCGCCGATGCCGACTACCCACCAATAGGCGCTGCCAAGGCGTTGCAGATTCACACGACCGATCGGATTGGATGACTCGCGTGCTTCCTTCATTTCCGGTTCGCGCAAGCCGAAGAACAGCAACGCCACCGCCATTAAGCCGGGAATCAGCGCCACCCAGAACACCGCGCGAAAATCGTTGGCCCACAACAGCATCAATCCTGTACCCAGCAACGGCCCGAGCAGGGCGCCCACGGTGTCCAGGGACTGTCGCAGGCCAAAAGCCGCACCGCGTATCCCGGCAGGTGCAATATCGGCGATCAGCGCATCACGCGGCGCTCCGCGCATCCCCTTGCCGACCCTGTCGAGGAATCGTGCCCCCAACACCATGCCGATTCCGGACGCCAGCGCGAACATCGGCTTGGTCAGCGCACCCAGCGCATAGCCGAATAGCGCGAGTGCCTTGCGCTTGCCGAGGTAATCGCTAAATACGCCGGAGAACACTTTCACCATCAATGCCGTCGATTCGCCGATACCCTCGATGATCCCGATCGTCAGACCGCTGACGCCCAGTACGATAACCATGAACAATGGCAACAGGCTATGTATCATTTCGGAGGAGACGTCCATCAGCAGGCTGACGAAGCCCAGCACCCATATTCCGCTCGGCATCCCGGCCAACACTTCCTTACTGGTCTTGTACGTCATTCAGTTTGCGCTTATTGATAAATCGACAAAAGAGATAGGGGGCGACACACACCCAAAGCGGGATCAACGGCCAAAGATGTCCGCTCATTACATCATAGTTCGCCAGCAACGTCTTCCATGAGTGCCCGGCGACGTAATGAAAAAAACAGGAACTCGAACTCCAGCGCGAGCGTCATCCAGAACAGTCCGATGATCCAAGCCGTCTTGCGGAAACGAAAGGCCAGCGCCGCACATAAAGATAGATCACCACACCCAGAAGCGCGATGCCGCTCACGCAGGAAATCTGGTTGGCAAGCAGCGCGGAAAGCAGCTTGCCGTAAGTCAGGTCACGCAATGCACCATTGGCGATGGCGACCATCAACATCACTAGCCATACGAGGAGAGGCCGCACCGATCACGCCATTTTCGAAGGAAGCCTGATCGTATCGCCCGACACCATGAACACCCCCTTGCCCCGATGGTGGAGCGTACGCGGGTTCTTTATGGCAGGATCGATCCAGGCCTCGACCACCTCCAGCACAAAGAAGTTGTACTTGTTCACCATCCGGCTATCGGCCACCCTGCATTCCAGATTGGCGAAGCATTCATCGATCAGCGGCGCGACCACCTTCGCTGCGGGCATTGCCGTCAACTTGAACTTTTTGAACTTGTCCACCTTGCTGCCCGAACAGTTGCCGACCCCCACCACCTGCCGCGCCAGTTCCGCCGACGGGATGTTGAGCACGCACTCCCTGGTCGCGACCAACGCATCGAAGCTGTGGTTGCGCCCGCTGATCACGCAGCCCACCAGCGGGGGTTCGAATTCCATCATCGTATGCCACGACTGGGCCATG
>CAVRYQ010000056.1:0-21764 GCA_963725375.1 uncultured Pseudomonadota bacterium | reverse complement strand
AAGATTAGCAATGGACATCAATTACTTTTCCGAGGCCAGTGCCTCGCTCAAGACCGTGCGCGACTGCCTGCGCTTCGCCGTCAGCCGTTTCAACGAGGCAGAGTTGTACTTCGGCCACGGCAGCGGCAACGCCTTCGATGAAGCCGCATACCTCATCCTGCATACCCTGAATTTGCCACTGGACCGGCTCGACCCGTTCCTGGATGCCAAGCTGACCCAATCCGAGCTGTACGACGTACTTGACATCGTCGAGAGACGGACGCAGCAACGCATTCCCGCCGCCTATCTGACCAATCAGGCGTGGCTGGGCGACCTGTCCTTCTACGTGGACGAACGCGTCATCGTCCCGCGCTCCTTCATTGCCGAATTGCTGCGCGAACAACTCGCGCCTTGGATCGGCGATGCGGAACGGGTAACCAGCGTACTCGACATGTGCACCGGCAGCGGCTGCCTCGCCATTCTGGCGGCGCATGCCTTCCCCAATGCCCTTGTCGACGCAGTCGATCTGTCCGCCGATGCGCTGGATGTCGCCCAGTACAACGTGACCGACTATGACATGGAAGACCGCGTGTCGCTGATCGAATCCGACCTGTTTGCAAACCTGACCGGCAGGCAATACGACCTCATCATCAGCAACCCACCTTACGTCGATGAGCCTTCCGTCGCCGCGTTGCCGCAGGAATACAGATACGAACCCAAGCAGGCCTTGGGCAGCGGTTCAGACGGCCTGGACGCCACCCGCATCATCCTCGAACACGCCTGCAAACACCTCAACGACAACGGCATACTGGTCGTCGAGATCGGCCACAACCGAGATGCGCTAGAAGCAGCCTATCCGAAACTCCCCTTCACCTGGCTGGAGGTGAGCGCGGGCGATGAGTATGTGTTTATGCTGCACCGGAATGATCTGCGTTGATGCCGGTCGATCACTACGAAAATTTTCCCGTTGCCTCCATCCTCATGCCCAGGCGGCTGCGCACGCCGGTAGCGGCGATTTACCATTTCGCGCGTGCAGCGGACGACATCGCCGATGAGGGCGACCTGCCCGATAAGGAACGCCTGCGGCGACTTGACGAGTTCCGCAACGAATTGAATCGCCTCGCGGCGGGCGACACCCCCCTGCTGCCGTTGTTCATCAACCTTTCAGCCGAGATCAGGGCGCATGACCTGCCGCTGCAACCGTTCCACGACCTGCTCGACGCTTTTTCGCAGGATGTCGTAAAGAAGCGTTACGCCGATTACGACGAATTGCTGGACTATTGCCGCCGTTCCGCCAATCCGGTCGGCAACCTGCTGCTGCACCTTTACCAGGCTGCCGCTCCCGTCAACATCGCCTGCTCCGATGCCATCTGTACCGCTCTGCAACTCATCAATTTCTGGCAGGATCTCGCCAAGGACTTCGCCATCGGGCGCATCTACCTGCCGCAGGATGACTTGGCGCGCTTCGGGATGAGCGAAGACCACATCAGCAAGGCATATGCGACAAAACCTGGCGCGCCCTGATGAAATTCCAGGTCGACCGAACGCGCGCGCTGATGCTGCGGGGCGCCCCTCTCGGCAGCATCCTCAGTGGCCGCATCGGGCTGGAGATGCGCATGATCATCGCCGGGGGGCTGCGCATCCTCGACAAGCTGGAAGCCGCCGATTACGACATGTTCCGCCGCCGCCCGGTATTGCGCTCTTTCGACTGGGTTATCATGCTGGCGAAAAGTGCGCCATTACGGTTCTGAAATTAAAATATGATTTCAATTCACAACAAACGAGAACAAGGCGGCAAGGAGCAGAAGACGCAGCCAACGCAGTTATCGTTTGATTTTGAAATGAACACCAGTCCGCGCGTCTCCCATCTTAGGCGATTTCCGAGTCAGTTTAACGCCACGAGGCGGGTCAAGCGGACGAATTTAGTTCTGGAACTTAGACGAGATAGGTAATATTGGCTCTATGCAAATCGGCACCAAATTCCGTTGTTATCCAACACCTGCGCAGGAGCAAACCCTGCTGCGGTGGATTGGCTGCCATCGACACATCTACAATGCCAAGGTAGGCGGAGACCGGTATTCCCGCCACTTTGCGCAGAAGTCATTGCAGCACACCGGGCAGCACGCCCCAATCAACCAACAGTATGCGCACTTCAAGTCTGAGCAGACTCCTTGGCTTTCCGAGGTTCCGTCTCATGTGTTGCGCAACGGAGCGGTGCTGTGGAAACAAGCGTATGGTCGTTATTTCTCCAAGCTGGGCGGCCGCCCAACCATTCACAAGAAGCACGGCAACCAGTCTGTGTGGCTGACCAGCGAGCTATTCAAGTTCATCCCCGTCGCAGATCCTGATACGGGTGAAATCACCGGCTACAAGATTCATATCGGGATACCGAAATTTAACGTCGGCTTGCTCGAATTCAAGGCACATCAAGAGTACAAGGTTCCAGCCACAATTCATATCAGTGTGCATGCCGGCCGCTGGCACGTCTCGTTCAACTACGACGACAACATACCGGAGCCGACCGAACAGGAAGCGATCGACTACCTGAGGCACTTCAGCGAAGCGGAGCTGCTGCAAATGACGAACGGGCTGGACCGAGGCGTTGCTTTGCCGCTGGCAACTAGCGAAGGAAAACAATTCGGTTTCTCCGAAGTCCAGCATAATCGGCTGGCTGAACAGGAGAGACGCAAGAAGAAATGGCAGCGTCTGATGGCGCGCCGCGCCAAAGGTTCTGGCGGGTACCGAAAGGCAAAGCTCCATGTGCCGAGGTACAGCCGGTATGCGGCAAACGTGCGCCGGGATGTAGCCCACAAGACCAGCCACACGCTGGCCAGCGATCCCCGCTACAAGTTGTTCGTGTTCGAAGCGCTTAAAGTAAAGAACATGGTCAGGAAGGCCAAACCGCAGCAGGACGAAAACGGGAAATGGCTGCGCAACGGTGCCACCGCCAAGTCCGGCTTAAACAAATCCATTCTGGCTTCGACATGGGGCCAAACCAAGACCTATTTGCAGTACAAGGCCCGCCGTCAAGGCAAATTTGTAATTGAAGTACCACCGTTCTATTCTTCGCAGGAATGTGCCCTATGCGGCTACGTTCACCAGGACAATCGGCTATCGCAAGCCGAATTCGTCTGCCTATGCTGCGGGAACACCGACCATGCGGATCACAACGCGGCAAAGGTTATTGCCCTGCGCGGTGTCCGCCAGTTGCTGTCTGGGAAATGTGCTCAGAAAGAGAAGAATCGGTGTCGAGTCACAAAGAACAAGGTAGGGCAGGAAGTGTCCGAACCGGTTGCAGAGATGCAACCAACGTCTGGTGAGACCGAGGTAAGTCGCGGGGTTGGCGTTGCCGATTCTGCGCTCTGGTCGTTGACCCGGGAACCCCTGCTACAACGCGTTTTCGCGCTTAGTGGCGGGAGCTTCATATGACTCCAGACGAATATTGCGGAAACAAGGCATCCTCCAGCGGCTCCAGCTTCTACAACAGCTTCCGCTTTCTGCCTGCGGACAAGCGCCGCGCCATCACGGCGCTGTACGCCTTTTGCCGCGAGGTGGACGATGTGGTGGACGAATGTTCCGACGTCAATGTGGCGCGCACGACGCTCAACTGGTGGCGCGCCGAAGTGGTCGCCATATATGGCGGCAAGCCGCAGCATCCGGTGGCCCAAGCTCTGGTTCCCATCGTCCGACAATTCAACCTGTCGCAGGAACATCTGCTGGAGATCATAGACGGCATGGAGATGGACCTCGAACAGACGCGCTACGAGGATTTCAAGTCGCTGCAACTGTATTGCTACCGCGTCGCTTCGGTCGTGGGCCTGCTGTCGGTTGAGATTTTCGGCTATACCGACCGCCGCACGCTCAAATATGCTCTCGACCTCGGCATCGCCTTGCAGCTCACCAACATCATCCGCGACGTGGGCGAGGATGCGCGGCGCAACCGCATCTACCTGCCGATGGATGAACTGCAGCAATTCGGCGTCACTGCCGCGGACATCCTGAACTCCCGCGAGACCGAGAATTTCCGGAAATTGATGGCGTTCCAGATCGAACGCGCGCAACGCTATTACCGGCAGGCGATGGATCATTTGCCCGCAGTGGATCGCAAGGCGCAGCGCACCGGACTCATCATGGCTGCCGTCTACCGGGCCACGCTGCTGGAAATCGTCGCCAGCGGCTGCCATGTATTGAAAGAGCGTGTCTCGCTAACGCCGACCTTCAAGCTGTGGCTGGCTTTCACGACATGGCTCAAGAATTGAGCGCTCCCCTCCCCCTGATTCCCCCCGCCACACGGACGCGGTGGCAAATGTCTTTCCCCCGTTGCGGGAGAAATCAGCCTTGAATCCTGCCATCATCGGCGGCGGCTATGCAGGCATGGCGGCCGCTACGGAACTCGCGGCACAAGGTATTTCTGTAACCGTATTTGAAAGCGCCAGGCAACTTGGCGGCCGCGCGCGCGGCGTGCTGCACCATGACACACGGCTCGACAATGGCCAGCACCTGTTGCTCGGTTGTTATCGCGAAACCCTGCGCCTTATCGAACTGGTGGGCGGTCGTATCGAACAGGATTTCGTGCGCCTGCCGTTGCAGCTTGATCTGCACGGCGAGTTTTCGCTCAGGGCGCCCCGCCTTCCCGCGCCGCTGCACCTGCTGATCGCCCTGCTGAAAGCACGAGGACTCACCTGGACCGAGCGCAGAAAGGCTGCGAAATTCATGCTTACGTTGCGCCGCATGAATTTCCGGTTAGTCAGCGACATGACGGTCACCGACCTGCTCACTGCACACAAGCAGGATGCCGACCTGACGTTCAAACTGTGGGAACCCCTGTGCATCGCCGCCCTGAATACGCCCATAGACAGGGCCTCCGCGCAAGTATTGCTGAACGTGCTGCGCGATGCGCTGAATCGAACCCGTGCGGACAGCGACATGCTGCTGCCGCGCATCGACTTTACCACGCTGTTCCCGCAACGCGCGGCCGCATTTGTCGAACGGAAGGGAGGCAAGGTCCATCTCTCCCGCAGCGTCGATGCCATCGTCCCCAAAGACGAAGGCGTGGAAATTATCGTCGCGAATGAGGCTCACTTCTTCTCCCACGTAATCTGTGCCACACCGGCGACAGTCGCGCCCGGATTGCTTCGTCCCATCGCTGCGCTCGCCGACGTTGTTAAGCAAATCGAGGCGCTGGATCATCAACCTGTTTATACCGTCTATCTGCAATATCCCGCCCATGTCACCCTGCCGCACCCTATGCTCGGCCTGCACCGGCGCATCAGCCAATGGCTGTTCGACAAAGGGCAGATCGCGGGCCAGCCAGGCCTGCTTGCGGCAGTCATCAGCGCAGAAGGCATCCATCAGGAATGGAGCCAGGAGCAACTGGCACAAAAAGTCATCGGCGAACTGGGCGCGGAGTTCGGCATCATTGACCAGCCGGAATGGTTCAAAGTGATCGCGGAAAAGCGCGCCACTTTCTGCTGTGCGCCAGGACTGCAGCGGCCCGCACAACAGACCGCGCTGCCCCGCATATTGCTGGCCGGCGACTACACGGACGGAGAGTATCCGGCCACGCTGGAAGGCGCGGTCCTCAGCGGCATACGCTGTGCCGGACTGCTGCTTCAGGGAAAAAACAAGTCCGACGATGCGCCGCTTATTTGAAGCGGTAACTCAGGGACAGGTAGCCCGTATCCAGATAACGCTGATTGACGATCTGGCTTTGTTCGATGCCGCTCCCCAGCCATTTGCGGCGCACATACCCGTTCAAATGGTAGTCATTGGTCAGCTTGATGTCCGCGATCAACCCGACGAACTCGTTGAATGACCCGGCGGGCTGGTAGAGCGCATACTGGCTCGCTGCGGCTTCCTGGGCAGATATCCCGTAGTAGTAACGCACGTATTCGCCGGACAGGTATTCCGCTCCCGCCAGCGGATAGAAACTCACCTGTTGCAGGTCAAGTTCTGCGGCATAGATCGCCTCGAACAGTTGCCCGTGAGACTGGCGCACGTCATGAAACGCATTCAGCATGAAACCGCCCACCGGCGTCACCTGCAAAGTACCCACACCCAGGGGAATGGATGTTTCCCGCTTCCTGAGGCCGAGCAGGCCGGGCACGTTCGTGTCGAATCCGTCCTGGCTGACTCTACCCACAAGCTCCAGATATCCGTCGCCCATCTTCAGCGTCTTGATACCCAGCGTGTCTACCCGTGCAAACATTCTGCCGTACTCAAAATCGCCGTAAGGCAGAACCGTGGTGAAATCGTTCACGCCGCGAACGATCCTGCCGGTGTAGTACGCACCGATGCCGACGTCGCCCACGATGCCCTGCGAAAACTCTTCGGCCGATGTCGGCCCAGGCACCAGCAACATGCCGACCAGACTGACGGTGCATCGGATTTTAAGCATTTGCATCGCGTCCCCGCCTGCCCGTTCTGAAATATCCGGTATTGTCGTAATAGATTGCATTTTCGTTATCCTCGGCCCAGCCGGGCACGCCGAGCAACGGTACGGGCGTCAATTCCCGCGTGCTGAGGCAGTGTTCCGCTGCATTCAGGTAGTCGGCCAGCAATCGATCCAGATGAGCCAATTGCCGTGCCTGTGGCCATGCAAAGAACACCTGTTCCACCGACAGCAGCAAACCTTGCCCGGTCAGGCCGATATAGGGATTGAGCGCCTTTTCATACAAACCATGCCCGAACAGGTAAAAGCCCATGCCGGATAGCACTTGCGCGCGCCGCTGCCAGAACAATTCCTTCCACTGGAAATTGCACAGCAACGCAGCCATATCCGCATCGGCGCAGGCAACGATCACCCCCGATTCATCCAGCAGGGTGCTGGTATCGCGCACTGCACCGCGTCGCCCGTGTGTCGATGAGCCTGCGGTGAGCTCCCGGAAATGGCGCGCGTTGATCGCGGCCTTGGCCTGTGGGAAAACGATCCACACCAGCGCATTGAACAAATCATGCCAGTTGTTTGCGCGCGTGGGCACCTCTCCCTTGAGAAAACAGCGCGGCTCGTATTGCAGATCGAAGGGCAATTTGCCGCATTCCTGCGGCACAAATCTCAGCGGTCGACCGCTTTGCACCGCAACGGCCGGACGCTGCGCGGAAAGCAGCGCGTTACAGTCACACAAGCCTGGAAATGCGTCCGGCGCCAGGTCGGCGATGACGGAATGCAGTGGAAGAAACAAGGACGTGCGCAACAGCGCTTCCCTGCACCATTCTGGGGTCGGATTCATGGGTGCCAGTTTAGCGCAATCGCGCCGAACAACACATGCCTCACCGCTTGTGCTGACATGCGTCTACCCTTCGCCGCGACTGCTTTCGCTTGCGGTGCGCCTCTTCTCTGCCCCGCCATCGCTGGGCCGGGCCGGGCCGGGATTTTTTCTTCCTCGACGCATACATTCATCCGCAACGCCGATTTCGGCTAGAATCCACGCAGTATGAGCATCATCGCGGTCTTCAATCAAAAGGGCGGTGTCGGTAAAACGACGACCGCCGTCAATCTCGCCGCCGCCTTGTCGCGCATCGGCCGCGCGACGTATGGTATTGACCTGGATCCACAGGCACAGCTCAGCGCCATTACCAATATCACGGCAAAGTCCGGCGCCGATACGGTATTGAGCATGTTCCAGAGCAACCGCCCTTTGTGTCAGTTGGTGCGGGAATCGGCCTGCTCGGTCAAAATCATTCCGGCGCATACCGAGCTTTCCAAGGTGGATGCGCTCTATGGCAAGGGCTTCAATGTTGTGAACAAGCTCAACAGCGCATTGCAGGCCGAACGATACGGCGGCAAGGACAATCCGGTTGTGATCGACTGCAATCCGATGGTTGGCGTGCTGTCGCTGAACGCGATCTTCGCCTGCAGCGGACTGATCGTTCCCATTTCTGCGGATCACCTCTCCACCAAGGGAGCGCTGCAGATCGAAAAGACCCTGAACGCACTGGAACAGGTACTCAAGCGGCGTGTCAACCGGCGCTACCTGCTTACACGCTTCGATGGCAGACGGCGCATGGCCTGGGATGTGCTGAAACTGGTGGAGGACCATTTCGGCACAGACGTCTGCCGCACCCGCATCGCGGAGAACGTCAGCCTGGCCGAAAGCCCGGCGATCAACAAGACCATTTTTGAGCATGCGCCGGAGAGCCGCGGCGCACAAGACTATAACGAACTGCTGAAAGAGTTATTGGCGGACGGCTTCATCGAATAATCCGGACAGGTTAGGATATTCCGTCTTTCTCAGTCCAATCGAAGCGGATGACAAGCATCCCGGTTTTCAGCCGACAGGGTGGTCCTGTTTCTGCCCTGCTCTTTCGAGCTATAGAGTGCCTTGTCGGCCTGATTCAACAATTCCGGCAAGCTGAGGCCGCTGGCGTATGCGGCGACACCGATGGAAATTGTGATGCCGCCAATCTTTTCCTGTGTATCGAGGCGATGTATTTTGCATTGTTGCACCGTTTGCCGTATTTGCTCGGCCACTATCCATGCGCCGGACAAGTCGGTTTTGGCCAGCAGGACCGCAAACTCCTCCCCGCCCAGCCGGGCAATCAGATCCTGGCCCCGCACTTTGGATTTCAGGGTTTCGGCAATGCCGCGCAAGACTTTGTCCCCAAACAGGTGGCCATACGTATCGTTGATCTTCTTGAAATGGTCGATGTCGAGCATCAACAGGCATGCGCTCTCGCCTGAAGCTTCCTGTGCGGCGAACATTTTCCTTGCCCTGGCTTCAAACCCGCGCCGGTTGAAAATTCCGGTCAAGGGGTCGTTCAACGCCTCTCCGCGTGCAGACTGAAGCTCCCAGTGCAATTTTTCTACCTGATCCCTGCTGCTCGCCAGCTCCGACTGCAAATGCTGCATGGAATCTCGCATTCTGGCCGTATCAACGGACATACTACTGGCCAACGCGATGAGCCTGGGCGCATCCAGATTCTGCTTCAACGTTGCGCCGTACGCATGCAGACTGCCGCCAAACCGGTGCGCCTGCTCGCCAGTCTCTTCATGTACTTCGGCAAGTTGCGCAAGCACTTGCTGAACCTCTTCCCGCATGGTCCGTTCGACATCCACGTTGCACTCGCAGACATGCTTCAGATATAGCGTCTCGATGGCCTCATCGTCGACCTTGCCGCCACTTGCAAGCAGCGCATCCATGGCGGCGCTGAGCTCGGGATTGCTGCCGGTCACAAACTCATACCAGACGGTATAACTCAAAGGTGAAATTGCTGCCGGGTGTCCGGCCATTTTCTGAACGAGCAAGCGTAGCGTTTTCCCGCTTGCATTGCGATCTTGTGCGTATTTCATGCTTCTTCCATGGAAAACAATCTACCTGAAACCGATTAAATCGCGACCGCGCCCAAATGGCAAATTGCACACGCACAATTGATCAGATTTGAGGGAGAAGTACAGACACTGCCTGTCAGCGCAAGCGGGGGCCAACGCAGGTCATGCCTGCCGGGGAGTCACCTGGATATCAGCGACAGGATGTCCTCCACCGACATTACTTGCTGCACCTTGCCTTCCGCGGCGCTCCTGGCATTGCAACTCACTATTTCGCAATAGCGGTACATCTGGCGCAACTTGCGTTCCGCTTCGGCCTCATCGTTGCCGGCGATGACTACGCTTTCCACTCTTTGGCCATCGCGGGTCAGAATCGAAAAATCGAATTTCTGCATCTTCATCTCCCTGTCACGTCATGGATTCATTGCCCTCTGCCTTCTCGCTTCGTACAAACATACCCCTGTGCTCACGGAAACATTCAGGCTTTCCACGCTGCCTGACATCGGGATACGTACCAACTGGTCGCAGGTCTCCCTGGTCAAACGGCGCAGACCCTCGCCCTCCGCACCCAGTACCAAGGCCACGGCGCCTTTGTGCTGCACATCATACAGCGTTGTTTCCGCTTCGCCATCCATACCGATCACCCAGATGTCGCGTTCCTGCAGCTCGCGCAACGTGCGCGCCAGGTTGGTAACGGTGATGTAAGGCACCGTCTGTGCGGCACCGCAGGCAACCTTTTCGACCGTAGCATTGATACCCACTGCGCGGTCTTTGGGTGCGATCACCGCATGCACGCCGAAGGCATCCGCGCTGCGCAGGCAGGCGCCCAGATTGTGCGGGTCCTGCACTCCATCCAGCACCAGCAGCAGCGCCGGTTCGGTCAGAGTGTCCAGCACGTCATCCAGGTGCTGCACTTTCTGCGCCGCATCTACCCGCGCCGCAACGCCCTGATGACGGGTGCTTCCCGCCATGCCATCGAGACGTTTTCCATCCACCTGGATGACGCGAACGCCGTTGCTCTCGGCCAGCTTGAGCAGGTCGCGCGCACGCGGGTCGCGGCGCTGGGTATCGACAAACACTTCCAGCACACTGTCCGCGTTCTGGCGGATGCGGGCGGTGACGGCATGAAAGCCGTGAATGATGCGCGACTCAGCCATGACGCTTACCCGTCTTACCCGATGGTTTCGCGGATGATTTCACTTTCTTTGGCGGAGTCGCCCCCCATGCGCCGATATTGATATTTTCCTTGCTCGAATCGGCGCCTGTTGTGGTGATTTCGCCCTCCAGTACGAAGTCGATCTTCGTACTTTCCATGTCCACCCGCACGACCTTCACTTTGACACGATCACCCAGGCGATAGCGCTTGCCAGTGCGCTCGCCCAGCATCTGATGCTTCGTGGCATCAAAGTGGTAATAGTCAGCGCCGAGTTCGGATACGTGTACCAGCCCTTCCACATACAAATCATCCAATGACACAAACAGCCCGAATCCGGTGACCGAGGATATCGTGCCGTCGAACACGCTGCCCAGATGGTCGCGCATGTGGAAACACTTGAGCCAGGCTTCCACATCGCGCGTGGCGTCGTCGGCACGGCGTTCGGTCATCGAGCAATGTATACCCAGTTCTGCCCATTTGAGTTTGGGCTTGTATTGCTTGCCTTCCAGCACTGCCTTGATGGCACGGTGCACCAGCAGGTCAGGATAACGGCGGATAGGCGAAGTGAAGTGCGCATAAGCCTCGTAACCCAAGCCAAAGTGGCCCAGATTATCCGGTGCATACACCGCCTGGCGCAGGGAACGCAGCATCACAGTCTGCAACAATCCCGCATCGGGACGCCCCTTGATCTGCTTGAGCAGCTTGGAATAGTCACCGGCCTGCGGATCATCCCCGCCGCCGAGCTGCAATCCGAATTCCTTGAAGAATTCGCGCACCGCTTCCAGTTTCTCCGGTGTCGGACCTTCGTGGACGCGGTACAGCACGGGATGTTCGTGCTCCTTCAAAAAGGCAGCCGCACAAACGTTGGCCGCCAGCATGCACTCCTCGATCAGCTTGTGCGCATCGTTGCGGATCACCGGCACGATCTTCTCGATCTTGCCCTGATCGTTGAAGATCATCTGCGTCTCGACTGTCTCGAAGTCGATGGCACCGCGCTTTTCGCGCGCCTGCAACAGGGTCTGGAACAGCTTGTACAAGTTGTTGATGTGCGGCAGCACCTCGACATATTTCTGACCATTTTCGCCCTGTGGATTGGCCAGCATGTCGGCGACTTGCGTATAGGTCAGGCGCGCATGCGAGAACATCACCGATGGATAGAAGCGATGTTTCTCGATGTCACCTGCCGGGCTGATCTGCATGTCACATACCATGCACAGGCGCTCCACGTTCGGGTTAAGCGAACACAGGCCGTTCGACAGCTCTTCCGGCAGCATGGGAATGACACGGCGCGGGAAATAAACCGAGTTGCCACGGTTGATCGCCTCCTTGTCCAGCGCATCGCCGGATTTCACATATGCGCTCACGTCGGCAATGGCGACCACCAGACGAAAGCCCTTGGCATTCGGTTCGCAGTACACGGCGTCGTCGAAGTCGCGCGCAGTTTCACCGTCGATGGTCACCAGGGGCAAACTGGCCACGCTTTCGCGCCCGGCATAATCAGCCGGCTTCACCTCCGGAGAGAACGTCTCGGCCTGCTTCTTGGCATCATGCGGAAACTCGTTGGGCAGATCGTGCTTGCGCAGCGCGATCTCGATCTCCATGCCGGGGTCGGCATAATTGCCCAGCACTTCGACGATGCGGCCAATCGGCTGTGCATGCTTGGAAGGCTGCTGCATGATCTCCAGCATCACCACCTGCCCCGCCTGGGCTCCCCCCGATTCGCCCGGTGCGACCAGGAAATCCTGGCTGATACGGCGGTTCTCGGCAACCACAAACTGGATGCCATGTTCCTCGTACAGCCGCCCGACCACACGCGTATTGGCCGGCTCCAGCACTTCGACAATCTTGGCCTCGCGCCTGCCGCGCCTGTCCTCGCCACCGATGCGTGCCATCACGGTATCGCCGTGCAAGGCCTTGTGCATCTCCTTTTCGCTCAGGATCAGGTCGGGACTGCCATTTTCCGGAATCAGAAAGCCGAATCCATCGGGATGGCCCTGTACCTTGCCCTTGACCAAGTCAAGCTTGTCCACCACGCAAATGGCGCGCTTGCGGTTGCGCATGATCTGGCCGTCGCGCTCCATGGCGCGCAGCCGACGCAGGAATAGTTCCTCTTCATGAAGCTCGATCTGCAGCAAGGCGCATAATTCCTCCTGCTCCAGCGGAACGCCCTTTTCCGCCAACATCTGCAGGATGTATTCGCGGCTGGGCAGGGGATGTTCGTATTGTTCGCGTTCGCGCTCCAGAAACGGGTCGAGTTCGCGGATATTTTTTTTCTTTTTCGTCATTGACACAAAATCCTATAGCAATTAAAGTGCGCACCCTCAAGCAATGCCCAGATGGCGGAATTGGTAGACGCACTAGGTTCAGGTCCTAGCGGTTGCAAGACTGTGGAGGTTCGAGTCCTCTTCTGGGCACCAGGTTTCAAATGAATGGCTCGCGCAAGCGGGCCGTTTTCATTTGCACTACTTCCCTTCAAACAAAAACACGCACCGGGTTTACGATGCGTGCCCATTTTCCTCGTAAGCGCCACTTTAACTTTTGAACGGATGGCGCAACACGATGGTTTCGTCGCGGTCCGGCCCCGTGGATACCATGTCCACCGGCACCTCGCATATCTCGGCTATCCGCTTCAGATAGTTGCGCGCTTCTGCGGGCAGTTGATCAAACTGTTTTATGCCCACGGTACTGGCGCTCCAACCCGGCATATCCTCATATACCGGCACACAACCTTCCAGCGATTCGGCACCGACCGGCAGGATATCGCTGAACTGGCCATCGATGTTGTAGCCGATGCCGATCCGCACCTTTTCCATCCCGTCCATCACGTCCAGCTTGGTCACGCACAGGCCAGATACGCCGTTGATCTGGATGGAACGCTTGAGTGCGGCGGCATCGAACCAGCCGCAACGCCGCGCACGTCCCGTGGTGGCGCCAAACTCGTGCCCCTTGGTCGCCAGCATCTTGCCAATCGGATCCTGCTTGTCCACGGCGTCATACAACTCGGTCGGGAAAGGGCCGGAGCCGACGCGGGTAGTGTACGCCTTGGTGATGCCAAGCACATAATGCAGCATTTGCGGGCCGATACCGGCTCCGCTGCATGCCGCACCGGCGATGCAGTTGCTGGAGGTCACAAACGGATAGGTGCCGTGATCGATGTCCAGCAATGTGCCTTGCGCGCCTTCGAACAGCAGGTTCTGTCCGGCCTTGTTTGCCTCGTACAGGGCGCGCGGCACATCAAGCACCAGCGGCTTGATGCGTTCAGCCAGCGCCAGCGCATCGTCCATGGTCTTCTGAAAATCCACCGTTTCTGCATGGAAGTAATTCTTCAAGACGAAGTTATGGTAATCCAGTACCTCTCCCAGCTTGGCGGCAAAGCGTTTGCGGTGGAACAGGTCCTGCAGGCGGATGGCGCGACGCGCCACCTTGTCTTCGTAGGCCGGTCCGATACCGCGCCCCGTAGTACCGATCTTGCCCGCGCCTTTGGCTATTTCGCGCGCCTTGTCCAGCGCTTCGTGATAGGGCAGGATCAGCGGGGTTGCTTCGGAGATGCGCAGGCGCTCGTAGACCTGTATTCCCGCGTCGGCCAGTTTATCCATTTCCTTGAGCAGCGCCGACGGCGAGAGGACCACACCATTGCCGATGTAGCACATCACATCGTCGCGCAGGATGCCTGAAGGGATCAGGTGCAACACTGTCTTTTCGCCGCCGATGACCAGCGTATGGCCTGCATTGTGTCCGCCCTGAAAGCGCACGACGCCCTGCGCGTGGTCCGTCAGCCAATCGACCACCTTGCCTTTGCCTTCATCGCCCCACTGGGTCCCGATCACTACTACGTTTTTTGACATATCACTTCCCTAGCTCAAAGCATCAGTTTTTAATTTCCACCACGACCCATTTGCCGTCCTTCAACACCAAGCGGCGATCGCAATTCAACTCGGCCTGGTATTCGGCCCTGCCCAACAGGTCGATCACGACGATATTGCCCTGCGCGCGCAGGTTTTCGACGGCTGCATCCAGCTCTGCATCCTGAAGGTAGGGCGCATGGATCGCCTTGGGCTGCCCATTCCTGGCCAGCAAGCCGTGCAATTGGCGCAAGTCCATGCTGAACCCGGTTGCCGGGCGCGCCCGTCCGAAGGCTTTGCCCACGTCGTCGTAACGACCTCCCAAGGCGATGGCGTCATGGCTTCCGGGGTGATATGCCGCGAACACCATGCCGCTGTGATAGTGGTAGCCGCGCAACTCGGCCAGGTCGATGCCGATAGCGTGCGCCATAGGCCTCAGGTGCGCGGCCGCCAGGTCCAGTTCGTTCAATGCGGCGGTCACTTGCGGACAAGCAGGCAAGACCGCACGGGCACGGGCGATCACTTCCGCGCCGCCGTAAAGCTGCGGCAAGGCCAAGAATGCAGTTTGCGCGTCCTGTGGCAAACCCGCCACCAAGCCATGCAAAACCGGCACATCCTTGCGTTGCAGGGCATTGAACAGCTCGGCTTCCAGTGCCGGGGAGATCGATGCGTGCTTCACCATGCCGCGGAATACCGCGACATGTCCAAGATCGAGATGCACCCCCTCTACCCCCATCAGCGCCAGCGTCTGCAGCATCAAACGCTGCACTTCCAGATCGCTCTCGATGCCGCCGTGCCCATACAACTCGGCACCAATCTGCAACGGTTCCCTGGTACGCATCAATCCGGCAGGCTGGGTATGCAGCACACTCCCGGCATAACACAAGCGCGTAACGCCCTGGCGATTCAGCAGATGCGCATCGATACGCGCCACTTGCGGCGTGATATCGGCACGCAAGGCCAGCGTCCGCCCGCTCAATTGATCAACGAGCTTGAAACTGCGCAGGTCCATATCCTTGCTGTCATTGATGAGCAGCGATTCCGCATATTCCAGCAAGGGAGGCGAAACGAGTTGATAACCTGAGCGGCGTAGCAGTTCCAGCACGTCGCGGCGCAATGTTTCGATGCGCCACGCCTCGTCCGGCAACATATCCTGAATGTATTCCGGCAGCAGCCAATTCATCTGAAGAGTTCCATCAATTAACCCAGTAAATCAGCAATACGCCGCTTAACATCAGCGTCAGCCCGATAAAGCGGGCCTGACCATCCTGAAATTGTGAAACCTTGCGCAGCGTTTCGCGCCAGGATGAGGGAAACATGAACGGCATGATCCCCTCCAGCACCAACATCAAGCCCAATGCCGCCAGCCAGTAATTGCCCATGCGAAATTATTTGCCGTCCTTGCCTGGGCCCTTGAGATACTTGAAGAACGGAGAGCCCGCGTCCAGCACCATCACGTCACTCTTGTTCTTGAAGCCCTGCTTGTAGACATCCAGACTGCGATAGAAGGCATAGAACTCGGGGTTGCGCCCGAATGCGCCGGCATACAATGCAGTCGCCCTGGCGTCACCCTCGCCCTTGATCTTTTGCGCATCGCGATAAGCCTGCGCCAGAATCACCTCGCGCTGCCGGTCCGCATCGGCACGGATCTTCTCGCTCTCCGCATTACCGGTCGCACGCAGTTCATTGGCTACACGCTTGCGTTCCGCATCCATACGGCGGTACACGGAATCGCTGATCTCGACCGGGAAATCCACGCGTTTCAGGCGCACGTCGAGCACTTCCACGCCGATCTTACGTGCATCGACATCGGTCTTTTCCTGCACGATATGCATGAGTTCATCGCGCTCGCCGGACACCACCTCATGGATGGTGCGCTTGCCGAATTCCTCACGCAACGTCGAATTTACCGTCTGAGTCAGACGTGTCTGCGCGCGCGCTTCATCCCCGCCCACGCTGATGTAATACTGCTTCACGTCGATGATGCGCCATTTGATGAAGGAGTCCACCAGCACGTTCTTCTTCTCGGCCGTGATGAAGCGCTCGGGATCGGCATTGTCCAGCGTCAGGATGCGCGAATCAAAAAAACGCACGTTCTGGATCAGCGGGAGCTTGAACTTGATACCCGGCGTTGTCTCGACGCGCATCACCTCGCCAAGCTGGAACACGATGGCAGTCTGGCGCTGGTCGACAATGAAAACACTCATGCTGGCCAGGATCAGCACGACGATGCATGCCGACCAGGAAATTAGTCACATTCAGTTTCATTAGCGGGCCTCCCTGTCACGACCGAACAGCGAATCGCGGCCACGCGGCGCAGCAGCAGCGTCGCCCGTTGCCGGAACTGCACGTTGTTCCGCCGGTTTGGCTGCGGTCAGATCGGCACTGGGATTGGTACTCTGGATCAGCTTGTCCAGCGGCAGGTACAACAGGTTGCCGCCCCCGCTCTTCTGGTCGACGATCACCTTGCTGGTGCTGGTCAGTATCTGCTGCTTCATGTCCTGATACATCCGTTCGCGCGTCACTTGCGGTGCTTTTTCATATTCGACCAGAATCTGCTTGAAGCGGCTGGCATCGCCTTCCGCATTCGGCAATCACGCGCTGCTTGTAGCCATCCGCCTCCTGCATCAGGCGCGCAGCCGCACCTTTTGCTCTTGGCACGACATCATTGGCATAGGCCTGGCCTTCATTCTTCTGGCGCTCCCTGTCCTGCCCCGCTTTCACCGCATCGTCGAATGCCGCCTGGACCTGCTCGGGCGGCTGTGCGTTCTGCATGGTGACCTTGCTCACGATGATGCCGGATTTATATCGATCGAGTATGTCCTGGATGAGTTTGGTGGTCGATGCTGCGACCTGTTCGCGACCTTCATACAGGACAAAGTCCATCTTGCTTCTGCCCACGACCTCGCGTATTGCGGTCTCAGCGACCTGGCGCACGATTTCCTTGTCATCCGACATGCGGTTGTTAAACAGGAATTCGGCGGGGTCCTTCAGGAAATACTGCACTGCAAACTGAATATCGATGATGTTCTCGTCATCCGTCAGCATGAGGGATTCCTTGAGCATTTTGTTCTTCACGTTGTCGCGGTAACCGACTTCGATCGTGCGTACCTGGCTCAGGTTGACAACTTCCACCGTCTCGATCGGATACGGGAAATGCCAGCGCGGGCCTGCATCCGTGATTTCCACCTGCTTGCCGAACCTCAGTACCACACCGCGCTGGCTCGCGTCGACGATATAGAAACCGCTGGCGATCCAGATCAGCACGACGACCAGCACGATCAAGCCGACGCCATTGGCGAACGGAATGGAAGGCTTGTCGTTGCCGCCCTTCGGAGCGCCGCTGCCGGATCTGCCGAACAGGGCCTCGATCTTGCGGTTGATCTTGCGCATCACTTCTTCAAGGTCCGGGGGGCCGCCTCTGTTTTTATTGCCCCATTGCGGGTCGTTCAATCCCATTTTTTGCCTTTTTAATTCAAGAGTTATATATAAACTTCAAAAGTTGACGCTGTTATAGAGTGGCTATTGGCGCGGGATACTCTGCAATCTTACAACATTTGTCACATCAAAACAGCCATAAAACAAGCCATAAACAAATACCTTCCCTCATATTTACCCTATTCTTGGTATGTATTGCTACGCTTCTAACTTGATGTGGCGGTGGAACTCCCATCGCACAGTGCCGTCAGTTATAAATGGCACCGATCTATACTCAGTCAATCACGCAAGACACAACACAAAGACGCTGCCGCATGGCTAGCCAAGTTTATGTCAGGCACTCCTGTAGGTATCGCGATCGCTGTGGACGCAACAAGCGTCGGCTATGGTGCCGATACTTCGCCAGACAAGATTGCATTGCCGGACGCCTGAGGCACCCACCTAATAGCTGAAACGGCATCAACAAGGATGCTTCACGCTACAGAACGTTCGTTCTGTTATAATTAGTACATGAGCTATCACACCAAAACCCTCCGAGTCCGCATTAAGGACAAGCATGCAAAAGTGCTGTCCAGAATGGCGTTCGAGGTCAATCAGGTATGGAACGCAGCAAATGAATTGAGTGCTGAATACGCATGGGTGCCGATACCCGGTGTTGGCTTTATGAACTGCAATACCTCTGAATATGATTTACAAAAAGAACTCAGGGATATTCGCGAGGAACGTGGTCTGAGTATAGGTGCTTCCACCGTGCAGGCCATCATCGCACAGCACGCCAAATCCCGTCGCCAGTTCAAAAAGAACAAACTGCAGTGGCGGGCATCAAGCGGCGTGAAGCGTACACTGGGTTGGATCCCTTTCAAGGCGGCAGGCGTGAAGCTGGTCAATGGCCAGATTCGCTTTTGTGGTGAGTTTTTTGGGATTTGGGATAGCTATGACTTGTCGAAGTGCGAGCTGGGCACTGGCTCATTCTCACAGGATGCACGCGGTCGCTGGTACTTCAATACAACAATTCAGGTTGAGACCAAGCCCAGTACTGGCGGCAATGCTGTGGGCATCGATCTCGGACTCAAAACTACCGCCACCTGTTCGGATGGCACGGTACTGGAGCGCAGGCGCATCACCGACGAGTTTGCCAAAGAACTCGCAACGGCTCAGCGTGCGAATAAGAAGAAGCGCGTGAAAGCGATTCACGCCAGAATCAAGAATTCAAGAATTGATGCGATCCACAAGTTCACAACAGCGATGGTCGGGAGTTATGGAGCGATATTCGTTGGGGATGTCAGCAGCAGTAAGTTGGCCAAAACCAAAATGGCAAAGTCCGTCCTGGATACGGGATGGGGAATGCTCAAGACACAACTGGAATACAAAGCGATGGCGCGGTCAGTTGTATTCGTGGAAGTAAACGAGAAGTACACCACCCAGACTTGTTCGTGTTGCGGGGCAATATCCGACAACAGTCAGAAAGGTAGAGCGGGTCTTGGAATAAGAGAATGGACTTGTCATGAATGCGGTGCCTTTCATGATCGCGACATCAATGCCGCAAAAAACATTCTCCGATTGGAACATCAATCGCTGGCTGCAGGAATCCTCGCTCTTTCCGCATAAACGGAAGCCCCAGCCTGAGAGCGGGGAGGATGTCAACTTTAGGTCAAATTAATTGTTATTCAGGGGGTGCCATTCCTGCACTTGCACATCCGCTTCCGGCACATCGCGCACTTCGGCCAGCGCGGCCCGCAATTCAGCCAGCCCGGCCCCCGTTCTGGCGCTCAGGTGAATGCTAGTAATTTCACCATATTCATCACGCTTCACGCCCGCTTCCAGCCCCTGCAGGTCGATCTTGTTGTAAACCACGATCTGCGGAATATCCTGCGCCCCGATCTCGGCCAGTACCTTGTTCACTTCCGCCACCTGGTCGTGCCGTTCCGGGCTGTTCACATCCACCACATGCAATAACAGATCAGCCTGGGCGGTCTCTTCCAGTGTGCTGCGAAATGCCGCCACCAGGCCGTGCGGAAGATGGCGGATGAAGCCCACGGTATCGGACAGCACCACTTGCCTGGGATTGTCGCCCTCAAGGAATATCTTGCGCGCGGTCGTGTCCAGTGTCGCGAACAGCTGGTTGGCGACATAAACGTTGGCATTCGTCAAACGGTTGAAAAGCGTGGATTTTCCTGCATTCGTATAACCGACGATGGAAACCGACATCACATCGGAACGGTTGCGCGCCTTGCGCTGCAACTCGCGATGGCGCTTGAGCTGCTTCAACCGTTCATTGAGCAGGTGCACGCGCCGGTCCAGCTTGCGCCTATCCAGTTCCAGTTGTGTTTCGCCCGGACCGCGCGCCCCCACCGCGAACTTCTGCTGCCCCATATCCATGTTCATGCCGACCAGGCGCGTGGAAAGATATTTGAGCTGGGCCAGTTCCACCTGCACCTTGCCTTCGTGACTCTGCGCGCGCAGCGCAAAAATATCCAGGATCAGCATGGTTCGGTCGATCACGCGTGTCTGTATTTTGGCGGTAAGATTGCGCATCTGTGCCGGAGAAAGGTCATGATTGAAGATGACCAGAGGCGCCTCCAGTTCCTCGACCATGGCGGCAATCTCGTCCACCTTGCCGCTGCCCGCGAACGTGGAGGCATCCGGGCGCTGCCGCTTGCCCTCTATCAGCGCGAGGGTACGCACGCCGGCGCTTTCTGCCAGCAAACGCAACTCTTCCAGGCTTTCTGCGTAATCCGGTGCTCCGAAATCCAGACTGACCAATACCGCCGCATTGGCAGCAGTCGTTGACTCATGCATTACTCGGCGTCGTACGGGATAGTGACGGCGCGTGCGGGGACGATGGTGGAGATGGCGTGCTTGTAGACCATCTGGGTGACGGTGTTTTTCAGCAGCACCACATATTGATCGAATGATTCGACCTGGCCTTGCAGCTTGATGCCGTTGACCAGGTAAATGGCGACCTGCACATGTTCCTTACGCAATGCGTTCAGAAACGGGTCTTGTAGTTGTTGCCCTTTTGTACTCATGATGTCCGCTCTTGTCGTTCTTGGGGCGGATACTTTACTGGAAAACCGGTCACTACGGAAGGGCACGGAGCATTGGACGCTTGTTCGAATCAGTCCCGGCGCCCAGACCGGCCTCTGACGGCCCAATCCCGCAATTCAACAATGACCGCGCTGGCCAGGAACGTGAACATGAATGTCGTCAATACCAGCGTGGCTATCAAACCCAGCAATAAGTATTTCATCTTGACCTCCTGCACAATCCGGATTCAACCTGCGTAGGTATGATTGCGGCATAAAACGGCGTGACTTGAGCAGGAATTGTTAACCGTACAGCCTGCGCCCGCGGATGCGCGCACGATGCGCGGCGCGTTGCTCGCTCTCGGTGAGCACATGTTTTTTTTCCGCGAACGGATTCTTGCCTGACTTGAACTCAATGCGCAGCGGGGTCCCCTGCAGCTTGAAGGCGTCGCAAAAAGTCTTCTCCAAAAAACGGCTATAGCTGTCCGGCACCTTGTCCAGTGCGCTGCCATGAATGATGATGAGCGGCGGATTGCTGCCACCCTGGTGGGCATAGCGCATCTTGGGACGGAAACTGCCCACGCGCGGCGGCTGCTGCTTCTGCAGCGCCTCTTCAAGCACCCGTGTCAGTTGCGGCGTCGGCAACTTGGCCATGGCGGCCGTGTAGGCCTGATTCACCGATTTCAACAGCGCATCCACGCCCGTTCCGTTCAATGCCGAAATGAAATGGTGCTTGGCAAAGCTCAGGAAGTGCAGCTTGCGTTCGATATCGCGCTTGGTCGTGTCACGCTTGTATTCGTCCAGGCCATCCCACTTGTTAACCGCCAGCACCAGCGCGCGTCCGGCCTGAAGCACGAAATCCGCAAGGTGCGCATCCTGCTCGGTGATCTGGTCGCGAGCATCCACTACCAGCACCACGACATTGGCATCCTCGATGGCCTGCAGCGTCTTGACCACCGAGAATTTTTCGACAGCTTCGTCGACTTTGCCGCGGCGGCGCACACCGGCGGTATCAATGATGGTGTACTTCTTGCCCTCACGTTCGAAATCGATATAGA
>CAVRYQ010000055.1:0-26810 GCA_963725375.1 uncultured Pseudomonadota bacterium | reverse complement strand
TGGCGTTCGGCAAAATACAGAGGTCCTTCGCTTTGCTCAGGATGACACCATCGAGTCGATACCGGCCGCGAATTTTCACAAATTCGATGTTCGGCGCTCACTGATTCGCTGCGTTGTTGTCGCGCACAATTTAAATACTGTCATCTTGAGCGGAGCGAAAGACCTATGCATTGGGGCGAGCGGCACTACTGCGTTTATATTTTGACCAACCGCTCGCAGACGCTCTACGTTGGCGTTACCAATAATCTTCACCGGCGGGTCTGGGAACACAAATCTGGCACGGGCTCGGATTTTTGCGGGCGCTACAGAATTGATCGGTTGGTTTACTACGAGAGCTTTGATGATGTGCGAAAGGCAATTGACCGCGAGAAGCGGATCAAAGGCTGGCTTCGCATTAGGAAGATTCAGTTGATTGTCGGGGTTAATCCTGCGTGGAAGGATTTGAGCGAGGGGTGGTATGACCGGCATCTTTATCAGCCGGACGAGTGCGCGGCTACTGGCTGAGAAGCGCGGTGCCGATTTGCATTCTGGCAGCTGCGAAATGCATAGGTCCTTCGCTTCGCTCAGGATGACAAACTAATTTTTGAGATTTATTGCGAATTATTTGGGGCGTTTTTTGCCGGCGTTGGCGATTCGCGTGTCGATTGGCTTTCTTCCCGCGAAGCCTTCGCTGGTGCTGTGCCAATGCTGGATGGCGGTTTCGCCGAGCTTCCAGCATAAGAGCAGCACTTCGCCTTCTACTTTGCAGGGGAAATCCAGCACAAGTTTGGATGCTACCGCGGTCAGCACAGCCGGATCGACGCTGGCCTTGACCGCGACCGTCGTTGAATTGGCCGAACTCAGATGCAGCTTGATGAGCGACTTGGCAATCGCCTTCTGACTGGCAAGATCGTTGCCATTGACCCAGTTGGCCTCCAGCGATTCCAGTATTTTGGCCTGCGGCAATGCATTGACGGGGCCGCCCGCGCTCGCTCCCTCAGGGGCCAACTCTGATACGACCTCGTAGATGTGCTTCAACCCGACCCGGTTGATGCCGCTAAAGGCCGACTTGGCCGCGTCCACCAGACCGAAGGCCGCTGTTCCCAGACCTCCGATGGCGGTGATCACCTGCCCAAGCTGAAAATCCTGCAAACCATTGACCATCTTCCGTGCCTCCTCTTGGTTAGAAATCTATAAGAGAATGGCCAGTCAGTAAAGAAAGAATTTTTCAGAAAGAAGAAATCTGAACTCTCGACAAAAAATCCAGTCTTTTTCATCAAAGTTGATTTGGTACGCGACGGTGCAGGCGGCCATAGGTGGCCAGGCGGCGGGGAATTTGTATGAGGATGGTAGTGACCGGAATTTCCCGATCGTGGTGCGCCTGGCGCCCGATTACCGTCAGAGCCTCGCGTCGATCAGGCGCATCACCGTCGGCGCGCCAAATCCGAACGGCAATGGGGTAGTGCAGATTCCGCTTACCGATGTCGCTAGTGTCAACCTGGTTTCCGGCGCATCCTTCATTTACCGGGAAAAGCAGGAGCGCTACATACCGATCAAATTCAGCGTGCGTGGACGCGATCTGGGTGGCGCCGTGATCGAGGCGCAACGCAAGGTGGCCGAGCAAGTAAATATCCCGAGCGGTTATCGCATGGAATGGGTGGGCGAGTTCGGCCAATTGGAGGATGCCATCGCGCGGCTCAAAGTTGTCGTGCCCCTGAGTCTGGGCCTCATCATGTTGCTGCTGTTTTTCAACTTCAGTTCGATTACCGATACCTTGCTGGCTGCCAGCGTGATGCCGATGGCACTGATCGGGGGGATCTTTGCACTCTACCTGACCGGCACGCCTTTCAGCGTCTCCGCCGCCATCGGCTTTATCGGCCTGTTCGGCATTTCGGTGATGGAAGGCATCATTGTGCTGGCCTATTTCAACCAGATGCTGGAAACCGGGATGGGGCGCTCGCAGGCCATTCTCCATTCGTGTCATACGCGCCTGCGCCCCGTGATGATGACGTGCAGCGCGGCATGTGTCGGTTTGCTCCCGGCCGCCTTTTCCACCGGCATCGGCTCCCAGGTTCAAAAGCCGCTGGCTCTTGTGGTCGTGGGCGGAATCCTGCTGGCGCCGGTATTGATATTGATCATCCTGCCGTTGCTGATCGATCTGTTCTCCAGACGCAAATCAGTGCCGGAAAGTGGGCCTGAGGTCGCCATGGGAGAGCCGCGATGAAACTAGGATTCAGCCCCAAGCTCGGCAAAACGCCGGGACTCCGGAATGCAGGGCATCTCTGCCGATGCTTGATGCTGCTACCGCTGCTGACGGCAGCCGGGTGTACCGTCGGTCCGGACTTCAAGAGGCCGGAAGCGCCTCGTGCCAACAGCTATGCACCGACCAGCGCGGTCACGGAAGCGACCTCGTCCGCACCGGTGGCGGCGGGGGAGGCGCAACATTTCGATACCCAGGCGGATATTCCCTTTGACTGGTGGACGCTGTTTCAATCTCCCCAGCTCAATTCGCTGATCCAGCGCGCGTTCAAGGCGAACCCCAATATAGAGGCGGCCCAAGCCGCGCTAAAGCAGGCACAGGAAAATGTAGTTGCACAACGCGGTTTCTATTTCCCCACTGTCGCTGCCAGCTATTCACCGTCCCGCAACAAGCTTGCCGGAAATATGGGCGGGAACTCGCCGGGCGTGCAGGGCAACGGCAACGTCATACAGACCTATTCGAATGCCGCCGGTCCGGCTCCGTACAATGGGCCGGTTTACTACAATTTCCATGTCGCGCAATTGTCCGTAGGGTATGCGCCGGATGTATTCGGTCTCAATAGAAGACTGGTGGAATCTGCCGAAGCGCAGAAGGATATGCAGAAATTCCAGCTGGAGGCGACCTACATCACGCTGGCGTCCAATATTGTGGCGGCCGCCGTGCAGGAGGCGTCCCTGCGCGCGCAGATCGCCGCGATGGACAAGATCGTCGGCATCAGCCGGGAGAATCTGGAGATCGTGAAAAAGCAGCTTCAGTTGGGAGATGTGTCCCAGATGGATGTTGCGTTGCAGGAGTCTGCGCTGGCGCAAACCGAACAGGCGCTGATTCCGCTCAAGAAACAACTGGAGCAAACGCGCGACCTGATTCGCGCCCTGGCGGGCAATATGCCGAATGAGGATGTGGCGGAAAAGTTCGAACTTGCGGATTTGCACCTGCCGCAGGCGCTGCCGCTGAGCTTGCCTTCCAGGATCGTCGAGCAGCGCCCGGATGTTCGGGCCGCGGAAGAACAGCTGCATTATGCGAGCGCGCAGGCGGGTGTGGCGATCGCCAACCGCTTGCCGCAATTCGCCGTGACTGCGGCGGTGGGCGGCATGGCTGACACGCCGGCCTGGATGTTCCGCAGCGGTGGCGGGTTTTTCGATCTGGCAGCCAGCGTCAGTCAGACCATCTTTGACGGCGGAACGCTGCGCGCCAGGTCGCGTGCGGCAGAGCAGGCCTTGATCCAGGCCGGCGCGCAGTATCGCGGCACTGTCATCACCGCGCTGCAGAACGTGGCGGATACGCTGTACACCATACAATCGGACGCGGACATGCTGCAGGCAGCATCCAGGACTGAGCAGGCCATGCTGTCGGCCCGTGACCTTACCCGCAAGCAATTCGAGGAAGGCAATGTGAGCTATCAGGCGCAGTTGCTGGCCGAACAAAATTACCAGCAGGCCGTGATCAACCTGATACAGGCGCAAACCAGCCGCATCGGCGACACGGCTGCGCTCTATCAGGCATTGGGCGGAGGCTGGTGGAATCGCAGGGATGCGGCGGAAAACGGCAGCGCATGCGATGACTGCAAACCGGGAAAATGACCTGCGCGTTGCACAGCGCTGAGATGGGCCGCACAAGCATCGACTAGCGGCAACATGCATTTCGGGACAGCGTGCCCATCCGTCCCTCGGGGCTATATGTTCATCCACGCGAGGCCATGTGCGTCGCAGCGCAGGATGGCCGCCTTGCCGGAGTCCCAGTCCCCCAATACCCAGCGTTCGCAAATGTGTCCGTCCGGATGATGCAGGTGTCTTGCCGGGCGATGCGTGTGGCCGTGGATGAGGCGCGGGTAGTGATATTGGCGCAGCAGTTTTTCCACCGCCGTCACGTTTACGTCCATGATATCCATCGACTTGAGCTTTTTCTCGTCCTTGCTCTGCATCCGCATCTGTTCGATCTGTGCTTTGCGCAGCGCCAGCGGCTGCGCCAGAAACCGGGTCTGCCAGTCACCGTTGCGCACCTGTTCGCGGAAGCGTTGATACTCGATATCGTCGCAGCACAACGCATCGCCATGGGTCAGCAGGGTGGAGGTGCCGTAGAGGTCGAGCAGCGTCGGGTCATCGAGCAGCGTGGCGTTGCAGGCAGCGGCAAGTTTTCCGGCCATCAGGAAATCGCGGTTGCCATGCATGACGCAGATGCGCGTGCCTTGGTCAGCCAGCTTGCTCAGGGCGCCGGTGATACGCAGATGGAAGGGGTCGCAGAGATCGTCGTCACCGGCCCAGTATTCGAACAGGTCGCCCAAGATGAAAAGGGATTCGGCCCCGGGTGCAATATCGGCAGCAAAATGCAGGAACAGTTCCGTGCTGTGCGGATGGTCGTGGCTCAGGTGCAGGTCGGAAATGAATAGACTGAAGGGTGTCTGGCTAGATTGCATGATAGTACAGGGTACTCCCCCACACCGACCCTCCCCCGATGGGAGAGGGCGTCAGGTTGGTTATTTCACCACTTCAGCGCTGGTGATGATGACGTCTTCTTTCGGGACGTCCTGGTAGAAACCGCTGCTGCCGGTCTTCACCTTGCCGATGGCATCCACCACCTCCTTGCCCTCGACCACCTTGCCGAATACGCAATAGCCCCAGCCATCCTGGCCGGGATAGTCGAGGAAGCTGTTGTTCTTGGTGTTGATGAAGAACTGCGCGGTCGCGGAATGCGGATCGCCGGTGCGCGCCATGGCAATGGTGTAGATGTCATTCTTCAGGCCGTTTGCCGCTTCGTTCTTGATCGGCGCGTTGGTCGGCTTCTGTTTCAGGCCCGGCTCGAAGCCGCCGCCCTGAATCATGAAATTGGGGATCACGCGATGGAAGATGGTATTGCTGTAGAAGCCGCTGTTCACATAGTCCAGAAAGTTCTGGACGGTGACCGGCGCTTTTTCGGCATCGAGTTGCAGGGTAATGACGCCATGGTTGGTATGCAGTTTTACCATTTTCATTTTTCCTTTGGTTGCGGGTGTGGATTCGGCGTGGGTCGGCAGGATGAAGAGTCCGGCCAGCAGAAATGCGAGTGCGATGCGTATCAATTTCATTTCAGGCTGCTCCTTCGTAGACGATCTGCCAGTGTCCGTTGCGCTTCATCCAGTACTGGCGTTTGTTCATGTGGTTGGAAAGGTTGTTGCTGTCGTAATCCTGTTCGAAGTTGACCACCACCAGATTCGGCTGGCTGGGGTAGGGGAAGATGCTGACGTTCGACATCCTGATCTTGATCCAGGTCTTGCCGGAATTGACTAGGCGCTTTTGCTGCGCGAATGCGGCGAGATTCATGCTGCCGGTGGAGAAGTCAGGTGCGTAGTGCGCGAGATAGGCGTTGGTGTTCAGGCTGCCCCAGTCGCTGCGCCACCGCTCGATCTCTTTCAGCAGCGACGTACGTTCGGCGCGGTCCGCCTCGTCGCTCCAGTCTATCTTGCTGGCGATGATGACCGGCGTGATGCCGATCTGCAGGTGGCTGCCGATCTCGTTGAGGTCGTTGTTGGCCAGCACCACGCAGCCGTTGCTGGCGCGCGGCGGACGGCTGTAGGTGTCGCTGGGCGTGCCGTGCAGCCAGATGCCGTGTCCGTCTCGTCCTTCGCGCTTGTCCCACTCATTGGGGTAACTCAGCGGGTAGGCGCTGGGGCCGTAGAGATCGGTGAGCTTGTCCCGGGTCAGGTGTCCGTTGACGAAATACACGCCGAGTGGGGTTTTCTGGTCGCCCTCGGATACCTTGTCCGCCCCTTTCTTGCCCACGCTGATATAAAAGTCCGAAACATAGCGCGGTTCGCCATTCACGTTCTCGAACAGATACAGCGTCGATTTTCCGGTGTCCACCACCACGGCATAATGCTGATTGGGCGAGAGCTGCCACAGGTATTTTGGTATGGCAATGGGTTGCTGCTGCTGCGTGCGCTGCAGTCTGGCCTCGGCCTCTTCGCGCAGGTCCTGTATGCGGTCCCGCGGCGCGTTGGGGGCATCGCCAAAACTGCTGATCGGCTTGGCGCGCGCCAATAACAGGTCTCCCCTGACCAGCTGCGCCAGTTTGAAATTGGGATTGATCCTGAGTAGCGAGTCGACCTCGTTCAGCGCGACATCAAGATGGTTCTCGCCAACGGCGCGCAGACTCTTGGCCATGCCGATTTCCATTTCACGCGAAACCGATTCCCCCGCCGTGGCGGGTACGGCAAATGCGAGCAATATAAGAGCGAGCAGGCGACGAGGCACGGCTATTTACCCGAACGCTCTTCTGCGATCAGCCATTGCCCGTCAACTTTCACCCAGTTCAGCGTCTTGTGGGAAGCCACATTCAAATGGCTGGCGTGGTATAGCTGCTTGAAGCTGACGCCTGCATGACTGTCGTCAAACACTTGAACCCTGGCATCGCGCACTTCGACATGGATTGATCTGGGGGCTGCGATGCGTTGCTTGCGCTGTGCTTCCCACACGCTGCGGCTTGAACCGTCGGGTGTCTTGAAGTCACTGGCGTAGAACGCCAGGTATTTCTTGCTGTTCTTGGCCGACCAGGCTGCAGCCCAGTCCCTGGTGCTCTTCAGAAGTTCCGCGCCGGGGTTGGTGCTGATCGCGGCGACAGCAACGGCAGGCTTGGCGGGTACGGTCGATGCGGCCGGCGCCACTACTGGCGCGGCGATTGGGGTGGAGGTCACGGCGGAGGCGGCTGTCACATCTGTTGCGGCGGCAACCGGTTTGCCGATGGCGTGCGGATTCTTGCTGAACAATTCGCGGATCAATGCCAGCTTGGTTTTGGTGTTGGCATTGGCACTTGAATTTGCACCGTTCTTTTCAAGTTGCAGGGCCCGGTCGTAGGCCTGGCTCGCCATCTTGGCATAGATGTCACCCAGGTTCTCGTGGGCTGTCGCGTAGGTGGGATTGGTGCGGATCGCCATTTCCAGTTGTTCCTTGGCTTTCTCGTACTGGCCCTGACCAGCGTAGAGCACCGCAAGATTGTTGTAGGGTTCGGGCAATTCCGGGTAGTCCTGCGTGAGGCTGCTGAAGATCGCAATCGCGTCTGCCGTATTTCCCTGGTCCGCAAGGATCAGTCCCTTGAGAAAGCGGGCCTGCGCATCTTTCGGCTTGGTGGCGAGGAAGGCATTGACCTTGTCCAACGCCTGGACACTGAGGCCCTGCTTGAACAGTTTGTTGGCGTCCTGGATGTCATCTGCCTGGGCGGGAACGGCGATCGCAAGCAGGATGCCCAGTGCGGCGGCGCGGCTAAACAGTTTAAGCATAATCATCGTATGGTTCATTCCGGATAAAGTTGCAATGGCACAGCCCGTTCAAAGAGTGCGCGATTCTACCAAATAAGTGGCGTCCTTACACGGTTTGCGCCCAGGCATGGCAAGGACGGTTTTCGGGTAGAATTCCGCACCTTCATTGCCATCTCTCTGGAACAAAAAATGAGCAGCAACGCCCCTGTTTCGCCCGCGCCCGTTTCAAACTTCATCCGTACCATCATTGATGGCGACCTCGCCAGCGGGAAGCACAAAAGCATCGTCACCCGCTTCCCGCCCGAGCCGAACGGCTACCTGCACGTCGGCCACGCCAAATCCATCTGCCTCAACTTTGGCCTGGCGCAGGATTACCGCGGCCTGTGCAACCTGCGTTTCGACGACACCAATCCGGAGAAAGAAAGCGAAGAGTACGCGCTATCCATCCAGGACGACGTGCGCTGGCTCGGTTTCCAGTGGAATGGCGAAGTGCGATGGGCGTCGGACTATTTCGATGCGCTGTACGACTATGCGGTCGAGCTCATCAACAGAGGGCTGGCTTATGTGGATGAGCTCACGCCGGAGCAGATGCGCGAGTATCGCGGCACGCTCACCCAGCCCGGCAAGAACAGCCCGAACCGCGAGCGTCCGGCCAGGGAAAATCTCGACTTGTTCACGCGCATGCGCAACGGCGAGTTCGCCGACGGCGCGATGGTGTTGCGCGCGAAGATCGACATGGGCTCGCCCAATATCAATATGCGCGACCCGGTCATCTACCGCATCAAGCGTTCCCACCACATCCGCACCGGCGACAAGTGGTGCATCTATCCGATGTACGACTACACGCACTGCATCTCGGACGCGCTGGAAGGCATCACGCATTCGATCTGCACGCTGGAGTTCGAGGACCACCGCCCGCTGTACGACTGGGTGCTGGACAACATCACCATTCCTTGCCACCCGCGCCAGTACGAATTTTCGCGACTGGAACTGCACTACACCATCACCAGCAAGCGCAAGCTGCTTCAACTCGTCACCGAAAGACACGTGAACGGCTGGGATGATCCGCGCATGCCGACCATCAGCGGCATGCGGCGCCGGGGCTATACGCCGGAAGGCATACGCGAGTTCGCCAAACGCATCGGCGTTTCCAAGAGCGAGAATAGTGTGGACATGGCGATCATGGAAGGAGCGATTCGCGAAGACCTTGAATTGCGCGCACCGCGCGTGGTGGCAGTCATCAACCCGCTGAGAGTGATCATCACCAACATCGAGGGCGCACAGGCGCGCGAAGCCGATTTCCACCCCAACCAGCCCGAGCTCGGCAAGCGCATCGTGCCGATAAGCCGCGAACTGTTGATCGAGGTCGATGATTTCGCCGAAGTGCCTCCGCCGGGCTGGAAGCGGCTTACCCCGGGCGGGGAGGTGCGCCTGCGCCACAGTTACGTGATGCGCTGCGACGAAGCATTGAAAGATGCGACTGGCAAGATCGTCGAGCTGCGCTGCAGCATCGATCACGACACGCTAGGCAAGAATCCGGAAGGGCGCAAGGTCAAAGGCGTGATCCACTTCCTGTCGGTTGAGCATGCGCTTCCTGCCGAGATTCGTCTGTACGACCGCCTGTTCACGGTGCCGGAGCCGGATGGCGACAAGGAAGTGGATTTCTGCACCTATCTCAACCCGGACTCGCTCACCGTAGTGCAGGGCTGGGTCGAGTCCGCCGTGCGCGATGCCGCGCCGGAAACGCGCTACCAGTTCGAACGCCTGGGCTATTTTTGCACCGACCGCCGCGACCATCAGCCCGGCGGCAAGCTGGTGTTCAATCGCTCTGTGACGCTGAAGGATTCCTGGCTGACATCAGGCAATACTGGCCACGCATCCGCAGGGCAGGTAACGCCAGGTACAGCCAAATAACATTGCGTGATTTTCCAGCCATATGTCTTCTGGGGAATGAATATGAATGAGGAATATCTCGTGCCCGATGAGGCACAAATGAAATCGTCGAAGAGCCTCACCCAGGTTGTGTACGTTCTGTATGCGCTCTCGTACTTCGCAGGCATTACGGCCATCATCGGCATCATCATCAACAACGTGAAAAAGGACGATGTTGCGGGGACCTGGCTGGAAAGTCATTTCCGCTGGCAGATACGCACCTTCTGGTTCGGCCTGCTGTGGGCCGTGCTCGGCATGATGACGATTTTTATCGCGGTCGGCTTCGCCGTCCTGTTCGCCAACTTCTGCTGGATCATCTATCGCATTGTCAAGGGCTGGCTCAACCTCAATGACAACAAACCCATGACATTTTAATTGTCCGTCTGGCGGCGCTGCGTGTGTTGTCCGGGCGTTAGCCCCTTGCAACCACGGCGTGCCACTTGCGGGTACAGGCCGGAATGACGGCTCAGGAAGAAACGGGAAATGCTGAAAATCTACAACACCCTCGCTCGCGACAAGCAGGAATTCAAGCCCATTGTGCCGAACGCCGTGCGCATGTATGTGTGCGGCATGACGGTATACGACTATTGCCACCTCGGCCACGCGCGGGTGATGGTGGTGTTCGACATGGTGTACCGCTGGCTCAAGGCTTCCGGCTACGACGTAAACTACGTGCGCAACATTACCGACATCGACGACAAGATCATCAAGCGCGCGGCTGACAACAAAGAATCCATCCACGCCCTGACGCAGCGCTTCATCGACGCGATGCACGAGGACGCCGATGCGCTGGGGGTGCAGCGCCCGGACCACGAGCCGTGTGCCACGCACTATATTCCGCAGATGCTGGAGATGGTCGCGCAACTGGAGAACAACGGTCTGGCATACCGGGCCGCGGATGGCGACGTCAACTACGCCGTGCGCAAGTTTGCGGGTTACGGCAAGCTGTCCGGAAAATCGTTGGAAGACCTGCGTGCTGGCGAGCGGGTGGACGTGGCCGAAAACAAGAACGATCCGCTCGACTTCGTTCTGTGGAAGCATGCCAAGGAGCATGAGTCAGACGAAGTGAAATGGGATTCGAAGTGGGGCAAGGGCCGCCCCGGCTGGCATCTGGAATGTTCGGCCATGGCCTCGGATATTCTGGGCAAGCATTTCGACATCCACGGTGGCGGCGCGGACTTGCAGTTCCCCCACCACGAGAACGAGATCGCGCAGAGCGAAGGCGCGCATAAGTGCCAGTACGTGAACTACTGGATGCACAACGGTTTCGTGCGTGTGGACAACGAAAAGATGTCCAAGAGCCTGGGCAATTTCTTCACCATCCGCGAAGTGCTGAAGAAATATGACGCCGAAGTGGTGCGCTTTTTCATCCTGCGTGCGCACTATCGCAGTCCGCTGAATTACTCTGACCAGCATCTGGACGATGCGAAGGGGGCGTTGACCAGGCTTTATACGGCCCTAAAAAGTGTTCCCTATCCCGCTGTGAGGGAGGGTGACAGAATGAACTTGAACACTCCCCACGCTGCCCGTTTCAAAGCTGCCATGGACGACGACTTCAATACGCCGGAAGCGGTTGCCGTGCTGTTCGATCTCGCCAACGAAGTGAATCGTATGCAATCAGTCGACGCGGCGGCACAACTCAAGGCATTGGCGGGTGTGCTCGGTCTGTTGCAACGTGATGCGCAGGAATTTTTAAAAGGCGAGGCGAGCGCAGGCGGGCTGGATGATGCTGCAATCAATGTTCAGATAGAAGTCCGCATCGCAGCAAAGAAAGCCAGAAACTTCGCCGAGGCCGACCGCGTCCGTAATGAATTGCTGAACGCGGGAATCGTATTGGAAGATACGGCGCAGGGAACGACCTGGCGCAGGGCTTAAGGCAATTTTCCGGCTTCAACCATTCGATTGAACAATATGTTGGGTGATATCCAGACCACGAGATCGTCAAATGTCGGCGTGAAATCGTGACTGACGAAGTTGGTGCCCCCATTTGAGTTCTCGGCTTCATCGGGGTCGGTGCTGGGGGCGAGTTTCGTTCCTTGTTGGGTATAAGCTCCGTAGCCATTCGTACCATGCGAGACAATGACTGCGGGCATCTGTGACGCGAGGTTGACTCCGCCTGTGGCAGCACTATTGACGGTGAGGGTGCCGGTTGAGGTTAAAGTAATGCTGCCTGTGTCAAACGAGGCGGCGGCTGAATAAGTAAATCGCCTGCCCCAGGCGTCAGTTTCGCTTGTTCCCAGGGTGGCCCAAGGTACGACACCGGCCTGCAGTGCACACGATTCTGTGCCAGCGCCAGCAGTGGTAGTTGGTGTGGTCGGAGTGGCAGGGCAAGGCAGCCGACCATTGATGATTGCGAATCCGATCATCGCCTGCTGGATTTCGGCAAGTTGCTTGCGAGTGTCGGCCCTGTGTCCTTGCTCTATCTGCCCGGTTAGCGTTGGCAACAGTCCAGCCATCAGTACGGCGACGATGGTTAACACGATAGCCATCTCGACCAGCGTAAATCCTTTTTTTGGGGGGGCAAGCTGTTTATGAGTACTCATGCGGATAGTCTTTGATCAAGGGTAAGGGCAAGTTGTAACCAATCCGTTAGTTGTACAAACGATAGCAGATAATCCTCCAACGGTGACCTGTGCCTGCGAATTGGAGTAGCTGTTTACCGTCAGACAGCCGCTACCGCCTATACCGCATTGCTGCGGATATGTGGTTGCCGGCTGGAAAAGGGAGGCAACAGAATAGGTGACAAGCGGAAACCAATTGTTGTTGGTTAACCAAGTGTTTGTGGAGTTGATAAACGAGGACGCGAGGGAAGGATCACTGTATGGGATCAATCCTGAATTTTGCAAGGCGACGGGGTTGCCAGCAGAAGTTGGGCTGGCAGCCCACGGGTAGTAATGATTGGACAAATAGTATTCTCTGAGTCCGCTGGTTGGCGGTTGATTAAGCCCCCTGATTTCTGCCAGGACCCTTTTGTTGATCGCTGGAAAAAACTGGGCTGCGGTTATGTAAAGCAGTTTGTCGTTAAAGGTGGCGGAAGCATTGGCGGCGATGAATGAGGTCGCTGTGCCCCCTCCAGTCGCATTATTGATACCCATCGCTGTATCCAGATAATTAATCGCGTTGCTATTTCCTCCGCATATGGTTGCAGGGCCGGGGGTGGCGGAGCGATCCTGGGTGCCAAGCGCAGCACCTGCCGAAAAAACGATCGCAATGACCGGGTTGGGAGGTGAAGGAAGCGGAGTTCCGGTGTTGTCAAAAATGCTCAGTTGCCCGGCCGTGTTGCTATTAAGCGGATTTGATGAAGGGGTGCGGCTTCCTGCCGGGAGAGCGTCCCGAAACACGCTGGAAAGTGCATACCACAGGCAATCGCCGTTGCCGTCGCGCAAATCTGGCAGGCCAAGTTGCATCCAGGGGATTCTGCCAATGTAGGCAACGCAGCTCTGACCAGTTGTATCAGCGGAGCCGTCATTATTCAAATCGGGACAGGGCAGGCTGCCTGGCAGCGTCGGGTGTGTAGCGGCGTATCCGATTAACGCATCCTTGGCCTGTGCCAAGGCATTAGCCGTCACTTGATCGCGTTTGATCTGCACGGCTGCACTGTTGAGTGAGCCAACGAGAAATGCAGCGACGCCCATAATCATGAATACCAGCATCACGATGAATACCGCACCGTGTTGTCGCTGAATGGTCGTGTGAGCTGTGCGCAGGGAAATCATGGTGCGCTACCTGGCTATTTATCTTCTTCAGGCGCGGGTGTTTCAAGAATCAATTTTTGCCCGACCTTGAGTTGCACCGGTAACGATTTTCCCGGCACGGTAACCGGTGCAACAGTCGGGTTTCGGTCATTGCCGGGTTCGGGGGCCTGGGCATTGCCGTTGATCCACACAGTGCGATTGCCGCCATGCTTCTGCACCACCCCGTTGACGATGAAGTAGTTTGGGTGCAAGTTTTCGGGGTTGCTGTTGCTGTTGCTGATTGCCGTACCCGAGTCAAGTTGGTGGCGCTGTTGCGGGGTGTAGAACAGGCGACCGAGTTCGTCTGCCTGTGCCGCGGACAGGAGCGTCGGCAGGATCAGTATCAGGAACGACAGCGAGTATCTGCTCATGGCGCACCCTTGCTCTTCATGGTGAACCAGCCGCCCTTGCACTCGGCCTTGAGCGGCGCAAGTTCATTTGTTGTTCCGGTACGCGAAATGGAGCAGCCATCCAGAATGAACCAGCCGTTGACCTCGTTGTTCAGGCTGGCAAGGAAGTGCAGCAGTTGCTCCTCATGCAGCATGTCAATTTGCAGTTTCATGACGCTGAGGCTGAGCTGGAAATTGCCGACATCGAGCGATGGTTTTGGCACGTAGGTTTGTTGCGGAGAGATGGTGTATTTAAAGTCGAGGACGTTGCCTTGCTGGCGCAATTTTTCCAGTCCCTCCATCCAGTCTAGCCGCTGCTCGGAGCCGATGACCTTTTGCTCCAGCAGAGTGTTGTATTCCAGGGCATAGGCTGACATGTTCTCCTGGTCGTTTTGCGCGGCGATGAGTTGGGTGCGTGCGTTATTAAGCTGCTTTTGTGCGGCCTCGCGGTTCTTCAGCGATTGTTCGAGATAACTCTCGCTCCAGGAAATTAGGCCGACTGCGAGCGCGATACTGAGCGCCAGTGCCCCCAAGCTCCATTTGAGTATTTGCAGGTCGGTTTTGGAGAAGCTCATTCTTTCTGTCTCCAGACGATCTTCAGCGTGAACTGTGCAGGACTGCCATCTTTCTTCTGGGAATCGCCGCTGATGCTGCCCTTGGAGCTTATGTCCAGTGGTTGTTTGGCCACGGAGACAGTATATCCCCGCTGCATAAGCTCTTGCTGGAAACGGTCGAGGTAATCGAGGGCCTTTCGGTAATCGCTGCCAAAGCCGGCAAGACTGCCATCCAGGGTAATTACCTGTGCCGGATAAGCCGAGGGGGGGCCATCCGCAGCGCTGGTCGCCCAGGCGAGTTTATTGACTGTGATCTGCGTGAACTGATCCAGCGTCTGCGTCAGCTCGTTCAGGATGATCCCCGGGGGGGGTGCGTACTGGTTCAGCTTGCGCGTGAGCAGCACCGCCGTTTTCATGTCGGTCGCGGGAACGGTTGAGTTGGCGAACCCACGCTGTATTTGCTGGGTCTGCTGCTTGATGAATTCCGCCTGTACGTTGAAGGGCTCGGTCTGCGAGACATAGTCGTGCCCCTGAAAAAACTCGGTGCCGCTCAAAAGCAGGCTGAACGCGGCTGTCACGCCTGCAATGCCGAACAGGATGCGTTTCAGTTGCCACAGCCAGTAGAAATGCATGTGCTCAGAATTCGCGTAGTGGCTTCCCGGTGCTTTGCTGGCGAGCAGGTGTAACAGCAGCGGCGTGGCGTCCGAATCGGCGTATTCGTTCTTTGCCTTGAAGCGCTTGCCCAGTTCCTGGATATCCAGGAAGGTGTAGCTCAGTTCATTGTTGCCCTGGAGGTGCTTTTGCAATGCTCCCCGGTCATTGGCGTCGCAGATGATGTACACGTCCAGCGTTTCGCCTCGTGGCGGAAGACTCAGGCTCTTCAGGTATTGCTGGGTGCGCGGCGTTTCGGAAGCGACGGTGTCGCTGAACGTGCTGTTTTCATTGATCGGTATCAGGCGCGAGAAATGCAGGCGCCTGTTGTTGAAATAGGTCTGCCGCAACCCTGCGTCCTTTTCCCATGACAGCAGCAGGACATGATCGGATGGAATGGCCTTCAGCAGCGGAGCGCTGATGCTGGGGAGCGAGTAAATCCCCACCAGTGGAATGTGGTTTGACAGCAGCGTGTCCAGCCAGGGGGAAATGCGCTGCGGGTTGGTCAGCGCCGAGAACAGCATCTCGTCGTCACGGCGGCCTTCTGTCTGGCGTTGCAGAAAAAGCGCCTGACGGAACGATGTGCCGCGATAGAACTGCTCGTATTTGCGGGCCAGCAGGTCCCGGCGGGACGAACCGGACAGATGGGGTACGATCTCCATGCGGAAATCTTCTTCGATAACGTCCGCCAGCAGGTAAGCCGGATGACGGTGCATCTTCAGGAAGGCCGAGAAATTTTCGCGGCCATTCGCATCGTTGGAGAAATATCTGGCGGTGCCCAATTTTCCGCCCTGCCAGATGGAGGCATGAAAGGAGTCTGCGCTGAGGAAGAGCAGCGTGCGGGTCATTTAGATTTTCACCTTGCTGATGATGTCGTAGATGGGGGAAAGCACCGACAGCATCACCCACCCCAGCAGCGCGCCAAGGACGATGGTCATGGTGGGCTCGATCATGACCTGCACCTTTTTGATCGAGTCCTTCACATCGCGGTCGTAAAAGTAGCTGACGTTGAGCAGGGCCTGGTCAAGTTGGCCGGTGGCCTCGCCCACTTTCAGCATGCGTACTACGAGTGGCGGGAAGATGCCGGTCTGCTGGAAACTCTGTGTCAGGTTCTTGCCTGCCTCGATCTCATGCATCACGTTTTGCAGGTTGCGCGCGATGACCTGGTTGTTGACTAGGTCGCGCGAGTTGGCGATGCAGTCCAGGATGGTGATGCCCGAGCTGTACATCATGGCAAACGTATTGGCGAAGCGCGCGAGGATGATCTTGCGCAGGATGGGACCGGTGGGCCATACATGCAGCTTGAAGTTGTCCAGATGGTACTGCAGTCCAGGGTTGCTGAGGAGTGCAACCTTGTAGATGCCGAACAGGACGGGGGGCGTCAGCAGGATGACATACCAGAAGTTGACGAAGAACGCCGAGGTCGCCAGCAGCATGCGCGTCTGGATCGGGATATCCTGTCCCATGCCCTTGATGAAGCCGACCAACTGCGGCACCAGATAAATCATCAGGAAAAAGGTGATGGCGAGTACGATGGTACCGACGAAAGCCGGGTAAATCATCATGGTCTTGGTCTGAGATGCCATTTCGTCCTGCCACTTGAGCGATTCGGTGAGATGCTTGAACACATCGACCAGGCGCCCGCTTTCCTCGCCTGCGCTGGTCAGACTGATGGTGATCTTGTCAAACGCATTGGCGTGTTCCGCCATCGCTTGCGAGAGCTTCTTGCCGCTTTCGATGGACTCGATCAGGCTGGCGATAATCTCGCGGAAGGCGGCTTCCTCCATACTGTCGCGCAGGTCCCCGAGACATTCCAACAGGGGTACGCCGGCACGCACGAGTTGTTCGAGATTGAAGAAGAAAGTGATGAGGTCGCGGCGCTTGATCTTGCCCCCGCCGAACGTGGCCTTGTTCTCTTCTTCCTTGCCGCTGACGAGATCGATGCCCGAGCGTTTGAGGCGCTGCTCCAGGTCGATCAGGTTGGCGGCATCCTGCAGTCCCTTGACCGATTTGCCGTTCTCGTCTACCGCCTTGTATGAATAGAGCGCCATGTATTTTTACATCCGGTCGGTGAGGTCGACCACGCGCGAGACTTCTGCAATGGAAGTGACGCCTTGCAGGATACGCCGTATGCCGTCCTGGGCCAGCGGGCGGAAGCCTTTTTCCAGCGCGTGGTTTTTCAGGTCCCGGATACTGGCGCGGCGCGCGATCAGGTCATCCATGTCGCTGTCCAGCCTGAGTATCTCCATGATCGCCTGTCGACCGGCATAGCCCTGGTGGCGGCAGACATCGCAGCCGGCCGCGCGGTAGATGGTGATGCTCTCGTCGTAGCGCACGCCGAGCATCTTGCATTCGTTGTGGTCCGGGTGATACGGGTATTTGCAATGGCGGCACAGTACGCGCACCAGGCGCTGGGCGATGATGCCGATGATGTTGCCCGCCATGATGTCCGGCAGGATGCCGATGTCGAGCAGGCGCGGTATCGCGCCTATGGCGGAGTTGGTGTGCAGCGTCGAATAGACCTGATGCCCGGTCATAGCGGCCCGGAATGCCATCTCGGCGGTCGGGTGGTCGCGGATTTCGCCGACGAGGATGATGTCCGGGTCCTGGCGCATCAGCGAGCGGATGCCGCTGACGAAATCCAGCTTGGCCGCTTCGTTCACCGAGCTCTGGCGTATCAGCGGAATCGGATACTCCACCGGGTCTTCCAGCGTCATGATATTCACCGATTCGGTGTTGACGTGGTTCAGTACCGAATACAGCGTTGTCGTCTTGCCGCTGCCGGTGGGGCCGGTGACCAGCACGATGCCTTCCGGTTTGGCGATGATCGTCTTCAGCGTATTCAGCGCCGTCTCGTCAAGGCCAATCTGATTGATCGCCACGATGCCTTTTTGCCGGTCCAGGATACGCAGGACCAGGTTCTCCCCGTACGAGGTGGGATGCGAGGCGACGCGGAAATCGATGGGGCGGCCGGACAATCGAAGCGAAATGCGACCGTCCTGCGGTGCGCGCGTCTCGGCGATGTTCATGCCGCTCATCACCTTCAGCCGTACCACCATTGCGGGCCAGAAACTTTTGTGCAGGCTGCGCACCTGGCGCAGGACGCCGTCCACGCGATAGCGGATGCGCAGGAAGCTGCTCTCCGGCTCAAAGTGGATATCCGAGGCACCAAGCTGTACGGCTTCCGTGAGCAGTGCATCGATCAGGCGGACCACCGGTTGGCTGAACTCGTTCACTCCCTGCTGGAGGTTCTGGTGATCCATCTCGCCAGGTTCGATCTCGTGCAGGATACCGTCGATGGACAGCTCGAAGCCGTAGTACTGGTCGATGGCGCGCAGGATGTCCGACTCGCTGGCAAGCTGCGTAACGAGGCGATACTCATCACGCAACAAGGCGCGCACCTGGTCGAGCGCGATGATGTTGTCGGGGTCGGCGATCGCGAGGGTCAGGACCTTGTTGGCGACGTCGACCGACAGCGGCAGCAGGATGTAGCGGCGAGCGATTTCCTTCGGGACTAGCGTGATCGCAGCGGGGTCAACCAGAACATTGGAAAGATCGACGCTTTCCTGGCCGAGGTTCTCGGAAAGCACGTCGCGTATGGTCGCCTCGGACAGGAAGCCGAGGCGCACCAGCAGGCGGCCTAGCGGCTGCGGAGTTTTGTTTTGCTCCTGGGTAGCGATGCGAAGCTGGTCTTCGCTGATCACTCCCTTCGCTATCAGCAAGTGCCCGATGGGCTGCTGGGTCTGTTGTTGCGATGCAGCCATCATCTTCCCTATTTGGCGGACGTCAGTTCATTCAGACGCTGTTGTGCTTGTGCGTGGTCGAATCCGGAATTGCTTGAAGTGTCGAGTTGCAATGCCTGCTGATAGTACTGCGCGGCAAGTTTGCGTTGCGCGAGATGGTCCAGGCTCACCGCCAGATTGAATGTGAATTGTGCATTTGATGGCTCCAGCGTATGGGCATCGAAATAATGCTGTTGCGCATCTCCCCAGCTCGAAATGCCTGCGTAGTAATTGGCCAGTGCGAAATGCAACGTGGCGGAACGTGGCTGATCGGCCAGCAATAACTTGAGGCGGCTTTCCGTATTTCCCGTATCGGGCGAGTAACTCATCAGGGCAGCTTCGGCCACGGGATCGTGCGGGTCCAGCGCCAGCAGTTGGCGATAGTACTGTTGCGCCGTTTCATCCTGACCCTTTTGCTGCGCAATTGCCGCGAGGCCGAGCAGGGCGTCGCGATTGAGCGCATCCTTGCCCAGGACTTCGCGGTAGTCCTGGGTTGCCATAGCGTAGTCGCCGCGTTGATAAGCCTGATAGGCATCGAGCAGCCCTGGCGTGACGGTGTCGGCCTCCACTTTGTGCTGTATGGTAATACCCGCCGTCGCTGTCGCTGTCGCTACCGCTACCGCAAGGGTGGGAGCGTGGTAAGCCCTGTCTGCTTTCGGTTTGTTGCGCGGCGCATCGAAGTCTTCGTTATGTGTGACGACCAGAGGTTGTGTCGGTTGCACGTGCGCCGGCTTTTCCGGTTGCGGCTGGGGCGGAATAAACGGAACCAATGCAGGTGCGGCGTGTGGCATCGGTGCGACGGCAACCGGAGGCGCAGGCGGTGCGGTGCGCTGGGCAATGTGCGGCTGAGCGGGCGGCTGAATCTGCAGCCAGACGTAATAGCCGTAAGCCGAACCGAACACCAGCGCGATCAACAGAGTCGTGGGAACCAATCCCAGTTTCCAGCCGCGCGAGGCCTTGGGTTTTTTCTTGGCTGCAAACATGGTTTCCCCGGCGGTGCGGCCAGACGTGTTGCCTGAGGCCGAGGTGGCTGCACGGGACGGGGGCAGGTCCTCAAGCGTCAGATTGGAAGGGTCGCTGCCTCCCTGTTGCTTGTCGCCGGACCTCTTGAGCGCGTCGAGTAGCAGGCTCATGGTTTGGCCTTTTCATCCTCTGGCTTGAGGAAATTTGCGTCCGGCAGATTGCTGCGGTACGGACTGAAATCCCCGTCCAGGCTCGCATCCTTGATAATGACCGGGCGCAGGAAGATGACCAGTTCGGTTTTGGACTTGGTGTCATTGCGATTCTTGAACAGACCGCCGAGAACCGGAATATTGCCCAGCAACGGAATCTCGTCCCTCTGGTTGTTGATCTCGTCCTGCATCAAACCACCCAGCACGGCGATCTGTCCGCTGCTGACGCGGATGACGGATTCCATTTCCCGCGTCCGGATCTCGGGAACCTGGTTCACGATGGCCGGCACGTTACAGGTTGTCACACCCGTGCCGCAGGGGTAAGCCAGGCTCGGGTTGGGGTCGTTCACATAGTCGATGATGCGCGTGATCGTGGGGCGGACATTGATGGTCACATAGTCTGAGTCACTGATCTCGGGCGTTACGTTCATTGTGAAGCCGACCGCAACCGGGACGGGGGTGGTGGTGTAGGTCGGCGGTATGTTGCCGCTGACCGACGATATGCCGGGCGTGACCTGTATGGAGAAATACACCTTGTTATCCACGACCTTGAGCGTCGCCGTTTGATTATTCATCACGCTCAATTTGGGACTGGACAGCACTTTGACGTCGCCGAAGGAATCCAGCAGGGAAACGCTGGAACTCAGGTTCCCCAGCACGCTCGACGCGTTATTGTATTTGAGGACGAACATGCTGCCAGTGTTGGCCGAGGGAAGGGTGGAGGTGCCGGCCTGCGTAAGCTGGAAGCCCTTGGCCCCCTGTGCCAGGGCGGACCAGTTGATGCCCTGCTGGTAGTTGTCGCTCAGCGTGACTTCGGCAATGGTCGCTTCGATCAGCACCTGGCGCCGTGCCGTCGTCATGACCTTGTCGATGAATTCCTGAATCTTCTTGTGCTGGCGCGCCGTGGCGCGAACGATCAGCACGCCGGTTTCCTTGTTGGCGTTGATGTTAACGGCGGGTTCATATTTTGCGGTTTGCTGCACGGTCGATGTCCTGGCAGCAATTTCTTCATTGCCGACACCGGACGCGCCTGCGCCAGCCTTGCTTGCAGGACCCTTCTCATTGTTCGGGCCGGACCCCGGTGCATTGCCGCCATTCACGGATACTGCGCCCGCTCCCTGGGCGGATGCCGCCATTTCGTTCCTGCGTTCTATTCTGTCCGTGTACCTGATCCGATCCTCATCGACGATGATGGCCCTGACGTTTTCAATCAGGCTATCCATCAGGTTGTTCTTGGTTTCGCTGATGATCGCAGTCGATGCGGTATTTCCGGCAGTCGCCGTTGTCCCGCTGCCGCTACTACTGACACCACCTATCTGGCTGGACGTGAAAATCTTGCTTGTCACCGAGCGCGACATGTTGATGAAGTCGATCTTGTAGGTTTTCAGGAAAGGCTTGTCCGCTTCCACGAACAGGTTGCCGTTATCGATCGTGTAGCGAATGTCGATCTGTTTGGCAATGCGATCCAGTATCTGCGGCAATGTCTGGTCGATGGCATTCAGCGTGACGATGCCTTCGATACCGGGGCCGATGTCGATGTTGATCTTGGCATCACGCGCAAGCGCAAACAGTATTTCGCGCGCGGGGACGCTGGTGACGACGACACTGTAGGTTTCCACCTTGGCTGTGGGTTTGGGCGGGGCGAGCACAACGGGGCGAGTGCTGGCTTGCGGGATAATGCCGGCAGTGGCGGGCGCAGCGTTGCTCTGTTCTATGTGCTTGTCGGATAGGGCAAATGATCCGGGATTGGATCTGGGTACGGGATTGGAGCTACAGGCGACCAGCGAAAAGCAAGCCGAACACAACAGTACGTGAGTTAACCTCATTCCCTTTTCTCCCCTATATTTCGGCGAAAGGTAACATCATTCTCCTGGCACGGCAATATGCATTTTGGGGCTATATGCATTTACCTTCAATTGCTTAGGGCATATTCTGCGAGTCTTCTAGCAAGTACAAAGTCGGTGCGAAAGCGTCCTTGTAACGTTGCGGCAACGCTTCCATACCCGTGCGTGCCGCGTCGTTATTGGCATACAGGCCATACAGGACACGGTAGCCGTCCTTGCCGTTCAACTTGATCGGCACGACATATATCTCGGCAATTTTCCCCAATCTTTGAGCCCGTACCAAAAAGCGTTCCATGCGCTCGGGACGGACATCGTCCGTGTAAAACAACTGGATGCTGACGTCCCCATGTTTCGGTGCCGAGAGCGCGGTGCGCGTGGCGTTGAGGCGCTGCTCCAGCAGCGCGCCGTCCGCTACGGGAGGGCTCATCGTGCCGGCAACTGATTCCTGGGGCTTTGCGGTGTCCACAGGTGCAGAAGCCAAGGGCCTCGAAGGTGCACGCTGCGCGTTGTCCGCGGCCCGCCTGGCAGGGAGCGTGAGCGTCCTGTCGAGCGGCAGGAGGGTGCCATTGGTTGCATCGGCCACGGCGGATGCTGCGGTAACTTCAGATGCGATTGTCACTGCCACTGCGGAACTTGCCATCGTCGGTTTGGGCGGGGCAATGCTGATGGTAATCGGTTTGGTGCGTTGGGGCTCCGCTACGCCTGAAGTGCTGGAATTCTGTCCCACGAACCAGCCCGCTCCCGCCAGCGTGGCAGCGAGCACGACGAGGCCGCCTGCCATCGAGATATTCCTGCGGTTGCTCCATTGGCGCATGGGGACCATCTCGCTGTCACGGATCGCGGCGTGCACGTGGCGCACTTCGATCTTGTGGGTGTTTTCCACGAAGGCGGCGAGCAGCGCCTTGTCGGCAAGGATATTGACGCGGCGCATCAAGCCCTGCGAGGATTTGCCGATCAGCAATACGGCTGCAGGCGAGAAGATGTCAGGGCCCTTGTATCCGGCGGCGCGCATGCGGAACATCAGGTAATCGTTGATGACCTTGCGCGAGATGGGGAGGATGCTGAAGTGGTGCACGATGCGGTCTTTCAGCTGGCGCATGTTGCTTTGATCGAGCTTTTCGTCCAGCTCGGGCTGTCCGAACAATACGATCTGGATCAGCTTGTGTTTGCCGACCTGCAGGTTGTACAGCAGACGCAGTTCTTCCAGCGTATCCAGCGGCATGGCGTGGGCTTCGTCAACCAGCACCACGCAACGTTCGCCGCGTCCATACATCGCTTCCAGCTGATTCTGTAGCGTCTGCAGAATGACGTTGACGCGCTGTCCTTCGAGACTCAGGTCGAGCCGGTCGGCGATGGCATACAGCAATTCGTCGCGCGACATGCTCGGGTTGGCGAGGTAGATGGCTTTGATATTGGAAGGCAACCGGTCCAGCAGCATGCGGCATAACATGGTCTTGCCGCTGCCGACCTCGCCGCTGACCTTGATGATGCCCTCGCTGTCCCTGATGGCGTAGATCAACGCGTCGAGTATTTCACCGCGATTGGCGCCGGAAAAGAAAAAATCGGTGACGGGGGTGATCTTGAAAGGCGGTTCGGTCAGGCCGAAGTGCTCCAGATACATCTGATTTCCCCTTTACTGGACTTTCTGCGCTTTGTGCTTTTGTACTGCTTCCATACGGCTGTACAGTGTGGTTCGGGCGATTCCCAGCAACTTTGCCGCCTCACTGACATTGCCGTGCGCCAGCTCCATTGCGGCGTCGATGTACCGGGCAGTATAGCCCAACAACAGGTCGTCCAGATCGAAACCTCCTTGTTGCAGGACTTGCCGGATATTGTCCGGCATCCCGGTTGATGGGGTTCCCGTCAATTCGAGTTGCGGATCGAACTCGGCCTCAATTTGCCTTGCGTTGACTGCGATGCCCGGATACTTGGTGGTCAGGCGGATGGCAATATTGCGCAGTTCACGGGTATTGCCGGGGAAGGCGTAGCGCGTCCAGGCTTCCACTGCGGGTGCGTCGAGCCTGAACGGAGGTCGCTGCGCCTGTGTCCCGTAGAAATGCTTGAAGTGTTCCAGCAGTAGCAGCTTGTCGTCACCCAGTGCCCGCAACGGCGGAACCTGAATCGTGAAGATGCTCAGGCGGTGGTAGAGATCGTTGCGAAAGGATCCGCTGCGCACGGCCAGTTTCAGGTCGCGGTTGGTGGCGGCAATGATGCGCGCATTGCTTTTGCGGGTTGTTGCTTCGCCGACGCGTTGATATTCCCCGTTCTCCAATACCCGCAACAGTTTGGCCTGCAGCTCGGGCGGCATTTCGCCGATCTCGTCGAGGAAGAGGGTGCCGTTCTCGGCTTTTTCAAAAAAGCCGGTCTGCGCGTTGGTTGCGCCGGTGAACGCACCCTTGGTGTGACCGAATAACGTGGATTCAAGCAGGTTGGGTGAAATCGCCGCGCAGTTGAGCACGACAAAAGCGCTGTCAGGCCTGCCGCTCAACTGTTGCAGCGCAGCCGCAACCAGTTCCTTGCCGCTCCCGGATTCTCCTTCGATCAGTACGGGGTAGGGCGTCCTGGCATACAGTTCGATCTGATTGCGCATCGCCTGGATGGGGGGGCTGTTTCCGATGATGCCGAACTGGGGTTGGCTGTTGTCCGTGGCGGCTCGCTCACTTTGCTGGAAGCGCAGGGCATCCAGCAACAGCGAGCGCAAGACCTCCGGTCCGCAGGGCTTGGCGACAAACTCGATGGCGCCGAGGGTACGTGCGTGCCGCGCATTGCTTTCCTCATTTTGCCCTGACAGTGTGATGATCCTGATGTCGGGTGCGTGCGCCAGCAATTCGGTAATGAGACGGAAACCTTCTTCCGGGCGGTGCGGGGTCGGTGGCAAACCGAGATCGACCAGGGCCAATTGTGGCGGGTTGGCCATGTCGCGCAACAGTCGGATCGCCTGGGGGCGATCTTCAGCGAGATGAATATCGAATTCGTCGGCCAGAATCAGGCGGAGGGAATCGCGTATCAGCGGGTCGTCGTCAACAATAAGCAGAGCTGGAAGTGTCACGCTATTTTCCTGGAAATGGCAAAGTTGTAACGAAAATGTGGAACGCGCGCAGGATAGCCCGCAATCGCGCCGAGCTCAAGTTGTGGTCGATTCCCAAATTGCGGCGGCGTGGTTTAGAATGCGCCCTCCTCACACCGCGATGGGTTTATAAGTGTCTGCAGCTCTGGTAGAAGTCCGCGATGTCAACTTTGCCTACGATAGCCGCCCCATACTCAAAGGCATCAACATGACCTTCCCGAAAGGAAGGCTGATTGCCATCATGGGCCTGAGCGGTTGTGGCAAGACGACTATCCTGCGCCATATCGCCGGCGTGCTCAAGCCGACCGGCGGGTATGTGAAAGTGGATGGGCAGGTGATCAACGAACTGGACCAGGAAGGGCTGTATGCGATGCGCCGAAAGATGGGCATGCTGTTTCAGTTCGGCGCGCTATTCACCGACATGACGGTGTTCGACAATGTGGCGTTCCAGATGCGCGAGCATACCAATCTCCCCGAAGAGATTATCCGCGACCTGGTGATGATGAAATTGCATGCGGTGGGGCTGTACGGCACTCAGGATCTGATGCCCTCCGAGCTTTCAGGCGGCATGGCGCGGCGCGTGGCGCTGGCGCGCACGATCGCGTTGGACCCGATGCTGATCCTGTATGACGAACCGTTTGCAGGACTGGACCCGATCTCGCTGACGGTGGTGGGAGAGTTGATTCGCAAGCTGAATGACGCGCTGGGAGCGACTTCCATCCTGGTGACGCACGACGTGCAGGAGTCGCTGAAGATAGTGGATTATGTCTATTTCGTCGCGAATGGTGCAATTATCGCGGAAGGTTCGGCGGACGATATTCGGGCATCCGGTGAATCGTTCGTGAAGCAGTTCGTGCATGGCGAGATGGACGGGCCGATTCCGTTCCATTATCCCGGCAATGATTTCAACACCGATCTGGGAGTGCATGCCTGATGAATATAGTCGGCGGTATACGGGGCATAGGGAAGCGCGTGGTGAACGCCGTATGGCGCATCGGCTACGGCACACGTTTTTTCCTGATGACATTGCTTTACTCAGGTATGAGTTTTCGCCGCTTCCACCTGACGATGCGGGAGATATTCTTCTCGGGCGTGCTGTCGCTGATCATCATCCTGGTTGCCGGGATGTTCGTCGGCATGGTGCTGGGCTTGCAGGGGTACGAGACGCTGAAGCGCTACGGTTCGGAGTCGGCGCTGGGTTCCCTGGTGGCGCTGAGCCTGGTACGCGAGCTGGGGCCGGTGCTGGCGGCGCTGCTATTTGCAAGCCGCGCCGGGTCGGCGATGACCGCGGAGATCGGCCTGATGAAGGCCACTGAACAGATCGATGCGATGGAGCTGATGGCAGTGAACCCCATTGCGCGCGTGGTGGCGCCGCGCTTCTGGGCCGGCGTGATCTCCATGCCCTTGCTGGCGGCGCTGTTTTCTGCGATGGGCGTATTCGGCGGCTATGTGGTCGGCGTGGTGAACATCGGCGTGGACGAAGGTTCGTTCTGGTCACAGATGCAGGCGTCGGTGGATTTTCAGCATGACATACTGAACGGCGTGATCAAGAGTGTTGTGTTCGGACTGGCGGTCACGGCCATTTCGCTGTTCGAAGGTTACGATGCACCGCCCACGGCGGAGGGTGTGTCGGGCGCGACTACGCGCACCGTGGTGGAATCCTCTCTGGCGATATTGATGCTGGATTTCATTCTGACCGCATTCATGTTTCAAGGAGCTTAAAGTTATGGAACGTACGACATTGGATCTATGGGTAGGTGTTTTTGTGATGGCAGGCATCGCGGCGCTGGTGGTGCTGGCGCTCAAGGTGGGGAACCTGAGTACCTACAACGTGTCGGAGTCGTATCAGTTGCAGGCGCATTTCACCAATGTCGGCGGGTTGAAACCCACGGCTTCGGTTCGCAGCGCGGGAGTGCTGGTAGGGCGGGTGGTCAGCATTGTGCTGGATACCAGTACGTACGATGCCAAGGTGACCATGAGTATCGACAAGCGCTATCAGTTTCCCAAGGATACCTTTGCCAACATCCTGACCTCCGGTCTTCTGGGGGAGCAGTACATCGGCCTGATACCGGGGGGGGACGACAAGATGCTGCAGAACGGCGACGAGTTCAAGAAGACGCAATCGGCAGTGGTGCTGGAGGACTTGATCGGCAAGCTCCTCTACAACACTTCCGATGCAAAGAAATAGTCCAAAGTAAGGAAAAGAGAAAATCGTCAAC
>CAVRYQ010000054.1:0-34548 GCA_963725375.1 uncultured Pseudomonadota bacterium | reverse complement strand
TGTACCGCGCCGCCTGCGAGAGCCCGACGAGCTCACGCTCAAGGTGTTCCGGGACAACGAGCAGGTCGAGGTCACGGTCATCCCCAAAGAGCGGCGATCAAGCCGCTCGACATCGTCGACAAGGTCGCAATCGGCGTCATGCCCAGCCGCCCGGCGGCGGTCCTGCGGCATGTCCGGTCGGACGCGCCCGCGTACCGCGCGGGCCTCCGCACCTTCAATCTGATCACCGAGGTGCGCGGCCGCCAGGTGAAGACCTTCGCCGATCTCAACGCGGTCCTGCGCGACAACCACGGCGAGACGGTGCCGGTGACGTACCTCCGCCCCGTCGAGGTGCCGAGGAGCCTCCACGGCTTCGCCGACATCGCGGACTTCGCCGTGTACGAGTCCGGCGTGGCCGCGCCTGCGCGCCAAGGTCGGCCACGGCAATCTCGTGTCGCGCACCGGGATCGAGCCCGCCGACCTCTACGTGGCGGACGTCCCCGAGGGCTCCGCGGAGTGGAAGGCGGAGCTCAGGCCCGGCAATGGCACCGTCGAGGTGGACCAGGTGGAGGTTGATCACGTGGTCGATGTCATGAAGCGGCTGATGGCCGACCCCGACCGGCCGCACACCCTGACCTGGCAGCGCGCCGGCCAGCGCAAGAGCGGCACCGTGGAGCTGCGCCGCGAGGACTACGTCGACGAGTACGGCCAGCGCCGCCCCCGCTTCTTCGTGCGCATGTCGAACTGGGCCCCGCAGATCCCGGAGCCCTACGTGGAGCGCTCCCCGCGCCTCGGCTACGCCTTCACCATGGCCGTCGAGCAGACCTACGACGTAGTCCGCTTCATCGTCGTCGGCATCGTCCGCATCATGCAGGGCAAGGTGAGCCTCTCCACGCTGGGCGGCCCAATCACGGTGTACGACGTCGTCGGCGAGGCGGGCCAGAAGGGCACCAGCTACTTCGTCTGGGCGATGGCCGTAATCTCGATCAACCTCGGCCTGGTGAACCTCCTGCCCATCCCGGTGCTGGATCACCGTCTATGAGGACACGGAAAACATTTTCAATGCACTGGCCGCGGGCGCCAACGGCTACATGCTCAAGCGCACCAGCACCAAGGAGTTGCTCGAAGCCATCCAGGAAGTGCATCGCGGCGGGTCGCCCATGACGATGCACATCGCGCGCAAGGTCGTGCAGTCGTTCCAGAAAACGCCCCCGGCGCAACCCGCCGAAAACCTCTCCGACCGCGAACAACAGGTACTGGACCTGTTGAGCCAGGGGCTGATGTACAAGGAAATCGCCGACAAACTGCAAATCAGCTACGAGACCGTCCACACCTATATCCGCCGGATTTATGAGAAATTGCAGGTACGCACGCGGACGGAGGCAGTGGCAAAGTTTTTGCGGCGGTAACAATGTGACAAGTGACCAGCATGACACCACCCCTCACCATGAATCGCCCGAACTGCCGCCAGGTTTTGGAGTGCGGATTCCCCAAAAGGTTCGCGCCTTGCCCCCGAACCTCCAAGATTTTCGGTCGCGCCCGATACTATCTTCCCTCTCCCCTCAACGGGGAGAGGGATTGAGGGTGAGGGGTGAGAATTATATCCGCCCGTCCTTCTTTTCCCTTGAGATTCATGGTGTCCGTGGCTCTCATTAACTCCCTGCTTTAGCGAGGTGTCCAACCTTATGGCTGGCGCCCAAAAACTGAGATACGCCCCTTCCTCACCGTGGCCCATTTTTGTTATTTTGGAGGTTGGCGTTTTCATGTTACATTTGGGCGTCATGGAACATTCAGAAATTGCCGGGATTCTTTCAGGACAACTTCAAGAGTATTTGGACGCTTATGCTTCTGTTGCCAGCCCGTCAGCTTTTTCCGCTAAAAATTCCACCACGCTTTCGGCTGAGGCTCGAAGAACTTTTTGCCGGCAACTTTCATCTTGTCGCGACACCGCTGAAGCCGCCACGCTGATCCAATCAAACGAAGTTGAAGCAACATTTTTCGCAAAAAACGCCGAATATGCTTTGGATTTTTACTCGAAAAACCGAAACCTGGCCACTCTTTCACTCGTGGACAACGGCGGGCCATTTTCTCTTTTGGCGGAATTGCTGCTTCGCTATCTGGAAGAAATGGGTGGGGGATGATTCCGTCTGTATGACATTCAATTATCGCTGCTTCGACGTTTGTAATGGGTAAAGGGGAAATTGTCGCGAAGCGACAGCGGAACTTCACGTACACAATCGACAGTCGGGTTCACGAACAGTCCCACGATCGTTAAAAAAGGCGGCGCGATGTGTGCCAACTGCATGGCCTGTTGCACAGTGACATGGCGCGGGCTTTTTTCGTAGAACACAAGACCGAGCGCGTCTGCACCGTTGCCAGCCAGTGCCGCAACGTCCTGCGCGCGCGTGATGCCGCAGATCTTGATCCGTGTTCTGGTGATTCTGTCCATATTGAATACTTCAGCTCAGGAACGGGGTGACATTGTACCTTGCGGCAACTGCCATTTCGGGTCGTAGGTGATGTGACACAAATACAGCCCGTCCGGCGCAAAGGTCGGCGCGGCAAACTTGCGATCGCGGCCTTCCAGTACCTCGCATATCCAATGCGGCGGATACTTGCCTTTGCCCACATACAACAGGCAACCCAGGATGTTGCGTACCATATGGTGCAGGAAGGCATTGGCCGTCAGGTTGAAGATGATGGTGTCGCCTTGCCGCTGGATGTCGATCTGCGCCAGATTCTTCACCGGCGTCTTCGCTTGGCACTGCGCAGAGCGGAAGGCGCTGAAGTCGTGCTCACCCAGCAAATGCCGGGCGGCCGCGCGCATTGCGTCCAGATCCAGCGTTGTGTGGAACCAGCCCACCTTGCCGTGGTGCACGGCGGCACGCGAAGGACGATTGATCAGTACGTACTGATAGCTGCGCGCCTGCGCCGAAAAACGTGCGTGAAACTCATCGGATACGGGATGTGCCCACAACACGGCAACATCCCTGGGCAGCAGCGCGTTAGTGCCGCGCACCCAGGCCGAGAGAGGCCTGTCGATATTGGTGTCGAAATGAATCACCTGCTCCAGCGCATGCACACCGGTATCAGTGCGGCCCGCGGCAAAAACGGAGATGCGCTCGCCTGCGATTCCGCCCAACGCCGTTTGCAGGGCGTCCTGCACGTTGGGCACATCGGGCTGGCTCTGCCAGCCGTTATAGCCGCTGCCGTCGTATTCCACGCCGAGCGCGACCCTCATCGCCATATTCCCGCCAGCACTGCCGCACCCGTCACCAGTATCAGGGCATCGACGATGCGGAACGGCTGCTGCCGCAATTCAATGTGCTCAACCCCGCTTGCGTCAGGCCGCAGCGCATCCCCGATCGTCTTTTTCCAATCGCTCGCCGTATCGCGCATGGCCGATTCGGCATATTCCAGTGTCAGGGCCAGACGCACGGCAATGCGCTCGCGCGACAAACCCAGCCAGCGCAGCGGATAGGCCAGGGTATACAAGCCGCTTATAAGCTGGGCCTGGGGCAGCAACTCCAGCAGGATGGCCAACCCCGACAGGACGCTCAGCAGACGCCCGAGTTGCAGCAGCCCGTCCAGCAGGCCTTCGCGTGTCGGCGCGAGGATGCCGAGCGGCGGCCACAGCGCGGTACCCGGAGTGATGTAGGCATAAATCAACAACAGGGAAAACAATATCCAGCGCGTGCGTCGCAGCAAGCGCAACAATTGCGTCGCGCATAACCGCAGCGCAAGGATAAACAGAAAACTGCTCAGTCCCACCAGGACCAGAGGATGCACGCGTTGCGCCAGCAGGGCCAGCAACACCCAAACAAGAATTTGCACGGCAGGATGTGGTTTGAGTTTCATATCGTCCAAATGAAAACGGCAGCCAAGCCGGCTGCCGTTCAGGTCGTACAAGCCCGTTACAGTTGCTGCATCAGGGTTTGTGCGGATTCGCGCTGTTGAACGTCGCCGTCACGCAAGACTTCCTCCAGTATCTCGCGCGCACCGGCGGCGTCCCCCATCTCCTGGTATGCCTTGGCCAGATCTAGCTTGGTAGCCACCTCCTGCCATTGTTCGTTCTTTGCTTCGGTCGCTCCGGTTTCGGAGGAAGGCCTCAAGTTGTCCATGTTCAGGTTGATCTCGCCCAACCCCAGATCAGGGGCAGGTACCGCTGTCTTCGCCGGCGCTTCCAGCGGAAAATCGAGCGTGAACGCAAGGCCGTCGTCCTTCGCCGCTGCCGGTGCAACCGCAGCGGGTACTACCACCTTGGTGTTGGTCGCCGTCACATCGAACACCAGATCATCCATATTCAGCGCTGTCGTGGCTTCATGGCTTCCCGGTTTCATCGCCGGGGATCCGGGATTGGTTCCGGTAATGTCGAAATCCATGGGCGCCGGTTGCGTGATGCTGCGCAAGACATCCGGAGACATGATGGTAGTCGCCTCTTGTGATTGCGGCGTGTCGAGGACGATCGTATTTTGGCTGGCGAATGATGCAGCTGCAGGTTCCGCAGCGCCGAAGCCTAGATCGAAATCCACTGCAGGTGCCGCCGTTTCAATTTTCTTCCCGGCAACGGGGACGACGGCGGCATCGCCGCCATAGAGCGGATTGCCCGGATCCAGCTCGCGGCCCATCGATGCGGCCTGATTCCATGCCGACTCGTCACCCGATTCCTTGACCTCGCGTGCGTAGCTGTAGAAGGAGTTGGCGTCCTTGCGGGTCACATAAATGGAAAGCAGCTTGAGCTTTACAGGCATGTTGTTCGGATTCTTCTTGAGGGCTTCCTTGAGCACTTCCTCCGCTTGCGCGTCGCGGCCAAAAGTCAGGAACAGATCAGCTTCTCCTATAGGGTCAACCTCTTCCGAATCAACGCTCGCGGCCGCTGCGGCAACTTGCGGGACAGATACATTGGTAAAGTCTCCGGTGTCGGGCGAAGGCATGATCGGTGCCGCCATGCGTCCGGTTGCACTTCCTTCATCCTCCCCTTTCTTCGTTGCCGGCAAATTCTTCGCCTTGGCACCCTGCTTGCGACGCCGCGCAACCATCATCCCCAATCCGCCCAACGCCAGCAGTACTGCAGCACCAGCCCCCAGGTAGAGTGGTTCTTCCAGGATTTGGTCTATCAGGGAAGGCTCTTCGACGACCTTGGGTGTCACGATCCTCGGTTTGGCCGGAACCACCCTGCTCGCAGGTTTCGGCGTAGCTGCCGTATTCATCGTAACCGTGCTGGCGGGCCCTGACGCAGGCGCGGATTCCTTTTTCAGCTCCGCCAGTTTTTTCATGTCCTGCACGTTCTTTTCCAGAATCGCAGTACGCTCCTGGGCATCCTTTAATGCCTTGCTCTTCGCGATGGCATCTTCTTCCCTGGCGATGGACATCTCCTGAGCTGACGATTTTCCGGCCCCAACAGCCTTGTCATTCGGAGCCTCGCCCTTGGAAAGCTTCAGCACTTCCTTGGCTGGTTCCTTGGAAACGGCCGCCTTGTCGGTCACCGCTGTGCTGATTTTGCCGGTCGCTTCCTGCGTGCCTGCGCTCTCAGTTCGCGCCGTGTGGGCGGCAGCGAGCTTCTGGCGGTAGGCATTCCAGTCGGCCGCCTGCACGCGGATCTCTTCCACCGCATCAGCCTGTGGCATCTTCTGCACTGCGTCGTTTTGCGGGACGCTCAGTATCTTACCGGCCCTGATCCGATTCATGTTATGCGCATCAAAAACACCTGCGTTTTCGCGATACAGCGCGACAAGCATCCGCTCCAGGCTGACATTGTCAGGCTTGATTTGTGCCGCGATCTTGGCCAGCGTGTCTCCGCGCTTGACGACCACCTGTTCGGGCGCGGCTTCGGCGATAGACTCTTCCTTGCTCAGCGCATCCTGCCGGGCTGGCGCAGCCTGTTTGACTGGCGCCGCCGCAACGGGTGCCGCTTCAACCGGGGCGCTCGCCGGGGGAGCCACGCCTGCAAGAGGCATTTTGGCCGGTACGGCGGCGCTCTCGGTAGCGGGCGCAACAACCGCAGGCGTCTCCACTGCAGGCCGCGCAGCTACGGGCTCGGATGCGGCCACGATGGGTTCTGCCGCGATGGGTACAGCCAGGATCGGCTCGATCGGCGTGACTTCCTCCGCCTTGGGCTGCGCCGGTTTGTAATCGACCGGGTCAAGCAGGAAGGTATACTCGCGCAACAACTTTCCCGAAGGCCAAGACATTTCGACCAGCAGCGTGACGAACGGCTCGTTCACCGGCTGGAGAGTCGTCACCTTGATATAGGGTTCGCCATTGGCGCGCTCTTCAACCTGGAACTTGATCTTGGGTACGTTGTAGGGGAAATCGACACCCGCATTCTTGTAGGCGTCCGCAGAAGCCAGCTTGGCGTTGATGCCGGATTTGTCTGCCTTGTCGACAGATACAATTTCGATCTCCGCCTTCAGGGGTTGCCCCAATGAAGAAGTGACGTTGATCCCTCCCAAGCCAGCCGCGCAAGCAAGACCCGACCCAAGCACGCAGGCCACATAAACTGACGCTTTTAGAATTGATTTAAGCACGCCGCCACCCTATTTATTGTCCCAGACGTTATTCAGATTAACATCATAGGGTTAGTGATGCAAGCTCACTTTTTCATTAAGTTTATGCGTTAACCACCCGTTAAAAACCGGGTTTACCTTACTTGGCTACTCGCCCAGCAGGATCCTGAGCATGCGACGCAACGGTTCCGCGGCCCCCCACAGCAACTGGTCTCCGCAGACGAAAGCGCTCACATACTCCGGCCCCAACTCCATCTTGCGCACGCGCCCGACAGCCACGTCCAGCTTGCCGGTCACCGCAACAGGAGTCAGTTCACGCACCGAAATTTCGCGCTCGTTCGGTACGAACTTTACCCAAGGATTCCCGCCCTTGATGAGCGCTTCGATCTCGCTCAGAGGAACGTCTTTCTTCAGTTTGAGCGTCAGGGCGAGGCTATGGCAGCGCATCGCCCCGATGCGCACACAGAGGCCATCCACCGGAATGCGCTGGCTTGTGCCGAGTATCTTGTTGACTTCGGCACAGCCCTTCCATTCCTCCTTGGACTGGCCGTTTTCAAGCTGCTTGTCGATCCACGGGATCAGGCTGCCCGCAAGTGGCGTGCCGAAATGCTCGGTTGGCATCGTGGCCGAACGCAGTGTCTCGGCCAGACGGCGATCGATGTCCAGGATGGCCGACTTCGGATCGGCCAGCAGATCGGCCACCGAGTGATAGGCCACACCCATCTGGTTCAACAGTTCGCGCATGTTCTGCGCTCCCGCACCACTGGCCGCTTGATAGGTCATGGACGATACCCACTCCACGAGTCCGGCGTGGAACAAACCGCCAAGGCCCATCAACAGGATGCTGTTGGTGCAGTTGCCGCCGATGAAATTCCTGCCACCGTTCGCCAGCGACTTCCGGATCAGGTCTAAATTGACCGGATCGAGGATGATGACCGCATCCTTTTCCATGCGCAACGTCGACGCCGCATCGATCCAGTAGCCTTGCCACCCGGACGCGCGCAACCTCGGGAAAATTTCAGTCGTATAGTCGCCGCCCTGACAGGAGATGATGACATCCATCGCCTTCAGTTCGTTCAGATCATGCGCATCCTTCAATGGCACGCCGCGTCCTTCGGGCGGCGCTGCGCCACCGACATTGGAAGTGGTGAAGAACACCGCTTCGAACAGATCGAAATCCTTCTCCTCGCGCATGCGTTGCATAAGTACCGAACCCACCATGCCGCGCCAACCGATCAAACCTGCTTTCATTTCAATACTCCAACAAATCGTCAAAAGTGAAAGGGGAAAAGTGGAATGAAAAACCGTGCCCGACCCCAATATCCACGTTTCCCGTTTCCCGCCTCACGTTTCACCTGTTTTTACAAAGCGGCCACTACCGCATCCCCCATCGCATTGCACCCGACCCTCTTCATGCCCTCTTCGTATATGTCGCCGGTACGCAGGTTCTGCTGCAGCACCTTGCGTACCGCCGCTTCGATGCGCTGCGCAATGTCCGTGCGACCGAAAGTGTATTGCATCATCATCGCCACAGACAGTATCGTGGCCAGCGGATTCGCCAGGTCCTTTCCCGCGATGTCCGGCGCGGAACCGTGACAGGGTTCATACAACCCCTTGTTGTCCGAATCCAGCGATGCCGACGGCAGCATGCCGATGGAACCGGTCAGCATCGACGCTTCATCCGACAGGATATCGCCGAAGATATTGCCCGTCAGGATCACGTCGAATTGCTTGGGCGCACGCACCAACTGCATGGCCGCATTGTCCACATACATGTGCGACGTCGCCACTTGCGGATATTCCTTTGCGACTTCGGTCACGATCTCGCGCCAGAACATGCTGGTGTCGAGCACATTGGCCTTGTCCACCGAACACAGTTTTCTATTGCGCTTCATCGCAATCCGGAAACCGGCATGCGCCACGCGGCGGATTTCCGACTCGCTGTAGTGCATGGTATCAAAGCCCTGGCGTTCGCCATTCTCCAGCGTACGGATGCCGCGCGGCTGGCCGAAGTAGATGTCGCCGGTCAGTTCGCGCAGGATCATGATGTCGAGGCCGGAAACGATGTCCGGACGCAACGTGGAGGCGTTGACCAGTTCGGGGTACACCATCGCCGGGCGCAGGTTGGCAAACAAACCCAGGCCCTTGCGGATGCGCAGCAGACCCTGCTCCGGGCGCATGGGCCGGGGCAGATTGTCGTACTGGTAACCGCCCACCGCGCCCAGCAGTACCGCGTCCGATGCCCTGGCCAGGTCCAGCGTCGCTGCGGGCAGCGGATCCTGCGCCGCGTCATAACCGGCACCGCCGATGTGCGCATGCTCCATCTCGATCTTCATGCCGTCGCTGCGCAACGCTTCCAGCACCTTCACCGCCTGCGCCACAATCTCCGGTCCGATGCCGTCACCCGGCAATACTGCGATCTTCATCTCTTTATTCCAATCAGGTTAATTAAATCAGGCGAACAGCCACGGTTGCGCGGCGCGATGTTTCGTTTCGTATGCCTTGATGTCATCCACATGCTGCAAGGTCAGCCCGATATCATCCAGGCCGTTCAGCAGGCAGTGCTTGCGAAACGCATCCACCTCGAATTTGTACATCGATCCGTCGGGCGCAGTGATGGCCTGTTGCTCCAAGTCGACCTTCAGCTTATATCCGACGCTGGCCTCGACGGCCTTGAACAGCGCATCGACTTGCGCCGCCTCAAGCTTGATCGGCAACAGGCCGTTCTTGAAACAGTTGTGAAAGAAGATATCGGCGTAACTCGGCGCGATGATGACGCGGAAGCCATAATCCTCCAGCGCCCACGGCGCGTGCTCGCGCGAGCTGCCGCAACCGAAGTTCTCGCGCGCCAGCAATATCTGCGCACCCCGGTAGCGCGGCTGGTTCAGCACAAAGTCCTTGTTCAAAGGACGTTTGCTGTTTCCATCCCGGGTTCTCCGTGATCGAGGTAGCGCCACTCGTCGAAGGCGTTCGGACCGAAACCGCTGCGCTTGATCGATTTCAGGAACTGTTTCGGGATGATCGCATCGGTATCCACGTTGGCCCTGTCCAAGGGCACAACCAAGCCATCAAGCAACTCGAATCTGCGCATTACTTGCTCTCTTTCTGCAACTTTTCGCCGCCCTGTTCCATCTTCTTGCCGACCCACTCGCCCGCCTTCTTGACACCCTTGACAGTGGCATCCGCCCCCTTCTCGATACCGCGTCCGACGGCCTCGCCGCCTTTCTTCACGCTGTCTTCGATCTTGCGCGGCAGACTCTTTTCCTCTTCAGCCTGCACAAGCGACACCATCATCAACAACGCCAGCAACATGAATATGCGTTTCATGGCTCACTCCTTGCTCACATCAATGAAATGTCCCGCAATCGCCGCCGCTGCCGCCATCGCCGGGCTGACCAGATGTGTGCGGCCACCCTGCCCCTGGCGACCTTCAAAATTGCGATTGGAGGTTGCCGCGCAACGTTCGCCGGGAGAAAGCCGGTCATCGTTCATCGCCAGGCACATCGAACATCCCGGGTCGCGCCACTCGAAGCCGGCTTCAATGAACACCTTGTCCAAGCCTTCCTTTTCCGCCTGCGCCTTCACCAGGCCCGAACCCGGAACCACCAGTGCCAGCTTCACGCCCGCCGCAACTTTCCTGCCTTTGGCCACCGCTGCAGCCGCGCGCATATCCTCAATGCGACCGTTGGTGCAGGAACCGATGAACACCTTGTCGATGCGGATCTCGCCGATCGGCGTATTGGCTTTCAGGTCCATGTAGGCCAGCGCACGTTCCCAGTCACCGCGCTTCACCGCATCGGAAATTCCGGACGGATCCGGCACGCACCCGTCGATGGACGTCACCATTTCGGGCGAAGTTCCCCAGGTCACCTGCGGGCGAATGCCGTCCGCATCCAGCTCCACCAAAGCATCGAACCGGGCGCCCGCATCGGAGTGCAAAGTGCGCCAATACGCTACCGCCTTGTCCCATTGTTCAGCCTGCGGCGCAAAGGGGCGACCCTTGATATAGGCAAAGGTGGTGTCATCCGCCGCAACCATGCCGGCCCTGGCGCCTGCCTCGATGGCCATGTTGCACAATGTCATGCGACCTTCCATGCTCAGCGCACGGATTGCGCTGCCCGCAAATTCGATGGCATAACCCGTGCCACCTGCGGTGCCGATCCTGCCGATCACCGCGAGCGCAATGTCCTTGGCGGTCACGCCTGCACCAAGCGCGCCTTCCACCCTGACCAGCATGGCTTTCGATTTCTTCGCGACCAGGCATTGCGTCGCCATCACATGCTCCACCTCGGAAGTGCCGATGCCGTGGGCCAGCGCGGCGAACGCACCGTGCGTGCTGGTGTGCGAGTCGCCGCATACCACTGTCATGCCCGGCAAGGTGGCACCCTGTTCGGGTCCGATCACATGCACGATGCCTTGGCGCGCGTCGTTCATCCTGAATTCGGTCACGTCGAATTCGGCACAATTGGCATCCAGCGTCTCCACCTGCAGGCGCGAGACCGGATCGGCGATGCCAGCCGCACGATTCGTGGTCGGCACGTTGTGATCGGCGACTGCGAGGACGGATGAGGTGCGCCACAACTTGCGCTGCGCCAGCTTCAGGCCTTCAAAGGCCTGCGGGCTGGTCACTTCATGCACCAGATGGCGGTCGATGTACAGCAACGCAGTGCCGTCGGCTTCCTGCCGCACCACGTGACTGTCCCAGAGTTTGTCGTATAACGTTTTTGCGCTCATTTCCACACCTCAGATTTGACTTGCAATTATGCCACAGCCGCCGCGCCATCCCAAACCGGGCCTGCACTCCGGAAATGGAAATCGATCAAAACACAGGCGATGAATGATCGCCGGGAAAATCAGGAAAATATCGGCAACCGGAGCTTCAATTCCGCCCGAGGCGCTACGCCGCCTGCTTCTGCGTGTGTATGTGCAATGTTGCCTCAGCCCGGTTGATGCCGCTTAACAACGCCTTGATGGAAGCCGTGACGATATTCGCGTCCAGGCCCACGCCATAACATTCCGCCCCCGTCTCCGAGCTTGCTATTTCGACGAATGCGCATGCTCGCGCATCGCCCGCCTCGCCGCTGGCGCCTGTCGAGCGCTCCTCAAAGCTGCGCACCTGAATGTTGATTCCCGCACCCTGCAGGGCATGGACTGCCGCATCAACGGGCCCATTTCCCTCACCCGCGAGCAGATGCGGCGTGCCGCGAATTTCGACGTTCAAGCGGATGCCCTGTGCATTGCCATGTTCGAACAAATGATGCTCCCGATAGCACACCGGCCCCGGGTTATCGAGATAGGTCGCCGCGAACAATTGCCATATCTGCGCGGCACTGATCTCCCCGCCGTGGGTGTCGGCATGCGCTTGCACGACGCCGGAGAACGCGACCTGCAGGCGGCGCGGCATGACAACCCCGTATTCCGCCTCCAGCAAGTAGGCAATACCCCCCTTCCCGGACTGGCTATTGACGCGGATCACCGAATCGTAACTCCGCCCGACATCCTTCGGATCAACGGGAAGGTAGGGCACGCTCCAGAGTGCCCCCGCCTGCTGGACAGCAAAGCCCTTTTTTATCGCATCCTGGTGCGATCCGGAAAAGGCCGTGAAGACCAGATCGCCGACATAAGGATGGCGCGGATGTATGGGCAACTGGTTGCAATATTCGACCGTGCGTGCGACTGCGTTGATATCGGAAAAATCCAGTCCGGGCGCGATGCCCTGCGTGTAGAGGTTCAAGGCCAGTGTCACGATGTCCACGTTGCCGGTACGCTCCCCATTGCCAAAAAGACACCCTTCGATGCGATCCGCACCCGCCATCAGGCCCAGCTCGGCAGATGCCACGGCCGTGCCCCGGTCGTTGTGCGTATGCAAACTAAGGACGATGCTGTCGCGCCGCGCAAGACGACGATGCATCCACTCGATCTGGTCCGCATAGACGTTGGGCGTAGCCACCTCGACGGTGGCGGGAAGATTGATGATCACCTTGTTGTCTGGCGTCGCGCTCCAGGCCGCGGTCACGGCATCGCAGATCTCAAGGGAAAAATCGAGCTCGGCTGCAGTAAAGGTTTCCGGGCTGTACTCGAGCACCCATTCCGTTTCCGGCTGTTCGACCGCCAACTCCCGCACCAGCTTCACGGCGGACACGGCCATGCCGACAACCTCCACCTTGCTCATCCCGAAAACAATGTCGCGGAACGGCTTCGAGATCGGGTTGTAGACATGCACGATCGCCCTGCGCGCCCCCTTGAGGGATTCCATGGTACGCCGGATCAGATGCTCGCGCGCCTGGGTCAGCACTTCGATGGTGACATCGTCCGGGATATGACCGCCCTCGATCAGTTCGCGCACGAAATTGAAGTCGGTGGCGGAAGCCGAAGGGAACGCGACTTCGATTTCCTTGACGCCGAGGTCGCAGAGCATGCGGAACATGCGCATCTTGCGTTCGCCATTCATCGGCTCAAACAATGACTGATTGCCGTCGCGCAGATCGGTGCTCATCCAGATCGGCGCCTGGATGATGGCGCGATCCGGCCATTGACGGTCGGCAAGATCGACGGGCGGAAATGGCCGGTACTTGATTTCGGGATATCGCAACATGGCGGAGTCTCCTTGGGTAATTGATTAAGAATCCAGCGAAGGGAATCTTAAGGGCTTACCGCCAGCAGACGCTTGCGTATTTATCCAACAAAACAATTTTTTAGGCAATTATATTGCGATTAAATGCGCTATTATTGTAAATATATGCCATATTATCTACATACAAAGGAATATTATGCAGCTCGACACCTACGATTTACAGATTTTGCGGGTATTGCAGGAGGATGGGCGCATCAGCAACCAAGACTTGGCCGACCGCATCAGCCTCACGCCGTCCCCCTGCCTGCGCCGATTGCATGCACTGGAAGAATCCGGCCTGATCACCGGCTATCGCGCCATGCTGGATGCAAAAAAGCTCGGGCTGTCGCTCATGGCCCTGATCCTGATCTCCATGGATAAGCACACGCCGGAACGGCTGGGCAACTTCGAGGCAAAAGTGGTGGAAATCCCGGACGTACTGGAATGCCTGCTGATCACGGGACAGGACGCCGATTACCAGCTCAAGGTGGCGGTGAAGGACATGGATGCCTACCAGGAACTGCTGCTCAACCGCATCACCCGCATAGAGGGCGTCACCGGCGTTCATTCCAGCTTTATCTTGCGCCGGGTGGTCGACAAGACTGCACTGCCGCTTTGATCAGAGTTCAACGTTGCTCAGCGCGATGTGGCGCAGCTTCCACCACATCAAGATTAAACCCAACAGCGCAGCCCCGGCACTGCAGGAATACAGAACCGACGCGCCCCAGTGCTGCCAGATCGGGCCGCTCGCCAGCCCGCCCAGCATGCCGCCCGCGCCATAGGAGATGCTGCCATAAAGCGTCTGCCCTCTGGATTGGTGCTTCCCCTGAAAGAACTGGTGCACCAGACCCAACGCGCTGGCGTGGTACGCGCCGAAGGTGAACGCATGCAACATTTGCGCAAACAGCAGCAGCGCTATCCAATCCACGGCCCAGCCGATCAAAAGGAAACGCAGTACCGCAGCAGCAAAGCTCGCCAGCAGGATGCGCGTAAAGCCGAAACGGCGCACCAGTGCGGGCATCAGGAAGAAAACGCCGATTTCGCAAATCACGCCCAATGCCCACAGCCCGCCAACAGCGCTCTTGGAGTAACCGTGTTCGACCAGATAGATGGAATAGAAGGTGTAGTACGGACCATGCGCAACCGACATCAGGAAGCACGCGCCGAACAACGCCAGCACGCGCGGCTGCGACACGATCCTGCGGATGGGCTGGTGATCGGTATGATGTGCCGGCACTTCGGTCCCGGGTAACTGGCGCGCAAACACCAGAATGCCGAGCTCGCATGCCAACCCCGCCCACAACAGCCATGCGATGGCGATATAGTCAAAGGCGAAACCCAATCCCACCACCGTCAGGATGAAACCGATCGACCCCCACGAGCGGATGCGCCCGTAATGCGCGGTGTTCTTGCCAAGGTAGGTCAGCGTGGTCGCCTCCACCAGCGGCATGGACGCGCTCCAGAAAAAACTCATCAGCGCCAGCACCAAGAACATGCCCCGGAAACTGGTGGTGGCGAACACGCCGAGATAGAACAGCGCGCTCAATGAAGCCGCCGCTTGCACCACCAGCAGTCGCTTCCCCGAATGATCGGCCAGCCAGCCCCATATTCCGGGCGCAAACATGCGCATCACCGGCTGTATCGACATCAGGACGGATATTTCGATGGCATCAAAATGGATGGATTTGAGATACAAGCTCCAGTAGGGAGAGAACATCCCCACGAAGGCGTAGTAAAAAAAATAGAAACCGGCAATGCGCCAGTGGTAATTCCTGGAGTTGGACATGTCGAAACGGCTGGCAAACGGCACGCATTATCTCATGCCGGAAATATTTTCAGGCCCGGCTCTTGAAATCGGAAACCCCGCCCCAATTACCCACCAGTCGAAATCAGGAGAGCAACATGGCACAGGACGAAAATACCCAGCAGGTCGAGCAACAGGCAAGCGCAACGAGCCCCGAAACGCAGCCGGAACAAACCACCGACAAGGTGCCCAGCCTCGAAGAGATGCTCAAGGCCGCCGAACTCAAGGCGCAGGAACACTATGATGCCTGGATGTATGCCAAGGCCGAAGGCGAGAATATCCGCCGCCGCTCCGTTGAGGACGTGAGCAAGGCGCAAAAGTTCGCCGTGGAGCGCTTCTCCAGCGAGATGCTGGCTGTAAAGGATAGTCTCGAAGCCGGCATGGCCGTGCAGACCGAGAACATCGAGAGTTTCAAGAACGGCATGGAACTGACGCTGAAACAGCTTTCCAGCGTGTTCGACAAGTTCAACATCAAGGAAATCAACCCGGTCGGCGAAAAGCTGGACCCGCACAAGCATCAAGCCATCGGCATGCTGGACAGCGAGCAGCCGGCCAATACCGTGGTTAATGTGATGCAGAAAGGCTACAGCCTGAACGACCGCGTACTGCGCCCCGCGCTGGTCATGGTGGCGAAGGGGAAGGACTGAAAGCATCATCCCCCTCCCAGAGGGCGAGGGATTTCAAGTCCTTCTCCCTCCGGGAGAAGGGTTGGGATGAGGGAACACTTGAAATATCGAATGCCGCCCTGATGTTAGGCGGCAAGGCAACAAAAGTATTCAACACTGACGAATTCAACTGAAAGGAAAGCATCATGGGAAAGATTATCGGCATTGACCTGGGCACGACGAACTCCTGCGTGGCCATCATGGAAAACGGCAAGACCAAGGTGATCGAGAACGCCGAGGGCGCTCGTACCACCCCGTCCATCATCGCCTACATGGAAGACGGTGAAGTGCTGGTGGGCGCGCCGGCGAAGCGTCAGGCCGTGACCAATCCCAAGAATACCCTGTACGGCGTGAAGCGCCTGATCGGCCGTCGTTTCGAGGAGCCGATGGTACAGAAAGACATCAACATGGTGCCCTACACCATCGTCAAGGCCAAGAACGGCGACGCCTGGGTGAAGGTGCGCGACAAGGAAATCTCCGCACCGGAGATCTCCGCGCAAGTGTTGGCCAAGATGAAGAAGACCGCCGAGGACTACCTGGGTGAGCCCGTCACCGAGGCCGTCATCACCGTTCCGGCCTACTTCAACGACTCGCAGCGCCAGGCCACCAAGGATGCCGGTCGCATCGCCGGCCTGGAAGTGAAGCGCATCATCAACGAGCCGACCGCGGCCGCGCTGGCCTTCGGCCTGGACAAGCAGGAAGGCGACCGCAAGATCGCGGTGTATGACCTCGGCGGCGGCACCTTCGACATTTCCATCATCGACATTGCCGAGATCGACGGCGAGCACCAGTTCGAAGTGCTGTCCACCAACGGCGACACCTTCCTCGGCGGCGAGGACTTCGACATGCGCGTGATCGACTACCTGATCGACGAGTTCAAGAAGGAAAGCGGCGTCGACCTGAAGAAGGACATGCTGGCCTTGCAGCGCCTGAAGGATGCGGCGGAAAAGGCCAAGATCGAGCTGTCGTCGGCGCAGCAGACCGAAGTGAACCTGCCTTACATCACGGCAGACGCGACCGGCCCGAAACACCTGGCCGTGAAGATCACTCGCGCGAAGCTGGAAAGCCTGGTGGAAGACCTGATCGCGCGCACCATCGAGCCGTGCAAGATCGCGATGAAGGATGCGGGCGTTTCCAACGCCGACATCGCCGACGTGATTCTGGTCGGCGGCCAGACGCGCATGCCCAAGGTGCAGGAGAAGGTGAAGGAATTCTTCGGCAAGGAAGCGCGCAAGGACGTGAACCCGGATGAAGCCGTGGCGGTAGGTGCTGCGATCCAGGGCGGCGTGCTGCAAGGCGAAGTGAAGGACGTGCTGCTGCTGGACGTGACCCCGTTGTCCCTGGGCATCGAGACCATGGGTGGCGTGATGACCAAGCTCATCAAGAAGAACACCACGATCCCGACCAAGGCGTCGCAAGTGTTCTCCACTGCCGACGACAACCAGTCCGCGGTAACGATCCACGTGCTGCAGGGCGAGCGCGAGATGTCCTCGGGCAACAAGAGTCTGGGCCAGTTCAACCTGTCCGACATTCCGCCGGCACCCCGCGGCATGCCGCAGATCGAAGTGACCTTCAACATCGACGCCAACGGCATCCTGCACGTGAGCGCCAAGGACAAGGCCACCAACAAGGAAGCCAACATCACCATTAAGGCGAGCTCGGGTCTTTCCGAAGAAGAGATCAACCGCATGGTGGCCGATGCCGAAGCGCACGCCGACGAGGACAAGAAGGCGATGGAACTGGTGACCTCGCGCAACCAGCTGGACGCGCTGATCCACTCCACCAACAAGTCGATGAAGGAATACGGCGAGCAATTGTCTGCGGATGAAAAATCGGCCGTCGAGAGCGCATTGAAGGATGCCGAAGCCGTCGTGAAGGGCGACGACAAGTCCGCCATTGACGCCAAGTCTGAAGCGCTGGCCACAGCCGCACAAAAGCTGGGCGAGAAGATGTATGCCGCCGAACAGGCCAAGGCTCAGTCAACCCAGGGCGGCGGCGCTCCCCACAATGAAGCCAAGGCGGATGAAGCCGACGTGGTGGATGCCGAGTTCACCGAGGTGAAGGACAAGAAGTAAAACCTATTAGCCACAGAGAACGTGGAGTATGTAACAAATTTCTCTGTGGCCTCTGTGTTCTCTGTGGCAAAAAGTGTTTTGTAGGTTGGGTTAGGCGCGTTGCTTGCGCCGTAACCCAACAAAATCCAGTGCAGATGCAGCTCGCTTGGCATCGGTGTTGGATATTTGTTTTGTTGGGTTGCGCGATAAACCCGCTGATCCAACCTAGGTTCTAACGACAACCAACTATTTCCTATGTCCAAAAGAGACTATTACGAAGTCCTCGGCGTCAACCGCGACGCATCGGAGGAAGACATCAAGAAGGCCTATCGCAAGCTGGCGATGAAGCACCATCCAGACCGTAACCCGGACAATCCGAAAGCGGAGGAGCAATTCAAGGAAGCCAAGGAAGCCTACGAGACCCTGTCAGACGGGCAAAAGCGTGCCGCCTACGACCAGTACGGCCACTCAGCCTTTGAAGCCGGCGGCATGGGCGGCGGCAATCCGTTCGGCGCTGGCGGCGGCGCGGGCTTCGATTTCGGCGACATCTTCGGCGACATCTTCGGCGGCGGGCGCGGTGGGCGCAGCCAGGCGCATCGCGGTGCCGACCTGCGTTACAATATGGAGATCACATTGGAGGAGGCCGCGCGCGGTACCGAGAAGCAGATCCGCATTCCCGTCATGGAAGAGTGCGAGACCTGCAGCGGCTCTGGCGCCAAACCTGGCACCAGCGCCACCACTTGCCAGACCTGTGCAGGTCACGGTCAGGTGCGCATGCAACAGGGCTTCTTCTCGGTGCAGCAGACCTGCCCGCGTTGCCATGGCAGCGGTAAACAAATCAGCTCACCGTGCAAAGACTGTCAAGGCACTGGCCGCGTGAAAAAGCAAAAAACTCTGGAAATCAAGATACCGGCCGGTATCGACAGCGGCATGCGCCTGCGTCACAGCGGCCATGGCGAAGCCGGGAGCCACGGCGCGCCGCACGGGGACCTGTACGTGGAAATCCACATCAAGCAGCACAGCGTATTCCAGCGCGACGGCGATGACCTGCATTGCGAAATGCCGATCAGCTTCGCCACGGCGGCGTTGGGAGGCGAAATCGAGATACCTACCCTGGATGGCAAGGCCAGTATCAAGATCCCGGCCGAAACGCAAAGCGGCAAGCAATTCCGTTTGCGCGGCAAGGGCATCAAGGGCATGCGCACACATGCCTATGGCGACCTGCATTGCCATGTGGTCGTGGAAACACCGGCCAACCTGACCGAACGCCAGAAGGAATTGTTGCGCGAATTCGAGGCGATCAGCCAGCAGGATGCCGGACGCCACAATCCGCGTGCCAAGTCGTGGATGGGTAAAGTGAAGGACTTTTTTGCCCAGTAAATCCTGAAGCAATCCTGTGCGCCGGCGCGGCGTTTGATTTATGATTCGCCGCGTCTTCCAACCTGCGCAAGGAACACCACCATGAGTATCACGCTTATCCTGCTGGGCGTCTGTGTCGTCGCGCTGATTTACGGCGTCAGTCTGTACAACAACCTGGTCAGTCTCAAGCACGGGGTCTCCAAGGCGTGGGCAAACATCGACGTGCTGCTCAAGCAGCGCCACGATGAACTGCCCAAGCTGGTCGAAGTGTGCAAACAATACAAACAGTTCGAGCAGGAAACGCTGCAACGGGTCATCGAAGCACGTTCGCAGGTGCATGCGGCGCGCGAAGGCCAGGATGTCGAGGCGCTGGGCAAAGCCGAAGGTGCGCTGCGCGCCAGTCTTGGCGGCCTGTTCGCCGTGGCCGAAGCCTATCCCGACCTGAAGACCGACCAGAATTTCATGCAGTTGCAGAACCGCATCACCGGCCTGGAGAGCGGCATCGCCGACCGGCGCGAGCTGTACAACGATACCGTGAACATCTACAACGTCGGCATCGAACAATTTCCCGGCGCATTGATCGCCAACATGGTCGCCTATACTGCAAAACCGTTGCTGGAATTCTCCTCAGCCGAGAAGGCGGATGTGGACATGAAGTCACTATTCAACTGAGGCCGCACAATAAATATCAATTCATAAATCAAAAAGGGACACCACTCATGAAGAAACTGCTCGCATTGCTCTGCATGCTGGGAATCGCACAACCCGCGATGGCCGCCACAATTTCCACACTGCAAAATCTGAGTCAATCCGACTTCAGCGCGCTCTCCGAAGACCTCGGCGCCGCCTTGAGCTACAAGCCCGTCACGCCTGCGGCGCCGCTGGGTGTCACAGGATTCGACATGGGCATCGAAGTCACGCAGACCGACATGTCCAAGAGTTCGCAAATCTGGAGCAAAGCCACCAACGGCGGAAGCTCGGTCAGCGAGCTGTATATACCCAAGCTCCACATCGACAAGGGTCTGCCTTTCGGCATCGATGTAGCGGCTTTCTATTCCAGGATACCCACCACCAATATCTCGCTTTACGGCGGTGAAATACGCTATGCCATTCTGGACGGCGGCCTGGCCGAACCGGCAGTCGCCATTCGCGGTTCCTACACGCGACTGGGCGGAGTCGACCAGCTCTCGCTGGACACCAAAGGGCTGGACATTTCCATCTCCAAGGGCTTCGCCATGTTCACTCCCTATGCCGGCGTCGGCGCGGTCTGGGTAAGCAGTTCCGCGAATGTCGCAGGTGCCGGCGGTGTTGCCTTGTCGCAATCATTCACCCAGGGCAAAGTATTCGCGGGTGCCAACCTGAACCTCGGGTTCAGCAATCTGGCTGCCGAAGTGGACAGAACCGGCGGCATCCAGTCGATCAGCATGAAACTGGGCTTCCGGTTCTGACCAGTCCCCGGTTGCGCGTAACCGGAAGCGGACGACAATGCTGACGAAGTTCCGCAGCGAGTTCACGCAATTCATCATTTCGGGCGGACAACTTCTGCTGTTGTTCGTTGGCCTCGAACTGCATTCGCATACGGGATGGCTCTGGTGCCTGGGCGGCATGGTCGTCGTCAGCCTGTTCGCTTGGCAGTCAACGCTGTACCGCCTGCGTTCAATCAGCAGCACGCCCACGTCGCGCATCGGCTCTGCCGCACAAGGCTATGTGGAACTGATCGGGCGCGGCAAGTCGGGTGCCACCCCGCTTATCAGCAAATTGCGCGTGCTGCCGTGCCTGTGGTATCGATGGAAGGTGGAAGAGCACGGCGTGAAGGACGAGTGGAATACGCGGGAGACAGGCCAGAGCAGCGACTACTTTGTGCTGCGAGACGAGAGCGGCGACTGCATCGTCGACCCGGACCAGGCTGAGATCGTCACCAGGCATCGCGACGTATGGACAGATGGCCACTACCGCTACACCGAATGGAAACTTATCGAGGACGACTGCATCTACGTCATCGGCGAATTCAAGACTGAAGGCGGCAGCAGCACGACGCTCACACAGGACGAACTCGTGAAACAGGTCCTGTCCGAATGGAAAATGAACAACGCCGATCTGCTCAAGCGCTTCGATCTGGACAACAACGGCGTGCTGGACATGCAGGAATGGGCGCTGGCGCGTTCGGCAGCCAGGCGCGAAGCAGAAAAGCGACTGGGGCAGGCCCGCGCCGCGCCGGATGTCAACTTCGTGCTGAAACCGCGCGATGGACGGCTGTTCCTCATCAGCAATCTGGACCAGGATAAACTTGAACTCCGATACAAGCTATGGGCCTGGGCGCACATCGCGATCCTGTTTGGCGCGCTGACCGGATTGGCTTGGGTATTGCGGCAGCCATGAATTTGCGTTACTTTTTACGCACTCCAGAGTCTTCGTCCCCTGGCAGTCGAACGACCGGCCCCGATCAATCTTCCCTGCCCCGGCGCTACTCCGGGCTTCTTCAGCCCACCAAAACAGAAGGAGGTTTGCAATGAAGAACCGATTTTCTCTTGCGCTTTTGGCGCTGTCGTTTTCACTGCCCACATACGCGGCGCTCGACACCGGCGCGATCGCGCCGGGCTTTGTCACCCAGGCATCGCTGGGCGGCAAGGTATTCTCGTACTCGCTATACGATGCGCTCAAAAAGGGACCGGTAGTGCTCTATTTCTATCCCGCCGCGTTCACGAAAGGCTGCACTATAGAAGCGCACGATTTTGCCGATGCGATCGAAAAATATCAGGCGCTGGGCGCGACGGTGATCGGCGTCTCTCATGATGATATCGAGAAGCTGAACAGGTTTTCTGTGAGCGAATGCCGGGAAAAATTTCCGGTGGCGGCCGATCCGGATCAGGGCATCATGAAATCCTACGATGCGATACTGGCCGCCAGGCCGGAATATGCAAACCGGGTTTCCTACGTCATCTCTCCCGACGGCAAGATCATTTTTTCATATGCGGACATGAATCCGGACAAGCACGTCGCGTACACGCTGGAAGCGGTGCGGAAATGGAATGCCGAACACAACAAGGCTCATTGACCCGCCCCGACTTCCGGACGGCCCCCTATCTGCTCTCCAGCTCCTCCCAGCGCGCCATCAATTGCAACAGTTCGTTTTCGATCTCCGTCGCACGCTGCTGCAGCTGTTTGGCGTGCGCAGGATTATCGCGGAAAAGCGCGCCGCCCCTCTGGGCGGCGGTAATCTTTTCCTGCTCGCGTTCCAATGCTTCGATGCGCTGCGGGATCTCATCCAGTTCGCGTTGCTCCCGGGAGCCAAGCTTGGTGGTGGCTCTGTGCTTCTCCGCGGCGACTTTGGCTGCAGATTTCGACGGCGGCACCGTGGCAGGTGATTTTTTGGCGGCCTCAAATTTCTTCACGCGCACCCAATCCTCGTAGCCTCCGACGTATTCCATCAGCTTGCCATCGCCCTCGAAGGCGATCACCTGCGTCACCACGTTATCAAGGAAGGCGCGGTCATGGCTGACCAGGAACAGTGTGCCGTCGTATTGCGCCAGCAGTTCTTCCAGCAACTCCAGTGTTTCGATATCGAGGTCGTTGGTCGGCTCGTCCAGCACCAGCACGTTGCTGGGCCGCGTAAACAGGCGCGCCAGCAGCAGGCGGTTGCGCTCGCCTCCGCTCAGCGATTTGACCGGCGAGCGCGCCCGCTCCGGCGCAAACAGGAAATCGCCCAGATAACTGATGACATGCTTCTTCGCGCCGCCGATCTCGATGAAATCCGACCCCTGGCTGATGGTGTCCGCCAGCGTGGCATTGTCATCGAGCTGCGCGCGCAACTGGTCGAAGTAGGCCACGCTCAACTTGGTACCCAGCTTCACGTCGCCGCTGTCCGGCGCCTGTTCGCCCAAAATGATTTTGAGCAGCGTGCTCTTGCCCGCGCCGTTGGGACCCAGCAAACCGATCTTGTCGCCGCGCTGGATGCGGCAGGAGAAATCATTGATGATCTTTCTGTCGCCGTAGGACTTGCACACGTGTTCAAGTTCCGCGACCAGCTTGCCTGAGCGGTCGCCGCTATCCAGGTTCATCTCGACCTTGCCCAGTTTCTCGCGCCGCGCAGTACGTTCCAGGCGCAATGCCTCGAGCCGCAGCACGCGGCCTTCGTTGCGCGTGCGCCGGGCCTTCACGCCCTGGCGTATCCACACCTCTTCCTGCGCCAGCACCTTGTCGAACTTCGCGTTCACCACCGCCTCGTCCGCCAGCATGCGTTCCTTGATCTTCTGATACGCCGCAAAATTGCCGGGAAAGCTCGCCAGCTTGCCGCGATCCAGTTCGACGATACGGGTCGCAACGTTATCGAGGAAACGCCGGTCATGCGTGACCAGCAGGACGCTGCCGCGGAAATTCGTCAGCAGTCCTTCCAGCCATTCGATGGAGGCGAAATCCAGGTGGTTGGTCGGCTCATCGAGGATGAGCACTTCCGGCTCGGCCACCAGCGCCTGGGCCAGCGCCACGCGTTTGCGCACACCGCCGGACAGCGAGCCCACCAGCGCTTCCGGATCGAGTTCCAGGCGCTGGATAGCGGTCTCGATGCGCGCTTGCACCGCCCAGCCGTTCTGCGCTTCCAGCCTGGTTTGCAGCGGCTGCATTTCTTCCAGCAACTTGTCGAAATCGGCATCCGGCTCGGCCAGTTGATGCGAAAGATGATGGTAATCGGTGATGAGTTGGTGCAACTCGCCCAGCCCGCGCGCCACTTCGTCGAACACCGTGGCCTCCGCATGCAGCACCGGTTCCTGGCTCACGTAACAGATGCGCGACGTGGGGGCACGCCACAGGGTGCCGTCGTCGAGCGTCGCCTGGCCTGCCAGCACCTTCAGCAGACTGGACTTGCCGCCGCCATTGCGCCCGATCAGGCCGACGCGTTCGCCCTCGTCGAGTTGAAAATCAACATGATCCAGCAATGCGACATGACCGAAGGCCAGCGAGGCCTTATCCAGCGTGATATACGGCATTTAATTCTTCTTTTCTTGTGGCAGGGTGGATTGATAGAGCAGCGAGAAGCCGATGGCGAAGCAACCCATCGCAAAGTAGCCAAACGCCGTGGTGAACGTGTTCAGTACCAGATGCGTGTTGTATCCCTCGATAGCGTACTCGAAGAACTGGAACGCGAACAGCATGCCCGCCAATATGTTTCCGGCCAGCACGACGCGGTGCCCGAGCCTGTAACCGTTGCCCTCCGCCTTGCCCTGCGGCGGCAAGCCGCGCATGAAGTGCCAGGCCAGGTAAATGAACAGCAACAACAGCAATGCGCCCACGATGCGCCCGGGCACACTGCCTTCCGGAACGGGTGCTCCCAGCGTCCCCAGCAATGCATTTCCCGCGGCTGCCACCCATCCCATGGCCAGCGTCTGGAACATGAAGAACCACGCGGCAAATATATTCAAGTTCTGATGCTTCATCACTTCTCTTTCGCAGCAAGCTGCCGTAAATCTTCAATGATCTCGGTCGAGTGCCTGGAGGTCTCGACCTTCAAATACACTTTCGCGATCCTGCCCTGCGGATCGATCAGGAATGTGTAGCGCTTCGCGAACTTGAACAGCCACAGGTTCATCAAGGCGCCGTAACGCGCCGCCACCTCGGCGGAGGTGTCCGCCAGCAACGGAAACGGCAGGTGGAATTTCCTGGCAAACTCTGCATGGCTGGCGCCGCCATCCACACTGATGCCCACCACCTGGGCACCCAGGGCCGTCAGTTTGTGCAGATCGTCGCGGAAGGCGCATGCCTCCTGCGTGCAGCCGGGCGTATCGTCCCTGGGATAGAAATACAGCACCAGCCATTTACCCGCAAAATCCGCGAGGCTATGTCTGACTCCGTCCTGGTCGGGCAGTTGGAAGTCGGGCGCGGCGTCGCCCACCCTGGGCAACTCCGCCGCGCGCGCCATCTGGCTCACCAATAACGACAATGAAGCAAGCAAACCGAGCAGAATCAGCCATTTCATGGTGCTCCCCACGTCTTCGGATAATTGCGGAACGGATTTTACGTTAGAATGCGCCCGATTCTGAACGATTCGCTCACGTCCTCGTAGTTAAATGGATATAACCGGCCCCTCCTAAGGGTCAATTACAGGTTCGATTCCTGTCGGGGACACCAAATACCAGTATTCCCTCGTCCAATCCCACCCATAAATCCCAATAAGCAGCGGCACGTTAGCTAGTTTAGAGTATCACACCATCCAATCGCGTCTATTGCAATATGCCCCCACATGGGGGCACAATCTGGGGCATCAGCACTTTTACCTTGCATTTATGCCCCCAGCGGAGGTGACCGGCCATGAAACTAAACGATGTTGCAGTGCGGAAAGCCAAGCCCGAAGCCAAGTCTTACAAGATGGCAGATGGCGGCGGCATGTACTTGGAAGTGATGCCGAACGGTTCAAAGTATTGGCGGCTCAAATATCGAATCGCGGGCAAGGAAAAGCGGCTCGCCTTGGGCGTATATCCTGATATAACCCTAGCCGATGCCAGAGAGCGGCGCGAACAGGCCCGCAAGCTGATTGCCAACGGCACCGATCCGGGCGCGGTCAAACAGACCCAAAAACGACTGGCCAAAATTGGGGCCGCAAATACCTTTGAAGCGGTCGCCCGCGAATGGACAGAGAATCGCTCAAACAATTGGACAGAAGGCCATAAGGCGCTAACGCTGCGCACTTTAGAGCAAGATGCCTTCCCCTCCCTTGGCAACCGCCCTATCGCGGAAATCACCCCATCTGAACTACTGGCAGCCATCCGAGCCATTGAAAAGCGCGGGGCATTGGAAATTTCCGGGCGAGTGCTGCAGCGCTGCAGCGCAGTTTTCCGCTATGCCATTGCAACAGATCGATGCAACAGAAACCCCGCCACAGAATTACGCGGCGCACTAAAAAAACCCAAGCGCACCCACTACACAACTATCGATAAGGGCGGCTTTCCTAAGTTGCTACGCGATATTGACGGCTATCAAGGCAGCCCGTTAACCACGCATGCCTTGCAACTGATGGCGCTAACCTTCACACGCACGGCAGAACTGATCGAGGCCAGATGGGAGGAAATCGATTTAGAGCGGGGCGAGTGGCTTATCCCTGCGGAGCGTATGAAGATGCGGCGCCCTCACCTTGTCCCCCTATCCAGGCAAGCCGTGGCCGTATTCGGAGAACTAGCCAAGCTCTCAGGCGATAGAGAGCATGTATTCCCAAACCGCAACGATCCGCTCAAGCCAGCCAGCAAAGCCATTATTTTGCGTTCGCTGGGGCGCATGGGTTACACAGGAACAATGACCGGGCACGGTTTTAGATCAGCGGCATCTACGATGCTGAACGAAAACAAAACCAAATGGGAAATTCACCGCGACGTGATCGAAATGCAACTGGCGCACGTTGAGAAAAATGCCAGCCGTGCGGCCTATAATTTTGCTGAATATCTCGACGAACGCCGGGCCATGATGCAGCAATGGGCGGATTATCTGGACAAGATCAAGCAAGGTGCAGAAGTGCTTCCACTGCGCGCATAATTCGAGTTATCCACGCCTAGCCCGACGGGGCAAAAACGGACACCCTTATCCGCTGGCGTGGGTTCAATTTAGGGGGACGTTTTTGAGGGGACGTAAATGAGTGATCTCAAAAGTGCACTAAATGTTGACGGATGCGTTATTTTCGATAACGACATATTTTTATTAGATTATTGGGATTCGGAAGATGGGCTAAATTATCTTGTAGGAATATCTGACCTGAGCGAGATTGGCAACGGTTCAAGTATGCACACAACATTTGTGATTAATACACTTGACCATTTCACTTATACAGACGATGCCGAGGAGGCCATAGTTACAAACTTCCGACACAAACTTAACAGAATAACCAAAATTTGGAATAGTGGCGGTCATCCTCAGCATAATCCACCTTACTATTATATTGATTGGGCATTATCGAAGGGCTTCAAAATACCTTGGCTTAATTACGCCATAGAAAATGGATTTTACAAACGCAACGAACCAAAATCATTAACGAAAGTTAATGATAAACCCCTGTCATCTAAAGAACGGAACACCCTATTAGTCATCATTGCTGCATTGGCGAAAGAGGCCAAGATTGATTTATCCAAACCCTCAAAAGCTGGCGAACAAATTGCGAATTTAACAGAAAGATTTGGCACGCCTGTAGACCACTCAACCATTGAACAGAAAATTAAGCAGATTGCTGATGCCATTGAAAGTCGCGCCAAATAAAGGGATTCAACCTATTTAGGTATCAGCTAAACCTAGTTTCGACTATTCGCACATTCAATATTATTCAATGCGGGCCATGACGCAATAGCACGGTGCTAGATGCGCATATACCTCTACGGAGATTTATGTCATGGCAAATACAACTCAACATTCCTCACCACACCCTGCACAATTTTATCGTTTGCCACAGCTCAAACAACGCCTATGCGTGTCTGGCTCAAGTATCTGGGCGTGGGTAAAGAAGGGAACATTCCCAAAACCAATAAAGCTATCTGAAAACTGCACCGCGTGGAATGCAGCAGATATAGAACGTTGGACTGCTGAACGCATCGCTGCATCGCATTCTTCAAAGTAAGGGGGCGATATGGACAGCACAAATGCAAAGGACGAACCCTTGCACGGCACGCTCTCAACACCACTAATCAACGACAACCAAAACTGGCTGGATCGGCTGCAATGCCTCTCTGTGAGGTTTTCATACCTCGGCATAGGGTGCGACCTCGCCGCGCTCTCACTAATCGAAGCATGGGGCTTGTATCTATTCCTATCACGTCTTGCAGGCGATTGAGACATGGGGAAAAGTAAATACAAGAATGCGGCAGCCAAACGAGACGGGGGGGCTTTTATCCCCTTGCCATTAAGCGTGCTGAATGGAGCCGCCTACCTCGGTTTGAATGCTCACGCGCGAATGTTGCTATTCGACCTTGCGGCGCAGTATCGCGGGGATAACAACGGCGATTTGTGTGCAGCCTGGAAACTGATGCACCCTCGCGGCTGGAAATCTGAGGGCACGCTGAACAAGGCCAAGCGCCAATTGATTGAGGCGCATCTAATTGTGGAAACCCGAAAGGGTGCGCGTCCAAACAAGTGCAGCCTATTTGCCTTGACATGGTATGCGATGGATGCGTGTGGAGGAAAGCTGGAAATCTCAGCGCAATCATTTCCGCGTGGAGCGTACAGACTTAAAGACCGTCCACTTGCGTTACTGAAAAACGTATCTCTTACTACAGCAGGAGCAGTAGAGCAATCAGGATAGCTACACAAGGTGTAGTAAGACAATTGCCAAAAGCGCGTTACTACTGCATCACGTGTAGCTATGCGGGCAGTTTTCAAGCTCTCTCTACTGCAGCTAGTGTAGTGCTCTATAGAATTACCATCTGTATATGTTCATATCATAAGTCAGTATGAACGTGAGAGACTCGCAATTCCCCACGCCTACAAATAAAAGCCAATAGTCAAACGCGCTTATGGATCAGCTGCATAACATTCTAATTATTCAATGCACTAGAAGTTGAGATAACAGCTTTTATTCAATACCTTATCCACTAAAATAGAAAGGGGCAGAATGGCTTAGGAGCGAGAAACAATTGCTGGGATTTGACCATCCATGAACGTTAGAGTAATTTCATTAATATGCACCAAAATTTGTCGGGGGAGACATGAACAAAATAATTGTGCTATGCGCATCATGCATCTGCTATTGCTGGGGATTTGGAATTGCTCAAGCTGAGCAATACGGGCAATGGATTACAGATACGACGTCTGCCGAACAAAAATTTGCCGCTACCTTTAATGACAGTGGGTCACTATTAGGCCAATACTGCTATGCATCAAATGGAATGTGTTATTGGATAGTCAGCATGGATTCGAAGTGCGAAGACGGTCATGAGTACCCAACCTTGGTAAATTCAGATACGGGAGCCGTACAACTAACTCTTGTTTGCAGTGGTGCCGTTAAAAACTCAACGAATTACCGATACATATTTAAGAACTTTGATGCGATCGAAGATGTGGTGAGCAAAAATAAAAGCATTGGTTTTGCCGTACCAATGGAGTCAGGTAGGTTTAGGGTTGTAAGATTCCTCTTAGACGGCGCAGATGAATCGATTGCGGCACTACAACAAGCTGCAGCTAAAGCTATTTCAAAAACTCCAAGCAATACCAAAGATCAGACTCTTTAGTACCAAGGGGCAAGTTTAATTGTGCGGGGGCACAATTGGGGGCATAAAGAGTTCCAGAACATACCGTTATGTTGAATCAATTGGCTTGCAGCGGACTGTTCTCAGTCTGTCGGGGCAAAAAACTGCCTTGCCAATCCCTGATTGCGTCCCGGCATCAATGCTGACCTCCGCACCACATATGGTTAACGAGATGGGTATTTTGGCATATTGACTAATTGCCTGATAACGCTGAAAGTTATGTAGTCTCGTTTCAGGAAAATCGCCAAATGCGCAGACCAGTGCGATTCCTAAAATTAATTTCATGATTGATCGGTTGATCGTCGTTAGATTATTTACCTGCGTGGCACATGACTTGCATGCCAGACAAGGCTGCTCAATGCCAGAGGCCAGGATATTTTCATCATCGCATGCACCGGAAGCGCAAATGGGCAACGCATGGCAGGAGAAAGCACAACCCGTCCTTGCCCATTTAAGCGTGTAACGCTTTGCTCGTACTGTTGAGGCAAGTGAACTTCAAGAGAGACACTGAATGAATGCTTCCCGAATCAGCCGTTTGAGGAAATCCGAGATCAAAAGGATCGTCCTGATCTATGCCGCCTTTGCCGGGTTGTGGATAGTGCTTTCGGATGAAGCATTGCACTGGCTTATTTCAGATTCTTCAGCCCTTCATGTTGCACAAACCCTCAAGGGCTGGATCTTCGTAATTGTCACCTCGCTGCTGCTCTACTTGCTGCTCGGGCGATCGGCAGGCTGCCACGATTATCCAGTTGAGTCTGGGCAACATGTCGGCCTCACCAACTGGAAGCCGTGGCAGCATTATCTTCTGGCGGCCACGGTCACATGCATCACGTCGCTGGTACGCGTGGGCATTCCCATATCTTTTGGCGAACATTCCCTGCTGATCTTGTTCATGTTCCCGGTCATCCTGAGTGCAGCCTTCGGGGGGATAGGTCCCGGCATATTTGCCACCGTCATCGCCCTGCTATCCATTATTTCCCTGGGTTTTCCTGTCACCGCCGGTTTGGACTCCGTATATTCCTACGAATTGCTGCAACTGGGATTTTTTGCCGCAAACGGATTGCTGGTCAGCATCCTGAGCATGATGCTGCATGAGGCGCGGCATAAATCCGATCTGGAGCGAAACAAAGCCGAAGCCAGTCTGACGGAAAAATCACAAGCGCTGCAACGGCTGAATGCGATTGCCGAAAGCTCGACCGATGCGATTTTCATCAAGGATATCGAGGGACGGTATTTGCTGTTCAACCAGGCTGCGGCACGCTTCGTCGGGAAATCCGTACCGGAAGTATTGGGCAGGGACGACACGGAGATATTCCCGCCCGATCAAGCCGCGCTCATCCGGAAAAATGACCGCGAAGTGATGCAAGGCAATCGGGTCACGACTTTTCAGGAAGCTCTCGACACCAAAGACGGCAAAGCGTTCTTCCTCGCCACCAAGGGCCCGTTGCATGACGGCGCAGGCGGGCTGGCGGGCGTATTCGGCATCTCGCGCTACATCACCGGGATCAAGACAACCGAATTTGCGTTGCGCCGCGAACGCGACATCAACCAACGCTATCTTGACGCCGTCCAGAGCCTGATGGTCGCGCTCGATGACGAAGGACGCATCACCATGATCAACCGCTATGCGTGCGAATTGCTGGGTTACCGGGAACGTGAACTGATCGGCGAGAACTGGTTCAGGACCTGCCTGCCGAAACCCGAAGGGACGGAGACTATTCTGCCGATGTTCCGCCGGATCATGGCCGGGGACCTGACATCCATGCTGCAATTCGAGAATGCCGTGGTTTGCCATGACGGCAGCAAGCGTACAATCTCCTGGCGCAACAACTATTTCAGGAATGAGGCGGGCAATATCGTCGGCACGCTGAGTGCGGGCGAAGACATCACCGAACGCAGGAAAACCGAAGAAGCCTTGCGCGAAAGCGGTGAGACCTACCGCTCGCTGTTTGAACACATGCTCAACGGTTTCGCCTATTGCCAGATGCTGTACGTGGACGGGCGGCCCGACGATTTCATCTATCTGGCTGTCAATGCAGCATTCGCATCCCAGACGGGACTGCAGGATGTGGTCGGGCGCAAGGTGAGCGAAGTCATTCCCGGCATACGCGAGGCCGATCCGGAATTGTTCGAGAGATACGAACGAGTTGCGTCCAGCGGTAAACCCGAAGAATTCGAGGTCTTCGTACAGGCATTGGACATGTGGTTTGCGATCTCGGTATACAGCCCGAAGCGGGAATACTTTGTCGCCGTGTTCGATGTCATCACCGATCGGAAAAAGGCCGAAATCTCGCTGCGTCAGCAGACCGCAGAATTGCGCCAACGCAACGACGAGCTGGAGCGATTCAATCGCGCCTCGGTCGGGCGCGAGCTCGACATGATCGCGCTCAAATGCCAGATCAATGAACTGTCAGTCCGATGCGGGCAAGAACCTCCCTACCCGCTTGAGTTCCTGAAAAATCCGGATGCGAGCGGCCGTCCATGATGCCGCGGCTGCTCACTAACGAGCTTTCACCAGAGTAATGGTCGCCATGAACAGCCCGCTGAGAATACTTGTCATCGAAGACTCTGAAGCCGACTACCTGCTGCTGGAGCAATTCCTGCGCAAGCAGGATGTCTCTGCCGAACTCGCCCGTGTCTGCAACAACGCGGAACTGCTTGCGGCGCTGCAGGAAAATTGGGACATCGTGCTGTCGGATTACAACATTCCGGGGATGGAGTTCCAGGCCACGCTGCAGCAAATCCACGCGCAACAGCCGGACCTGCCGGTGATCATCGTATCGGGCAACCTGACCGAGGAAATGGCTGCGGATCTGCTGCTACAGGGCCCGACGGACTTCCTGCTCAAGGGGCATCTGGCGCGCCTGCCTGCGGCGATCCGGCATGCGCTGGAGGAAACCAAAGAACGTATCGCCCGCCGGACGGCAGAGGCGGCATTATGGCAGAGCCGGGAAGTAGCTCTGCAAGAGCAGCGCACGGCGCGGCTGGCCTCGTTGAATCTGATGGAAGATGCCATCGCCGCCCGCGAAAAGGCGGAAAGAGCGAACGCGGCGTTGCAGGAATCGGAAGCAAAGTATCGGCTTGTGTCCGACAATGCCTCCGATTTCATTTTCTGGCTTGGAACGGATGGCCGCTTTAAATATGTATCGCCGTCCAGTGACCAATTCTTCGGACATCCCCCCGACGCATTCCTCTCCGATCCTGAGTTGGTGATCAATCTCCTCCATCCGGAGGATCGCGCACGTTACCGGCAACATATTGCCGAAGTCATACTTGCAGACGAAACCGACTTGGAATTCCGCTTTCTGGGCAAGGATGGCGAGTTGCGCTGGCTATCCCATAAATGCCAGCCAATGCACGACGATAACGGCAAGCATATAGGCCGATGGGGCAGCAACCGCGACATCACAGTGCGCAAGCAGACTGAGGAGGAGCGTGACCTACTCAGCGACGCACTGCGCCAGTCTGCGCAGCCGCTGTTGCTGACCGATGCCGGGTTCCGCATCACCTACGTCAACCCGGCCTTCTCCAGCCTGTTCGGCTACCGGCTGGAAGACATCGCAGGAAAACAAGTTTCTCTCATCGTGCCCACTAGCGACAAGTTCAGGTTTGAACGAGATGAAATCCTTGCGCATCTCCGCGACTTCGGAAGCTGGTCGGGTGAAGTGGACCGGATGACCAGCGACGGTTCGTTGATACCCACCGTCGCGACGATCGGTACGATCCGGCGCGAAGACGGAAAGTGCATCGGGTATGTGGCCACCTACATCGACCTGCGGTCGCTGCGGGAAAAAGAGCTGACGCTGCGCAAACTCTCGCTGGCAGTGGAACAAAGTCCCGAGAATATCTACATCACGGACCTCGACGGCAACATCGAATATGTCAACGAATCCTTCCTGCGCAACACCGGGTACGGTCTGAACGAGATCGTCGGCCAGAATCCACGCCTCCTGCATTCCGGCAAGACGCCGAAAAGTACCTATGAGGACCTCTGGAAAAATCTGCTGGCCGGCAATACCTGGCAGGGCGATTTCTACAACAAGCGCAAGGATGGCAGCGAATACATCGAGCACGCCATCATCAGCCCGATCCGGCAGCCTGACGGGCGCATCACGCACTATGTGTCGGTGCAGGAAGACATCACCGAAAAAAAACGCGCCGAAGCCGAGATCAACCGTCTGGCCTTCTATGACTCCCTCACAGGGCTTCCCAATCGCTCACTGCTGCTGGAGCGCGTGGCACAGACGCTGGCCGTCGCCCATCGATTCGGCCACCACAGCGCGATGATCGCATTCAACATCGACCGCTTCAAGACGATCAACGATGCGGGGGGGCAGGTCTTGGGAGATGCGCTGCTCAAGGCGGTGAGCGCACGGCTGATATCCGATCTGCGTGAAGGCGATGTCGTGGCACGCATTTCCGGGGATGAGTTCGCCATCCTGCTGAACGATCTTTCGCCCCAACATCACATCGCGGCGCATCTTGCCCTGTACAAATCCGAGAAGATTCATTCCGGCCTGCTGGAACCCCTGCATATCGGCAGTGAATCCTTCTCTCTCACCGCATGCCTAGGCATCGCGATTTTCCCCGACAGCGCCGAAGACCAGCCCCTGGATATCCTGCGCCGCGCCAATACCGCACTGCACCATGCAAAAACCGGGGGAAGGGGGCAGACCGCCTTCTTTGAAGGGGGGCTGGATGAAATCGCCAAGCAGCGCTTCGATATCGAACGCGAGTTGCATCATGCCATCCCGGCCGGAGAGCTGCGGGTGTACTTGCAGCCGCAGGTGGATGCGGCAGGCAGCGTCGTCGGCGCGGAAGCGCTGGTACGCTGGCAGCACCCGCAACGCGGACTGCTGGCGCCGGGTGCATTCATACCGATAGCGGAAGAATCGAATCTCATCGTCGAGCTCGGCAACTGGGTGTTCGCCCAGGTCTGTCGCCTGCTGGCACGCGAAGAAATGGCTGTTCTGCCAATCCGCATCGCGGTCAACATCAGCCCGCGCCATTTCCGCCAGCCCGATTTCATCGACCACATCAAACGCGGCCTTGCCAGCACCGGGGCCGACCCGACGCATCTCACCCTGGAAGTGACGGAAGGACTGGTGATCGACAATATCAACGATGTAATCGCCAAGATGACTGAATTGAGCGACCTGGGCATCCACTTCTCCATGGACGATTTCGGCACCGGCTATTCCTCGCTGTCCTACCTCAAGCGCCTGCCCATCCACGAACTGAAGATCGACCGGAGCTTTATCCAGGACCTGACCATCGACCCCGAGGATGATGCCCTGGTCGAAGCCATCCTTGCCGTGGCAAGGCTCATGCACGTGAAAGTGGTTGCAGAGGGTGTGGAA
>CAVRYQ010000053.1:0-17811 GCA_963725375.1 uncultured Pseudomonadota bacterium | reverse complement strand
CAGGAAGCGGTGCCCGCTGGTGACATTGCCGCCGGTGAACTTGAGCACTTCAGCCGGATCACGCGATTGCCGTGCAGGATGACCAGCCCATGCACCGGGCGCACGAACTGGTGTTCAAAATCGCCCCAGCGCATCAGTTTCGGCACCGGCAGCTTTTTCAGTGCCTGTGCGATGATGTCCTGCAGGTACTCGTCCAGCGCTTTGCCCTTCTGCTCGACGCGCGCCACGAAATATTCGGCCTTGCCCTCGCCCACACGCTGCAACTGCGCCAGCGTGACGCCCGCCGAGCGCATGAAACCTTCCAGCGCCCTGGTCGGCTTGCCGTCCGCATCCAGCCCTGAGGCAACTCCGGCCCCTTGCGCTCGATGATGCGATCGGGTTGCTGCGACTCGACAGCAGTGACGCTCAGCGCCAAGCGGCGCGGCGTGCAATAGGGCGTACACACGCTGGCTTCGTTCAGCAACGCCTGCTCCCGCAGACTGGCAAACACTTCGTCGGCAAACATGGTGGAAAGTTTTTCCAGCGCCTTCGGCGGCAATTCTTCGGTGAGCAGTTCTATCAGTAATGTCGCTTTCATTTCCTGTTCCCGATCTTGGCCATCGGGAAACCCAACGCTTCGCGCGAATCGTAATAGGCCTGCGCCACCAGGCGCGCCAACGCGCGCACCCGGCCGATGTAGGCGGCACGCTCGGTCACCGAGATCGCCCCGCGCGCATCCAGCAGATTAAAAGTATGCGAGCATTTCATCACCATCTCGAATCCCGGCAGTGGCAATCCCACATCCATCAGGCGCCGGGCTTCGCCTTCGTATTCGCCGAAGTGGCGGAACAGCATCTCGACATTGGAATGTTCGAAATTGTATTTCGACTGTTCCACCTCGTTCTGGTGGTAGACATCGCGGTAGGTGACGACCGTATCGCCGTTCTTCGCCCACACTAGGTCGAACACGTTCTCCACGCCCTGCAGGTACATGGCCAGGCGTTCCAGCCCGTAGGTGATCTCGCCCAGCACCGGCTTGCAGGTCAGCGAACCGACTTCCTGGAAGTAGGTGAACTGCGTCACCTCCATGCCATCCAGCCACACTTCCCAGCCCAAGCCCCATGCGCCCAACGTCGGCGACTCCCAGTCGTCCTCGACGAAGCGGATATCGTGCTCGCCGGTGTCGATGCCCAGCGCACGCAGGCTGTCGAGATACAGCTCCTGGATGTTATCGGGGGAAGGCTTCAGCACCACCTGAAACTGATAGTAATGTTGCAGGCGGTTGGGATTCTCGCCGTAGCGACCGTCTTTCGGGCGGCGCGAAGGCTGGACGTAAGCAGCGCGCCAGGGCTCGGGGCCGATCGCACGCAAGAACGTTGCCGTGTGGAACGTACCCGCGCCCACCTCGATGTCGTAGGGCTGCAGCAGCGCGCAACCCTGCTTGTCCCAGAATTGCTGCAGCGTCAGGATGACTTGCTGAAAAGTCGGCCCTTGGCCGGCTTTCGGTGAAGACTCATGCGCCGAGCGCGTGATGTCGGAACCAAAGGTTTGCATATGCTCGATAACCGCCAGTATTTGCGAAAGGCCGCATTTTACGGGTTCCCGCCTGTTACGTCACGCCGCATAGCGCCAGTTTACCGGCACGTGACAATGCCTTGATCTCCAGTTCGCGTTTCAGGGCGGCGGATTTGTCGGCGCAGGGTTCGGAATAGATAAGTTTTACCGGCGTCCGGCCGCGCGTGTACTTGGCCCCTTCGCCCGTGTTGTGCGCAGCCATGCGCCTTGCCAGGTCGTTGGTGATGCCACAGTAGAGGGTGCTGTCGGCACATAGGAGGAGGTAGCAGCTCCAGAAACTTTCTCTCGGTAATGACATATGCCTGAACTCAGTGGGTCGCAGGTGAATGCCCGTTCATCAGTTCCAGCGACAATTGGACGCCCGCCACGGTCACCTCCCCTTTCGGATTGGCTATGCAATAGTCGTTGACCCACTTGACAATGTCTTTCAGGCCGACTCTTGCAAGGAAATCGTCGCGTCGCTCCATTGCGATTCCGGACAGGAAGCCTTCTATCCACATTTCATATCCGACTTCGTGCGGATTCCAATCCTTGCAGGATGGGGCGTCCTTGACCGTCACCGCGTTTGCATTCAATGCAATGGCGGCGAACAAGGTGAACGCCATCAGTATTGAGATTGAGATTGATTTTTTCATTGTGCCATTCCTCAGATCGTCCAGTGACTCAACACCGTCGCAGTGAAAACATTTGACGTGCATTTAATATAATCATTACGTTACAACACCAGCACTGTTTCATAGGGAGCTACAGGAAGCAATAGGATTCATAAACCTGATTTCGATTAGCTACATAACGGGGTATGCGTTTGACTCTGTTCCAAGGGCACCAAGTTATGGGAAGGGAATCCGCTTTGTCTCTTAAAGCTTCGACACTCGCAAATCTATTCCACCCACCGACACAGTCCTTGGCCTGTCCTTCAACAGTCACTCGGCAGCAATTTCTAGCGCACTTGCGCGTCGAGCGCAACATACAATTCCCGTAGGCCGTGCCCTGAATCAGACCGGGCAGCACCCCCCGTGATTTTCTCCCTGGAGGCGTGTATGACGCCTCTGCTACTGCACATTCACGATTGGTGGTCCATCGTCGACAGGCATCCTGCAAACCCGACCCAAAGGAGTCATGGTCGGCGAAGAATTGATGGCCTGACAGCGGAGCCAGTTCCAGGCAGACACCGTGGCCTGAGTTGGCAGGTCACGTATCCAGGGCTGCTTACCGGGGCGACGTTCCATTCAGTCTTGAGCCACTTGGGCGGGCGCAAGGTTACCACCTTGCACATCGCAGTCAGATACAGTCCCCGTGTACGGTCATTTCGCCACAACCTGGTGAATGCAGCCATGTCAGCAATGCCGCATAATGATCATCGGACAGCACGGGTTTGGCCAGGAAGTCATTCATGCCGACGCCAAGGCAGGCACCGCGATCTTCATTGAACGCATTCCCAGTAATGACGATGATCGAGTGTCAACAGCCCGATGGCTTTGGTGCCCCACCGGCGATTCAATGAAGGTTTTAGTAGGTTTCCATTTATATGACATGTGATAGTTAGCACAGAGCGAAAATTTTCCGTCAGCGTGTAAGAAATTGCGCTTCCATAACCCATGAAAACAAATCTGACTCTCGGAAAGCAGTTCACCCTGTTCTACCTTGTCACAATGGCAGTCATTGTCGGTGGATCAGCGGTTTCACTCTGGAATAGCTGGACTATTCACACGGCCCATATAAAGGCGGAATTAACTCGGGAATCACACATTGCGAACAGCCAGCTCAAGAGCGTTCTGTTGGATGCAAACAAGCTCCTGGACGTAGCCAAAATGCAAATTGTGCATGACATGGAAAACGGCAGGTTTAATGATCGTTCGGTCCACGATGTGTTCCTGAAGTCCGGGCAGACATTCAGCAGTTATATCTCAAACAATGCTTATGCCTTGATGGTCTATGTCGACCAGAATGGACAGGTGCGTTCCACAAGCAAAGATTATCCGACAGCCCACAAAAGTCTATCTGACCGACTTTACTTCCGGGTGCTGCGTGAACACTCCGAAGTCAATGTCACTGTTGGCAATTTGGTTACGGCAAAGACCACTGGTCTTTTGACGCTTCATCTGGCAACGCCGCTCCTCGATAAGAATGGCAAGTTTATTGGGGTGCTGACGCAGCAGATTTTGGCAAAAAATATTGCGGACATTTTGACCGGAATGCTGGATGGCATCCAGACAGAAATTGTGGCGCATATTGGCGACGGAAATGTGGCATTCATCTACCCCAATCCCGTCAGCCAGGACCAGGCAGACAGAGACAAATATCTGCTGCTGGAAAAGAAAGTCAGGGAAACCGGATTGAATGAGGGCGTATTCCTGATTCACGCGGACAGGAGCTTCCTGGCCGATGACGCATATGTCGCGTTCATGAGGCTGCCTGAATACGAACTGACAACGACGGTTGCGTTGCCAATGGAAAAGGCATGGTCCGGCTTTGTAAAAGAGCAGAGAATCTTGATCGCCTATATAGCGCTTGCCATGGCAGTAGCGACGTTGTTTTACTACTACATCTATAGAATTTCGAGTCGATTAAATTTGGCGATAGAAGAATCTTTAACTGATCAACTGACGGGAATAGGCAACCGCCGGGCAATGGACATCCATCTCCCCAAACTTTGGAAAACCGCAAGACGCACCGTGAATCCCATTAGTGCACTTTTTCTGGACATTGATTTCTTTAAAAAATTCAATGATACCTATGGACATGAAAATGCCGACATTGCGTTAAAGGCGGCCGCTTCCACCATCAAATCATGTGCCAATCGTCAAACAGACATTTGTTGCCGTTGGGGGGGGCGAAGAGTTTGCGGTGCTGCTGCCAGATACAGATGAAGCGGGCGCAAGGCGCGTGGCCTTGCGGATTCTTGAAGCGATTCGGAAAATTGAACTGGACTTCGGCAATGGGCGAACCGCCAAATTTACGGTTAGCATCGGCGGTGCCACTGTGTTGGTGACGGCCAGGAATATGAACAGCGACTTGATTGATATGGCTGACCAGGCCATGTATGCATCCAAACAGTCCGGAAGGGACCGTTATTCGGAATTCCTCCGTTGAACCTATTTGGCTCACATGGAAGAGGGTACAAAGCAATTTAGCATGACAGGACCGAGAACAATAATGACCAAATACAATATCAATCTTCACGAGGTAGTCTATTCACTTTCAGATGCTCTTGATCTGGTTGGGGTGACACACATTCACCACGGCAAACGTGTCGCTTATATGGCGGCCGAGTGTGGGAAACAGATGGGTTGGCAAGGTCAAAGGTTGGATGATCTATTCCAGGCGGCCATTCTTCACGATTCAGGCGTATCTAGGACATCGGTCCACAAGCGGCTGGCTCAATTCGAATGGGAGCAGGAGGGAGAACACTGCATTTTAGGCGCGTCGTTGTTGAAGGCATGTCCATTACTGGAGAATCTTGCTCCTGTAGTCCTTCATCACCATACGCATTGGGCAGACCTTAAAGATATGAATCTGCCTGATGAGCTAAAGATGAGTGCAAATTGCATCTACCTGGTCGATAGAGTTGATGTGCTGTCCTTGGGTTTCATGGTTGACCAACCTAACTTATTATTGGGCAGACAGGAGATTCGCAAAAAGATCGCTGACAAGCGTGGTGACTGGTTTTGCCCTGAACTGGTTGATGCCTTCTTGCAGGTATCAGAATCCGAGGCATTTTGGCTTTCACTGGAAAACGAGCGTGTGACAGGGTATGTGTCGGTCTGGCTCGCTGAAACTCCGGCACGCGAAATGGATTTCGACGAATTGCGCAGCATCGTGCGCATTTTTTCTTACATTGTGGATGCAAAAAGCGCCTTCACCAAGTCACACTCGGACGGTGTTGCACGATTGGCAAGATTCCTTGGGGAATCATTCAAACTATCCGAATCGAGTTGCGAGATGCTGGAATTGGCGGGATTGCTTCATGATATCGGCAAGCTAAGGCAACCGGACGAACTATTGGATAAACCTGAAAAATTGACGTCGGTCGAATACGCGAACATCCAACGCCATAGCTTTGATACGTACGTCATCCTGAAGAACATCAAAGGACTGGAAAAAATCACTGAATGGGCAGCATTGCATCATGAACGCGCAGATGGTTCAGGCTATCCCTACCATCTACGCAATATCAGTCTTTCACTGGAAGCGCGCATTGTCGCGGTAGCTGATGTGTTTCAGGCATTGGCGCAAAAACGCCCATATCGCGACTCGCTCCTGCCGGACCAGATCATGGAGATTTTGAACGAGATGGTTGATGGCGGAAAACTTGATCGCAATGTCGTTATGTGTGTGGACAAGAACCTTATTCAGTGCTGGGAAGCGGCAATGGGCGGGAGTTTTCAGGAAACTTGAAGGTTGCCGTGTAGTAAGAGCCACTGAGCATGATTGGGAACGAAGGGTATTGGTTATTTCAATAAGTTGAGGCGTGAAAATAAAGGCAGCGAGGATGAGATGCTAAGAAAATGGTGGAATGATCTTCCGATTCGGAGCAAATTGCAGCTCCCTATTCAATTACTACTGATAATCGTCCTGCTGACTGTGCAATTCATCGCACTCGGCAAATTTGAAGAGCATGTGTTGTCCGGTGCAAAACATAGCGCTTTGGTTTCTGCTGACGGGGTTCTGAATGGACTGAACATGTTGATGATCAACGGCATCATCAGCAATGCCGAACAGCGCGCTTTGTATGTGGAAAAAATGGGCGCATCCGAAAAAGTTACCGAGCTACGGGTAATCCGCGGTAAACCTGTCATAGACCAATTTGGTGTTGGGCATCCGGCAGAGCAGGCCAAAGATGAATTGGATCATGCTGCCTTGGATACGGCCAAGGTGCAGATCAAGCAATTAAAGCATGAAGGGCATCAGGAATTGCGGGTGGTTGTTCCATTTATTGCCCAAACCAATTTCCGCGGAACGAACTGTCTGATGTGCCACGCGGTACCGGAAGGCTCGGTGAACGGAGCGGCCAGCATTACACTGGACCTGACTGACGAATACAACCAGATTGCGACTGTCAATAAATGGGTATGGGCGCTGCAAATCTTGTTGCAAATCCTGTTGTACTTCCTGATCGGGAAACTTATTTCCCGTATCACTTCCCCCGTTCTGGAATCAGCGAAGGTTGCCAATCGCATAGCGGCAGGCGACCTTTCCTCAGTCATTTCATGCGTCGGCAATGATGAGGTCGGCCAGCAACTCAAGGCGATGAGTGATATGCAGATTCACCTGCACAAACTCGTTAGCGAAATCAAAGTCATCGTGGAGGCGGCAGTTCAAGGCAATTTCAGCGTCAAGATGGATCCGGGGCAGAAGGAGGGGTACCCCAAAGAACTGGCTGAGTTGATCAACCAGCTGACAGATACCGTCAATTCGGCGTTCAATGACACCATCCGTGTAACGCGCGCGTTGTCCCGCGGCGACTTAACCCAGAAAATAACAAAGGAATATTCCGGCACTTTTAACGAAGTGAAAATCAGCGTCAATACCACCACCGACGCCTTGAGCAAAATTGTTTCGGAGATCGAGACTATTGTTGAAGCTGCAGCAAACCGTGGCGATTTTAGCATCAAGATGGGCACGAGTGGCAAGCAGGGCTATGCGAAGACCTTGTCTGAACTGCTCAACCAGTTATCGAATGTCACCGAAGTTGGTCTTAAGGACATCGGGCGTGTAGCCGAATCCCTGGCCAATGCAGATCTCACGCAGACCATCACGAAGGATTACCCGGGCCTGTTCGGACAGACGAAGGACGCAATCAATACGACCGTCGCCAACCTGCAAAAGCTGGTACAGGAAATCCGGGAAGCGGTGGATTCAATAAACACGGCCTCGCAGGAAATTGCTTCTGGCAACACGGATCTGTCGCAACGCACCGAAGAGCAGGCTTCCAACCTCGAGGAGACCTCCTCGAACATGGAGGAACTTACCTCCACTGTGAAGCAGAACTCCGAGAACTCACTGCAGGCAAACCAGCTTGCCGTGGCCGCTTCCGATATAGCCGTGATGGGAGGGAAAGCGGTAGCGCAGGTGGTGCAGAAGATGTCCGCCATCAGTGAAAGCTCGAAGAAGATTTCGGACATCATCAGCGTAATAGACGGCATTGCGTTTCAGACCAATATATTGGCCTTGAACGCAGCAGTCGAAGCTGCCCGCGCGGGCGAACAAGGGCGCGGCTTTGCCGTGGTGGCATCAGAGGTGAGGAGCCTCGCGCAGCGTAGTGCAATAGCGTCCAGGGAAATCGAGGTGCTGATCATGGACTCGGTGGGCAAGGTGAGCGAGGGATCGACGCATGTAAACCTCGCGGGTAAAACCATGGAAGAAATCGTCATGGGCATTGCGCGCGTGACCGACATCATGAGCGAAATCAGCGCGGCCTCCATCAAGCAGAAGCTCGGGCATCCAGCAGATCAATACCGCCATCTCACAGATGGATGACACCACGCAACAGAATGCGGCACTGGTTGAAGAGGCGGCGGCAGCAGCCGAATCATTACAGGAACAGGCGGAAGAATTGGCGAAAGCCGTGAGCGTGTTCAAATTGTCGGGAAGTGCCGGTCGCGAAGTGGCGTTGCCGAGAAATGCCTCAATGGAAAAGCATGAGGTCGGGTCTACTTCGGATGCCACTCCTGCATCTCATCGGCTCACTCTTGTGCGATAGGCCATCCGTACCGAGGACATCCAGATGCCATGGCTGAAAGGACAAAATGACTGAAAATCTATTGATCGTCGACGACGACGAAATTGTCTGTCAAGTAAATAAAGAGCTGCTGGCCCAAGAGGGCTATCAGGTTGCCGTTGCCGAAAATGGTTTGGTGGCGTGGGACATGATTGAAAATAATCCCGATCAATTTGACCTTATTCTCCTCGACAAGAATATGCCCAAACTGGATGGCCTGAGTTTCCTGAAGCGACTTAAATTGGAAGGGAAAATGCTCGATTTGCCTGTCATCATGCTTACGGGCGATAACGAACAGCAGGACATCATAGAGGGACTCAATGAAGGTGCTTATTACTACCTAACCAAGCCAGCCCCTGCAGCAATCCTGAAACAAGTCGTACGTAACGCACTGGACGAACTGCGACATAAGCGCGAAATGCGTGCCGAAATTGGCCAGCGCTCCAACGGGGTGCGCAACTTGCAGAGAGCGGAATTTTCCATTCGCACAATCGATGAGGCCAAAAATCTGGCAATCGTATTGGCAGATGCAAGTCACGACCCTGATCGTACCGTCAGCGGCTACTCTGAACTTTTGATCAACGCCGTCGAGCACGGTAACTTGGGCATTACATATGAGGAAAAGGGGCAATTTCTGAGAGAGGGAATATTGATCGAGGAAATCGAACGACGTCAAAATATTTCCCCATATTCTTCAAGGCAGGTTTGCGTCCTGGTTGTCAGGCACAAAAGAGCTTATACCGTCACCGTGACAGACGAGGGCGAAGGCTTCTATTGGCGCAAGTACCTCGATTTTGATCCGGAACGTGCGTTCGATCTGCACGGTCGGGGTATAGCGATGTCAAAGGCACTGAGTTTCGACGACATTCGTTACATGGGCTCCGGAAACTCAGTGGTTATAACGCTGATCGCCCCAAAGGCTCTGCCGAAAGCCACGGATACGGCAAATCCAGCCGACCCTGGCCAGACGAGACGTGGCGGCTGAATTCATTCACATGCGACCTTTAGGCATTCTCCAATTGTCATGCGTCAATGTTGGGCTTCCGCCAACACCGGATATATCCAATCAAGTTTGCCATCTGTCGTTACGTAACCCGAGAACAGGTTAATGGCAACGGGCGGCGCATTCGATTGGTCGCAAATGTCGCAGGCCAACTACGATTTTCTGGGTATTCAGTCAGACCGTAATGTCTGATGTTTGTCACAAATCAATCTTAAAGTCTCCAAGGCGTCTGGAAAGTTGAATGCCTCGATCTGTTTTCCCAGATATTCGACTTCCGCACTACGGTCTATTCTTGCCAGCATCGGCCCCAAATCCATCCAAGTGGATTTGGCCTGTACGTCATTATCGATCAACTGTGATTCAAGTTTTGGAAGTAGTTCATCGACCCTGGTCGGGTCAGCTTCTGCCTGTATCGGCTGATTTTTCAGCCGCATGGCCCTAATATTCACCTCGACATCGGCCAGCAAATTGCGCAGCCGAGTGATCTTGTCAGCGAGATCATTGAAATTCAGTCCACCATGGATTCCCTGTTCCAATTCGAGTGCAATTCTCCGCACTGCCTCAATTCCCAATGTTGCAGCACTGCTTTTCAGTGAATGTGCAATGCGTTCCGCCGCAACCGGGTCTCCGCTCTGCAGCGCTTTTTGCACGCCATCAGCATCGGCAAGGTGACGGCTGGAAAACAATCCCAAAGTGTGCTGGTACAACTGCTGCCTGCCGCCAAAGAATTTCAGGCCCGCCTCACTATCGATCAGGCCGCGATTGCCAATACTGAGGGCGGCATCTTGAGGCACCTCCAGCCTCGCCGTGCTGGCCATCCCGCCCTCTGGAATCCATCGCGCCAGGGTTTGATACAGCCGTTCCGGCTCCACGGGCTTGGTCACAAAATCATTCATGCCTGCGTCCCGGCAGCGTTTGCGGTCTTCCTCAAAGGCATTGGCAGTCATGGCGATGATCGGAATGGCCTTGCCATGGGGCATGTCACGGATCACCCGGGTTGCTTCCAGCCCATCCATCACCGGCATCTGCATATCCATCAGGACAAGGTCATAGGTCCGGGTTTTGATCTTCTCCACCGCCTCTGCGCCATTATTGGCCACATTCACCGCGATGCCTCGCGCTTCAAGCAATTCCTTGGCCAATTCCTGGTTGATCTGATTGTCCTCGACCAGAAGGACACAGCACCCGATCCGGATGCGGGCGCCGCGATAATCTGGTTGCAGCGCTGCGGGCGCATCGCCGCAACGCGACAATTTTACTGTGGCCCAGAAGGTGCTCCCCTTCCCCAACTCACTGGTAGCACCGGCGTCTCCGCCCATTCTGTGTGCCAGCTTGCGCGAGATCACCAGGCCCAGGCCAATGCCGCCGTATCTTCGGGTTGTGGAGGCTTCAGCCTGCTCAAAGGGTTCGAACAGGCGGGCCAGTTGATCGTCGCTGATGCCGATGCCCGTATCCTGCACCTCAAAACGCAACACGACGGTATCGTCATGTTCGCTCTCCGCGCGCGCAGGGTGGCGCTGCCTACTTTGGTGAACTTGGCCGCGTTGCTGAGGTAGTTGACCAAGATCTGGCGCAGGCGCATGGAATCGCCGGTTACCGTCAGGGTTGCGAGACGAGGATCCACTTCCTCGACCAGTTGCAGATGCTTCGACTCGAAGAGCGAAGACATCATGCTGCAAACCTGGTTGATGATGGTACCCACGTTGAACGGGGCTTTCTCCAGCGTCAGGTGATTGGCTTCAATCTTGGAAATTTCCAGGACGTCATTCAGGATGGAGAGCAAATGCATGCTCGATTGCTTGATTTTTTCGAGCTTGTCCAGCTGTACGGGATCGGTCAGGTCGCGCTCCAGCAGGTAGGTAAAGCCAAGAACCGCATTCATCGGTGTACGAATTTCGTGGCTCATGTTGGCAAGGAAAACACTCTTGGCCTGATTGGCACTGATCGCTTCTTTGCGCAATACCAGATTTTCGCGAAAAGCCCGATTGGCCCGCCTCGCAGATTCGATGAGAAATGGAAGATACGCGGTCCCGACTATGCCAATCGTGGTCAAAGTTGATCCGCCTTCAATAAACATGCGAACAATCAAAGGCAACAGAGTTGGCAGTACAAACGATATCGCGGATACAAAATCAACCGAAAATTCGGCGACCGCCCCGGCGGTCAATCCTGCTGCAAGGCTCGGCAACAACAACTGATGCATCGAGTCGGCCGGAAACAGGAAAAATGACAGTGCGCCCCAACCAGCTCCCGACAGGAGGGAGCCAATGCGCATAAGTCCGAGCAGCCGCTGGGAATTTGCTTCAGTCAACCGGCGACGAAAAGCAACGCCCAGCGCAATGCGCACCAGTTGTACTGCGCCAAACGCGACTATCCAGATCACCAGTCCGTCATGCGCCACGCGCCCCCACAGGGCTGCGACCATGATTGCGCTAATCACGAGATTGGCTATCGCGGCGGGATAGATAGCCTGGAAAAGAAGGCGAACGATCTGGATGATATCTGTGTCGTCCATTGCAAATCGCGCATTCCAGGCCAACGGGAGATTAGTCAGCTTTTTGGCCATGGGTGAAGCCTCAAACCTGGACTATGCTGCTGATAAAATAGTTGAGCATCAACAGATCATTCTTGCTGATGTCATTAAACTCAAGTCCGGCCTGGTAGCCTTTTCCATCTTTATTAGCATGCATATTTCGAATGATTGCGACAACGTTCATTTTTGATTTGAGTTTGTAACCGGCGCCAAACTGGAGCCCGGAACAATATTGCGATACCGCCGTACACAACATCGTCGCCAGAACCCAGTGCCATAGCAGCTTGAGAAAACAAACCTGCCATTACTGAACACACACCTAAAAACATTTTCCCCATCAAACTCATTTTGCCCCTCGGAGATATCACATTACCCAATGTTTCCGGTATTCCCAGATGATATTGGCGATTTTAATGAATGACTGTCATGAAACAAGCCAATCGTCATATAGGTGATGTTTAAATACTATGCAGCATTTCCTATCCAGCCAGCCGGCAAATTCTCGCTCTGCGTAAGCTATCACTTCCCATCGGATCGAAACCTGCAAAAGCCTACATTCGCAAATGAAATGTCCCCTTGATTTCCAGTACCGGCGCTATTCCTGAAGCCAAAGGGTTCTGGCCAGACATGTACGCTAGCAGATGCTCCCGGTACGCCGCCCCATCCCCCACACCACTCCCAGCATCAATCCAGCCAACACCAGCACCGCTCCGTTCCCCCAAACCACATACGGCGTCCTGCCCTCATACCCCTGCACCTGTGCTGTCAGCACACCCTCCTCGTGCTGGGGCAACATGGCCTGTATGCGCCCATCCACGCCGATCACGGAAGTCACCCCGGTATTGGTCGCGCGCAACATCATGCGCCCAGTTTCCAGCGCGCGCATCTGCGACAATTGGTTGTGCTGCATGGCCGCGTTTGAATCGCCGTACCAGGCGTCGTTGGTGACGTTCACCAGCAATGTGGCCTGCGGCAACGCACGGATGATCTCTTCGCCAAAGGCATCTTCGTAACAGATATTCACCGCCACTTTCTGCCCCGCGACACTGAGCGGCGCCTGTACCGCGCCGCCGCTGGAAAGGTCGCCCATCGGGATGTCCAGCACTTCGTTGATGAACCAGCCCAGCACGCTGCGCATCGGGATGAACTCTCCGAACGGCACCAGATGGACCTTGCGGTAATGCTGGCTGTCCGCGCTGCCGAGGGAATACACGCTGTTGTAATACTTGCCATCCTCTTTCTCGAATGCGCCGATCAGGATGTCCCCCCCGCTTTTCCGTACATGATTGCTCAGGATGGCGTGGTAACTTTCCGGTACGTCCCGGCGCAATAGCGGCAGCGCCGTCTCCGGCATGACGATCAATCGCGCATCGCTGCTTTGTGCAAGGCGGCGATAGGTTTCCAGCGTGTCGGTCAGCGCATCTTCCGCAAATTTGGTGTCTTGCGGAATGTTGCCCTGCAGCAGGCTGACCTTGAGCGGCTCACCGCGGAGATGCGTCCATGCCATGCCATGCAAGACAGCGCCGGACACCCACAGCAACATCAGCACGGCAAGGGCGATCTGACCAGCCCTGCCCATGCGCAATTTCCACAAGGCCAGCAGCAGCGCCGCGCTCAGCGCCACCGCAAGCGACACGCCATATACGCCGAACACCACCGCATAGCCTGCGAGCGGGCTGGCCGGCGCTTGCGAGTAGCCGAAAGAAAGCCACGGGAAGCCGGTGAACAGCAAGCCACGCAACCACTCGGCCAGCGTCCAGATCGCAGGCATCAACAACAGCAGGCGACCATGCGGCGGCGCCTTGAATTTCGCCTGGATATACCCGGCCAGCGCCGGCACGGAGGCATTTACCGCGGCGAACAACGCCGTGGCGGTCGCGGCGAGAATGGGATGCATGTAGCCATATTCGTGCAACGCCACATAGATCCAGTTGATGCCGACGCAGAACAGTCCCATGCCGAAAGCGAAACCCAGCCATGCCGCCTGCGCCGGGCGCGCTGCCCGGCTCCACAACCAGAGCAACATTGCAAGTGCAAGCACAGGCAGCGGGAATATGTCGAACGGCGCAAATCCGTATACAGCCGTGGCCCCGGCAAGGAAGGCTTTCAGGTAAGGCGAAGCGATGAGTCTTTTCACAGTCGGCGGCAATAAAGTTGATTCGCCGGATTATACGGTGTAAGTTCCGCCGCACGTCAACGTAACCCAGACTCGCATCATGTCCAACCATTCCGCCGCGCTTGAAATGATCGCTTCCACGCTGATCGAAAGCGACCTGTTCAGCCATCTCCTAGGGCTGGAGTTGGGCCCTGCGGCGCACCGTTCCGCCATCAACAGGTTGGCCCGGAATGCGACCGCCATTGATCTGACCGATCACCTCATCTGATCGAATTCTATGCTCGACTTTACCGAATACACCAAGATCTTCATCAGCCTGTTCGCGATCATCGATCCGGTCGGCATCATTCCCATTATCATCGCGTTCACCGCGGGCATGACAGCACAAAAGCGCGAACGCGTGGGACGCATGGCTTCGCTCTCGGTTTTCATGATCCTGCTTGCGGCCCTGTTGCTGGGTGAAGCAATTCTGAATTTCTTCGGCATCAGCATCCATTCCTTCCGCACGGCTGGCGGTATCCTGCTGCTGCTGATGTCGATCACCATGCTGATCGGCAACAAACCGACGTTGACCCCGGAAGATGTGGACAGCGACGCCACTTCGTCCATCGCCATCGTGCCGCTTTCGACGCCGCTGCTGGCCGGTCCCGGCGCGATCAGCACGGTGATCCTTGATGCGCACAAGGGAAACGACATCGGGCATTACGGCGTCATGGCGCTGATCCTGACCGCCCTGAGCCTGACCGTATGGCTCACTTTCCTGATCGCGCCGTGGGTTTCGCAGCGCTTGGGCCGGATCGGCAGCACTATCGTGAGCCGCCTGATGGGCTTGCTGCTTGCCGCCATCGCTGTTGAATTCATCGCAGGCGGCTTGCGCGGCCTGTTTCCTGCACTGGGCTAAACATGGAAAAAATACGTCTTTCGAAATTGATGTCCGAACAGGGACTCTGCTCGCGCCGCGAAGCGGACGATTACATCGCCAGGGGATGGGTGAAGGTGGATGGCGAGATCGTCAGCGAACTCGGCACCAGAATATTGCCCACACAAAAGATCACGCTGGAAAAAGCCGCGCAGGCCAAGCAGCAGGGGCGCGTCACCATCCTGCTGCACAAGCCCGTGGGTTATGTCTCCGGTCAGGCCGAGGAAGGATACAAACCGGCCATCCTGCTGCTCGATGCCGCGACGCGCTGGGATCAGGACACGGCGCCGTATCGTTTCCACCGCAGCCACCTGCTCGGCCTTGCTCCCGCCGGTCGCCTTGATATCGACTCGACCGGCCTGCTGGTGCTTACTCAGGATGGCCGCGTTGCAAAGCAACTGATCGGCGAGGATTCGCCGGTGGAAAAGGAATACCTCGTGCGCGTGCAGGGCAAGCTTGTCGGCAACGGCCTCGCGATGTTGAATCACGGCCTGTCGCTGGATGGAAAGAAGCTGAAACCCGCCAAGGTTAGCTGGCAGAATGAAGACCAGTTGCGTTTTATTCTGATTGAAGGAAAAAAACGCCAGATCCGCCGCATGTGCGAAATGGTGGGCTTGAAAGTCACCGCCTTGAAGCGCGTGCGCATCGGCAAAGTAAGACTCGGGGAACTGCCGCAGGGGCAATGGCGGTACCTGCGCGCGGACGAGCAATTCTGATTCCGTCTTTCATCCGACGCTGCCCAAGCTGCCCGACATTCACCGCTTCTTCAATCTGAGGACGGTCAGCGCAACGATCGCCACGAGCAGGGCCAAACCGAAGCCAACGATGCCGGTCCTGATCGGGATTCCTGCCGCTGCAGTCCAGCCATAGCCTCCCACGAACACAAGCATGGCAATGTTCTCGACGAAATTCTGCACTGCCAGCGCATTGCCCGCACCGATGGTTTCATGACCCCGCTCCTGCAGCAAGGCATTTAGCGGCACGATAAAAAATCCGCCGCAGATACCGATCACCACCATCAGTATCATGGCCAACACCAGGTCTTGCACATAAAACAGTGTCAGTATGGACGGGCCAAGCAGCAAGCCACCCAATAGCGCGCGATTGACCCCGGCCAGCGCGACCCACAGACCCGCGCCCGCCGCGCCGAACACGATGCCGATGGAGACCGCGCCCATGAGGTTGGCCGGTGTCTGATTGTCGGTTATCAGCAACGCAGCCGGAACCCACGCGAACAGCATCAGGCGCAGCGTGGTGCCGCTGCCCCAGAAGATGCTGGTCCCCAGCAGGCTGAAACGGGAATCGGGATTCTTGAACAGCACCGAAAGCGACTGGAAAAATTGCCCGATCAGCCGCCACGGAAGGAATCGCGCATCCGACTTTTCGGCCGGCAACGAAGGAATGAACAAGTTGGCGAACGCCGCCAGGCTGTAGGCAGATACTACTCCGGTAAACGCCCAGCTCAGGGAGCGGTCGGCCAGCCATCCGCCCAGGACGACGCCAAGCAGGATTGCGACGATGGTGGAGCCCTCCATCATGCCGTTTGCCTTCACCAGAACGGCGGGCCCGAACATCTGGGTCAGGATGCCGTATTTCGCCGGGGAGTACATTGCCGCACCGATCCCGATTAGGGCGTAGGCAGTCAGCGGATTGAATCCTTCCACCATCGCGAGCGCACCCGCCAGCTTGACCAGGTTCGCTACCAGCATTACGCGCCCCTTGGGAAACCCATCCGCAAGCTCGCCGACAAAGGGGGCGAGCAGGATGAAAGGCACAACGAAGGATTCCTGCAACAGCGGCACAAGGTGGGGCAACCCCTGAGATTTCACGATTGCGATGGCCGCAATCAGGATGGCATTGTCGGCTAGGGCAGAAAGAAACTGGGCGACCAGCACCGATATCATGCCCCGAGACAGCAGCGGCATATCCGGCGAATCTGTTTGCATCATTCCAGCTTCTCCGTGGGTATTTCCTGGTTGGAGGGACTTGTTGCAGCCGAGTCTGACGCCGGAAAGGTACAACCGTGTGACCCGCTGCAGTGGGTATTGCAACACCGAACGGCCCTGAAGGTTCAGTCTTGGCCTTGCGCGCCTTCGCTGATCAGCGTCCGCTCTGCCAGCACCGAGTGCAGTCGCCTGCTGTCTGCATGCAGCACGGTGAATTGCCAATCGCCTATCTGAACGCGTTCGTTGCGTTTCGGCAACTGTCCGGCCGCCTTCAATATCAGCCCGCCGATGGTGTCGTACTCTTCATCGCTGAAATCGGTGCCCATCGCCGCGTTGAAATCCTCGATCTCGGTGTCGGCCTTAACGCGCCAGTGCGCGTCGTCCTGGCGGATGATGTTGTCCTCGTCTTCGTCGAAGTCATATTCGTCGGCGATTTCGCCCACGATCTGCTCCAGCACATCCTCGATGGTGACCATTCCGCACACGCCGCCATATTCGTCGACCACCAGCGCGATGTGATTGCGGTTGCTGCGGAAGTCGCGCAGCAGGATGTTGAGCCGTTTCGACTCCGGCACGAATACGGCAGGACGCAGCATGTCGCGCACGTCGAATTCCTCGCCGGCGTAATAGCGCAGCAGGTCTTTCGCCAGCAGGATGCCGATGATGTTGTCCTTGTCGCCGTGGATGACGGGAAAGCGCGAGTGCGCGGTTTCGATGACGTAAGGAATGAATTTTTCCGGCGACTGGCTGATGTCGATGACATCCATCTGTGCGCGCGGGATCATGATTTCACGCACCTGACGCTCCGAGACCTGGATCACGCCTTCCATCATGGACAGGGCATCTGCATCCAGCAGGTTGCGTTCGTAGGCGTTGTACAGCAATGCAATCAACTGCTCGCGATCTTCCGGTTCGCGCAACAGCAGCGCGGAGAGCCGTTCCAGCAAAGTGGGCTTGTGATTGTTTTCCGGAACGTCCATTACTGCACATCAACGAATGAGATAGGGCGCAGGATACCT
>CAVRYQ010000052.1:0-7214 GCA_963725375.1 uncultured Pseudomonadota bacterium | reverse complement strand
GGACAAGCCGCTGATCTTTGCCCTCGCCAATCCGACGCCGGAAATACTGCCCGAACTGGTCAGGGAGGCACGTCCCGACGCCATCATGGCGACCGGGCGCTCCGATTACCCGAACCAAGTCAACAACGCGCTGTGCTTTCCTTATATCTTCCGCGGAGCGCTGGACGTGGGCGCGACCACCATCAACGAAGCCATGAAGCGCGCGGCGGTCTATGCGATTGCCGAACTGGCCGAGGCCGAACAGTCGGATGAAGTGGCGGCGGTGTATGGAGAAGAGAACCTCTCCTTCGGACCCGAGCACCTGATCCCCAAGCCGTTCGATCCCAGGCTGATTACGCGTATCGCGCCCGCGGTCGCGCAGGCGGCGATGGACAGCGGCGTGGCGGAACGCCCCATCGCCGACATGGGCGCATACCGCGAGCAGTTGTCGCAGTTCATCTACCACTCGAACATGCTGATGAAGCCGGTGTTCAACATCGCCAAGAAGTACCCGAAGCGCCTAGTGTATGCCGAGGGAGAAGACGAACGGGTACTGCATGCGGCACAGATCGTGGTGGACGAAAGGCTGGCCTATCCTATCCTGGTAGGGCGCCCGGCCGTCATCGAAAAACGCATCGCCAGGCTGGGCCTGCGCATCCGTGCGGGCGAACATTTCGAACTGGTGAATCCGGAGAGCGACAGCCGCTATCGTGAATATTGCGACGAATACCATAGACTGATGGCGCGCCACGGCGTGACACCGGACGCGGCCAAGCGCGAACTGCGCCGTCGCAACACACTGATCGCGGCCATGCTGGTGCGCATGGAGGCGGCGGATGCCATGTTGTGCGGCACCGTGTCCCAGCCGCTGAGCCATCTGCGCTATATCAACGAGGTGATCGGCCAGCATCCGGGCGCGCATGTGTACGCGGCGATGAACATCCTGATGCTGCCGCGGCATACCGTGTTCATTTGCGACACGCATGTGAATCTCGACCCCACCGCCGAACAGGTTGCCGCAATGACACTGCTGGCGGCGGAAGAAGTGCGCCGTTTCGGGCTGACGCCCAGGGTGGCGTTGTTGTCGCACTCCAATTTCGGCAGCCACAAGGATGCCTCTGCGCAGAAAATGGGCCGCGCGCGCGAGTTGCTTGAGCAGCTCGCGCCGGAGCTGGAGGTGGAGGGCGAGATGCACGGCGATGCGGCGCTGTCGGAAACGCTGCGTTTGCAGGCATTCCCGGCTTCGCGCCTGAAGGGCGAGGCGAACCTGCTCATCATGCCGAATCTGGATGCGGCGAATATCGCGTATAACCTGCTCAAGATAACCGGGGGAGAGGGCATCACAATCGGATCGATCCTGCTCGGGGCAAACAAATCGGTGCACATATTGACCTCCACCGCAACGGTGAGGCGCATTGTCAACATGAGCGCGCTGGCAGTGGCCGGCGTGAAAAAACATTAAGGGGATGTAATGAACAAGCACGAAGTGGAACTGCTCAGCCAGGAAGTCGAAATGTTGATGAACGAACGCACCCGTCTGCTCAAGGTCGTGGGCGCGGCCGCCGTGCTGGTGGCGAATATGGACGCCAAGAGCCTGCCATTCGACGCGGTGGAGGCGGCGGAGATGCTGTCTGAGACATTGAATGCATTGCCTGACGAGACACTGAAAGATGCATTGGAGTCGGTGCAAGCGGAGCCTGACATCGCGTAAAAACTGAGGCTGCCAATGAGCCAGACGCCGCAGAAGATCGGACTCATACTCACCGGTGGCGGCGCGCGCGCTGCCTATCAGGTTGGCGTGCTGAAGGCCATCTCGGAGTTCATGCCGCGCCGTGCACGCAATCCCTTCCATGTCATCTGCGGCACGTCGGCCGGCGCGCTGAATGCAGTTACCCTGGCGGTGAACGCGCAGCATTTTCGCAAGGGCGTCAAATACCTGCTCGGGATCTGGACCAAGGCGCATGTCAGCGACATCTACCGTTCCGACGCGCTCGGGGTCTTGAACAACAGCGGGCGCTGGTTGGCGGGACTGGTGCTGAGCCTGTTCGGTTTCAATCGCATGAATCGCATTTCGCTGCTGGACAATGCGCCGCTGGCGAAATTTCTGGAAGAAACGCTGCCCTGCGACTCGATAGAGCAGAACATCAATGCAGGCGCGCTGCACGCCTTGAGCATCACGGCCTCGGGGTATGGGTCGGGCCATTCGGTCACGTTCTACCAGGGGGTGCCGGGAATACAACCGTGGAAGCGTACCCGCCGCCTCGGTGTGGAGACCAGGATCGGCATCGAACATCTGCTGGCGTCGTCCGCCATTCCATTCCTGTTTCCGGCTGTGCGCATCCATCGCGAATACTTCGGCGATGGCTCGGTGCGCCAGATCGCGCCGATCAGTTCCGCGCTGCATCTTGGCGCAGACAAGGTGATGCTGATGGGTACCTGGCACGACGCAGACGAGGGAGGGAGGCGCCATAAGATGGATATCTATCCCACGCTGGCGCAGATTGCAGGGCATGCGCTGGACAGCATTTTTCTGGATGGACTGGAAGTTGATCTGGAGCGTCTGGAACGGATGAATCAGACTGTCAGCCTGATTCCCGAGGAATTGCGGTTGGCGACTCACATGCGCCACGTCGACGTGCTGGTCATCACCCCCAGCCAGCCCCTGGAAAAAGTCGCCGAGCGCCATATTCAGCGCTTGCCGTGGACCATACGCCTGCTGCTGCGTTCAGCGGGCGTGATGCGTGGCAGCGGCGCAAACCTGGTGAGTTACCTGCTGTTCGAGAAGAATTATTGCCAAGCGCTGATCGATCTCGGTTATCAGGATGCCTTGAAGCGCCGCGAGGAGATACACAAGTTCCTCGGCTATGACTTGCCGGCCGCTGACTGTGACGTGCCGCAATGAGTGCGGGGGATGTGCCGCGGCAGTTGACCTTTGCCCTGTTGCGCAGGCTGGCGGACGGAGAGTTCCATTCCGGAGAAGTGCTCGCTGAGCAATTCGGCGTGACCCGCGCCACGGTGAATAATGCTTTGCGGGATGCCGGAAGTTACGGACTGACGTTGTACAGCGTGCGCGGCCGCGGTTACCGCCTGGCGCGAACCTTACAATGGCTGGATGTCGAGGCGATTAGCTCTGGGCTCGGCGCTGAGCGCGACGCGGTGCGCGTCGAGACGCTCGATCATGCTGCTTCCAGCAACGCTGTCCTGCTGCAGCGCGTGTCCCAGGGCGCTGCCAGCGGCACTGCATTGGCGGTGGAATGGCAGAGTGCAGGGCGCGGGCGCTTGGGCAGGACGTGGCATTCGGGCCTGGGCGACGCACTTACTTTTTCCCTGCTGTGGCGCTTCGAGTGCGGGTTGGCGGGACTGTCGGGGTTGAGTCTTGCGGTAGGTGTTGCGATGATGCGTGCGCTGGCGCAACTTGGGATAGCCGAAGCAGGGCTTAAATGGCCGAATGATGTGATATTGAACAAGGGCAAGCTTGCCGGAATATTGATCGAAGCGCAGGGCGATATGCTCGGCCCCAGCGCGGTGGTGATCGGCGTCGGCCTCAACCTGGTCGTACCTGATGCATTGCGCGGACGTATCGACCAGGCGGTGAGCGATCTTGCCTCGCTGGACATGCCAATGCCGGAGCGCAACCTTGTGCTTGCGCTATCATTAAAAAACCTGGCGGCCGTGCTGCGCGATTTTGCCGAACGCGGCTTCGCGCCGTTGCGTGCGGAATGGGAGAGCTACCATGTATTCCAGAGGCGTCCGGTGAAGCTATCGCTGCCTGACGGTTCGCTGGTCATCGGCTTGGTCATGGGTGTGACGGATGAAGGGGCCCTGCGTCTGGAGACGGAGCAGGGTGAAAAAATATTTCACGTCGGCGAAATCAGTTTGAGAGGCGCATGAATGTTATTGCTGGATATTGGAAACAGCCGCTGCAAATGGGCGCTGGTGCAAGACGGGGAATGGGTGCGGCAGGGCGAGACAGGCAACACTGAATGGCTGTCCTTGCAACTGGTATTCGCGAACCTGCCGCCGCCGTCGCGCATCCTGGCCTCCAATGTGGCGGGTGACGCGATGGCGCAGCGCGTGCGTGCGGTCTGCGCCGGATGGAAATGTCCGATCGAGTTCATCACGGCGAGCGACGTGCAATGCGATGTGCGTAATGGCTACCAGCAAGCCGTGCGCCTAGGCAGCGATCGCTGGGCGGCGCTTATCGCGGCCTGGGATATCGTGCATGGCGCGTGCCTAGTGGCGAATTGCGGCACTGCGACGACGGTCGACGCACTCTCTGATCAAGGCGAATTCCTGGGTGGTCTGATTCTGCCCGGCGTCGGGCTGATGCAGCAAAGTCTTGCAACGAACACCGCGCAGCTCATGGCTGAGCAGGGCGTGTTGCAGGATTTTCCGCTGAATACGGCCGACGCCATCCATAGCGGCATGCTGCGTGCGACTGCGGGGGCGATCCGGCACCAGTTCGATCTGTTACAGGCGCGCTATGGAACGGTGCGCTGTTTGATCAGCGGTGGCGCTGCAGGCGTGGTCCAGCCGCATCTCGACCTGCCGTCGGAGCGGCTGGACAATCTAGTGTTGAAGGGATTGCAGATCATTGGAGAAGCGAAGGCATGACGAAGTGGATTGCTGGATTGTTATTGCTGGTCAACCTGGTGCTGTTTGGCTGGATGCGTTGGGGCGGCCTGCTGACCGAAGATGCGGGTGTCGCGCCGCCGCAGGCAGCGTTGAACCCGGACAAGATCAGGCTGCTGGACGCATTGCCTGCCTTGGCAGCCTCTGCGGCTTCAGGCGGCACGCAGGGACTGGCGCTGACCTTGTCGCCGGTTTCGGCCGCCGCCGCCAGCGCGGCCATGCCTGCACATATGCCCGTGCCGGCGTCTGCGCCGACGCACCAGCCAACGGTTCCGGTGTCCGCTCCAGCGCAAGCTTCCGCGGCCAAGCCTGCGCCGGTCGTGGCCGCAGCTATGGCGCCCAGACGGACAAGTTGTGCTGAATGGGGGGAGTTTTCCGGGGAAGAGATGACGCGCGCGCAGCAAGCGCTAGCCCTGATGAAACTGGGTGACAACCTGACTCAGCATGCCGTGGAGCGCAACCACGGCTACTGGGTGTATATCCCGCCGCTGAAGAAACGCGTCGATGTGGAAAAGAAGATCGTACAGTTGAAAGAGCGCGGGGTGCAGGACTACTTCGTGGTGCAGGAAAAAGGGAAATGGATGAACACCATTTCGCTGGGCGTATTCAAGACACAAGATGCCGCGGACAAGTACATCGCCATGTTGCGTACCAAGGACGTGCGCACGGCAAAAGTCGGCGAACGCATGAGCAAACTCAAATATACCGTGTTCGTCATCAAGGACCTGGATTCAGGAACGAATGACAAACTGCATGCCTTGCAGAAGGAGTTTCCCGATAGCGAGCTCAAGCTGTCGGCATGCAATAATTGACAGGAGGTGGTGAAATCAGCAAAATGCCGCCCTTCCTTGAGGTACGCAGCCCGGCATTGCAGGCTGCAAAGCGCAGGAATGCGGTGATATAGCTCAGTTGGTTAGAGCACAGCACTCATAATGCTGGGGTCGGTGGTTCAAGTCCACCTATCACCACCAGGACGACAAAAGAAAAAGCCCGCTGTTGCGGGTTTTTTCTCGCCCGTATAACTTAGGCAATTGGGGGCGTGCTTGAGAAGCTTTGCGGTTGCATGTCATGCACGGGTTCTTGCCTCGCTTCCCGATATTTCTTCGATACAGGGCGCCTGACGCAATTGAAAACATGAACGAATCGGGTTACTGGCTGCTTCGCTATGGCAATCAATTGCTGGTGCCGGTCGACACGGCTGCCGGGGATATTTTCCTGCGTGGCAGGGCCTCGGATTTCGGCAGCCCTGAGGGCAGGTTGCTGGTGGGGGAATGGCGCGGGGTTCCCTGTTATGCAGCCGAACTCGAGGTATTCCCCGGGAACATCCCAGGGGAGTTGATGCCCGCACGAAGCCTGTTCAATCTGGGCGGCACTGAAACGGTCACGTTGGTGGCGCGTGCGATTCAGCTTCTGGACTGGCGGGAAAATCACCGGTTTTGCGGCAGGTGCGGTGCCACCACCACGATGAGGGGGCCGGCGTTTTCCATGTCGTGTCCAGTGTGCGACCTGGTCGTGTACCCGAGAATATCCCCCGTCGTCATGGTGCTGATCAGCCGTGGCGATCAACTTTTGCTGGCGCGCAGCCCTCGATTCAAGCCCGGTGTCTTCAGCGCACTGGCGGGATTTGTCGAAGCCGGTGAAACGCTGGAGCAATGTGCAAAACGTGAAGTACGCGAAGAGGTCGGCATCGAGATCAGCAATCTGCGTTATTTCAAAAGCCAGCCTTGGCCGTTTCCGGATTCCCTGATGATGGCTTTCTTTGCCGATTATGCAGGTGGAACAATCACCCCTGAGCCGTCCGAAATCGAAGCTGCGGGCTGGTTTTCCTGCGACGCATTGCCGGCATTGCCCGAGACGGTGACGATTGCCCGCCAACTGATCGAAGCGGCGTGCAATGCTTCCTGTCGTGCGGGGCGGGGCGCCCGGACGCGCAGCTGAACTTTATTGCGTTGAGCGCACCAGAAATTGGGGTCGACTGCCAAGGGTGGCGATCCGCCCGCCTCGGTGGTTGGAATGTATTGCGAGTTGAGAGCCGAAAAATAAAGACTCCAGCACGGGCGGAGTCTTTGATTTAGTGCAGTGTAGCTATTAAACTAGTTCTTATCCGTGAAGAGTTGCTTCAGCATCCACAATGAAAAGACGATAGCCAGCAATGCCGAACCAATTGACACGAAATCCGATACGAATGACATTTTCCGCTCCTCTCAAGAAAATTTGATTACACGCACTTGTAAAGTGGTGTTTGAATCGTAGCACAGATGGATTTTTCTTAACAGGAATTTTACAAAAAAACAGGAAATTGCCCGGCAACAATTCAGCAGGCAAACGGAAGGGATTGGTGGAGAAAAGAAGTGGGGAGTCGTTGAGTCGAACTTCCCGCTTCTTTGGGTCAGTCGGATTTCTTGAACAACTGGATGGTGATCCAGACCGCAAAGATAACGCTGAATATTGCGGTACCGATGGACGCCACATCTGCAATGATTGACATACTTTACTCCCCTGATACGTTAGTTATTGGACGGACGCTGTTCGATATTGATGGTTTTGATTCTCCAAAGCCTTTGCAATTATAGGAGTAATTTTGTGGGGAATTTCCACAAAGA
>CAVRYQ010000051.1:0-17507 GCA_963725375.1 uncultured Pseudomonadota bacterium | reverse complement strand
GATGACCGTCTTTCCGCGCTGGATGGGTGGCCGGGAGATTCCGGCGCAACGTTATGTGCCTGCCTTCCTGTTGCTGATGACGGGAGTTGCCGGTTTCTATGCGGGCCTGCTCGGCAACCATCTGGTGCTGGTCGTCGCGGTTGTCTGCACGCTGCTTGGCTGGGGGATAGGGCTCTACGCGCTGCTGCGCGTATTGATCGAAACCCGGCATCCGGACAAGCGCCATCCGGCGGTCGCACTGACCGCGCTCGGGCTGGGCTGGTGCGGCCTTGCCGCCTACCTGATCTGGCTGTCAAACGACGATGCCGGCTGTCTACAATTCGCCATCCAGGGCGGGCTGTGGCTGTTCCTGCTCCCGGTTTTTGCCACCGTCGCCCATCGCATGTTTCCATTCTTCACCAGCAGCGCGCTGCCTCAATACATCGTGCAGCGTCACGCCTGGCCTTGGTGGACAATATTGGCGGCGAGCGCGACGCACGCGCTGCTACAGCTCGCCAGGCTGCCCGGTTGGCAATGGGTGAGCGACCTTGTCCTGTCGTTCGCCGCACTGTACATGAGCTACAGTTGGGGCTTCTTCCGCAGCCTGCGCATTCCGCTGCTCGCCGTGCTGCACATCGGCTTTGCCTGGATGGGCATCTCCATGCTCATGTTCGGCATCCAGAGCGGCATGTCGGCCGTCAACCCCGGCGCGACGCCTTTCTGGGGATTGGCACCGCTGCATGCGCTCTCCATAGGCTGCTTCGCCACATTGCTGATCGGCATGGGAACGCGCGTGACGCTCGGGCATTCCGGCCTGCCGATGCGGATCGACAGGCCGATCATGCTGATGTTCGCGGGCATCCAGCTAGCCACCATGTTGCGCGTTCTGGCAGACATCCTGCCCGGCCAGGGCAGCTACTGGATGTATGTTGCCGCGGCGACCGTCTGGCTCGCATGTCTTATTCCCTGGGCAATGCGCTACCTGCCGGTGTACTTGCAGCCACGTACGGATGGCCGACCGGGGTGAATCGAGAGGTGTGGCGCCCGCGACAAACGGTTGAGCTCCGGCCAAAAACCAAGCAGAATGCGCCTCCCCGATGAATTTGCTCCCGGTTCCAGCCATGCACCTGACCCGATTATTCCCCGTTCTTCTGACATTGTTGGCGCTGACCGGTTGCGCCAGCCTCGTTTCCTCGGCCAGTAGCAAATTTTCTAGCCATTTATCAGATGCGATCCTGAATCAGGACGATCCGGAGACCGTGGAAGCGGGCATGCCGTCCTACCTGTTGCTCGTCGACAGCCTGATTGAAGGCGATCCGCAGAATGAGGCCATGCTGCTGTCTGGCAGCAAGTTGTATGGCGCTTATGCAGCCGCCTTTGTCAGGAACCCGGAGCGCGCCAAGAGGCTTGCGCGCAAGGCGCGCGACTACAGCGACCGGGCACTGTGCGCGCACGGAACGCAACTGTGCGCAGTCATGGAAAAACCCTATGATGAATTTGCCGCCGCCATCAGCAAACTCAAGGCCGACGACGTACCGCTGCTGTACACAACCGGCGCCGCCTGGGCGGGATGGATACAGGCCAACAGCGGCGACTGGAACGCGATCGCGACCCTGCCCAAGGTCAGGGCCCTGATGACGCGGGTGGTAGAACTGGACGAGGCATACAGCCACGGAGAAGCGCACCTCTACCTGGGCGTATTCGCCACGCTGCTGCCGCCAGCGCTGGGCGGAAAGCCGGAAGAAGGACGCATGCATTTCGAGCGCGCCATCCAACTTTCCGCGGGACGTGACCTGACGGCGAAGGTAGAATACGCCCGCCGCTACGCCCGCATCATGTATGACCGGGAACTGCATGACCGCTTGCTGCGGGAAGTGCTCGATGCCGACGCGGTGGCGCCCGGACTGACGTTAAGCAACGTATTGGCCAAGCGGCAGGCGAGCGAGTTGCTCGCGAGCGCCGATAAATATTTCTAAGAACAGAACGGGGAATACTCCGTCGACAAACAAAGGGAAGAAAATGCGTTCATTCTTGTCACTGATATTTGCAGCACTGCTGGCCATGCCATGTGTTCAGGCGCATGCCTTGACGCTGAAGATTGCCACATTCGCGCCGGATGGCACGCAATGGACGCAGGAACTGCGGCGTGGGGGGGAGGAAATCGATAAGCGCACCGAGGGCCGCGTCACCATCCGCCTGTATCCCGGCGGCAGCATGGGCAGCGACCGCGTGGTATTGCGCAAGATCCGCGCCGGCCAGTTGCAGGGTGGCGCACTCACCGGCGGCGCGCTGGCCGAGATATATCCCGATGCACAGGTCTACAGCCTGCCCATGCTGTTCCGTTCCTACGATGAACTGGATTACGTGCGTGCGCGCATGGACAAGAAGATCGCGCAGGGCATCGAGGATCACGGCTTCGTGACCTTCGGCCTCACCGATGGCGGTTTCGCATATCTGATGTCCAGTTCCCCGTTGCGCCGCGCCGACGACCTGAAGAGCCAGAAGATCTGGGTGCCTGAAGGCGACGATATCAGCCGCGGGATGTTCGAGACACTGGGCGCCCCGTCGCTGCCCTTGCCGCTTACCGATGTCCTGACCGGCCTGCAGACTGGGCTCATCACCACCATAGGCGCCACGGCGACGGGCGCCATCGCCCTGCAGTGGCATACCAAGGTGAAATACCTGACCGACTATCCCACCATGTCCATCTTCGGCGCGCTGGTCGTGGACAAGAAAGTCTTCTCCGGCATCAGCCCCGCTGACCAGGCCGTTGTGCGCGATGTGATGGAACGCATCTATGCGGCGATGAACAAGCAGACGCGCGTCGACGACAACGCGGCGCTCGACGCGCTGCGCAAGCAGGGCATCGAGTTCGTCAAGTTGCCGCCGGAAGAAATCGCAAAGCTGCGCGCCGCCGCCGACCAGACCATACAGCGCCTGACCGACAAAGGGGATTTCTCGCCTGCGCTGGTCAGGGAGCTGCGTTCCAATCTCGATGCGTACCGCAAAATCCACCCCGCCCGTTAACGCATGCCGACCCGCAACCTGCCCCCTGCGCTTGCCCGCCTGATCAGGATCGTCACCTGGACCGAGAACGCACTGCTTATCGGCATGCTCGCGTTGATGGTGCTGCTGGCTGCCGCGCAGATACTGTTCCGCAACTTCCTGGACATGAGCATTTTCGGCGCCGACCAGATGTTGCGCCTGCTGGTCTTGTGGGTGGCGTTCCTGGGCGCTGTCGCCGCCAGCCGCGAAGGCAAGCACATCCACGTGGACGCCATTGCACGCTGGCTGCCTGACCGGGTCAAGTCCGGCGTAGTGGCAGTGACCGATCTGTTCACACTGGCCGTGTGCCTGCTGCTGGCCTGGCAATCCCTGCGATTCATGCAGAGCGCGCGCGAGTCCGGAGAAATGGCCTTCGGCTCGCTGCCAGTATGGGTGGCAGAGCTCATCCTGCCGCTGGCCTTTACGCTGATTGCCCTGCGTTACGGCTTGCGCTTCATGCATCACGTGCAGCAGGCCCGCGGTCGCGAGGCGGCAGAATGACCATGTTCCTGATCGGCCTCGCCCTCATCGCCATGGTGCTGCTCGGCGCGCCGCTGTTCGCGGTCATCGCCGCGAGCGTGATGATCAATTTTGCACGCGAAGGCGTGGACCTGACGGTCGTCATCATTGAGGTCTACCGGCTCGCGGAAATGCCGGTGCTGCTGGCCATCCCGCTGTTCACCTTCGCCGGTTACCTGCTGGCCGAATCGAATGCGCCGAAACGCCTGGTGCGCATCAGCAATGTCTTTGTCGGCTGGATGCCCGGCGGTCTTGCGGCGGTGGCGCTGGTGATCTGCGCGATGTTCACCGCATTCACCGGCGCTTCCGGCGTGACCATCGTGGCGCTCGGCGGCATGCTGTATCCGGCGCTCAAGCAAGCGGGCTATTCGGAACGCTACAGTCTCGGACTGGTCACGACATCGGGCAGCATCGGCCTGCTGTTTGCGCCCTCGCTGCCGCTCATCCTGTACGGCGTGGTGGCGCAGCAACTCAACATCAGCCATTCTGTATCGATCAGCGACCTGTTCCTGGCAGGCATCCTGCCCGGCCTGCTGATCGTGGTCATGTTGTCCATTTACGGATTGTGGCAAAACCGCGGCCCCCAGGCTGCGCACCAGCCTTTCAGTTGGCATGAAGCACTGGCTGCACTGCGCGAGGCGATGTGGGAACTGCCCCTGCCTTTCATCGTGCTCGGCGGGATCTACAGCGGCTATTTCGCGGTGTCCGAAGCTGCCGCCGTGACCGCGATCTACGTGTTCATCGTCGAGGTGCTCGTCCACCGCGAGATCACCTTTACCAGGCTACCCAGGATCATGCGCGAATCCATGGTGCTGGTCGGCGCAATCCTGATCGTGCTGAGCATGTCGCTGGCCTCCACCAACTATCTGCTCGACGCGGAGATCCCGTCAAAACTGTTCAGCTTCATCCGCACTCATGTGGACAATGCCTATACATTCCTGCTGCTGTTGAACCTGTTCCTGCTGGTGCTTGGCATGATGCTTGATATCTTTTCCGCGCTGGTGATCATGGTGCCGCTGATCCTGCCTATCGCAATCGGCTACGGCATCCATCCGGTCCATCTCGGCATCATCTTCCTGGCCAACATGGAGATCGCCTACCTGATGCCGCCGATGGGCATGAACCTGTTCATCGCAATGTACCGCTTCGACAGGCCGATGCTGGAAATCTTCCGCGCCGTACTGCCCTTCGTCTCGATCCTGCTGGCCGCAGTGCTGATCATCACTTACTGGCCGTCCCTGTCCCTGGCGCTGATCAAGAGTTGATTTTTTTGTCGGTGCGATGCGGTGCCCAAGTCGACCAGATGCCATGGAGCGGCCATTGGCACTGAACGTTCCCGGCCCGGTCATGAACTGTCACCCGAGTTCCCCGGCAAGGGACGTTCAATTGTTCAGCCAGAAATCCTGGAATTGTTCTGCGGACAAGGGCTTCCCAAACAAATAGCCCTGGAACTTTTCACATCCGCGCAGCGCGAGGAATTCGAGTTGTGCTTCCGTCTCGACACCTTCGGCAATCACATCCAGATTCAGACTCAAAGCCATGTGGATGATGGTCAGCACAATGGCCTGATTGCCTTCGTTGGCATAAATATCCTTTACGAATGACTGATCGATCTTGAGTTGATCAATGGGCAATCTTTGCAAATAGCGCAAGGATGAATATCCGGTTCCGAAATCATCCAGCGAGAGAATGATTCCGATCGCTTTCAGGTTTTGCATCTTGACGATGGTTTCTTCGATGTTCTCCACCAGCATGGATTCAGTCAGTTCAAGCTTGAGGTGTCTTGGGTCGATCTGGTTCTGGCGAACCGCATCTTTCACCCGGTCAACGAAATCCGCCTGATGAAACTGTTTCGCACTGACGTTCACGGATATGACCAGTTCGCGCACCAGGTCATCACGCTCCCATTTCCTGATCTGCCTGCACGCGGTCATCAGGACCCAGTTCCCGATGGCCAGGATCATGTTGGTCTCTTCTGTAATGGGAATAAACTCTACCGGCGGAATCAGTCCCCGCTCCGGATGATTCCAGCGGATCAACGCTTCCGCACCGATGGCCCTGTTCGAGCTATCTGTCTGGATCTGGTAATACAACTGGAATTGCTGTTCCTGGATCGCCGTCCGTAATTCGTTTTCAAGCCTGGCACGGGCATCGACCGACTCCTGCATCTTCGGGTCGAAGAAACGTAACGTGTTCTTTCCTTCCTTCTTGGCCTGGTACATGGCAATGTCAGCCTGCTTCATGACTTCTTCGATCGAAATCTTATGGCCGCCAAACAGCGATATCCCGATGCTGGAGGTGTTATGGCAATGATGACTGCACAGTTGGTAAGGCTGATTGAGAGCTGCCAATATCTTTTCACCTACCGACTCAGCCTGAGTGGCAGCCTCAATAGATTCCGGGCTCAGATCATTCAGCATGACGATAAATTCATCCCCGCCAGGGCGGGATACGGTATCCCCGTCGCGCAGGCAGGATTGGATTCGTTTGGCTACCTGCTGCAGCAACAAGTCCCCGGTCGCATGGCCAAGTGTGTCGTTGATGGTCTTGAAATAATCCAGGTCGATGAACAGCAGCGCACCCGTCCTCCCGCTGCGACTGCTGGAAGCAATACCTTGAGCTAGCCGGTCTTGCAATAGTCGGCGATTGGGAAGCCCGGTCAGGGGATCATAATATGCAAGGTTATCGATCAGCTTTTCGTCGTTCTTGCGACGTGTAATGTCAGCTATGTTGCCAACGTAGTTTGTTACGTTGCCATGACTGTCTTTTACGGCAGTGATGGTCAGGCTTTCCGGATAGATATCGCCGTTCTTCTTCCGGTTCCAGACCTCCCCACTCCAATAGCCGGTGCTATTGAGGATTGCCCACATGTTCTTGTAGAAATCCTTGTCCTGCAGGCCAGAGCTGAGCAGCCGGGGATTCTTGCCGATGACTTCATCCGCCGTATAGCCGGTGATCTCGGTAAAGGCGTGATTGACCCTGAGTATCACATTATTGGCATCCGAGATCAGGATTCCTTCCTGAGTTTCGAATGCAGTAGCAGCGATTTTGAGTTCACGCTCTGCAAACTTGCGGTCGGTTATGTCCAATGCATAGGCAATGCGCCGGACAGGAACACCTTCTGCAGATTTGATGGTTGTAATATCGAGCAACACTGGAAATTGTCGGCCATCCCTACATATGTGCATGCTCTCATATACGATGTGCGAACCCTCATCCAACTCTGAAATCTTGCTTTTGACTTGGGATACATTACCTGTGGGAAAAACAGTCATTATGGACTTGCCAATCAGTTCCTCACGATCGTAGCCTCGCTCCCTGGCAAAGGTTGGGTTAACCGAAATAAAGGTATTTGTAACTGCATCTGCCATGGCAAGGCCAAAATCGACCTTCTCAAATGAATCGGCCCATAGCCTAAGTTTCTCATCGGCACGTTTGCTCTCAGTAATATCTTCGGCTGAAATGATGATGCCACCGATATTTCCATCTTCATCGGTCCATGGCAATATTGCCCAACGTAACCAGTGTTCACTTCCATCTGCCTGAACCCACTTATCGTCTGCATTTTTTATTGTCTCGCCATGCTGTCCTTTCTGATGGGCAATTTTCCATTCCTCAGGAACGTCAGGATGAACCTCATAGTGGTTCCTGCCAACCAAGTCGGTATATCCTCTCCCATATTCGATTACCCAGCGATCACTCGTTGCCAAGTAGTTCATATCCTTGTCGAACATAGCAATACTGATGGGTGCATCCCGAACAAAAACCTTGGATTGGAGTTGGGATTTTCTAAGATTTTCTTCAGTTATTTTCCGAGCTGTGATATCAAGCATCACAGCTCGGCTCATCACAAATTTGCCGGTATCGTCAATTACGCTGGTCGCGCTAAGAAGAACATTTCTAATGGAGCCATCCTTGCCGACCAGCTCATACTCAAGAGCTTCGACATGTCCAATGCTCAGAAATCTTTTGAAATTTTCTTCCAGCAATGCCTTGCTGGCAGGAGTGTAGAAATCGGAAATCTTCTTCTTTCCGAGCACTTCTTCTCTTGTATATCCTAGCCATTTCAGTTCGGTATCATTGATTCGGATCAACGTACCTTCAGCATCGGCAGAATGGTAGCCACATGGAGCATGCTGATACAGGTCGTCATTTTCCAGAGCAAGTTTGCTAAGTCGCGTACGAAGTTGATGAATAAGTTCATCAGGACATTGATGTAATACTTCATCTGGAAAGCCAGAATTCATCTGGGAGCCAGATGGTGACCGTTGAGGAGTAGAGGGCGCCGACTTTTTAGACATAGATTCGATCCGCACCAAGTTAAAAGCGTTTCACACAGGGCACTCTCCCCTTTGATATTACTCTGTGGCCTGGTGCTCGCATAGCCGCAAAACGCAACATGAAAAATATTTCATAATCTGCGGCAGGAGACAGTACGGCCTTGCGGTCGCAGACGGCCGGAGAGCCGGGGCGCCTCCCGTCGCTTCGTTCATGGCTCGAACCCGATGTGAATGCCAAGAGCGAACTATTGCGCATCGGGATTGATCAGACGCAAACCAACTGGAGATAAGAAAGTCAGAAGAGTAGAATCAGTTCGACACATCCCTGCAGCAATGAAGAAAAGGAGACTGCCATGTCGACAATTTCCGGCGTTACGGCAACAGGCACTTATGGTTACACGGCTCCAGCCACCGTTTCAGCCAGCACAGGCTCAGCGCAGCTTGCGGCCGCCCAAGCTGCCGTGACGGAAACGCTGGCATCTCTGGGCAGCAGTTCATCTTCGCCCCTGACCTATAACGCCACCGGCTTGCTGGGCTCGCTCCAGCAGACCACATCGGTCGCGTCGAACACGACACCGGCGCAAGCGGCTCAGAATGCGCTTCTTCAGGTCGAGTACGCCATCACCCAGTCCATGGATTCGCTGGTGTCCGGCACATCGACCGATTCCTCAAACACCGATACCTCCCCGTTGTTCAGCCTGCCGGGAACGGCTGCCACCAGCGGCATGTTGGGCAATCCGCTGCTGAACAGCACAACGTCCGCGTCAGGCGTCAGCGCGCAGCAGGCCGCGCAGAACGCAGCCCTCAACGCTGAATATGCCGTGACGCAAGCGCTCAATTCATTGACCTCCACCTAGCCGTCCAATTCCGCTTCCTGGCCGTCGTGCTCTCGGCCGATGGCACGTTGACGCGGCCTTTTGCAAATTCCCCGGTGGCCACTGTATCCAGGCCTGACGACAGGCGTGGATATGTTTCCTTTCCATCCATGTCCACCATGACTCCCTACCGTGAAACTGGCTCAAGCCCTCGCCTGCATCCTGAATAACATTCGACAAGAAAATAAACGATAATTTGGTGCAAGCTTCAGAACGACACCATTTAAAAAATATGCAAAACGAGGGAGAGTAATGAAAGACGTCATCAGCCAATACCGGATCGAAAAAGAACCCTACTACCGCGTCGTATCGGACGAACTGGCCGTGTTCGACGCGGCTTATGCCGTGCGCATGCCCATGATGCTCAAGGGCCCGACGGGCTGCGGCAAGACCAGATTCATCGAATACATGGCCTGGAAACTGCAGAGGCCACTGATCACGGTCGCATGCAACGAAGACATGACCGCTTCCGACCTGGTGGGCCGCTTCCTGCTCGATGCCACCGGCACTCGCTGGCAGGACGGGCCGCTCGCCATCGCTGCCCGTTTCGGCGCGATTTGCTATCTGGACGAGATCGTGGAGGCGCGCCAGGACACCACCGTGGTGATCCATCCGCTCACCGACAACCGCAGGGTGCTTCTGCTGGAAAAAACCGGCGAACTCATTAATGCGCACCCTGATTTCCAGTTGGTGATTTCCTACAACCCCGGCTACCAGAGCGTGATGAAAGATCTGAAGCAATCCACCAAGCAGCGCTTCGGTGCGCTGGACTTCAACTATCCGGAGCACGCAATCGAAGAAGAGATCGTTTCCCATGAATCGGGCGTTGCGCGCGAAACCGCCACCAAGCTGGTTTCAATTGCGGAAATGGCGCGCAACCTGAAGGGGCATGGCCTGGATGAAGGTATCTCCACCCGGATGCTGATATACGCCGGCAACCTGATCGCGAAGGGAGTCGACGTCAAGAAGGCCTGCTGCGTCGCACTGATCTCCCCGATCACGGACGACCTGGATATGCGCGATGCGCTGGACGCGGCAGTGACCACGTTCTTTGGATAAGTGACGCCGCACTGTAGCGGAGAAAACATGATCTTGATGCCCCGTTCATCCAGCGTCCCGTCTTGTGGCGCTCCGGTTTCGACATGAAGCCCCTCTTCACCCGCCTCACGCTCGGCCTGAAGGCGCTGCTTGGGCTGTCTCCCGAAAGATCGGTGGCAGCCCTGCGGAAAGAGCGGGAAAGAATGAAGCTCCAGAATGTCCAGCGGCGCATCAGCATGTATTTGCGGGGACTCTGGGGGCATGATTTCGTCATCGCAGCGACCGCGGTTCCATTTGAAAGCCTGCAGGGAAGCAAGCCCTTCATCGCCGACAACGCTATTCATTTGCCCGCTGCCTATTACGAATTGACACAGAACGGCAACGCACACTTCACGGGCCTGGAATTCTATCGGGCTGCGTCAACCCATGCGGCGGCCCATCTCATTTATGCAGGGAAACGTTTGTCGCAGGATCCGCTGGATGAATGGCAAAGGGCGTTGATTGCCGCCATTGAAGACGCCCGCATCGAAACCCTGGCGATACGCAGCTTCCCCGGACTGAAGACGCTCTGGGCCGCGCAGCACGTGGCCGCCCCTGAGCATGGCGAGTGCGTCAGCGACTACATTGATCGCCTCGCACGCGCACTGCTGGATGAGACTTACGCAGACGGCGATCCCTGGATCAGTCAGGGGCGCGCACTGTTCCAGGCAGCGGACAAGCTGGACGACAACCGTCTTGCCCGGGATATCGGCATGGCGCTGGCGCATGAGCTCCGCAGCAGGAACATCAGTTTCAAAGCCGGCTTTCGCACACACCAGGCAGCCTACCGCGACGACAACCGCCATCTCTGGGAATCCGGGGATTCCGTCGCCGACGATGCGCAGCTATCACCAACCACTTTCTTCGAATCCAGGTTTCTCTCCATATGGGAGTTTGCGAGGTTCGGTTATGGCGAGAAGCGGAAATCGGCGCTCACCTTCTATGACGCCGAGTATCTTTTTGCAGAAGACGGAAAGCCCGGCACGGACGAAGATAACGACGCTGGTCCGGAACTGGAGTCCGACGAGAACATCAACAAATTATCGGCTCTGCTGTCCGGAAAACCAGCGAGCGGAAAAGCTGCACCGGAAACCTACGTGTATCCCGAATGGAATTTCCGCAGCCAGAACGAGACCGAGTCCTGGGTCACCCTACGGGAAATGAAAACCGAGCCCGGCGATCTGCAAGTGGTCGACAACATCATCGAACAGAACAGTCACCTCCTGTCGCGCATGAAAGTCCTGCTTAACGCCATCCGGTACGGAGGAGTGCATCGTGTCAGGAAGCTCGCGGAAGGCGACGAAATCGATATCAATGCGGCCATCCGTTCGCAGATCGATATCAGGCTCGGCGTGCCGCCGGACCCCCGCATCATGATGCGCACGGTGCGCAAGATGCGCGACATCTCTGTGCTGTTGCTGCTGGATCTTTCCCAGTCGACGAACGAAAAGGTGCAAGGGCAGGAACACACCGTGCTGGAGCTCACCCGGCAGGTTTGCGTTCTGTTTTCGGATGCAATCAAAACGGTCGGCGATCCGTTCGCGATTCACGGCTTCTGTTCCGAAAGCAGACACCATGTCGAATACTATCGGCTGAAGGATTTCGACCAACCCTACGATGACATCCCCAAGGCCAGGATTGCCGGCATGACCGGCCAGCGCGCCACCCGCATGGGTGCGGCGATACGCCACGCCGCCTATCACCTGAACAAGCAGCACTCCCGCAAAAAGCTCCTGATACTCATTACCGACGGTGCGCCGGATGACGTTGACGTGCGCGGCGAGGATTACCTGCGCTGGGACGCGAAGAAGGCAGTCGAAGGTGCCGGACGTTGCGGCATCAATACATTCTGCATCAGCCTCGACCTCAGAGCCGATCGGTATGTATCCCGTATATTCGGCGCCAGAAACTACATGGTCGTCGACCATGTCAGGTGTCTGCCCGAAAAAATGCTGATGCTGTACGCGGGGCTTACACGTTAACCCCCGGTATGGCCGCGTTGCTCATCCCATCAGAATAACCTGACCACCTTGTGGCGATTAACGTATGCCAGTATCCATGCTCCCACGCTGAATGCGCATGCGACTACTTTCGCAAAAATCGAATCAATGACCAGCATGTTCAACAGCAGTACCACGGTAAATGCGGTGATGTTAAAAGCGATGATCATGTAGATAATCACCAGAGGAAACCTGAACATAATCTTCTCCTTCAAATCGGAGCGCACTCCACAAGCATTTCAGATCTCGCGGATACAGCTCAATCTTGCGGATTCGGGCACCGGAAAGCGTCTGCATCGGCAATACGGATTACCAGTCAAAACGATAGGCCAGACCGACCCCGTAGGTTTCAAGTGAAGTATGGTTGCCGTCCTGTGCCAGCAACCACTTTCCGAGGAAATCCACGTACCAGTGGTCTATCTGCAGTTGCCAGCTGGCCGTGTTGTAGATTGCAAAAGTGGGAGAGGAATATCCAACGTTGTCTATCGCGCCACCCTGCGCAGTGTTGAATCTTGCCGTACCTGAGCCCCAGAGATATCCCGGACCTATGCCGTATCCGACTTTCCAGTAAATTTCGGTGCCAGGATATAGCGGTCCCATCTTCAGGAACAGGGTCGGGGCAACGCCAACATATCCGCCAGTGACTTTTGTCCCGATGTTCTGCCCGCGAAAAGCAGAGTTGATCAGTTGCTCATTCGTATCAAAATAACTCGCTGATGCATTGAAGTCCCAACCGATGGCGGCGCTTCCCGTTCGCATCGGCCAGGATTTCAGGATTTTCTCGCTGCTGTTGAGTTCGAGTATCAGGCTGGGTGCGCCGTTGTCGGTAATCTGGGTGTTGCCGATGGCATTGGCGTGATTGGTTTTATAGGTCGTCTGCGCATAGGCCAGCCCCAGGGTGAATGACGAATTTTCGATCTTCATCCTGGCCATATCCGCAAGGCTCACCGATGCCCGGCTCTCCTGATTGCGCGGAACTGTTGTCCGCAGCGTAAACCCGACCGGACATGGCTGACATGGCCATGGCTACCACAATTGCTTTCCTGAATTGGCTGAAGTTCATGGTGTCATTCCTCAGTGCCAGCGATAAGTGACGTGCAGGCGAACCGCATTGCGCCTCACGCCCGGGGTATTGGTTGATTCGAATGAATCTGTCTGCATTTCCGCGCCCCATCCATTGGCATATTCGACGCCAGCCAGCACTCCCGCGGCCGCTCCGTAGGCGCTGCTTTGCACATTGCCGTTCCCGGAAACAATCCTGTCATGTTCGAAAACCTGGCCTCCGATAAACCAGTCGCCAAACCAGCGTCGCGCTTGCAGTCCGGCCAACCCGTCGGCAATTGTTCTTGAATTGGAATCGCGCTCCGCGGAGATCATCAGGTAGGGGTTCAGCGACCAATTGTCGTTGAGCACAAATTGAGCATCCGTGCCCAGACTCACACCGTTGCTGGTCGAGCCGTTTTCAGTTGCGGTAATCCCGCCCGCGTATACGCCGATGCCGTTCTGCGGAGAAGCTGACACGATGCCCGTGCAGCTCGCTGAAACAGCAATAAATGCAGCCGTCAGGCGCTGCCTCCACTTGCCCATCACGTTTGCATTTCGCGGTAGCATTTCCGGATCCCCCTGCGTTTTTTCTGTATGCTACCCGAATCCTCAAACGAACACCAAATCCGTTCAACAACAAAAAACCCCAGCAGAGCTGGGGTTTGGTGCTACTTGTTTCGTTATTTCCAAAATGCAAAACTAAAAAGGTTGTGGATCTGTTAGGCAGCGATATAGCCTGGCAAATGAGAAGCCTTTATGTCGAAGGTTGCCGTTGATCGACATCCTAGACGTCGATTCGTTGCACCGATCAGGCAATCGGCAAAGTCGGCAGTTGTATCCTTCCACATGAAAAGAGCCTCCTCAATGGCCGGCTCATCTTCAAATTGTATTTCGGTCGCATCCAGTAAGCCGGAAATGGCTTCGATAATCTGATTCTTAGGAACTGCGTATCGGCTACGTAACACCCATTCGGTTTCCATGAGAACCAACTGATTCACGAAAATGGTGCGACCTGCTGCGACTTCACGCCTGATCAGCTTGCGAGCCTTTTCAAACTGGGTTTCGTCATCTCGAACCAAAAAACGAACGAGGACGTTGGTGTCAATTCCAAGCATTAGCGTGACAATTGCTCAACAGGAACAGGCTTCCGCCCCTTCTTGTGCAGTATGCCCGCCAGGTCGGCAGCGCTCTTGCTTTTCACTCGCATGACGACGGTGGAATCAGGCATCAACGTGAAGGTCATTCGGTCTCCAGCCTTCATGTGAAGGCGATCCCGGATTTCCTTTGGAATTGTCGTTTGACCCTTGCTGGTAAGTGTTGCATCGGTTGTCATCTCAAGCTCCTTGTAATCCTTACATATCGCATTCTAGTAAGGATGGCACGAATATGCAATTGAAAAGAAATGTTGTATCTGAACGTCTGCAATGGAGAAAATTCGCGACCGGCGGTTCCTGGCCGACTTGCGACTGTTTGTCTTTGCTCACCTGTATGTCTGCTCTACGCTCGGAAGCGGTCATCCCGAAGGCCGAATCCTGCAACATATCTTCTGACAACACAACGAAAAAGAATATCTAGGCCGAATGGCATATTGTCCTTTGACGTGCAGTCATGTAGCGTGCGTCCCTTATATGGGGCGAAGCCGACATATGCCTATGGGATGGCAGAAGCACGCAAGCCAATAGGGGACACTCAACTTGATAACCAACCAATTACCTTTTGCTAAGTTTTAGCATGCCTCGTCCATTTTCTCATCCCCAATTCGAAACGTTCGAGATCGAACAGGTTCCGCTCGATAGAGATGTCTTTCTAATGGATGAGTGTTGGCTGAAAGAATGGGAAGCCGCATATCTAGACATATTCGCAGGAAAAAACGATCGAAATGTCGGCTACATTAGTTACGCTGCTGTTCGCCACGCCACCTCCGAGTCACTTCAGATTTCCTGGTATCCGAACATCTTTGATCGCTTTCACGAGGTCTCTGTCATCCTGCCGCGCGAAGCTTTTGTCGCTTGCGTTGATATCTATGATTACGACGAAAAACCTCACATTTTCGTAAAGGGTGAATGGCTCACCGGATTACACCTGCGTCCCTATTCAGCATTTGCACTGATCGATGCGATTGGTGTGAAAGCGGCGCTAAACGCAGGCCAATTGTCCGGGAGCAAACTTGTCCAACTTCGAAATAGAATTGATCAGATTGCAGAAGCAAATCCGGGCGTAGCTTTCATCAGTTTTGCAGACAGCCTGCTTATGAAGACTAACTGGTTTGTAGGTGAGTATGATTCCGATATTAGTTACTCCTACGAACCTGAAACACTGGTTCGCCTTATCCCTCAGATTGCCGATGCCTATCAAGATGTGCTCGGCATGTCCGTGTACGCCACGATTACCCAAGGGGTAAATGAGTATGAAGATACTGCGTTAGTCCATCGTTCTGCGTCCGGAGGACACATCTCTTTAAATAGTCTCGGATTGCCTTTTGCCCAGCTACTTGCGATCGATGACGCCGCTCGATCTGCAATTCGTTGCGGAGATCATGAGCGTTATGAACTTTATGTTGATAACCTGTTCTTCCATTCGCTGCGCTTTAAGTTCGGTTTCGACAAGCACGCACAGCCCAACTCGCCATACATATCGCCAATGTCCTCGTCGCCACGGAAGTACTACTGCACAAGCGTTAAGACCATTCTTGATAACCTTGATGTGACACCTTCCCCCAAGTCTAAGAAATGAAGCATAATCTTCTGGTCCATACTGAGACGGCCCGCGCTGGTCGCGAACGGCCGGTATCGGCAGCGGAAGAGACGGTGGCGTTAGCGAAGGCAAACGGGCAAAAACCGGCCAATTTGGGACAGTCGTGGCTGTCCTCCAGCTATATTAAGATTTAGATGAGAGTGTCATCAATTAACAGGAAATTCGCCATATGACATCAAGAATTGCTTTGAAAATTGGATGTATAGATGGTTTGGTATTTTTCTTGGTGTTGGCGTGTATGCGATTGGTTACATCAACGCATCTCTTCGCTGATATTGCTATGCTTGTGATATTTCTTTTACCGATCTCAGTTTTTGTTGGGTGGCGTGGTTCAGTGTTAACCCATCGAATTATGTCAGGCAATGACAGATTTATGAGAACAGCTATTGAAGGATTTATCTGGGGGATTGGTATTTCATTCTTAATATTTTTTGGGGTTTCACGCTTTTTTTCTTTCCTACAGCCATCCTTTTATTCTTTGATGCTTCCCGCAATAATAATTATTGGAATAGCGAATTCTTTGATTAGTATTGCTCTTCACGCTATGAATCGTCGAATCATCAGAGTTAAAGAGCCCATGAATTCAGTACAGCCACCAAGTGGTTCGCAAAATCGTTAGGTGGTTAGATGTCCGCTATCGGAAGGGTTATAGACTATGGTATGTACGACTTCGAACAGGCAAACTTCGGCCAATAAGAGACTGTTGAAGACAATATCCATAATTGAATACCTTAACCAAATAGGATGTTTGTTGTGAACCTTCCAAAAGCGTCATTGCTATTAATTGGTGTTTTGTTGTGCATCTCAGATGTTGCTTGGGGGGAGGCCAATAGGCTTATCCCAAGTTATCAATCAATTCCACCTGTATTTCGCGTGTACTCAAGTGGTAAGTTCGATAGAGTCTTCCCACCATCAAATGAAAAGCCCATTGTGAAGCCGGATGGAATCGAAGAGGTACTTATTTCCCCAACTCAGCAAAAAATAGCATTTTGTAAGAATAATGATTTATGGGTATATGACGTATCGAACAATGTATCAGCACAACTGACTCATATCGGGAAGTCAGCCACCAAGCAATTCGATTCTGTTGATGTTTTGCTTGTTCGATGGTCTGACGACGAAAGCAAAATACTTTTTAGGGTTTTACGAGGCTTTACTGATAGTCCGAAGGAACGTCCAGCCCAATATGGATTGCTCTTCTATGACTTGAAAACTTCTAAAGTGGGAAGAGCATTACCAAATACCATCAAAGACGAGAGTTTCTTGGCATGGTTAGTTAATGGAAATTTACTCCTGAAAGACGGGCATAACATTGGTCAATACGATATTGCAGCGGGTCGCAATTCAACAATATTCACCACTAGCGGCGGTTATGAAATAGGGCAAGAAGATCTAACTCGTGATGAGCAATGGATTACCTTTACTCAAGTCGATAACTCACAGCAAACATCACAATTATTCAGGCTCAATCTTCAAACTGGCAAATCCTCCGCAATCACTGATAAAGGCAATTTTGCCGAGTATCAGTCGCCTATATTTTCTCCAAGCGGCAAGAAAATTATTTACGAACATGAGTCAAATGCCAAACCAAATTACAGTGGCCCACCAACAACTCCGAAGTCTGATTTGGTCATTGATGGCAAAAATGTTTATTCATTTGAGGGATACCGAAAAATATATTGGATTGACGAGTCCACGTTGGTCTTGATCAATGAATCCGTCCTTACTGTAATTGACATTGACGCAGGCATCGTCAAATCAAACACTAAATTGAGGTAATTCTTATCAATGGCAATGCGGATAGCAATGTCCGCTTTGGAGAAGCTGCCATGTCCGGTTTGGGTTAGAAGCTGCATCTCGAGAACGACCGGTATCAGGAGAGGAAGAGACGTCGGGTACCTTTTTTATCTTCCGCCACACTGAAACGCATCTAG
>CAVRYQ010000050.1:0-35132 GCA_963725375.1 uncultured Pseudomonadota bacterium | reverse complement strand
TTCTTCAGCTTCTTCGACTTTTTCAGTTACGTATTGCTCGGCTGAAAGGAGCACCAGGTACAGTTCCAGGAGTACCTAGATAAATATTTGCAAGCACGCCGTTCACGCCACCAACGTGTACATCGTACGAAGCATTTTCTGACCAACCGAGAGGATCTAAACCTTCCCAACCAACATACTGACCATTTACATTGTATTCACCAAATACTGCTGCAATTGAGCGTCCATTAAGGGCACCTGTACCGCTAAGCGTTCCAGTGAAAGTTACCTTGAAGTTTCCAGTCGGTGCACAGAAATTTTTCCATTGTGGATCTACGCCCGCGTAATTTAATGGAGCTGCCCCCATTTCAATTGGACACAGTGCGTTTAACTAAGGCCAGCCTCATAGAGACTTTTATATTCTTTGATGCGTTCAATCTCACGCTCAGTACGGAAGCATTTGATCCAAAGAGTTGTTACTTCCAAATTCAGAAAGCCAGGTATTACGAGTTCTAACCGTTTGGGGGATCTGTCATGAACAACAGAACAGAGCGAGATTCATTTGGCGATATCGAAGTTGGCGCCGAAAGGCTATGGGGGGCACAAACCCAACGATCACTCGTTCATTTCCACATCTCTGCCGAACGTATGCCAGATGAAATTATTCTCGCTCTTGCAGAAGTCAAACGTGCATGTGCACACGTCAACCGTGACTTGGGTTTGCTAAACACCAGAAAATCCCAAGCCATCATCAAAGCTGCGGATGAAGTACTGGATGAGTTACATTGGGAAGAATTTCCATTGGTTGTCTGGCAAACTGGCTCGGGCACCCAGAGCAACATGAATATGAATGAGGTCATGGCTAATCGTGCATCCGAACTTCTGGGGGGAGGACGTGGAATGGAGGGGCTCGTGCATCCCAATGACGACGTTAATCTCGGACAATCGTCCAATGTCACTTTCCGACGCGCCATGCATCTTGCCGTAGCAACTGAATCACACGGAAATTGATTCCTGCATTGATTTTCGTTGCGCACAAGCCTTGCCGAAAGTCTGACGAATTCTCAGACGTCCTTAAATTTGGACGCACTAATTTACAAGATGCCACTCCAATGGCACTAGGCCAGGTTTTTCGGGGTACGTGCACAACTGGAACATGTGAATCCACAATTATAGAATACCTTACCGTCTGTTATGGATTAGCCGTGGGAGGAACCGCGGTAGGCACTGGCTAAAATACCCAGTCCAGAACTGAGCTGCGTGTTGCAGGAGTTGGCCGGACGCCTCTGAGCTTGCCATTTTGAAGAGTTCACTGAACAAATTTGCCGCACTTGCCGCGCACGATGAACTGATCAATGCACATGGCGCGCTCAAGGCGCTCGACCGTCGCTTGAAATTCGAGATGGTGCGCTGATGAGCCTACGGCACCTCTACGGATCGAGAAGATGATACGGGAAACGAACCGGCCATTCGATGATGCCCTTGGCAGGTTCATCCTACTCAATGCGAAGCCCTGACCATGCTTTGTTGCGTCATTGGCGGTGGTGTTGGCAGTTGATAGGTGGTGCATCTCAATATTTGAACTGAATGTTCCACACTCAGGCATACAATTACAAGTCTCCACTTTGCTAACGGAAGGGTGTAGCGAGTTGAACAGTATTCATATCATGAGATAGAAACAGATCATACAGCTAACAATAAATCAATAAATCCTTAATGCTTGATTCTTATGTACCACATATGGACATGACAGTGACCGGAAATTCGAAGCGCAACTTGAATTAATGCCCTTGTCACTATATTTCGTTGATGACAAAATGAAGAATATGACCGGTGGGTTGTGCGCGGCAACTGATAGCTAGCTGAATGAAAACTCGTCCAATTTGTTGCAAATGTAGTGAAAATGAGTGCTGATTTAGACGGCATCAGCTACCAGGCATATGATCGTTAATATCTCGCTTTGATGAATTCCGAGAATCGTTCAATAATAAAAAATGAGCTATCCATGATTCCGGCATCTTCGTGGCTCCTCCGAGATGAAGTAATGGCGGCATTTTTGAGTATGAGCAAAACTGGATAAGGTTTCATCGACAAAGGTCGTGTGTTTCCCTCATTCTGGCGGAATAAAGACGGTTTTCATACTGTAACTTGCATAAAAAGTAATAGTTTTCATTGAAGCATCATCATAATAATCTCATATAAAAACAGTCGGCATAGTTGTGATGAATATCCGACGAAAACAATTTCAAATAATTTTTATGTGCCTTGTATTCGTTCGTACGTATTGCTAATCGCTTTCCGTCGGATAATTGGACTGCACGATGCCAACTGCTTTGATATGGAGACTGAGTTGAGGAGTGCAGTGTTTGATGAAAACGATATCTTCGTTTTTGATGGGAGAAACGACAGTATGAAAACCTGTCTTTTCATCCGGCGAATGAGGGAAACACACTACGCTTTTGTCGATGAAACCTTGCGCATTGAGTTCGTCGATACCAAAAAATGCTGCCATATCATCCTCCATTTCTGCAGCAGTTATTAATAAAACTGCCCGGAGTCACCGGCACATAGAAAAGCCCGATTTTTCTAATTCATCGCTAACCATTCTCTGCAATCGATCCAAAGCGTAATACTGAACGATGCATGCCTGGTAGCCTGAGTGCCGTCGCAGATTACCCATTTTCACTATACATTTCGCAGTATATTAGTCAAGTTTTCCATTGAGTGAAAGGTGATGTCATGTTGGCCGGCACAACCCACCGGTCATATTCTTCATTTGTGACATATCCAAGTGAAACAGCAGCCTGCCTGAGCGTGCATGAATCCAAATTGGCGCGTTTTGCAATTTCCGCTGCACGGTCATATCCAATATGCGGGACAAGAGCAGTAACCAGCATTAAGGATTGATCCATTAATTCGGTGAGCCGCGGACGATTGGCTTCGATTCCACGCACGCAATACTGTTCAAAGCTCGTCATACCTTCCGTTAGCAAGCGGAGACTTTGCGTAAAATTGTATGCGATGAGTGGCTTGTAAACATTCAGTTCAAAATTGCCAGATGCACCACCTATCGTAATTGCCACATCATTGCCAATGACCTGACAACAAAGCATGGTCAGGGCTTCGCATTGAGTAGGGTTAACCTTGCCAGGCATGATCGAACTGCCCGGTTCGTTTCCCGGTATCTGAATCTCTCCCAATCCGGAGCGTGGACCGGAGGCCATCCAGCGCACATCATTGGCAATTTTCATCAATGCGACGGCGAGCGCCTTGAGTGCGCCATGTGCATTGATCAGTTCATCGTGCGCGGCAAGTGCGGCAAATTTGTTCAGTGCACTCTTAAACGGCAAGTGAAGGCGTTCGGCCAACTCCGCTGCAACACGCAGCCCGAATTCTGGATGGGTATTTAAGCCAGTGCCTACCGCGGTTCCTCCCACGGCTAATTCATATACAGACGGTAAGGTATTCATAATTGCGGATTCAGCATGTTCCAGTTGTGCGACGTACCCCGAAAATTCCTGGCCTAGCGCCATTGGAGTGGCATCTTGTAAATGAGTGCGTCCAACTTTAAGGATGTCTGAGAATTCGTCAGACTTTCTGGCAAGGCTTGTGCGTAATGAAATCAATGCAGGAATCAATTTCCGTGTGATTCCAGTTGCTACGGCAAGATGCATGGCCGTCGGAAAATGTCATTGGACGATTGTCCGAGATTAACGTCGTCATTGGGATGCACGAGCCTGTCGATTCCACGTCCTCCCCCCAAAAGTTCGGATGCACGATTAGCCATGACCTCATTCATATTCATGTTGCTCTGGGTGCCCGAGCCAGTTTGCCAGACAACCAATGGAAATTCTTCCCAATGTAACTCATCCAGTACTTCATCCGCAGCTTTGATGATGGCTTGGGATTTTCTGGTGTTTAGCAAACCCAAGTCACGGTTGACGTGTGCACATGCACGTTTGACTTCTGCAAGAGCGAGAATAATTTCATCTGGCATACGTTCGGAAGAGATGTGGAAATGAACGAGTGATCGTTGGGTTTGTGCCCCCCATAGCCTTTCGGCGCCAACTTCGATATCGCCAAATGAATCTCGCTCTGTTCTGTTGTTCATGACAGATCCCCCAAACGGTTAGAACTCGTAATACCTGGCTTTCTGAATTTGGAAGTAACAACTCTTTGGATCAAATGCTTCCGTACTGAGCGTGAGATTGAACGCATCAAAGAATATAAAAGTCTCTATGAGGCTGGCCTTAGTTAAACGCACTGTGTCCAATTGAAATGGGGGCAGCTCCATTAAATTACGCGGGCGTAGATCCACAATGGAAAAATTTCTGTGCACCGACTGGAAACTTCAAGGTAACTTTCACTGGAACGCTTAGCGGTACAGGTGCCCTTAATGGACGCTCAATTGCAGCAGTATTTGGTGAATACAATGTAAATGGTCAGTATGTTGGTTGGGAAGGTTTAGATCCTCTCGGTTGGTCAGAAAATGCTTCGTACGATGTACACGTTGGTGGCGTGAACGGCGTGCTTGCAAATATTTATCTAGGTACTCCTGGAACTGTACCTGGCTCGCCCCTTTCAGCCGTTCCTGAACCCTCAATCTACGCCATGCTGTTAGCTGGTCTGGGGCTGATTGGTTTCCTTGCATATCGCCACAAGGACAACTCATCTGATATGCCCACGGCAGTTTAATCAGTACCAATGGTTACATGACGCCACAGATGGCTGATTCCATTTGTGGCTTTTTGTTTTATAGCCTTACGAAATCCCATCTGTGCGCCAACTTCCGATTTTGACCGACAAGGGCCTGATCGCCATCATGAGCTTACGGTTGGTGCTCTACCCAATGCAGCCCGGAAGGACATGCGTTACGCAGCAATTGGCGTCCAATTAAGCATCCGCGCAATCAAATTACCAAAGCTGATACGATCATCTGCAGTTCCAACAAATTGGACTGTACGACATGCCCTCACAAAAAGCGTTGCTGCCCGAACACCGAAATTCTAAAAATCACCTGCTGTATCCTTGAAGATGCGCGAGATGTTGCCCGGAAAATTCATCCTGCCTGCAAACGTCCACTTCACGCCAGTTTGCCGCCATTCGATTTAATTCGCCTATCCATCTTTGTTTAACCCAATTGAGCCGGTGCTAATTCGTCAAGACGGCTATCAATTAAAAGCGATCCGGATCAATCCCTCAGCAACCGAAATACAAACAAGGATGCAGCCGCTGTAAACACAATTGACAATGCAAATATAATGAAGAAGCCGCCGCTGCTATCCTTAAACGGTATGCCGCCAACATTCATGCCAAACAGTGCGGCCATTATGGTTATGGGCAATGCAATTACTGTGACCGACGTCAGGATAAACAGGCTTCGGTTGGTCTTTTCGCCGACACGCGCCACGATTTCATCCTCGAGTAGTTCAATCCGTTCCTGAAGACTTTCCGTGTCTCTCAAAGCAACGGAAAAATTTTCCGTTGCCAGATGCAAATAGTCGATATCTTCTTCTCTTACCCATTTTGGCGGTCGGCTTAAAAGTCTGAACAATGATGATGGCTCTGGAACGAGCAACCGTCGCAATCGAATCAGATCCCGACGCATTCCTCCTAACGATGACCGTCTTGGAAGCTCACCCTTGGCCAATCTCTCTTCAATATTGTTTGCGATGTTCGAGGTATTCCGCAAAATTCTAGCTAGCACATCTGCCTGATGGGACAATAGTTGAATCACCAGCGTCAATGGATTGTGGAAGGTTTGCTCAGCTGAGATCAATTCCAAAAGTTGATCGACCGATCGCAGGGGATTATCCCATGCGCTAAGCAGCCACCGCTGTCTAATGCTTACCCATAAGGTGGAGATTTCCGGATGCTTTTTATGTGAAGGATCGTAAGTAACGTCATTCATTACCGCAAATAGCCCATGATGAGAATGCGACAGACGTGTAGAACGTCTTTCATCATGTAATACTCCCTTGAATGCGATAGGCAGCTCTATGTATTCAAGCCACCCCTTGCTGATGCCATGAGGACTACTAAAATGCAACCAGATGAATTCCGAAGTGCTGCCATTTGGATTCTTTAACCATTCAAGAGCGGCCTCCGGATCAATCTGCTTACCTATTCCATTACTATCGAATAAATGCGCATGAATTAGTTCTGCTTGTATGTCTGGTTGAGCTATCGAGGTCATAGATTATCAATCTCTCCGGTTTACCTTGCGCTGGCTCGAAAGAATGAACCAGTGACTACCTACCGATTTAGACAAGCTTAGAATTTCATCGCTCTAAAGCTGTCTGAATCTCTCTTGTATAACCCTCTCCAGCGGCACGTATGCGGTGATATGCCTCAATTATGATAATTATCCGAATAAATGCCAGCTCGGCTTCATACCATGAGATGACGGATTCCATAAATTGCGTTCGGACCACGCAAGCTTTCACTCTATCGCAGGCTCCATTGTCAAAAAAGTGCAGGAAAACGATCTAGCCGGTTCTGAGGTGTTGCTAAAGAATGAATATGCGAGAGCCTCCCGGAATTTCATTCAGGGTCTGACCGAGTTGAACAAACTTTTGCAACGGTCTGCGTAGCAGATCCCGACGATGACGACCTGTCGGCGAGCAGCCTGGACAGGCCCTGCGTAATCCTTTCACGATCCTTCTTGTTGATACCAATGTCCTTGATAGTTCCCTTTTAAAAGAGAACGGTTAGGCCAGATCGGCCACTAGTGATAATCTTACTGCGTCTGGAACTTCGACGGCTATCCTGTATTGGGTATGATCCACCCCTGCAGTAAGCGCGGCGCCGTTCTTGAGTGCATCGATCATCGCGGAAGTGAGCTCGAAGCGCATGAAATGTACCGCCGAGGTCTTATCTGCAGTCTCGCGATCCATATCTTCGTTTGCAATGGGGTGCACCACGTCAAAGCCGTCTATGCGGACCCATACAGTCTTCTCGACACCAATGAGGCGAACCAAGGCTTGCTGACGCTCTTCGACATCGGAATATTCCACCATGAAAGTAGCCTTCCAATTGCTGCCATCAGGTATCAGCGGGTTGTAGACATCCAACTCCTCTTGGATTGCATCAGGTTCGAACATGCGCTCCAAGCGTAACATCTCCTGTACCTGATACTGCATTGTCAGCACGTCCTCGAAATAGAGGGCCGCATGAACCCCGAGCGGCAAACGCCGCAGTTTTTTGTGCGCGATGACCTTGGCCCGGTATTCCGGCCGGATTCGAGCATAGTGTTCGAGGCTGTAAAGATCGGTGTGCGTCAACATTGATGAATTCCTTTCAGAGTCCATAAGCTTTTTTCAAAAGAGTAATCGGATGTTCCGGTTCGCGACCATCTGCCATGGCGTGTCCAATGTGGTGACCAGCCATGGCGCAATCGCTACCGTAATGATCCGCAGCCGCCTGCTGGACACGATTGACTACCGGCTTGACGATTTTCATAGCGAACTTATGAAATTCCTTCTTGACTGCATAGGTTCCGTCATGCCCTGAACAGCGCTCTATGATGTCCACCTGTGTATCAGGCACAAGGGAAAGCGTCTCTTTCGTCTTCGGACCGATGTTCTGCACCCTCTGGTGGCAGGCTGCGTGATAAGCCACCTTGCCAAGCGACTGCTTGAAATCCGTTTTTAGTTTGCCTTCTCCATGACGCAACATCAGATACTGGAATGGGTCATAGAAGGCATTTTTCACTTTCAGCACATCAGGATCATCCGGGAACATCAGCGGCAATTCCTGTTTGAACATCAGCACACAAGAGGGAATCAGCGCGGTCAAATCCCAACCCTCATCTACCAGTCTGGCCAAGATTGGAATATTCGCTTCCTTGGCTGCCTTGACTGCCTGCATGTCGCCCAGCTCAAGCTTGGGCATGCCGCAGCATTGTTCTTTCTCAGCCAAAGTAACAGGTATGCCATTGTGCTTAAACACTGCAACCAGATCTTCCCCAGGGTTTGGTTCGTTGCGATTCATGTAGCAGGTCGCAAACAGAGCTACTTTGCCTCGTGTGCGCCCGGCTGGGTCGCCAGGTGTCCAGTGCGGCAATTTCTGCAAGCGGCTCCGCAGTGGACGGCTTGAGAATTGGGGCAGCCATGCTTCAGCATGGATTCCGGCCACTGCCTCCAATGCCTTGCGTGCCGGACCTATCTTATTCACGGCATTTACCGTCTGAGCAACGATCGGAATACCGGCAAACCGACCGACGGCATCCGTGCTGGTCAGCACCCGATCTCGCAGCTTTGTATCACCTTTCTCGAATTTAACCGCTTTCGCGCGCAGCATGAGGTGCGGGAAATCGAGGTTCCATTCGTGAGGTGGTACATAGGGACACTTAGTCATGTAGCACAGGTCGCACAGATAGCAGTGATCGACGACTTGCCAGTAATCTTCTTTTTTGACGCCATCAACTTCCATCGACTCCGAGTTATCAACGAAATCGAATAAAGTGGGAAAGGATTGGCACAGACTAACGCAGCGACGGCAGCCGTGGCAGATATCGAAGACCCGCTCCATTTCCTTATAGAGTGATTCTTCGTTGTAGAAATCTGGATTCTGCCAGTCCAGCGGATGACGGGTTGGAGCTTGAAGATTACCTTCGCGAGCCATGTGCTTCCCCTTGTAATCTTTAACCAATGAAATGCCGACCGCAACCGTGATGCATGGCTACGGTCGGTGTGCGCCTTTAACCCAGTTCGGTCAGGGCCCTTTGATAGCGATTTGCATGAGAACGCTCGGCTTTTGCCAATGTCTCAAACCAGTCGGCGATCTCATCGAAGCCTTCCGCACGAGCATCCTTGGCCATACCCGGATACATGTCGGTGTATTCGTGGGTTTCACCGGCAACAGCTGACTTGAGATTGTTGACGGTGGAGCCGAAGGGCAAACCGGTGGCAGGGTCGCCGCATTGCTGAAGATATTCTAGGTGGCCGTGGGCATGGCCGGTCTCGCCTTCCGCAGTGGAGCGAAACAGCGATGCAACATCGGCATGACCTTCAATGTCGGCCTTGTTCGCGAAATACAGGTAACGGCGGTTGGCCTGGGATTCGCCCGCAAAGGCATCCTTCAGGTGCTTCTCTGTTTTCGATCCTTTAAGTTGCATGGTCGTTCTCCTTAATCAAAGTTAACACACGGGAAAATCAATCAAGTGGCGGTTTGTCCACATGAAAAATATAGACATAACCACCTGATACATCCAATTTAATTAATTAAACGTACTGATTTAATTAATAAATCAGAATTTGCGATGTCAATATTTGCCAAAATACGAATTACCACATCTACTTCACCGTTACTTATGTTGCGTACGAAGAGGAAGCATTGCATTCGGAGATGCTAACTAGTGGACTGTTACGATTAATTCGGAAGTATATGTACTCCGTTTTGGCTGTGCTATTCCATGCTCATAGGGGTAGCTACACTACTAAATCAATTGTTACAGTCCACTAGATTGCAAGACTGGTTGACAATGAACTTGAAAAGACTGCTTAGCTGTAGATGCTGGAAAATACATGGCTCCCTTTTAGAATCACAAATCGCTATTAATTCACTTGTTAGCTAAAGTTAATCTATACCTCTTAATCCAAGATATCAACTCAGTGAAACAGTCACATACAGATGAAGAATAGTGCATGAGAGCCATGCCTATCGAACACCAATGATTCCTATGACGTATTGATTGCTTGATGGTTAATGCGTCGCTAAGACGGCGAACTGATCGCAATCTTATTGAGACTGCGAATGATTCGCATTATAATTATGTATCTTCAATTTTCTACCTAATTAATTTGATGAGGCCAGCGCAATGGTTTTCGACCCTGTTGGTGTTTTCTGCATGCAGTTCGTGGCTTGCTTCTGGACACGCCGCCTCTGAAGAACTCCCCATGGATATAGCTTTGGCAGCACTTTCTCAAATAGGATTCACTAAAGAGGAAGCACCCGGGCAGACTTATGACTTGAAGGGGCAGATGACATACATCTTCCAAGATAAGCCTACGTTCAGCGCTAATTACACCTTGCCAGGCTATAACAGTCTTTCACCCGACAAGGAACAAAGTCATTCCTTTACTGCAACCGGCTATCTCGGATATCGTCCTTGGTCTGGGGCTGAGGTATATTTCAATGAGGAGATGGTACTGGGCGTGCCGTTTTCTGGCCTAACAGGCCTTGCTTCGGTTCCAAATGCTGAATTGCAAAAAGCTTCGGGCCCAGATCCAATCTTCTATATACCTCGGATATTTATTCGCCAGACTTGGGATCTCGGTAACAGTGAATATGAATATGTGCTGTCCGGATTCAATCAACTTGCTGGCTACGTTGATAGTCAACGCCTTGTTATGTCAGCAGGGAAAATGTCTGTAGTCGACATATTCGACAACAATTCCTTTGCGCATGACGGCAGAAAGGATTTTTTTAACTGGGTCAATGTGACTTATGGCGCATTTGACTATGCCGCCGATGTGCGTGGATATACATGGGGAGCCGCATTAGAGTACTACCGAGATGACTGGGTAGTTCGTGCCGGACGGTTCGCCGTACCGAGGCAATCCAATGGGTTGCAGCTCAATTACAGCATAATGAATTTCCATGGAGACCAGATTGAAATTGAGCGTGATTACCAAATTGCCAATCAGTCTGGAAAGTTGCGCTTTCTTGCCTTCCGCAACCGGGAGTTGATGGGCAGATTCGACGACGCTATCGTCTACGCATCAGAAAAAGGTGACAGCATCCCTGATGTCAGCAACGTCCGCCGAACCAATACCAAGCATGGTTACGGTGTCAATCTGGAACAAGACCTTACCAGCAATCTCGGTGTCTTTGCCAGGACGAGTTGGAATGATGGCGGGACAGAAATGTTTTCCTATACAGAAACCGAACGATCGAACCAAGTTGGTTTATCGCTCAATGGCACACAGTGGGGGCGATCTGACGATACCCTTGGATTGGCATTTGTTGAAAATGAATTATCGACTGCTCATCAAGAATATCTCTCATTGGGAGGAACAGGTTTTCTGATTGGTGACGGAAAACTTAATTATCGTCCTGAACGTGCTGTTGAAAGCTACTACAGCTTTGCAATAGCAAAAAAATCCTGGATTTCATTTGATTTCCAGCACTTCAATAATCCTGCCTATAACGCAGACAGAGGCCCGCTGTATGTCTTGGGTATGCGTGCCCATACTGAATTTTGAAGATGCAAATTTTGCAATCAATCGCAATTGTTATCTATAAACTAGCGGTGCCTTGGCAAGACTGACCGCCTGATGAAATTCAATTTGATGAAAGTGCTCAATATCTGTGCGCAAAAAAAAACAGGCGGCGACTAACCGACTGTTTTTTAGCACATGATCTGGGTGCCATTAAGACTGATTCGGAATGCGCTCTTGCCTTATACGAACTTGCCACGCAAGCCGACTATTACCAAATCCGTTTGTTATAAGGCAATTAAAATAATTGCAAATGACGCAGCAGCAAGCCAACCAAGTTCACTGACGAATTGTTGCTCATCTCTGGTCTGTTCTTTATATGATGGTTGAAAGCTCATGATAGCGACCTCCTCAAGGAATCTTTCACGCGAAATGTGACGTCCCGCTGTCACAACACATCTTGTGTGGGACTGCTCAAGATGCAGTGAAAGCATACTTAACCATAGCATTATAGTCAAGTAAATGCACTACCCATGCGCCCAAAAGAAAGGCCGGCAATGCCGCCCCCAATTGATAGGAATTCGACTATTTAGATGTCAAAGATCTGTTGGATGTTTGTGGCAACCGTGGCATTTCCTGCTTTGGGAACACGCCAGTCAAGCTGTTCAGGAATGCGACGATATCATCTACCTCCTTGTCGGTCAGAGTCTTATCAAGCTGGGTCTTTGCCATTACCCGTACCGCCTCATCCAACGTTGTGACAGAGCCGTTGTGGAAATAAGGCGCAGTAAGTGCGACGTTGCGCCATGATGGCACTCGCCACATATGTTTGTCATCTTCATTCTTAGTTGCAGCATAACGACCACTATCAGTCATAAGGCTGTACTTCGTCACATAATCATTATTCTCGTTGGTAGGGAATTTCTGAAAGAAGCCGTTACCCATCGGCATGGCGGGGCCCGCAAAATCGGGACCCGTATGGCATGCTGTGCATCCCACTCCGTCGACCAGCTTCATGCCGCGTTTGGCCTGTTCAGACAGAGCCTTCTTGTTGCCCTTCATATAACGGTCAAAAGGACTGTTAGGCGTCAATAAGGTGCGCTCATAGGTGGCAATGGCTTTGGCGATGTTGTCGTACGTTACCGGCTCCTGGCCACCAAACACGGCTTTAAACTCCTCGACATAACCGGGAATCGATTTGATGCGCTTAACTGCCTCATCCGCCGAGGGCATACCCATTTCGACGGGATTAAGAATAGGCCCCTTCGCTTGATCCTCCAAAGATGCTGCACGACCGTCCCAGAATTGCACACTTAAAAATGCAGAATTCCAAACTGTCGGCGCGCTACGCCCGCCCTTTTGTCCGGCTACTCCGACTGATACGGGACGATTATCTGTTCCGCTTCCCATCACGTTATGACAGGAATTGCATGAAACTGTGCCATCCACCGAAAGCCGAGAATCCAAATACAGTTGCTGACCGAGCTTCACTTTCGCTGCACTCATCGGATTATCCGCAGGAACAGGCGGTTTGGCTGGCAGTGCCTCTAAACCCATTGCGGTTTGGCTAACTACCACAAGGCAAATGGCCGCTAACATTGATTTGATATCAAGCATCATATTTTCCCCTTTGCTGAGTAAATTGAATCTAAATATATCCACCATCACAGCAAACGCCACCTTCCAGTTTCTCCCCATGATGGAAAAAAGCTGCAACCCGCTCAGATTGTGGAATATGTCAGGTATCAACATATACCCATAATCTTGAGGTGACTATAGAGGTAAATACGTAGGCAAAGTATGAATGGAAAGAAAGGGGTGGCCGACCTCTGCAGGGGGATTTTGGCCGCTTAGCAGCTAATGCCACTCGCTGTTTCCCCCCAGAAAACGACAGTTCACGGCACGCTTCTGTCTACCCAGTTCCGACAGACCATTCAGTGGGCATTTTGCCGCACTGATTGCAAATTCGTTTCGTCTTCACGGCATCTTGACATGCGCCAAAAGCGGAAAGAGTAAAATTTCAATTTTGAAAATCATTCGCATCAGTAAATTTTCGGAATATTGGAATAATCAAAATTGCTGCGCTGTTGCTCAACTTTCTTTTTCATAAAGTGGTGGAATTATGGATTTGGACGCTGCAATTCAGAATCATGAGAAATGGCAAACAAAGTTTCGTACCGCAATGACTCAGCATCTGATGATGGATCCAGTCATCATCGGAAAAGACAACTATTGTCAGCTGGGAAAATTGCTTCATGGCGAAGCTAAAGCGAAGTACGGCGAATTAAGCAGCTATACGGATTGCGTTTCAAGTCATGCTGCATTTCATATGGAGGCCGCGAAAGTAGCCCAAACTATAAATTCAAAAAACTATGTTGAGGCTAAAAATATGCTTGGCAAAGGATCAGCCTTAGCAAATGCTTCGGTTAAGGTCACTAGGGCAATCCTGAAATTCAAGGACGAGGTGCAATTGTAGTTGGCCAACAATATATGGATACTTGGGTGTTCAAAAATTAAGTTGGCATATGCAAAATTTGGCCAATTAGGTCACTGGCTGGACAGGAGTAACTCTCTATTGAAAACATACACTGTATTAAGCCCAGACGTTATCGCCGAAGCTGAGTTGTTTCTAAGTGAGCGAGACAAAAAGCTTTCCAAGCTGATATGTGATGTTGGACCATGTACAATCAACGTGGGTAAAAGGCCCAAGATTGAAATGCTGATTTCTGCCGTCATCAGTCAACAACTTTCTGGTGCAGCTTCAACGACGATCTTTAATCGGCTTGTCGAATGTGCGGGTGGCAGAACAAACTTGGCAAACAGACTCAATAGACTCAGCTTCAATGAAATAAGGTCGTGTGGTACATCGACCACAAAGACCAAGGTGATTTTGCAAATTGCTAATCTAGTGACCACAAAACAGCTTAGCCTAGAATCATTGAGCAATAAAAATGATGAAGATGTCTATCGCGAGCTAACTGCAATCTCAGGTATTGGACCTTGGACGGCTCAAATGTTTTTGATGTTTGCACTGCAACGCCCTGATGTGTTCTCTTCTGGAGATGCCGGATTGCGCAGAGGGATGATTAAGCTTTATGGCATGTCTGATAAGCCAACCGATGCCGACATGGTCGCCATTACGGATAAATGGCGTCCTTGTCGAACAGTAGCATCTTGGTACTTGTGGCGCCTCGTAGATTAACTGCAAGGGCGTTGATCGGCGTCGGTCATTTCTGGTTTTCAATAACCTGCTAAGATTTGATGAGGATTAAGCGGCTACCTTTATCTAGTGTTGTCTCCTTTTATCGCGCTATGTCGCGATATTGATTGCTGAGAATCCAAAGTAGAAATAGCAGAACCTATCTGCTGCAGGATATCGACACCAAACAAGGTCAGGATATAGCCATTCCATGTGCTTAGAATTAAGCTTACCGGTTGGACCGCCGCAACCGCTGCTGAATGTTGCCTTCAGTTTTTAGCTGCACCGGATTTTGATTGCCGCATATCGACATGCGTTTAAAGCTTTTCCTTCAGCACTTTTTCCAACCTGACTTGATCTGCGGCAAAGCTGCGTATGCCTTCGGCAAGTTTTTCGGTGGCCATGGTGTCCTCATTCATTGCCCAGCGGAATTCGGCCTCAGTCATCGGCATCGGCCGCACTTCAGTCACTCCGACGTCGGTCAGCCTGCGTTGCAGCAAACCCTCCGTGGCTTCCAGCATTTTCAAAAAGGTCGGTGCGATGGTGAGACGGTCGCAACCAGCCAGCGCCAGGATCTCATCCAGGCTGCGGAACGAGGCTCCCATGACGATGGTTTGGTAGCCACGCGCCTTGTAATACGCATAAATTTTGCGTACCGAAAGCACGCCAGGATCCTCTTCCGCATCAAAATCCTGACCGCTGTGTGCCTTGTGCCAGTCAAGGATGCGACCGACGAAAGGTGAGATCAGCGTAACGTTCGCTTCTGCACAGCAACGCGCCTGGGCAATTCCAAACAGCAGGGTAAGATTGCAGTTGATTCCTTCGCGCTCAAGGATTTCAGCCGCCCGAATGCCTTCCCAAGTGGAGGCGATTTTGATCAGCACACGATTGCAGGTTATTTCAGCGTCATTGTATAGACCGATTAGCTTGCGTGCCTTGCTTACTGTGGCTGCCGTATCGAAGGACAGTCTGGCATCAACCTCTGTCGATATCCTTCCCGGAACGTATTTGAGTATTTCCAGGCCGACATCCACCGCCAGCTTGTCCATGGCATCGCGTACCTGTTGTGCACGGTCGTCGCTTTGCGATCTGCCCCATGCGACCGCTTTTGTTATGAGCGGAACGTATTCTGGCATGATCGCCGCTTTGAGTAACAGAGATGGATTGGTCGTTGCATCCTGCGGCCGATGGTTCCGAATTGCGCCGATATCACCCGTATCCGCCACGATGACAGTCATGGATTTGAGTTGCTCCAGCAGATTTGCCATGTTGGTTCCTGAAGTGTTGGTGTAAGAAGGCTACCTGAATTCAAATGCTGCAGTCGTATAGAACAATTTTCCGTCAGGCAACAGTCATGTTCTTTGCAATGCACGGTCAATCGGACCCGCTATCCCACCACAACTTCGATTTTGTTTTAGCGCCTCAGCTATTTATGGGGATAAATAACCATGCTTGTAAAGATGTTGTATATTAGCGTTTGCTTATATTACCATTTGCTAATTATGTATTGAATGATTTCGCCCCCATGCAATTCAAATCGATCATTGATGATCCATTATCCAGAAAGATTGTGATCGCGATTATTCTGAAGCTGTTTGGATTGTTGACTCTATGGTGGCTATTTTTCAGTAGCCCAGAGCGTAGCTTGTCCTCAGCGCAAGTAAGCGATGCGATTTTGCATAATAAACCCGGCAAAACAACCCACACATGAGGAGCCCGCATGATAAACACTGAGCTAGTCGACCTTTCGAGGTTGCAATTCGCGGTCACCGCTTTGTATCACTTTCTTTTTGTTCCACTGACTTTAGGCATGACCTTCATTCTGGTAATCATGGAAGGCTCCTACCTGGTCACAGGGCAACAAATTTACAAAGACATGACCCGCTTCTGGGGGAAATTGTTCGGTATAAATTTTGCGCTGGGCGTTACAACTGGATTGACCATGGAGTTTCAGTTCGGCACCAATTGGGCGTATTACTCGCACTACGTGGGCGACATATTTGGCGCTCCACTTGCCATTGAAGGGCTGATGGCCTTCTTTCTTGAATCCACTTTCATAGGGCTGTTCTTCTTTGGCTGGAATCGATTGAGCAAAGGTCAGCACTTCGTGGTTACAGTACTGACCGCGATCGGTTCTAACTTATCTGCCTTGTGGATATTAATTGCAAATGGATGGATGCAGGATCCGGTAGGAGCCGAATTCTCATATACAACCATGCGAATGGAACTCACCAATTTCTGGGATGTGGTATTCAACCCGACCGCTCAGGCAAAATTTGTACATACTGTATCTGCGGGCTATGTAACCGCCTCGATATTCGTACTTGGCATTTCATCGTGGTACATCCTGAAAGGCAGAGATTTGGAATTTGCGCGTCGTTCATTCAGGATTGCCGCTGCCTTTGGCTTTGCCTCAGCTTTGTCTGTCATTGTGCTTGGTGATGAATCCGGGTACACGCTGTCCGAGTCGCAACAGACCAAACTAGCCGCCATAGAGGCGATGTGGCATACCGAACCTGCGCCAGCCTCATTTAATGTATTTGCACTACCCAACGAACGAGAGAAGCGCAACGACTACGAAGTACAGATTCCCTATGTAATGGGCATAATCGGAACCCGCTCCTTTACCAAGGAAATTCCTGGAATCGCCGAAATCAAGGAGAAAAATCGCGGGCGCATTCAGTCTGGCATGTTGGCTGTCAGCGCGATGGAGGCACTACGCAAAGACAAGAATGACAGTGCGGCCAAAGAAATTTTCGAAGCCCGCAAACAGGACTTGGGATTTGGACTGCTGTTAAAGAAATATACGGAGGATGTTTCACAAGCAACACCTGAAATGATACAGATGGCAGTGGATAGCACTGTACCCCGTGTCGCTCCGATGTTCTGGTCATTCCGTGTAATGGTGGCACTCGGGATGCTCTTTGCCATTCTGCTTGGACTGTCTCTTTACCACACAGTACGTGGCACCTTCCTCAAACAACGTTGGCTGCTGCGCTGGGCCGTACTGTTTATACCGATGCCGTGGGTCGCTGCGGAATTGGGCTGGATTGTGGCCGAATACGGACGTCAACCATGGACCATTTACGGCGTTTTGCCCACACATCTGTCTGCATCGAGTCTGTCCACAGGCAATCTGTACGGGTCGCTTGCTGGATTCATCCTGTTCTACACCGGACTGCTGGTCATCGAGATGTATCTGATGGTGAAATTTGCGCGCAAAGGACCGAGCAGTCTGGGTACCGGGCGCTACCATGCAGAACAAACCCAACCTGTATCCATCTGAAATAGGAGATCGACATGGACTATGAAACTCTGAAATTGATCTGGTGGCTCCTGGTGGGTGCCTTGCTACTCGGTTTTGCCATCATGGATGGCCACGACATGGGTGTCGGTGCATTGCTACCTTTTGCTGGCAGGACTGATACCGAACGCCGCATTATGATCAACACGGTTGGTCCGCACTGGGACGGCAATCAGGTCTGGTTCATTACTGCTGGGGGCGCTATCTTTGCAGCATGGCCACTGGTTTACGCTACTGCTTTTTCCGGTTTCTATTGGGCGATGCTGGCAGTATTGTGGGCACTGTTCTTCCGACCGGTCGGTTTCGATTATCGGAGTAAGATCGAGAACCCCGCCTGGCGCAGTACCTGGGATTGGGGGCTTTTTGTCGGTGGTGTCGTGCCTCCGCTGATCTTCGGCGTGGCATTTGGCAACTTGCTCCAGGGCGTGCCCTTCCGTTTCGACGATACTCTGCGCAGCTATTACACTGGCACATTCTGGGCACTGCTAAACCCGTTTGCACTGCTGACCGGTGTTGTCAGTTCGGCCATGATCACAGCGCACGGTGCCAACTACCTAATGATACGCACCGAAGGAGATGTATATCGCCGTGTGCGTACAGCATCACTGGTATTTGGCACACTGACACTAGTGACCTTTGCAGTTGCTGGTTTGTGGCTGGCAAATAGCATCCCAGGTTTCATCATCACCAGCGCCATCGATCCCAACGCATTGCCAAATCCCCTCGACAAGACCGTGATCACTCAAAGTGGCGCTTGGCTCAATAACTACCAACTGTACCCCACAACCAAGCTGATTCCCGCAATTGGCTTCGCAGGCGGGCTGATGGCAGTTGCTGCCTCCTGGTTCAACAAACCGTTGACGGCTTTTGTCAGCTCTGCATTGGGGATGCTGGGCATCATAGGCACTGCGGGGGTTTCGCTGTTCCCGTTCATCATGCCTTCCAGCTCAGACCCCCGTTCCAGCCTGACGGTGTGGGATAGCGTTTCATCCAAATTGACACTGGAACTGATGCTGGGTGCAACGATCATTTTCCTGCCGCTCATCATTGTATATACCAGCTGGGCGTACAAAAAAATGTCCGGCAAGGTGACGGAAGAATTTATCCATGCTAACGACAAATCGGCTTACTAAGATAAGGAGACTGACAATGTGGTATTTCGCTTGGGTTCTGGGTGTTTCGATGGCTGTACTGCTCGCTATCGTCAATACCATGGTATGCGATGCAAAAGCATGTTCGGCAGAACAGGAGAAAAAATAACAATATCGGGAGTAATTTTAAACCGAAATTGGACATGTTTGTGGTCTGAGAGGAATGGAAATGTTGAGAATCATCATATTATGAGCGGGGATATCGGACCACAATGTGACCAGAAATCTCAACAAGTGGATATGTACGCTGGGTATCCGAAGGAACGCCGGAAGTCCATGAGTCGACTTGCTATTGAGCTTTCCATAATTCATGACACTACCAAAGCGCAGCCTGCATCCAGCAAGCGGCGATGATCGAAGGTCGTTTTTGTGCGCTCTTGAGCTTGTTGCGTGCGCTGACATGCAATTCGCCCAGATTCGCCGGACAGTAATTGGCCAACGCGTGCCGCTTGAGCCATGCCCACAAATACTCGACCGGATTCATGTCGGGCGCGTAAGGTGGCAGGAATGCCAACTGGATGTGACTGTCCAACCCGTCCAGATACTCGAGCACCAATTTGCTGCGATGCGCTCTCAGTCCGTCCATGATAACCAGCAATGGTTGTTTGAGATGGGATTTGAGCGCCTTCAGAAATTCTACGACCTGTTCTTTCTTGATACTCCCTTCCTGCAAGCGGAACAGACAGTTGGTACGCGTCAGCCCGGCGATGACCGAAACATGCGTCCAGTTGAAGTGGAACTGAATGATCGGCGTGCATCCCTTGGGTGCCCAAGTGCGCACGCGCGTCGGCCGCTCGCTGATACCGGACTCGTCGACAAAGACGATCACTCTGCCTTCCCGCTGGGCTTTTTTTTGAGCGCAGGCCAAGTGCGCCGCTTCCACTGGCGCAGTGTATCTTCATTGCGCTCAAGCGCGCGCTGCTCGGGCTTTTGTACGCTGAAGCCCAAAGCCCCGAGAATTCGCCAAAGCTGTGTTGTGCCAAATTTGACGCCATACAGACATTCGATAACAGCCCCCACCCGATTGATTGTCCAGAGTTCGGTGCCGAAACCATGCTCGGTGGGGCTTTGCAGTACCACACTGCGCACACCTTCAAGCTGCGTTGCATCCAGCTTGGCTGGCCTGCCTCGGGAAGGTACTGCACGGAGCGCGTCAATGCCGCCTTCATCCAGCAATCCTTTTCATGTATATACCGTCTGCCGTGCCACGCCGACTTTCTCGGCCACTTCTGCTGGGCGCTTGCCAGCCAACAGCATCCTTCCGGCGCGCAGTCGCTTTTTTGTTGCTGCGTCCAATCGTTTCGCCATGCATGTATCCACCAGAATTACGCTTGGAGTTATAACGCATGAGAAGAGATTTGGTTGTCTTGATTTATGGAAAGATCAATAATCAAAATTCAGTTCAGATCACCAACTTAATTACCACCAGCTAAAGCTGGTGGGTTACCGCTAAACCAGCTGAAGATTGATAAGTCCTTCATAAAGAATCTCGGTGCGAACGGCCGCGATGAATCTATCGTACAGACCATTATCCAGATGGCGTTGACTTTAAAGTTGGATGTGATTGCGGAAGGTGTCGAGACGGAAGCACAACTCGAATTCCTTGCGCTGCGTGGGTGTGAAAAGTTCCAGGGGCTACCTATTTGGAAAGCCTATGCCAGTTGAACAGCTTGAAGCCTCGCTGAAGCAAAATTGAATATCCTGTTTTGGAAAGTCATTAAGTCTGCTTGGGGTTAATCTGCGGTCATAGAGATGAGCTGAATTTCGTCGTTTTCGGTGATTGCTTTGCTGGGGGGAGCGGACCGTGAGTTTTTCAACGCAAAGGTCGACGGATGGGACACAGCGGAAGTTCCGAGCCGCAACCCTGAACTTCCGCCATGGCCGATTATATAGACCGCTCGATTATGTGAACTATCGGAGGTGGCATGTATCGGACGCTATGCGCAGCGTGGCTCTATGACGATTGATGTAACGCCACATCTTCAAGCGACATGCCTCGTGAGCAGAGAAACGTTGTCACAATGACCTCGAAGGTCATTGGTGACCGATGATCCATATGAACTTGGTCTGCAACTATCTTTTCACCTGTCGACGCACACGCAACCTGACCCACCTCATCTAAATGGGCCGCGAAGAACTTGTCGCGGGCTGGCCTCGCAATATCAGATGGCAAACCTTGGGAAGCCAGAATCAGCGGATAGCCATCGGGTTTAAAAAAAACTGCAGCGCACAAATATCGCTTAATTGGTTTCAGACAGCCATGCACCCGGCACGAGCCTGCTGCGTGAATGACAGGGTCATACACATCAGGTGGCCATTTGCAGGCGTCTTCCAAAGCAGTTATTTGTTGCCTAGATTGCGCGCGCGAATTTGCAAGTCACCCGTCTGATTCAGGGCGTAATCGCGGAGGTGCGACAATTTGTCACATTCTTCTTGTTTGAAATTATGTTTAACATTGATGACGGTTTTTTACAGATTAATAACGATAAATCAGGGAGCATCATGAGGGAAGCGAGCTACAAAACAGGTTGTTTTATCTTAAGTCTGTTAAGTATATCCATCAGTTCCGCTGTGTATGCGGAGAATGAGACGCCAGTGCTCGATACGATGGCCATTTCTGCTAGCCGCGGCGAAAACACGCTCAAGGAAATGCCGCAAAGCACGACCATCTTAACGCGCGAGGACATTGACAAATCCTCTGCGCAGACCCTGGATCAACTGCTCGAGAGTGTACCGGGGTTTACCATGACTGCCGTTCCGATGTCGCAGTCCGATCCGACCGGCACTTCGGCCAAGATGCGCGGCCTGACGACAGGCAGCGGTAAGGTGCTGGTACTGCTCGACGGCGTGCCTATCATGGATCCCTTCTATATGACGACGCAATGGTACAGAGCGCCACTTGCGAATATTGACCACATCGAGGTGGTGCGTGGTGGTAGTCCGACCTGGGGCAGCATGGCCGTCGCGGGGGTGGTAAACATCATTTCGAAGCACGCCACCGACAACTCAGGCGAGGCTTCGGCGGGGGTGGGAAGTTTCCATTCGGACAACGAGTCGGTCAGCAAGAACATCAAGGTGAGTGATGCCTTAAGCTTTAACATCACCGGCAACCGCTACGAGACGGCCGGATACTATGCGACACCCACTCAGTATCAGTATGCCTATCCAGGCAAGGTAGCGCCTAACGACCAAGATTCTAACCTACACCTTTCGGCCTTTTACAAGCCGTCGTCCGACTTGAGCGGATTCGTCCGTATGGGATATGACGAGCACGATCAGCACTTGGGCTATGAAATAAACGAGAACCTGCAAAAAAATCCGAACCTGTCCGCCGGCCTGACGAAATCACTGAACGGCAACAGTGACATCACTGCAAACTTCTGGTCTCAGTACGTCAATTTCTTCAAACAAAACGGGGCGGCCTGCTATGAGACTTCGTCCACGGCCTGTTACTCCGGTACTACGCTCTCAAATCTCCAGACTGATGCAAACAACCACGACGCTATACACCAGTATCTTTCCCAGTTCGGGCAGCAGGAATACCGCGAAACTGGCGCTTCCACGCTCTACACCGATAGGATGACCGGAAAATGGAACAATGTGCAATTCGGTGCCGATTACCGCAGAATATCGGCGACCGACGACGAGACATTTTATAAAACCCCGGCGGGTACTGGGCTGGTCTCTTCCACTTTTGCCACGACGCACGGCTCGGGCGTGCAAGTCTCCGACGGGGTGTTTGCCCAGACCAAGGTTTCTCCGGTAGATGCGATGCAGATCACCTTGGCGGGACGATATGACAACTGGACATACAGCAGCGTGGACGCCCAGCTTGACAATTCCCTCGGAACGCATGGAGGGGCACTGCCCAACCTGAGCAAGAACTCCTTCGACCCGACCTTGGGTGTCATCTATGACCTGAACGATACGATGACCATGCGCGGTTCCGTTTACAGGACTTTCCGCGCGCCCGGATTAAACAATACGCTGCGTTCCTATGGCAGCAGCAGTTCCTTCTCTGTCGCCAACCCGAACCTGGTGCCGGAGACCATGACCGGTGGGGAGGTAGGGACGAATTATAAAAATGGGGGATTCACATTCGATGCAAGTTACTTTTATTACGACATCACGAACATGATCGCGACCTACAATCTCCCCGCCAACAGCAGCGCCGGCATCCAGGCAGTGACGAATCTTTGCGGATCGTCCCTGCAGTATTGCGCACCAACGGGCTCCGGCGCACTTAGCGGTACGACCTTCTACACCAACGACCAGAATGGCATCGCGCGCGGGTTCGAGTTTATCAGCAACAAAAAACTCAGCGACAATCTGACGCTTAACGGTAGCTTCACCCATACCGACACTTATCTGACCAGCAAAGCCTCGGCGATTACCACGCCGCTGGGTTTGCAACTGGAGGGTGTGCCGGAAAATATCACGACACTGGGCGTTTCATGGAAAGCGACGGACAAGTTGCGCACCCATGTTGATTTGCGCTATATCGGCAGCATGTACATAGACAACTCGGGCGATTCTCAGGGCAGCAATACCGTCTACAATGCGAGCGCCATATATGCGCTGGAAAGGAGCATGGACATTGTGGGCAGCGTGATCAACCTGTTCAACAAGAAATACACTGAAAGTAACTATTCGAGCGTCCAGTCCGAAACGCTTTCCAGCCCGCTCACGATCAACTTGGCGCTAAAAGTGCGTTTTGATTGAATGGTGAAAAGTGCCGGCAAAGCCCCCGGGCCGCAGCCCGGGGGCTTTGCCGTATAAATGCGTCAAAATAAGGATCAATACCCATGAAAGTTCATCTTGCCGTTCCTGCCCTGTGTTTTTTCGCGCTGTGTGCCACACCCATTCTTGCACATGAAGAGAATGACGAGCACGGGGGCGCAAAACACGACATGGGAAAAATGTGGGCCGAATCGCTGGCGAAAGGACAGACAATGGCTGTAGCAGTTATTTTCGATTCCCATGGTCACCTTTTCCGCGCGAGCGTAAAAGATCATCATGTGCTGGTTGATCATTCGAACGATGTGGGAAATACATTCTCGACACCAGTTGCGGTCAATCCAGATGCGGAGGCAATCAGCGCGGAGGGCGACGGTAGGCCGAAAATCGCCCTCGGTAAAAATGGTGAGATATATCTTTCCTGGACGCAGCTTCTGGAGAAGCCATATAGTGGCAACGTGCGATTCTCTCGATCAACTGACGGCGGCAAGACGTTCTCTGTACCTGTCACGATCAACGATAACCATGACGTGACCGGACATCGCTTCGATGCGATGACGGTTAGCCCAGACGGCAAGATATACCTCGCTTGGCTCGACAAGCGCGACTTGGATGCGGCCAAGAAGAGAGGCGAAAAATACGGCGGATCTTCGCTGTATTACACCGTATCAGACAACGGAGGCACCAGTTTCGCGGCTAATATCAAGCTTGTGGATCATAGCTGCGACTGCTGCCGCATTGCGCTCGCATCGCCTCCGGAAGGCGCGCCGGTGGCATTTTGGCGGCATGATTACGATGGCAATGTCCGCGACCATGCTCTGGCCAGACTAGACGGAAAAAATGAGATGCGCCGCGTGAGCCATGACGAATGGAAAATAGACGCCTGCCCGCACCACGGTCCGGCGATTGCCATTGCCTCCGACAATGTTTACCACCTTGCATGGTTCGACAATGCGCCGAAGTCACACGGATTGTTCTATGCACAATCGAAGGACACCGGGCAATCCTTCTCTGCGCCGCTGCATTTCGGCGACGATATGCACAAGGCCGGACATCCCGACGTACTGAGCCTTGGGCGCAATGTTTTTCTGGTGTGGAAGGAATTTGACGGCGAGGTCTCCAAGGTTGAGATGATGCACTCGCACGACGGCGGCGTCTCATGGTCTCAACCCAAGAGCGTGGCGGACACCCACGACGCCTCTGACCATCCGTTGCTAGCCGCCTACAACGGCCAAGTGTGGCTGTCATGGAACACCAAACTGGAAGGCTATCGCCTCATTGCGCTGGACGTGGCCCCATGAAGCGTTGTGCATTCATGCTCGCCCTGATGCTGGCCTCCACTGTGGTCAAGGCGCAGGAATTACATCCATTCGTGCGCGGTAGCGAGCAGGCTATCGTCTCATCCCATCACGGGCATCCCTTCATCCTTGCGCTGTGGTCGCTCGACTGCATCCATTGCCGCGACGACATGGCGTTGTTCGGCAAGCTGGAAAAAAAATACCGCGACCTTAATTTGGTGCTGGTTTCCACCGATGCGCCCGAACAAAAGATGTCGATCACGCGCATGCTGCGGCAATACCGGCTGAAAACAGCAGAATCGTGGGTATTCGCCGACGAATTCACCGAACGCCTGCGTTACGAAATCGACCCGCAATGGTATGGCGAACTACCGCGCACCTATTTTTTTTACGCCGACGGGCATGCGACTGCAATCAGTGGAAAAATTGACGCAGAACTCATCACGAAATGGATGCGCGAAACGCATGGATAGGTCTACAACCATTGCGAGGAACATTGCAACGGGGATGGCTACGTGACTGGATACGCCCATGCCTGATTTCCTGCGCGGACTGAAACGCGAACAGTGGGCTAGCGTACTTTTTGCGCTTGCGCTGCATGTCGCAGTGTTCGCCGCGCTGTGGCGCATGCACGTTAGTACGCTGCCGGTTCTGCCCGACACGCTTATGGTAGAGCTTATTAACCCTGAACCGCCAGCGCCACCCAAGCCACCCCGTTCCGAGCCGCACAAAGCGGTGCAGCCCGAGCCGGTCAAACCGGCCGAACCGGAGCAACTGGTTGCAGAGGCACCGATCGTCAAGCCAGACGAACCGGTCGCGTACGCAACACCTGCTCCTCCATTGCCTCCCGTACCTCTGCAGCCTGTGCAGCTACCCGGCGAAATGTCAGTGTTCTGTCCCGAACGTACGCCGCCGGAATATCCGAGGCTGTCCATGCGCATGAACGAGCAGGGCAAGGTGGTGCTCAGGGTTGATCTGGGCGAGGACGGCAGCATTGTCAGTGCGCAGGTGAAATCGAGTTCCGGATTTGCACGATTGGATGCTGCCGCGCTCAATGCGGTGAAGAATTGGCACTGCAAGCCGGTTGTGCGCAATGGCATGGTAGTGCGTGCGGTGGCCTTGCAGCCGTTTAATTTTACGTTGTATGGGGGTTGAGATGGAGCATGATTTTGGGTTTGCGCATTTTGTTACACAATGCGATGCAATGGGCAAGGGTGTACTGCTTTTGCTGCTGATGCTGTCCGTGGCAAGCTGGTATCTGATCGTGAACAAGGCGCTTGCCAACCTCGATGCAAAAAGGCGCTCGGAGGCATTCCTGAAGCAGTTCTGGGAAGCATCCTCACTGCAGGACATGCAGCAGAGACTGAACGGCCCCAACAACGCCTTTTCCAATCTGGCGCGTAGCGCGCTCAATGTCGGCAGCGGCAATGCACGCGGCGCAGAAAAATTATTGGCGGCCGGGGGCATGTCCGAGTACCTCACGCGAGTGTTGCGCAACGGAATAGACCAAGAGGCGACGAGGGCCGAGTACGGTCTTACGATACTTGCCTCGGCAGGTTCAGCAGCGCCGTTTGTCGGACTGTTTGGCACGGTGTGGGGCATTTATCACGCACTGGTGCAGATTGGCCTGAGTGGGCAGGGCACACTCGACAAGGTGGCAGGCCCTGTGGGCGAGGCGCTCATCATGACCGCACTGGGTCTGGCCGTAGCGATTCCAGCCGTTCTCGCCTACAACGCCTTCACGCGTCGCAACCGCCTGTGGCTTGCGCAACTCGACAACTTTGCGCACGACTTGTATGCGCTCGTGACGGTCGGCGAGAAGAAAATCTAGTGGGAGTACATCATGGCATTCGGTAGTTTCGATTCACACCGCCATCAGGGGCCGATGGCGGAAATCAATGTGGTGCCACTGGTGGACGTGATGCTGGTGCTGCTGGTGATTTTCATTATCACTGCACCATTTCTGACCAATGCAGTAAAAGTTGAATTGCCCAAGGCAACGAGCAATCCCAATATCACCAAGCCAGATCATATCGAGTTCGGCATACGCGAGGACGGCCGCTTATATTGGAACGGCGAGAAGATCGAGGAGACATCCCTGCCGCAACGATTTGAGCAGGAAGCGAAAAAGCAGCCGCAGCCAGAATTGCACATCCGTGCGGATCGGCTTGCGCATTACGAGTTTGTGGCGCGGGTGATGTCCGCGGCGGCTAAGGCGGGGTTGACGCGTATTGGATTCGTGACTGACCCCGCACAGTGAGTTTTGGTTGAGTGGTGCGCCCCCCTTTCGCAGAGGCTATATTTAGAATGGAAGCTGGAATTTTCAGTCCCAGTTAAAATCAGTAGTGTCCCGTTAAAAGTCGAACAAATTTAGTTGGTTAGATAAGTCAGTCTGATCTTGGAATTGCCCGTTGCCTGAGAAGGCTTGAGATAGCTGGGTTTTCTCAAAAACAGACACCGATAGAATCTGTAGCAAAGAGTAGAGAGAGGCATCAAGTTGAAGCTCCTTTTTGACAATGGCGATCAGCACGTAAGTGGAGACAGCGCACCAGATCTGCGTCTTCACTGCGTTCTCGCTGTTGCCGATGAAACGCTTGATGCGCAGATGCTGCTTGATCCACTTGAAGAACAGCTCGACCTGCCAGCGGCTTTTGTAGAGCGCGGCGATGGTCAGCGCAGGCAACGCGGTATCGATGGGCAAAGGTTGATTGTAGTAGGCGCTAAATATCTCGCCTTCCGGAACAAAGCGGTGCCGCGGAACCTTGGACATAACTGCAAGCACCTTCCCCGAAATCGGCCTTGCACCACTGTCGCTAGTTTCGAGTGCCATCGATCGGATTTCCTCGATCATTTTCAGTCGCGCCAAAGCGAAACGCTCCTCGTCATTTTGGTTCTTATCTGGACCATAAGGTTGCGAGGATTCCATAATCATCATCAGTCTTTTGACACTTCAGCGGCTCATTCCTTGTGCCTGAAGGCGATACCGACCGCCTCGACAAATACCCCAAGAGCCAACAGCAATGCGCCAATCAATGTTTCGGACGCCAGAAATATCAGCGCCACACCCAGAAGCATCAATAAGACTGACGCGGGACGATAGATAGCTTACAGACTTATCACCAATTGATTGCGCATAACGATTTGCGTTTCAAAATGCCGACTGTTTATATGCTGAACTGAATCTCCAGAAAAGAACATTGCTACAAATACCTATTTAATACCTCAGCGAAGTGCGTGGCGGCCACTCAACCGACAAGCAAAGTTTGCCAAGCGTACATCCTTTAATGGCCAACTCCGGCCATGATAGGTATTCCTCCCTATATATATACCCACATACAAGTTGTAAATTAAAAAAATGGGCTGGGATACTTAATTGAGGTCATCAGACTTTCATAACATTGCTGGCGGCCAACAAGAAAGATAATGCGATACTTTGAGGCACGCTCGTATTAAATAATGAAATGCCTATATTCGGATAAGTACTCTAATGAGACGATCTCAGAGCCTGCGAAATGGATCTATTTGCAACAAATCATGCCACTTTGCTAGCGAGACACTTCCATAAGGGCTGTGGATATCTGGTCGTGTCAAGCAACACATTGGACAAATTGAAATGAATACGGTGCATAGATTTGAATAGCGCTATCAAGTTCACGATCTCAACATATGGAAAATCGAAAGGAGAGTCATCATGAAACTGGAAGAGGTGCGCAGAATGGCCAAGTTGCAGAGTATCAGTCCGGGCAAACTCTCGAAAACCGAACTGATTAGGGCAATACAGAAGATCGAAGGCAATTTCGATTGCTTTGCCACTGCCTACGACGGCGTATGCAATCAAGCTGGCTGTAGTTGGCGCGAAGACTGCTTTGAAGCATCTAAAGATGGAGCATTATTATGAATCTAGTCAAGTGGAACCCGTTCAGGGAGTTGGAAGATGTGTCCAGTCGTTTGAATCGAATCTTCGGGCGAACACCAAGCCGAACAGGGTCGGAAAACGAAATGCTGACGGCTGCAGATTGGATGCCTTCAGTCGACATCAGCGAGACTGACTCCGCTTATTTGATCAAGGGCGAGATTCCTGGTGTGAAAAAGGAAGACGTCAAAGTTACCATCCAGGATGGGTTGCTCACCATACAGGGTGAACGCAAGCAGGAGAAAGAAGAAAAGAACAAGAAATTTCACCGTGTCGAATGTTCCTACGGCAGCTTCATGCGTAGCTTCCATGTTCCAAACGATGCGGACGAACCTGCCATTAAGGCCGACTTCAAGGATGGCATGCTCAATGTCACGCTGCCCAAATCCGCGAAGGCAAAATCAAAGGCAATTGAAGTCTCGGTTTCGTAGTACAAACCTTCAGGGGTGTTCCTGAGTTATCAGAATGGAGTTTAGTTGCGTCACATGACAAACGGAATAGTGAATGATTCAACGTTGCAAAGGGCTTTGGATTTATCACTCCTAATGATGGAAGTGATGATCTGTTTGCACACTTCTCGTCAATCAACATGGGCGGCTTCAAGTCACTCAAGGAGGGCCAAAAGGTCAGCTTTGACGTGACGCAGGGTCCTAAGGGCAAGCAAGCCTCCAACATCCAGGCTGAGTAGTCGACACTTTGCTTCTACTGTTTCGCCGAGATTCATTTCTTCAAGGAGAAATATGATGAACAATATTACACGTTATGATCCCTTCACCGAACTTGCTCGTGTTGAGCCGCTACTGACACGCTTCGATCCGCTTTGGGACATGGACAACGTGTTTAACGGGTTCATGAGGCGCCCTCTCTTCCGAGAAGGAATAAGCGTCGAACCACAGATCAAGATGGATATTAAGGAAGCGGATGGGGCATACACGGTTAAGGCGGAAATGCCGGGTGTGAACAAGGACGATATCCATGTGTCAGTGGATGGCAACCGCGTTTCCATCAGCGCCGAAGTCAAACAGCAAAAGGAAGAAAAAGAAGACGAGTGCATCATCCGCAGCAAGCGCAGTTATGGCATGGCCTCGCGCTGCTTCAGCCTTGCTGATGAGATGAATCAGAGCAAAGTTCAAGCAAAGTATACCGACGGCGTGCTCGAACTGACTCAGCCCAAGAAACCATGAACGATCCCGCACAAACATATGCTAAGGTGCGTCTTGACGCCGAACTGAAACTGGCGCGAATGCCGCATGGGATGAAAATGCCAAAGCTCCTCCCCACTGATCAAATAATTCACGAACTCCAAGTGCACCAGATCGAGTTGGAGATGCAGAACGAGGAATTACGACGAGCACAAGTAGAGTTGGAAAAATCTCGCGATCACTACGTTGAATTCTTTGATTTTTCCCCCGTTGGTTATATCACGCTCAGTGACAAAGAATTGATTTTGGAAATCAACCTGACTGGTGCTGCACTTCTCAGAGTGGAGCGATCAGTGCTGCTGAACCGTAGCTTCACCTCTTTTTTGAACAGCGTAAGTGTTGCCAACTGGCATCGACATTTCAGGAATGTGTTAGCAAACGGTGGCACACACACTTGCGAATGGGAACTGCTACGCGGTGATGGCACAAGTTTCTTTGCTCAATTGGATTCTTTGTGCCTGAAGAAGAACGACGGGGAAACAACGGTGCGCATTGTCTTGACAGATATAACCCAGCGCAGACTGGCTGAAGCGGAAATGTACGCCCAAAAAGAATTTTTTCACATGATTGCCGAGAATGTTGAAGACTTTATTGCCGTTCTCGATCTGGAAGGCAGACGGCTATACAACAGCCCCTCATTTGGCAGAATATTTGGTGATATCGAGTCCCTGAAGGGTACGGACTCATTTGCCGAGATACATCCGGATGATAGGGAACGAGTCAAGAAAACATTCAAGGAAACCATAAAATCAGGAGTCGGACTGCATACGGAATTTCGCTTTCTACTGCAGAACGGAGATATACACTACATGGAGTCTTGTGGAGGGCTGATAAAAGACAACAATGGAAAGCCGTTACGTGTGGTCGTCGTGTCCCGCGATATCACAGATCGCAAACAAGCTGAGATTCAAATTCACAATCTGGCTTTCCATGACAGCTTAACTCAGCTACCTAATCGCCGCCTATTGGTTGACCGACTGGAGCAAGCAATTGCCTCCAGTAAACGCAATGGTCAATATTGTGCGGCGATGTTTCTTGACTTGGATAACTTCAAATTGCTTAATGACAATCATGGGCATAAGGCAGGTGACTTGTTACTGATAGAGGTGGCACGGCGACTTCTACTTTGCGTAAGGGAAGTAGACACCGTTGCACGGTTGGGTGGAGACGAGTTTGTGGTGGTGCTTTGCGACTTAGGTGAGGAAATATCCAAGTGTGATGCCGAGGCAAACATTGTGGCTGAGAAGATTCGGTCAGCGTTGGATGAACCCTATTGGCTGAATTACAGCTCAAAAGGTACTTCAAAAATGATTCTTCATCACTGCACAGTGAGTATAGGCGTTGTATCATTCCGCAGTCCAACAAGCGAAGATAATATTTTGAGGTGGGCAGACAGGGCCATGTATCAAGCCAAAGAGGCTGGGCGGAACCGGATACAGTTTCATTCAGCAGCAGTTGAATGACTACCCTTCAATGTTTTGACTGGCCACGTCGGCTAGAACAGCGGACGGTGAGCATGATGATGAACACGGGCGTATTCGACCCAGACCACGTAAATATTCTGGACCGAGAAACAACGATTGTTGATTCTCTCAATGCTACTTCCTTTACGTACCCCGTTGCTTCCGTAATTCTTCTTCCAGTTTCTTGATCGTGGTGATATCGATGAAGGTGATGACAACACCATCGATACGATTGTCCAGCGTGCGGTAGGGCATAATGCGAATTCGAAACCAGCGATCATCGACGGTCTTTACCTGCGCTTCATGGAAGACCAGAGTGCGCAGAACTTCCTGGGCGTCACTCTTCAGCGTGGGATAGTCGAGGTCGCTCACAATATCGGACAGCGGCCGGCCGACATCGCCGGGAATCAGCTTGAACAAGTGCGTCGTATACGTCGTGAAGCGACGCAGATTCATGGCGTTATCAAGGAAGACCGTCGCTATATCGGTGCTGTTGAGCAGATTCGTCATGTCATTTCGCGCGTCAGTCAACTCGTCCACCTTCGACTGCAATTCTGCATTGACGGTCTGCAATTCCTCGTTGATGGATTGCAACTCTTCCTTCGACGTGGTCAGTTCCTCGTTTGTCGACTGCAATTCCTCGTTTGTCGACTGCAATTCCTCGTTGGCCGATTTGTATTCCTCGGTCAATGCCTGCTTCTCTTCATGGGCAATACGCACGGCTTCGCGCGTCTGCTGCAACTCTAACTCGATGGCTGCCGCTACTGCGGAGACTTTGCGTTGCACCTTGAGTGCAGGCAATGGTGCCGGCGCGTCATAAAAGACGATGAGAACCCGACCGCGTAGTGCGTCTGGCTGGGAGAATCCCTGCATCACGACATCGGTCATTTGCACGCCGTTACCATTGCCATCAATTCGCAAGCCCTGCAGTCGAATGGGTTGTGTCTGGTGCAGCGCCTTGTAGATGGCGCCCGAGAGCATCTCTCGCAGCCCCGAGCGTGCCATGGCATGAATATTGATATTCACCTTGCCGGCGGGTGGCTCAAGGTATTTTCCGGTGCGCCCGCTGATATAGAGGATATCGCCGTCCCCGTTCACCAGCACGGCCGGCGGCGCGTAATGCTGCTGGATTAATTTATCAGTTAGATGCTCCAAGCTGTTGCGGTAAGTGGTGGATTCTACTGACGTGATTACCCTATTCTCCACCACGTGGCGGGCTGAAAATGCCAGCCCTTCCACCGACGACATCCTGGAAATCTGCCGATAAATACGCGCCTTGGGGTCAATCGGCTCGTACAGATTGGTAAGGGAGCCCACATTTTCGGCGCTGCCTAGCACGAGCAGGCCGCCAGGGTTAAGTGCATAGTGGAACAGGGGCAATAGTTTCTTCTGCAGTTCCGGCCCCAGGTAAATTAGCAGGTTGCGGCAGGAAAGAATGTCGAGTCTGGTAAAGGGTGGATCGGAGATAACATTTTGCGGTGCAAATACAATCATGTCACGAATGTCTTTCGCAACTCGGAAGCCTCCGTCGTCCGACACAAAGAAACGCTGCAAACGTTCCGGTGATACGTCAGAAGCGATGTTGGGTGGAAAGAAACCCTTGCGTGCCTTGTCGATGGCATCGGCGTCGAGGTCGGTGGCGTAAATCTGTAACGTAAAATGCACCTCGGGCTTGACTTTCTCCACTACCTCCTTGAAGACTATGGCCAGTGAATAGGCTTCTTCGCCACTCGAGCATGCCGGCACCCAGGCTCGCAATGCAGCACCGCCTGGATATTGGGCTAAATAAGTCGGCAGCGTGGAGTCACGCAGACTTTCCCATACGGCGCGGTCACGAAAAAAACTGGTGACGCCGATCAGCAACTCTTTAAACAGCAGGTCGAGTTCCTGGGGGTTCTCGCGCGCATAACGGACATAGTTCGTGATGCCATCCAGTTGATGCAAGGCCATGCGTCGCTCGATGCGCCGATACAGCGTACTCGTCTTGTATTCGGAGAAGTCGCTGCCACAACGATCGCGCAACAGAATGAGAATCTTCTCCAATGCGCTGACGGCAACGGGTGTGGCGGGCGCCTCGTAAAGGACGGGCTTGGGATGTTGGTAAAAGGCTTCGATTCTGCCGGGCAGTTCTGACGCCGATGCGACCACGTCAGCCAGGCCAGCATCAATGGCACTGCGGGGCATCCCGTTGGAACTGGACTCGGCAGGATCCTGCACAAATGCCAGACCACCGGTCTCCTTGATGGCACGCAGACCAAACATGCCATCAGACCCCATGCCGGAAAGTATCACTCCGATGGCGTACTCCATTTGATCCTCGGCCAGGGACCGCAGGAAGAAGTCGATTGGCAGGTGTATGCCAGGCCTCGGTGCGGGCTCGATAAGGTGGAGATTACCGTGCAACAGGGACAAATCCTTGTTAGGTGGAATGATATATATTGTACCGGGCTGCACCTTCATACGATCCTTCACCTCCTGGACCGGCAACCGGGCCGAGCGTCCGACCAGTTCGGGCAGTAAACTGGCGTGGTTTGGATCAAGATGCTGGACGACGATAAAAGCCATAGGGCTACCCGCAGGAACGGCAGAGAAGAATTTCTCCAATGCCTCCAGTCCGCCGGCCGAGCAGCCTATACCGACAATGGGAAACCTGTCTTGGCTATCTTTGGCAAATACGGACTTGCTGTCACGGCGGTGCGGCGAATTCTTGCTGGAGGGGGACTGAGGAGTCTTGGGCATAGCCACCTTAGGTGCGATATGAATGTTGAAAAGACTAACATTTTAATGCTAACGCCCACGATCAATGAAAGTCCAGTTTGGATTTCGGGGAATCACAATAAAATGCGAAATAAGTCGGGCCTAGTTTCGCAGGGCTGTTAGGTTTAGATTAAACCGCCATGGTAGCTTCCTTGACAAATTACCAATAGCAGTTTACCTCAACTTCTGCGGGAGTTACCTATGTAGCTACCGCTGTAAAAATGGATTAGCACAGCCAAATCGGAGCGAAAATACTTCGGAATTGGTCATTGTAGTCCATTAGTCGCTCGGTGTAGCGAGTGCAGACATATTTCGAGCTTCTGTCACACTGATAAACCAGAGCATTTGGACTCTCTGATTTTCGCGCATACAACATCTGCACCAGTACACCCAATACGATATCCATGAAAACACGTCCCTGCACGTAAAAAGAGCAAAACGTATCTACGACTGCCAATGTCCGCATTTTACTGTTTGGTTTTAGCGCCCCTCTTATACTTTCACTCTTGCAACAGGAATATCGACGCGCATAACTAATCGAAAGCAATGTGCCATTGCTATTGAGATTGCAAACATATAGCTCAATACTATATGTACAAATACGTACGTACTTTGACGAATTGGTTGTTTCCTAAAGTAAGTTTAGTATTAAAATATCGCTCGGTGGCGTAAATCAGGATTCGGTTTGAAAGCGCTTCTTGTTGCTGTTTCCTCAACTCATGGATGTTGAGTTTATTCTAGAAGGCAATAAAAACCCGCTACTGAGCTATTTAAGCTGGCGTGACCATTTCTACAAAGCAAAGAAAACGTCATGGCGATGATTTCTCATGTCATGTGAATTTTATTCAAGTCAAGTTCTTCAAAATCTATTCATTGAAAGTGATGTTTGAATCCACAGAAACCGCTTGGACTTGATGCGCATCTTTTCACAACAAGGTACTTCGGTATTTATATTAAAAATATCTGG
>CAVRYQ010000049.1:0-9666 GCA_963725375.1 uncultured Pseudomonadota bacterium | reverse complement strand
CCTAAAACTGTAAAGAGCCGCTCCGATTTCAACCAGGGCGACTCTTCCCCATTTTCATGATCCCGTCAGGGTCTGCATTTGTACATGTCAAAAGTGCGCTTGCCGAATTCGTGCGATTCACCCTTCACGACCGTATCCGCACCCGCATCAACCGCATTGTTGCGCGCCAGTTGCAACAGATTGGCTTCCACGTCGTCGGTGCCACGGGTGATGAATCCGACCTTGGCAAGCACGCTCACCGTGATCTTCCCTTTCGACTGGCACGCAGCGACCTGGTTCGCATCCGCCACCGAGACCCGGTCCGTTCCTTCGCGCACGTCGATAAAGCTGCTGGCACATCCAGACACGCCAACAATCAGCGGAACGATAGCGGCGGTGAGTAGCATTCCTTTTGTAAATCGCATGATTTCTCCTGGTTTGTTTTGCAAGCTGTATTACTTGTCCAGTGTACTTGATATCCGCATCGTCTGTCATGCGTGAGCAACAGGCATCGGGGCGGCTTTTTTGGAACGGGAGACCTTTGCCCGATCAGGCGTTGTACCTCATGCGCCGGGCGCCGCAGTCACCGAACCGCATTCAACGGCAAAATGAATTTTTCAACAACAGGATTCCTTCAGCATTTGTTCGGGCGCACAGCCTTCTGCAAATTTCACCTGTCGGAACATGGCAGGACGATGCAGACACCAGGGATGTGCTTGCTGTCGGTTCCGATGCCATGGCTTGAGCGAACCGCAGCGTACCCAACCTGGGGCGCGATGCATCGCGTTTATCTGCAAAGCAGATTGTCGCCCCTGCGCGATAACGGTATAGTCTGCAAAACCTCGAACAAGGCAACAATATGGCTGCTCAAGACGTTCCGGAACACAAGCTGAAACTGGCCGAAGTGCTGGACATGATGGTGACCGACGGCATGGTCGGAAAAAACGGCGCTGAAGCCCTCATCGCCGAACGCCGTCTCCATCGGCAAGACACGCATCCGCTGCTTGTCATTGCCGAGAAACACTGGAAATCACAAAAGTCACCGCATCGTATCCTGACACTGGAAGTCCTGACCGAATGGCTGGCCAGGCATGTCGGCATGGAATATTTCCACATCGACCCGCTGAAGATCGACTTCTCGGACCTGACCGACCTGATGTCGATCGATTACGCGAATCGCTTTGCCATCATGCCATTGCGGATAGAAGGCGGAGACCTCGTGGTGGCAACCGCGGAACCCTACCTGCGCGATTGGGAGAGCACGCTCAGGCATACCTCGCGCAAGAATATCCGCCGCGTCATCTCGTCCCCCTCCGACATCAATCGCTACCTGGTCGAGTTCTACAATCTTGCCCGTTCGGTGAAAAGCGCAACCAAGACCACCCCGAACGCTTCCACCCCGGCCTCGTTCGAGCAACTGGTGGAGCTGGGCAAGACCAACAAGCAATTCGATGCCAACGACCAGCACATCGTCCACATCGTGGATTGGCTTTGGCAATATGCGTTCGATCAGCGCGCCTCGGACATCCATATCGAACCGCGCCGCGATGTCGGCATCGTGCGCTTCCGCATTGACGGCGTGCTGCATCAGGTCCATCAGTTGCCAATGTCCGTGGTCACCGCGATGACCAGCCGCATCAAACTGCTGGGGCGCATGGACTTGATGGAGAAACGTCGGCCACAGGACGGGCGCATCAAGACGCGGGCCGAGGATGGGCAGGAGATCGAGCTGCGGCTTTCCACCTTGCCCACCGCTTTCGGCGAAAAGCTGGTAATGCGTATCTTCGACCCAGAAGTGCTGTTGCGCGATTTCTCCGAGCTCGGTTTTTCGGAAGACGACCGCACCCGCTGGCAATACATGACCTCGCAACCCAACGGCATCATCCTCGTCACCGGCCCCACGGGCTCGGGCAAGACCACCACGCTGTACTCCACGCTCAAGCATCTGGCGACGCCTGAAGTGAATGTGTGCACATTGGAAGACCCCATCGAAATGGTCGAGCCTGCGTTCAACCAGATGCAGGTGCAACCGGGGCTGGACCTGAGCTTCGCGGAGGGTGTGCGCGCGCTGATGCGGCAGGACCCCGATATCATCATGGTGGGCGAAATCCGCGACCTCGAGACCGCGGAGATGGCGATCCAGGCTGCGCTGACCGGGCACTTGGTGCTTTCCACCCTGCACACCAATGACGCGCCATCCGCCATTACCCGCCTGCTGGATCTCGGTGTGCCGTACTACCTGATCAACGCCACGCTGCTCGGCATCATGGCGCAGCGTCTTGTGCGCACACTGTGTCCGCATTGCAAGCAGCCCATCCCCATGCCCGAAAGCGACAACGATGCCTGGGATCATCTGGTTGCACCGTGGAAAGCCGCGCGACCGGCCCAGTTGCAGACTCCCCAGGGTTGCCTGGAATGCCGCAAGACCGGCTATTCGGGACGCATCGGCATCTACGAGATACTTCTCATGTCGCCGGCATTGCGCAAGATACTCAACCACGAAACCGACATCGCCGCACTGCGTGACCAGGCCAACCGCGAAGGCATGAAGCCGCTGCGCATCTCCGGTGCGCAAAAGGTCGCCGCGGGACTAACCACGCTGGAGGAAGTGCTGAAGGTTGCGCCTCCCGCAGATTAATCGCTATCATCCGATGCAAAAGGAAAAATCATGACACTAGATGAACTCAACCAGCGCTTCGCCATCGGCAACCACGTGCAATTCAAGGAGATTGCCGCGGGCATGATCATTGCGGAAGTGGCCAACCAGCAGGCAGTCTCCAACATCGCACTGCAGGGTGCACATATCGCAACTTACCAGCCGCGCGGCGAAGAGCCCGTGATCTGGCTGTCGCCCCATGCCAAATTTGCGCCCGGCAAATCCATACGCGGTGGCGTGCCGATCTGCTGGCCCTGGTTCGGCCCGCACAAGACCGACAGCAAGCTGCCCGGACACGGATATGCCCGCACGGTGCCATGGCAGGTGCTGGAAACCAGAGCGCTGTCTGACGGCTCGACTTTCCTGCGCTTCGGCATCGTCGAAAGCGATGCCACGCGAGAGCAATGGCCGCATGCCTCTGCGGTTCAACTGGACGTCACAGTCGGCAAATCCCTGCGCGTGGAACTGGTTACCACCAATACCGGCTCAACCGCTTTCGAACTCGGCGAAGCGTTTCATACCTACTTCCAGATCAGCGACGTCGCGAAAACGACGATTCGCGGCCTGGAAAACTGCACCTATCTGGACAAGGTCGGAGACTTTGCGCGCCGCACGCAAAAGGACGGCATTGTCATCGAAAGCGAAGTGGATCGCGTGTACATCAATACTGCTGCGGACTGCGTGATCGAGGACAAGGGCATGAAGCGCGCCATCCGGATCGCCAAACAAGGCAGCATGAGCACGGTGGTGTGGAACCCGTGGACTGAGAAGGCCGACAAGATGGGCGATTTCGGCGAGAACGGACATCGTGGCATGGTGTGCGTTGAGAGCGGCAATGCCATGGAGAACGTGGTCACCCTTGCACCCGGTACAACGCACAAGCTGGTGACGGTATACAGCGTCGAAAAGCTTTAGATTCATGTGATACACAGAAAAAGAGCCGCAAAAGCGGCTCTTTTTGTTTGCGCTGAAATCGGACTCAGTTCGCGCGCTTCCTGAACTCGTTGGTACGGGTGTCGATTTCGATCTTGTCGCCGATCTCGATGAATGCCGCCACCGGCAACTCGAAACCGGAACCTTTCAACCTGGCCGGCTTCATGACCTTGCCGGAAGTGTCGCCACGCACCGCAGGCTCGGTGTATTCGACCTCGCGCACGATGGTGTTGGGCAATTCGACGGAGATCGCCTTGCCGTCATAGAACACCACTTCACAGATGTCTTCCATGCCGTCCGCCAGATAATTCACCACGTCGCCGACGTTTTCCTTCTCGACTTCGTACTGGTTGTATTCGGTGTCCATGAACACATACATCGGGTCGGCGAAGTAGGTGTAGGTGCATTCCTTCTTGTCGAGGATGATCTGGTCGAACTTGTCGTCCGCGCTGTACACCGTTTCCTTGGCGGAATCGGTCAGCAGGTTCTTCATCTTCATCTTCACCACGGAACCGTTACGGCCCGAGCGGCTGTATTCAGCCTTAAGAATAACCATGGGTTCGCCGCCCACGTTGATCACGTTACCGGCGCGTAGCTCTTGTGCTGTTTTCATGTTTGCTGCCCCTCAAAATTCAAGGCGCGGATTCTAGTCAGTTTGGCGGAGAAAATCCAGCAAATTCAACGCGAGGTTATTGGGCGCCAACTTGCGCGCCCATCCGCCCCCGTGCCGTGCCAGCACGTCGATTTGGGCCGTAAAATGCTGCCAGGCCGCGGCAACGCCCTGTCCCCCGTTCCAAGCCGCCCACAGGTCCCGCACCGCCTGGGCTGCGTCGGGCGGCAAGCCAGCCGCATAGCGCGCGCGCAAGGCCTCCAGCTTTACCAGATGCACCCCGTCATGCTGGGGATATATCTGCCAAATGAAAGGCCTGGCTGCCCATTGCGCGCGTACGCAGGAATCCTCCCCGCGCACGAAATTGACGTCGCAGGCCCACAATAGTTCGTCATAGCGCTCCTGTTCGACGAACGGCAGCACGTGAACACGTAACCGGCCACGCCGCCAGATATTTCCCGCCCTGCCTGCCGCCTGCCCGAAGTATGCCACCACCTGCGGCAAGGAACGCCCTTCCGGCAACAAACAAGTCACGGGCTGGCTGCCCTGCTCCCAGCCACGCAGCAAGGCTTCCATCGCCTCGTTCTCGTAGCCGAACAGGGATACGCGCAACTCCCCCGCCATCCGCTCGGGCACGCCCATACTGCGCCAGTAGCGTTGTTGCGCCATCGCATCGGACTGGAATACATCGCGCCTCGCAAAGAGATCGCGTTCCAGCAACAAGCCCCCGGTTCTCCCGGTAAAGCCGGGGAAGAAGAAATACTTGGTCAGGGACAGATCCGGGTGCGGCGAAGGCAGTTTGTGGCAACCCTCGACCCAGTCCTCGGCGCTCAGGTATTCGAGATTGATCCAGACCGGTTTTGGATCCCGGGCCGCCATGGCAGTGACATAGCGCTCGGGCAAGGTACAAGCGAACGCCTCGATCACCAGATCGGCAGGTTCCGTAGCGGGGAAAGCGGCAATCCAGTACCCTATTTCCACACCATGACAAATTTGGTGCTTCAGGGCCACATCCGCTTCGGGGCACAGACACCGGAAGCTGGTCAGGTCATCCATCCACAACCGCACCGCCATTCCGTGCTCGTTCGCGAGTTGCCTGGCCAAGCGCCAGCTCACGCCGATGTCGCCGTAGTTATCGACGACATTACAGAAGATGTCGCATGACTCATTTCGCATGCAATACCTCCGCCCGGGCGAGGATGAGTGCAATTTTTGCAAAATGGAGGGAAGCCTCGCCGAGTTGCGGGAAAGTCATTGCTACTCCTGGCTGTTTTCTGCCGTGATGAAACCGGGGGATGGTGCCGATGACCGGAATCGAACTGGTGACCTACGCGTTACGAGTGCGTTGCTCTACCTACTGAGCTACATCGGCGTTCCGGCGCGGATTATAAGCGGATAGCCTTCATTGCGGCAACGCTTAATGCCAAAGATAGGGCGTAACGTCGAATGGTTGCGGCGTTCCATTGATCACATTCAGCAGCACCTCCACGCTCGCGGGTGACATGGTCACACCATAGCGGAAATGGCCGCTGTTGATGTAAAGGTTGGGGAAATGCGGATGACGCCCAATGGTGGGAATGTTGCCGGGCGAACCCGGTCGCAGGCCGGCCCAATGCTGGATGATGGGCATATCGCGCAACGCCGGCAACAAGGCAAGCGCACGCTGCAGCAACATCGTGCGCGCCTCTTCGGTCGTGCTCTTGTCAAAACCCGCATCTTCCAGCGTACTGCCTGCCAGCAGGTGTCCGTCGCGGCGCGGAATCAGGTACAGGTCCTGTTGCAGCACGATGTGCGGCAAGGGTGGCGCATCGAATTTGAACAGCAACATCTGCCCGCGTATCGGCTTGATTTCGGCGTGCAAGGCATGCTCTCCCAGCAACTGCCTGCTCCAGGCGCCTGCGGTCACGATGTACGCCTCTGCACTGAAACTGCCCTGCGTCGTCGCCAGTTGCGCGACCCGCCCCGCTCTCTCGACGATCTGTTTTACCTCGCACTGCTCGACGATCTGCCCGCCAAGCTGTTCCACTCTTGCCCGCATGGCCTGCAACAAACGCGGATTGCGCACCTGAGCAATATCGGGCAACAGCATTCCGTCGCCACGCATCTCCATGGTCACGCCGTGCGCAGCACACCATCGTTGCGCGACCTGGGTGTCAGACGGCGGCAATACCAGCATGCCGCTGCGTTGATATTCCGGATCGATGCCGGTCGCCCCGCACAGTGCCTCGGCAAAACCGCCGAACAGTTCCATGCCGCGCAGTGCCAGCCGGTTCACCGCATCGGGATAGTCCCACGGACACAAGGGCGAGAGGATTCCGCCCCCCGCCCAGGAAGCTTCCTGTCCGGCCGATCCGCGCTCCAGAACGGTCACCGCCGCGCCTTGGCGCAACAGGCTTTCTGCGGAAGCCAGCCCCAGCGCGCCTGCGCCGATCACCACAAACTTGGAGTTCAAATCATTATTCCCTGATTGCCATCGTCTGGGCCATGGCTCATTGTAACCACTTCATGCAGAAAATCGGTATGTGTGGCACCGCGATGCCTGACGTCAACCGCCTGTCCTCAAAAAACAGCCTTTTGTCGCAAATGCTTATGACGTGAAGGTTGAAGCGGCTAAACTTTGCTCCGAATTGGCCAACCGGAGCCGTTGCAGAGTAACAATGAATACGATCGTAACGCCATTGCTGCTGCAATCACGGGACCACCGCAGGTCAGCCCCGTGATTGCAGCAGCAATGGCGTTACGATCGTCTGCATTTGTACTCTGCAACGGCTCCGGTTGGCCAATTCGGAGCAAAGTTTAGCCGCTTCAACCTTTAAGCATAAGCATTTTTGCAACAAAAGGCTGTTTTTTGAGGACAGGCGGGATTTTGACGTCAGGCATCGCGGTGCCACACATACCGATTTTCTGCATGAAGTGGTTACAATGAGCCATGGCCCAGACGATGGCAATCAGGGAATAATGATTTGAACTCCAAGTTTGTGGTGATCGGCGCAGGCGCGCCGGGGCTGGCTTCCGCAGAAAGCCTGTTGCGCCAAGGCGCGGCGGTAACCGTGGTGGAGCGCGGAAAAACCCTAAATTAAGCTTCCTGGGCGGCGAGTTGGATCCTCTCGCCCTTGTGTCCTCCGGAGTCTTGCGATCCGGTGAACCAGCTGCCACTGGGCGGAGTGGGATGGCTTAGCTTGTTTGCCGAGGCACTGTGCGGGGCAACGGCATCGATCCGGATGTCGAACGCGGCGCATGCTGGTATTGCCGCCGTCTGACACCCCAGGTCGCGCAACGATGGTGTGCTGCGCACGGCGTGACCATGGAGATACGTGGCGACGGAATATGGTGCCCGATATTGCTCAGGTGCTGGCGATCTCACAATGGCTCCAGGCCATCCGGGCAAGAGTGGAACAGCTTCGCCCGGGGATCGTCCGAGCAGTGCGAGGTAAAACGGATCGTCCGAGAGAGCGGGGCGGGTCGCGCAACTGGCGACGACGCAGGGCAGTTTCAGTGCAGAGGCGAGCATCGTGACCGCAGGCGCCTGTGGAGACAGGCAGTTGCTGGGAGAGCATGCCTTGCACGCCGAAATCAAGCCGATACGCGGGCAGATGTTGCTGTTCAAATTCGATGCGCGGCCCCTTCCGCACATCGTGGTGCAACAGGACCTGTACCTGATTCCGCGCCGCGACAAACACGTGCCTGGCAGGCAGTACGCTGGAAGATGCGGGGTTTTGACTAGAGCCAGACCGAAGAGGCGCGCACAATGTTGTACCGCGTGCGCTTGCCTTGTTACAGGCGTTGCGCGATATGCCCATCAGCCCAGCATTGGGGCCGGCCTGCGACCGGGTTCGCCCGGCAGACGTTCCCACCATTGGGCGTCATCCGCATTTCCCCAACCTTTACATCAACAGCGGCCATTTCCGCTATGGTGTGACCATGTCACCCGCGAGCGTGGAAGGTGCTGCCGTTTGAATGTGATAAATGGAACACCACAACCATTCGACGTTACGCCCTATCTTTGGCATTAAGCATTCCACCGAGATGAAGGCTATCCGCTTATAATCCGCGCCGGAACGCCGATGTAGCTCAGCAGGTAGAGCAACGCACTCGTAACGCGTAGGTGGCCCAGTTCGATTCCGGTCATCGGCACCATCCCCCGGTTCCATAAGCAGCAAGAAAACAGCCAGGAGTAGCGATCGTTTTCCCGCAACCCGGCCAACGGGCCCTCCCATTTTGCAAAAATTGCACAAAATCGCAAGGGCGGAGTATAGCATGCGAAATGAGTCATGCGACATCTTCTGTAATGTCATCGATAACTACGGCGACATCGGCGTGAGCCGGCGCTTGGCCAGGCAACTCGCGAACGAGCCCTTAGGTGCGGTTGTGCAAATCAGGGTGGCCTGACTTTTTTCCGCTGTCTGTGCCCCGAAGCGGATGTGTTTATTCGCCAAATTTGTCATGGTGTGGAAATAGGGTACTGGATTGCCGCTTTCCCCGCTACGGAACCTGCGACATGGCGGTGGAGACATTAAATTGTACCTTGCCCCAGCGCTATGTAGCTTCCATGGCGGCCCGGGATCCGAAACCGGTCTGGATCAATCTCGAATACCTGAGCGCCGAGGACTGGGTCGAGGGTTGCCACAAACTGCCTTCGCCATCACCAACACCGGAACCCAGCTCGCGCAGCGCAGTTACAGCTTCAAAGCCTGTTATATGTTCGCCACCAACTGTCTGGAAGGCCCCCTCTTCCCCAATCGTCTTCCGCACATGCCGCTGCCATCCGCCTTTAAAGGTTTGGCGGGGTAGTGCGCTCCGGCATGGGCGGCCAGCGCGGTGATGATTGTTTTCCCACCTCACCCCGGAGGCAGCGCCCTGATGCTCCGAGGCTTCGTTCCTGGAATTGGCCGGATCAAATTTACCCCTAAGCCAGCCAGAGCAATGTCGTGGCTGAGCAGTTTGGCGGACTGGTCGTCTGACATCACAATGTTAACGTGAAATTTCGCATTTATCGACTTACCCTTTACAAGCCATTAAAGTGGATCAGCATGCTCCCTCGCCCGCAACAGCCGTACATACCCTTGCGCTGCCCTTTCGGCACCTCCGTCCGAAGCGAAAAGTTGTCGGGATTTGCCTAGCCCCGTCTCGGGATTACACGGATGCTCCTGGCGCTGTTGTCCGCAGTCCATATTTGCCTTTCCTCTCTCTTGAGGCAGGGCAGTAGGGACACGGCTAATCCTATTTCATCCCGCGCCATTGAACTCTGAAGGTACGGCGAGCCGTACCTCTGGAACCCGGTCATCGAAAAAATGCCTTTTCCTGCGAGGTTACGCGCGAACCCCGATTGCCAAACTGTGAGATGAACTCGATGCTAATTCGTGGCAAGGAGACTTGCAATCGGGTGAAGACCTGACGAAGCGTGTAAGAGGACCAGGCGGAATCAGAATAGTCCCTTGCAACTCCGAAGAGTTCGTCGGGTGAACTCCCAGTATGTGCAGCGATACGT
>CAVRYQ010000048.1:0-8933 GCA_963725375.1 uncultured Pseudomonadota bacterium | reverse complement strand
TTGATGCCATGGCGCATCACGACGTCTTCGACCTGGGACGCGAAATCGGCCTGGCGGAATTGTTTTGCGCTCACGTTTACTGCCAACACCAGGTAGCGGGTATGTTCGTGTGCAGCCCAACGTTTGAGCTGGTAGCATGCCGTTTCGAGTACCCAGTGGCCTATCTGTAGAATCAATCCCGTTTCTTCGGCCAGCGGGATGAATTCAACAGGTGACACCACGCCACGTTCGGGGTGGATCCAGCGAATGAGCACTTCGGCCCCGAATGGTTTTCCCAGGCTGTCAACCTGAATTTGAAAATGAAGCTGGAGTTGCTGTTTCTCAAGTGCGCTGCGCAACTCACTTTCCAGTATGGCGCGCAACTTGATGGCTTCCTGCATCTTGGGATCGAAGAAGCGAAGGACGTTGCGGCCGTCTTTCTTGGCCTGATACATTGCGATGTCCGCCTGTTTCAACAAGTCTTCAATCTCCGGATCCTCACCGTCAAACATCGTCAGCCCGATGCTCGATGTACAGCTATATTCATTCGTGACGAGCTGAAACGGCTGTCTCAACGCGGCAAGTATCTTGGTACCAACGGCTTCGGCCTGTTCGGCAGCGGCGACTGTCTGCTCGCTCAACTCCTCAAGGACGATCACGAATTCATCCCCGCCCAGGCGGGCCACAGTGTCGCCTTCACGCACACATTTCGTTAACCGGGATGTCACCTGAAGCAGCAACAAATCTCCCATCGCGTGCCCCAGGGTATCGTTCAGCGTCTTGAAATTATCCAGGTCGATAAACAGCAACGCACCCAGTCGTCGGCTGCGTGCGCTGGATGAAATCGCCTGCTTGAGGCGATCCAGAAGCAAGCGCCGGTTGGGAAGCTCCGTCAAGTAATCGTAGAATGCCAGGCGCTGGATATTTTCCTCGGACTTCTTGCGCTGTGTGATATCCATGATGGACGCAACAAAATTAACGACCTTGTCGCTTGCGTTCTTAACTGCAGTAATGGAAAGATGTTCAGGGTAGATGACGCCATCCTTGCGCTTGTTCCAAATCTCGCCGGACCATGTGCCGACCTCATTGATTTTCCTCCACATATCGGCATAAAAGGCTGCATCTTGCAGGCCCGAATTGAGTAATCGCGGGTTTTTGCCGATGACTTCATCACCGGAATAGCCCGTGATCTCGGTGAAGGCGCGATTCACCCGCAGAATCCTGTTTTCGGCATCGGTGATGATCATGCCCTCCTGGGATTCAAATGCGGTGGCAGCAATTCTGTTTTCCGTCTCAGCCTTGATTCTCTCGGTGATATCGTAAAACCAGCCTAGCACGGCCTCCTCACCACGATATTGCATGGGCATGTAAGATGCCAACGCCCAAACCATCGTGTCGTCGGGAATATTCAGTTCAACCTGGCGATTAATGACGGAGTGCCCCTGCGCCAACTCGGCCAATATTTCGTCATAGTCTTCTGTTCGTGCATAATATTTCCTCGGATCCTCACCAATGGCATCGATATTTCGAATCAGCCCGGCATACTTCGGATTGTTGAATACCACTTCCCGCCCCTTCTTGGTGGCAATTCGAACGGCAATGGGACTGAGGTTCAGGATTTCCAGCAGTTGCTGTTCGTTCTGGATAATTTCTTTTTCATGAAGTTTGCGTTCAGTGATATCGCGTGACGAGTTGAAAAGTGCAGGCTTGCCGTCCAATTCAAGCGGGAATCCGCTAACCTCGACATCAAAGATTGTCCCATTCTTGCGCCTATGGCGCGTTTCGAACTGGGAGCGAACCGGACTCTCGAATTGCCTTCTGAGCGCACCCAGAAGCACTTCGGCATCGGCGAATCCAACATCCCATTCAAATACGTTCATCCCGATAATTTCTTCGCGCGGGTAGCCTAACAATTCACAGAATGACTCGCTGGCTTCGATGACGTTGCCGTCATAATCGAGGATGTGAATTCCATCGCTGGCATTGCGCAAGAGTGCGAGATTTTTCTCACTCTCGCGTTTCAGGGCGAGCTGTGCTCGCTCATTCTCGGCACGCGTTCGTAACGTCTGAATACCATAGGTGAGTTCGTTGGCGAGTTCTTCCAGAAGCTCAACTTCTTCTGCGGCAAATGCATTGGGCTCTGTCGAATAGATGGTAAGCGCCCCCAATTTCTGCATGTTCATGATCAAGGGCAGAGATATGCAGGATTGATATCCACGCTGCATGGCGGCATCTCGCCAGGGAGCCATCTGGGAATTGGAGTGGAGCTCCTGAATGACGGTGGTTAGCCCTGTCCTGATCGCTTTGCCTACCGGCCCCCGTCCATGTTCATTGTCCTCCCATGAAATACTAATATGATTCAGGTACCCTTCCTCATAGCCCGACTGCGCAACGGGATGGACGGTTTTTGCTTCGTCATTTTCTGCAAATCCCACCCATGCCATCAAGTAGCCGCCTGCTTCCACGGTGAGCTGACAAATTCTGGCAAGAAGCTCCTGCTCTTTTTCTGCATGGGCCAGCGCACGACTGCATCTGCTCAAGAGCCGATTGGCTCGCGTGAGTCTTTTTTCTGCCTCCTCGGCACGTTTGCGCTCCGTTACGTCTCGAGTGACGCCGAGCAGCGATGTTACTTTCCCATCGGCATCGCGCATGGGTGTCGCATGCGTTTCGAGCCAGCGCTCAGTACCCCTGAGTCCCTTGATTTTGAACTCAAGTGAGCCGCTTTCACCATTCATCACCTGACCGTGCAGCGACAGGAATGCTGCCTGGTAAGCCTGGTCTATATAATCCAGAAGGCCTTTCTGCTTGGCCTCTTCAAGTGAAGCGGCCTCAAGCATGGCGAGACCGGCGGCATTCATTTCCTCCAGCTCACCTTTGCCGTTAACAACCTTTACACATTCCGGCTCTGTTTCAATAATATGGCGCAAACGCAATTCACTCAGCTTCAATGCGCCATCTGTCTTCTTGCTGTCCGTGATGTCCGCACAGGTGCCGAGCAAACGAATCGGTTTGCCCTCTGCATCCCTTTCGGTAATGCGGCCTCGGCAAAGCACCCATTTGTAATCACCGCCCTTGCAGCGAAGGCGAAATTCCAACGCAAGCTGGCCGGGAATATCCCCTTTCTGGTATTCCTGCAGTTTGTCGCGGGCGATGTACCTGTCATCGGGATGCATGAGAGTGAACAATGTCTCGACACCGTCGCCGAATTCAGCATCAGCATAGCCCAGCATGTCGAAAAAACTGCTTGAGTACTTAATGTGGTTGTCCGGAATATTGCAATCCCAGATTGCATCTCCTGCGCTTTCCAGCGCCAGCTTCCAGCGCTCGCTCAACAGCAGTTGTAATTCGAATTCCTTGTTTCGTCTCTGATAATCGTCATTCAGCAGTTCGTAATTCCAGAGGATGAAATACATCATGATGAGATATGCGGCTGATACAACAATTTCATTTCGGGCGTATCCGGTATTGATTCCGGAAAAATGCTCAATCACCAGAATGGAGCAAAGCGTGATGACCAGCCATATCAGTCCGATATGACGCCCCTTCAGGTAAAAGATGAAAGCCACCAACGGATAAAACAGGGCAAGCCGAAGCCTGTTATCAAGCGCCACCAGATATATGGCCATGCAAGCGATGAAAGCGAAGGCAACAGCAATCGAGCTGATCAGTTCGATTTGCTTTTTGTGTCCATGAAGTACATACAGCAGCAAGCACGACAACGTGATGGCACCGATGTTGATAGCATCGATCAGGATATTGGCGTGCCAGCGGTAAATGGTGATGCCGATAGCAACCAGGATGTATATCAGGAATATTCTGGAGAGAAAGATGAATTTGTAATGGAGTTCATCCCCTCCTCCCGATTGCAAATCACCAGGGAACCACAGACTGTAAAATAACCTCCTCATTATTCGGTGACCTCTGCCGTCAATCAAAGAGCATCGGGCTGCGAAACGGTGCGATGAGGACATCTCATCGGCTATAGCCCGCTCAGCATCTTGACATGAGCCATCGCGCTGCGCCCCAGGGCATACAGCGCATACCCGCCCTCCAGGGCCGAGACGATGCGCTTGTGGCAGTGTGTGTCGGCAACATGTTTCAATTGCTGCGTAACCCAGCCATAATCCCCGTCCACCAGCCTCAGATTGGACATGTCATCTTCACGGTGCGCATCGAAACCGGCGGAGATCAGCAGGAATTCGGGCTTGAATGCGTCCAGCGCGGGCAGCCATACATTGCTTACCGCGGCGCGAAACTCTTCGCTGCCCGTGCCTGCCGCGAGGGGGACATTGATGATGTGATCGTTGCCGCTGTCCGCGCCGACATAGGGATAGAACGGATGCTGAAATGTCGAGCACAGCATCACGCGCGGATCCTCGTGGAATATCTGTTCGGTTCCGTTGCCGTGATGCACATCGAAATCGACGATTGCCACCCTGCCCAGCCCGTGCGCTGCCATTGCATGTGCTGCACCGACGGCGATGTTATTGAAGATACAGAAACCCATCGCCTGCGCTTTTTCAGCATGGTGTCCGGGCGGTCGTATGTTGCAGAAGGCATTTTCCACCCTGCCTTCCATCACCAGGTCAACGCCGAGCACCACCGCACCTGCGGCGCGCAGGGCTGCCGCATAGGTGAACGGATTCATCTCCGTGTCACCATCAAGCGTTATTCTGCCCTCTTTCGGTACCGCGGCGGCGATCGCGTCGACATAGTCGGCGTCATGCACCCGCAGCAGTTGCTCGCGAGTCACTTCGGGGGCTTCGTGATGCTGCAGGTAGCCGAACAATCCGGAAGCGATCAACTGATCCTCGATGGCATGGATGCGTCCCGGGCACTCCGGATGGTCTGAGCCCATCTCGTGCTTCAGGCAAAGCGGATGGCTAATATAGGCGGTTTGCATAGCATCGTCGAATTAATGGTTGCTGCACGGTGCTATCATACCGAATCAAGTCTTGTGCAGGAGCAGAAAATCGTGGGGAAACACTATTTAAATCCCTTGTTCGCACCCAAATCCGTCGCTGTGTTCGGTGCCAGCGATCGCCCCGATTCGGTGGGACAGATCGTATTCAAGAACATGCTGGATAGCGGTTTTCAGGGAACACTGTACCCGGTCAACTCGAAGCACGCTGAAGTACAGGGGCAACGCTCTTATGCCTCCATCGCTGAAATCGACCACCCGGTCGAGCTGGTGGTCATCGCCACGCCGCCGCAGACCGTTCCCGGCATCATCGAGCAATGCGGCACGCACGGAGTAAAGGCGGCGGTCATCATTACGGCCGGCTTCGGAGAAGTGGGTCCTGAAGGCGCGGCGCTGGAGCGCAAGATGATGGAAGCTGCGCGCCTTTACAAGATACGCCTGATCGGTCCGAACTGCCTCGGCATCATGCGCCCTTCCATCGGGCTCAATGCCACGTTCAACAAGGGCTCCGCCAACATCGGCAACATCGCGCTGATCTCGCAATCCGGGGCGCTGTGTACCGCCATCCTGGATTGGGCGACGCTCAACGACGTCGGATTTTCCAGTGTCGTGTCGATGGGTTCATCCACTGATGTGGACTTCGGCGAAATCCTCGACTACCTGGTATCCGATTCGAGTACGCACAGCATACTGATGTACATCGAAGGCATCCGCAATGCGCGCAGCTTCATGAGCGCCCTGCGCGCCGCAGCGCGCATCAAGCCGGTGATCCTGGTCAAGGTCGGCCGTCACCCCGCCGGCTCGAAAGCCGCAATGTCGCATACCGCCTCGCTGGTCGGCGCAGACGACGTGTTCGACGCCGCCATCCGGCGCGTCGGCGTGGTGCGCGTGGACAACGTCACCCAGTTGTTCACGGCAGCCCGGTCCCTGTCCTGCGGTTTCCGACCGGTAGGCAACCGGCTCGCCATTGTCACCAACGGCGGCGGTCCGGCCGTGATGGCGGCCGACCGCGCCGCGGACCTCGGCCTGACCATGGCCACCCTGTCGGACACCACGGTCGCATACCTGAATCAATATCTGCCGCCGAACTGGCCGCACTGCAACCCGGTGGACATCATCGGCGACGCACAGGCGGATCGCTACTACCATGCCGTCAAAGCCTGCCTGGATGACGAAAATGTTGATGGCGTCCTGGCCATCCTGACCCCGCAAGCCATGACCAAGCCCCTGGAATCGGCACGGGTATTGATCGATCTTGCCGCCAGCAACAATCACGGCAAACCGCTGCTGACCTGCTGGATGGGAGAAACGCAGGTCGCCGAGTCGCGCAGGGCCTTCACCAAGGCGCACCGGCCCCACTTCCGCACGCCGGAGCCCGCCGTCGAAGTGTTTTCGCACCTGTACGCCTACTACCACAACCAGAAACTGCTGATGCAGATGCCCGGGCCGCTGTCGCACCATATCGAACCGGACGTGGAAGGCGCGCGCCTCATCATCGAAGGCGCGATGCTGGAACATCGCAAGGTACTGACCGAGATGGAATCCAAGGCGCTGTTGTCCGCTTTCCACATTCCGGTCGCGCACACCATGGTCGCGCATTCACCCAGCGAGGCATTGCTGATTGCGCAACAACTCGGCTTCCCCGTCGCGATGAAAATCAACTCGCCCGATATTTCGCACAAGACCGATGTCGGCGGCGTGATACTGAACCTGAATAACGCCCACGGCGTCCTCACTGCCTACCAGCACATCGTTGACACGGTAAAACAAAACCAGCCCCATGCTAGGATAGACGGCATTTCCATCGAACCGATGGTCGTCAAGCCGAACGGGCGCGAGCTCATGATAGGCGTCATCAACGACCCGGTGTTCGGTCCCGTAATCACCTTCGGCGCGGGCGGCACCACGGTCGAGATCATGGGTGACCGCGCAGTCGCGCTGCCGCCCCTGAACAGCTTCCTGGTAAAGGATCTGGTCCAGGGCACGCACATCTCCCGAATGCTGGGGCAATTCCGCAACATGGCACCTGCCAACATGGATGCGCTGGAGGACGTACTGCTGCGCGTTTCGGAAATGGTGTGCGAACTGCCGCTGCTGCAGGAGATGGACATCAATCCTTTGATCCTCGACGAGAATGGCGTACTGGCGGCCGATGCACGCATCGTCGTGCAGTTTCGCCAGCCCAGCCCGGATCGCTATGCGCACATGGCGATCTACCCCTACCCCATGCACCTGGTCAGCGAATGGCAAATGACGGACGGTACGGAAATCACCATCCGGCCCATCCGCCCTGAAGATGCCGCCCTGGTCAAAAAATTCGTGCATGACTTGTCGGACGAATCCAAATATTTCCGCTTCATGAACAGCGTGCAGGAATTGACCGAGGAAATGCTGGCGCGCCTGACCCAGCTCGATTACAGCCGCGAAATGGCACTGGTCGCCGTGGTCGAGGAAATTGGGAAGGAAGTCGAACTGGGCGTTGCGCGCTATGCGATCAACCCGGACGGCAATACCTGCGAATTCGCGCTTGTGATTGCAGACAACATCGCCGGCAAGGGACTGGGACAAAAACTCATGGTCTCGCTGATGGAAGCGGCGCGATCCAAGGGGTTGACGGTCATCGAGGGCGAGGTGCTGAACAACAACCACAGAATGCTCAAGTTGATGACCCGCCTCGGCTTTACCCTGAAATCCAGCGAAGACGATCCGGGCGTGATGAAAGTCAGCAAGGAGCTGTGACTCCCGCTCCGGGTCGTTCAAGTTACTGCAGCATGAACGTCTCGTACTCCAGCGAGTCCAGCTTACGCGAGAGCAACTGCATTCCTGTCAGTACCGTGATCAGCAGCGCCAGTGCAAAGCCATAGCCGTAAAAGTTCGCGCCGAGATGCAGGCTGAGGGCCGTCAGGGAGATGTTTGCAAACAGAAACAGAAGGCAGAGGAAAACCACGATGCGGCGCTTGTCGAGATAGAAGAAGATGTTCAGGATGCCGAGCAGTACCACTTGCAATCCGGCGGCGACAACGTCCACATCCAGCAGCGGCAGGTACAGGCTCGAGATGCCGAGCCAGTTCAACAGTTTTTCACCGAGCACGAACACCAGCAGCACCGCGATGGCCTGAATCTTGACAATCTCGAACAACCCTTGCCGTACCGTGAACAGCATGTTGTCGCGCATGGTCTCGATATGGTCGAGCGATCCACCTTCGCGCACCGCATCATAGAATTTCTCGTAATACTCCACAAAGTCGGTTTCTATCCGCACCAGAAATACCGCCATGCCCGGAATGATTGCCAGATAGGCCATGAAGATCGGCAAATCGTAGATCAGCGAGGCCCGCAGCGGCCCGATAATGCTCTGGCTGGTGTCCGGATAGAACCAGAACATCAATTTGTCGGCCCAGACAGCGAGGTTGTACAGGAATCCCGCCCAGACCAGGCTGGTGTACATCGCGCGAGGACGCATGAAATCAAAGGAGATGAATGTATCGATCAGGGGAAAAGTCCGCATCGTCAACGTCATCATGCCGACCAGAAGCACGAAATGCCCGATGACAAAACCGAGCAGCAATCCTTCCATTCCGTGCGCACGCAGAAGCAGCGCACCGAATACGGTGACCGTGTAGCCGATCGCAAACAGGATCACGATCTCTTTGTATTGCTTCATGCCGGACAAGAAGATCGTGGCCACCCAGATGGCACAAAGAATGACGAAGCCGGAAAGCATCAGTATACGGTACCACACGCTCATTTCCGGAAAGAGCAGAAATACGGTGAGCAGTCCGACAACGCCACTGACACTGGTCACGATGAGCAACATGCCATTGAAATTCGGCAGCACCTGCTTATCCTGCTTCTTGAACAGGCTGTCCGCGATGAAGCGAGTGAAACCGAGCTGAATAAAGCCGGTCAGGATCAGGGAGCTGAGTATGAGGTAGGTCACGGACACCTGGAACTGGACGATCAAGAAGTGCGGGAACACCGCGCCCAGGCTCAGAAATCCAGCAATACGTAGTCTAACGAGTTAGCGCATAAA
>CAVRYQ010000047.1:0-10653 GCA_963725375.1 uncultured Pseudomonadota bacterium | reverse complement strand
TTCAAACACCCAAGCGCTTTTTACCCCAGTTGAACTTACAACGTCAAGGGCTAAATACAAAATATTGACGAATTGACTTGAAAAACCCGGGCTAATCGTCAAATATGCAACTGAGTATAGGGTGAGAATAGCGAACGATGGCAACCAAGCAAGAAAACGTAAACTTATTGGAGCGCAGCAGGACCAAGCCACCCAAGCTGTACAAGGTGATTCTGTTGAACGACGATTTCACGACGATGGAGTTTGTCATTGAGGTTTTAAGGACTTTTTTTTCGATGGATCAGGAACGCGCGACGCAAGTCATGCTCCAAATACATAATGAGGGTTCCGCCGTATGCGGCGTGTACCCGAAAGATATCGCCGAAACCAAGGTGTCTAAGGTCTCGGCGTTTGCAACGCAGCATGGACATCCTTTACGATGTCGCACGGAGGAGAATTAAATGATTGCGCAAGAACTGGAAGTCAGCCTGCATCTGGCATTCGTCGAAGCCCGCCAGAAAAGGCACGAATTCATCACCGTCGAGCACCTGTTGCTGGCGATGCTGGATAATCCTTCCGCCGCGCACGTGCTGCGTGCCTGCGGGGCGGATATTGAAGAGTTGCGCGCCGTGCTGGTACAGCATATCGAAACGCATACTCCGGTTGTTCCCGGCATCGGCGAAGTGGATACCCAGCCCACGGTCGGCTTCCAGCGCGTCATTCAGCGCGCCATCCTGCATGTACAGTCCACCAACAAGAAGGAAGTGACCGGAGCGAATATTCTGGTCGCGCTGTTCGGCGAAAAAGAGTCTCATGCAGTGTATTTCCTCAACCAGCGTGCCATTACGCGCCTTGATGTCGTGAATTACATCGCGCATGGCATCAACAAAACTGCCGAGGTTCAGCCGTCCACGCAAAAAACCGCGAATGAAGTTGATGCCGAGCAGGAAAGCAGCAGCGACAGCGCGCTCAAGAACTATACACTCGACCTGAATGCGCACGCCCTGGCAGGCAAGGTCGATCCACTCATCGGGCGCGACATTGAACTGGAGCGCGTGATCCAGACCTTGTGCCGCCGCCGCAAGAACAATCCGCTGTTGGTGGGCGAAGCAGGCGTCGGAAAAACCGCCATTGCCGAAGGGCTGGCGCGCAATATCGTTGAAGGCGAGGTGCCGGATATCCTGAAGGACGCGCATGTCTATGCTCTGGACATGGGTTCGTTGCTGGCGGGAACCAAATATCGAGGGGATTTCGAACAGCGCCTGAAAGCGGTGCTGAAGGAACTAAAGGATGCCCCGAACGCGGTGCTGTTCATCGACGAGATCCACACCCTGATCGGGGCCGGTGCCGCTTCCGGCGGCACGATGGACGCCTCCAACCTGCTCAAGCCCGCGCTTTCAAGCGGCCAGTTGAAATGCATCGGTGCGACCACCTATCAGGAATACCGCGGCATTTTCGAAAAGGATTCCGCGCTTTCGCGCCGTTTCCAGAAGATCGACGTATCCGAGCCTTCGGTCGAACAGACGATAGAGATACTGAAGGGACTGAAATCGCGCTTCGAGGATCACCACAGCATCAAGTTCAGCGCGGCGGCAATCACCAGCGCGGCCGAGCTTTCCGCCCGCTATATCAATGACCGCCATCTGCCGGACAAGGCAATCGATGTGCTGGACGAAGCCGGTGCGGCGCAACGCATCCTGCCAAAATCCCGGCAGAAGAAAATTGTCGGCAAACACGAGATCGAAGAGATCATTGCCAAGATTGCCCGCATCCCGACCCGCACCGTGTCGCATGACGACCGCAACGCGCTGAAGAACTTGGACCGCGACCTGAAAGCCACTGTGTTTGGGCAGGACAAGGCAATCGACGCACTGGCACGCGCCATCAAGATGTCGCGCAGCGGCCTGGGCAACCCGCAGAAACCGATCGGCAGCTTCCTGTTCTCCGGCCCGACCGGCGTCGGCAAGACCGAAGTCGCGCGCCAGCTCGCTTACAGCATGGGCATGCCGCTGCATCGTTTCGACATGTCCGAATACATGGAACGCCATGCCGTGTCGCGCCTGATCGGCGCCCCGCCGGGCTATGTCGGTTTCGACCAGGGCGGGCTGCTGACCGAAGCCATCACCAAGCAACCGCATTGCGTGCTGCTGCTGGACGAGATCGAGAAAGCGCACCCGGACATCTTCAACATCCTGCTGCAGGTGATGGACCACGGCACGCTGACCGACAACAACGGACGTAAGGCCGACTTCCGCAACGTGGTCATCATCATGACCACCAACGCGGGTGCCGAGGCGCTGAACAAGACGCAGATGGGCTTTACCAAGGTTTCCTCTGCCGGCGACGAGTTGCTCGACATAAAGAGGATGTTCACACCGGAGTTCCGCAACCGCCTGGATGCCATCGTCTCCTTTGCGTCGCTGTCGAAGGAAGTCATCCTGCGCGTGGTGGACAAGTTCCTCATGCAACTGGAAGAACAGTTGCACGAAAAGAAAGTGGATGCCCTGTTCACCGATGCCCTCAAGGATCACCTCGCCGAGCATGGCTTCGACCCGCTGATGGGTGCACGTCCGATGGCACGCCTGATCCAGGACACCATCCGCTCCGCGCTGGCTGACGAACTTTTGTTCGGCAAGCTGGCGAACGGCGGCAAGGTCACGGTGGACGTCAAAGACGGCAAAGTGGTGCTGGATTTTGAGGAAGAACCTGTCCCGGCCTGATTCCGGCTACCGGGGGCGCTTCGCCCCCTCCCCCACCGGCCCTCTCCACTTCGGCTCTCTCGTCGCCGCCGTCAGCAGTTATCTGGATGCGAAACATCACCGCGGTATATGGCTGGTGCGCATGGAAGATCTGGACACGCCGCGCTGTGTGTCCGGTGCGGCAGTGAACATCCTGAGCACTCTGGATGCGTTCGGCCTGCATAGCGATGAACCCGTCCTCTACCAGAGCCAGCGCACAACCGCTTATGAAGAAGCACTGCACAAGTTGCGGGCCGACGGCATGACATATCCCTGCTGTTGCACACGCAAGGAGATCGCGGATTCTGCGTTGAACGGCATCGACGGGCCCGTCTATCCGGGTACTTGCCGCAACGGCATTCCCGCAGGCCGGGAAAAAAGAGCCTGGCGGGTACGTACAAACAGCCTCCCGGTTGCATTCGACGACCCGCTGCAGGGACGTATCACTCAACACCTGGAGCGGGAAATCGGCGATTTCGTGGTGAAGCGCGCGGATGGCTTGTTTGCTTACCAGCTTGCAGTGGTCGTGGACGATGCATTCCAGGGCATCACGCACATCGTGCGCGGCGCTGACCTGCTGGATTCCACTCCGCGACAAATATATCTGCAGCATTTGCTCGGCCTGCACACTCCTCAATACCTGCACCTGCCAGTTGCAATAAACGCATTGGGGGAGAAGTTAAGCAAGCAGACGCTTGCCGTTCCGGTGGATGAGACACACCCCGCCTCGACGTTACTGAGCGTGCTGGATTTCCTGCAACAACAACCCCCGCGTGAACTGGCCGACTGCAGCGCACGAACGATATTGGCGTGGGCAATTCAGCACTGGCATCCGGAAAGGCTGGTCGGGATGAGTGCTTTGCCTGCTTCAGCCGCAACAATACGAAATTGAGACTGCTATTTTGACTGCCTGCGATGACGAATATATTCGCGCAGGGCCGGAATGAACGAGATGAAGATGATGACGATGATCAACAAGGTGAGATTGTTCTTGATGACAGGGATGTTGCCGAAAAAATAACCGGACAGCGTCAGGCTGCCGATCCAGGCGATGCTGCCCAGAGCGCTGAATATCAGGAACAGACGATAACTCATGCTGCCGATGCCCGCCACGAACGGAGCAAAGGTGCGGATAATGGGCAGAAAGCGCGCGAATATGATGGTCTTGCCGCCGTGCTTCGCATAGAAAGCCTGGGTCTTTTCCAGATGTTCGTGCCTGAAGAAACGCGAATCGTGTTTGAATAGCTTGATGCCGAAATGCCGACCGATCCAGTAATTGGTATTGTCCCCGCTGAACGCCGCCAGCATCAGCAAAGGCATCAATACCTGCAGTTCCAGCGACCCCATGCCGCACAGCGCACCCGTGACGAACAGGAGCGAGTCACCGGGCAGGAATGGCGCAACGACCAGGCCGGTTTCGGCAAAGATGATGAGAAACAGGATGGCATAAACCCACATGCCGTAGTCATGCACCATTGCCAGCAGGTGCGTGTCCAGATGCAGGACGATATTGAGCAGAATCAGGCTCACGGTCAGGGCAATACTTCTTCTGCTTCAGTCTTTTCCGGTTTGATGAAATCCTCGCGCGACACACCGAACATGAGCAGCAGCGGGCTGGCAACCAGCACCGAGGAATAGATGCTGAAAAGAATGCCGATCGTCAGCGCCAGCGCAAAATAGTGCAACGTCTCGCCGCCCAGGAACAGCATGGAGGTGACCATCATCTGCGTACAGGCGTGGGTGATCACGGTGCGTGACATGGTGCGGGTGATCGCGTTGTCGATGATCACGCTGACTTCGGTCTTGCGCATTTTCCGGAAATTCTCGCGTATCCGGTCGAACACCACCACCGACTCGTTGACCGAATAACCCAGCACCGCCAGCACCGCGGCCAGCACGGAAAGCGAGAATTCCCACTGAAAGAAGGAGAAAAAGCCCAGGATGATGATGACGTCATGCAGGTTGGCAATGATCGCCGCCAAGCCGAATTTCCATTCGAAGCGCAACCACAGATAGCCGACGATACCCAGCGAGACCAGCAGCAAGGCCATCGAGCCGTTGTCGACCAGATCCTTGCCCACCTGGGGTCCGACGAACTCGACACGACGCAGTTCGGCGCTTGCTTCCTGCTGATGCAATGATTCCATCACCTGCTCGGAAAGTTTCGAGCCCGCCTTGTTCTGCTTGAGCGGAATCTGGATCAGAACATCCTTGCTGGAACCGAAGTTCTGGACCTGCGCGTCGGTCAGCCCGATGCTTCCGAGCTGGCCGCGCACCTTGTCCAGATCGGCAGATTGCGTGTAGTGCACTTCCATCACCGTACCGCCGGTGAAGTCCACGCCGAAATTCAGTCCCTTGGTAGCAAGGAAGAACACCGCGAACAGGAAGGTCACCAGCGAGATGGTCGTGGTGTACCGACCATAGCTCATGAACGGGATGTCTTTCTTGATTTTGAAAAATTCCATGTCTTATTTCCTTGTGCGTCTCGCCATGCCGGCGGGCTAGCCGATGGCGACCTTGCTCAGGCGCGCCTTGCGGCCGTAAATCAGATTGACAAGCAGGCGCGAAACCAGCACCGAGCTGAAGATCGAAGTCAGGATGCCGAGACACAGCACCACCGCGAAGCCCTTGACCGGCCCCGAGCCGAACATGAACAGTGCCACGCCAACGATCAGCGCCGTGATGTTGGAGTCCAGAATGGTGGCGAAGGCATGCTCGTACCCCTCGTGTATTGCCGTTTGCGGCGGCACCCCGTTGCGCAGTTCCTCGCGGATGCGCTCGTTGATCAGCACGTTGGAGTCAATCGCCATACCCAGCGTCAGTGCGATACCCGCCATGCCGGGCAAGGTAAGCGTGGCTTGCAGCATGGACAGCAGTGCCACCAGCAACAGCAGGTTGGCCCCCAGCGCCAGCACCGAAACCCCGCCGAACATCAGGTAATAGATGACCATGAAAATGGAGATGGCCACGAAGCCGATCTTGGTGGAGTCGAAGCCGCGCTTGATGTTGTCCGCGCCGAGGCTGGGACCGACGGTGCGCTCCTCGACTATCTCCATCGGCGCAGCCAGGGCTCCTGCGCGCAACAGCAGCGCGGTATCGGCAGCCTCTTCGGTATTCATCTTGCCGCTGATCTGCACACGCCCGCCGCCGATCTCTTCGCGTATCACCGGCGCGGTAACGATCTCACCCTTGCCCTTTTCGAACAGGATGATGGCCATGCGCTTGCCTACGTTTTCGCGCGTTGCTTCCTTGAATTTGCGCGCGCCGATCGCGTCCAGATTGATGTGCACCGCCGGCTCATTGTTGCGGCTGTCGAAGCCCGGTTGCGCGTCGTTGATGCGTTCACCGGTCAGGATGACGGATTTCTTCACCAGCAGCGAAGTGCCGTCTCTATCCTTGAAAACCTCGGTGCCGAAAGGCACAGATCCGCCCTCCACATAGTGATGCTCATCATCCACCAAGCGCACTTCCAGTGTGGCGGTGCGCCCCAGGATATCCTTGGCGCGCGCGGTGTCCTGCACCCCTGGAAGCTGTACCACGATACGGTCCGCACCCTGCTGCTGGATCACGGGTTCGGCCACCCCCAGTTCATTCACGCGGTTGCGCAGCGTGACCAGATTCTGCTGCACGGCAGATTCCTGTATGCGTATCTGCTCCTGCTGCTTGAGGCGGGCCAGCAGCAGATAGTCGCCGCCTTCCTCACGCGTGCTGAATTCGAGTCCGCTGAAGCGCTGCTTGAGTTCCGCCTGGCCTTTGTCGCGCGAGCCGGCGTCACGGAAACGGGTGGTGATCGTGCTGTCGTCGCGGCTGACACCCGAATACGGGATGTTCGCCTCGCGCAAGGAACTGCGCATATCGCCGGAATCTGATTCCAGAGCCTTGTCCAGCGCACCTTTCATGTCGATCTGCAACAGGAAGTGCACGCCGCCGCGCAGATCCAGGCCAAGGTACATGGGTAATGCATTCATGCTTGTCAACCACTGCGGCGAACGCGCCAGGAGGTTGAGCGCCACCATGTAGTCATCCCCGAGCTGCGCGTGCAGCACATCTTTTGCCTTGAGCTGGGTATCGGTGTCGTTGAAGCGGGCCTTGACGCTGGTGGCATCCAGCGACATCGCATCGGGATTCAGTTGCGCCGCCTTCAATGCAGTCTCCACGCGAGCCAGCAACGCCGCATCGGCCTTCAGGTTGGAACGCAGGGGCAACACCTGCACGGCGGGCGCCTCGCCATAAAAATTGGGCAGGGTATATATAAAACCGAGCACCAGCGCGGCTAGTACCAGCAGATTTTTCCACAGCGGATAGCGGTTCATTGCGACACCTTGCTTTGCAGCGTGATTGGACGGATCTCGGGGATTCAGAGCGACTTGATCGTGCCCTTGGGCAGAACGTTCTGCACCGCAGCCTTCTGCACCTGGACAACGACGTTGTCGGCGATTTCGATGGCGATGTTGTCGTCGGCGACTTTGGTCACTTTTCCGAGTATGCCGCCCATCGTGGCCACTTCATCGCCCTTTTGCAGCGCCTCTATCATGGCCTTCTGCTCCTTGGCGCGTTTTTGTTGCGGACGCAGGATGAGGAAATAGAACACGGCCACCAGCCCGATCAGGGGCAGGAACTGCATGATATCGCTGCCTTGCGGGGCTGCCGCTGCGCCGTCCGCATAGGCATTGCCGATGAACAATTCGCTGATGGAAATCATAATTACTCCTGTCAAAATTAAGGTTCAAAAATCGAAGGCGGGCATTCTATCATGGAAGGCATGACTGTTTTGCTACGCACCGTCCCTCACAAACCGGCTCGTGCCAGCCGGAACGCGGCCTGGAACTCGGCGTAGCGCCCCGCTTCGATAGCAGCGCGGATATCGCGCATCAACTCCTGGTAGTAGTGCAGATTGTGGATGGAATTGAGGCGCGCGCCCAGAATCTCGTTGAGGCGGTGCAAGTGATGCAGGTACGCCCGGGTGAAATGGCGACAGGTATAGCAGGAGCACCGCTCGTCCAGCGGACGCGTATCCATTCGGTATTGTGCGTTCTTGATGCGCACATCGCCGAAACGGGTGAAGAGGTGGCCATTGCGCGCGTTGCGCGTCGGCATCACGCAGTCGAACATGTCGATGCCGTTACCAACCGCCTCGACCAGGTCTTCCGGCGTGCCCACGCCCATCAGGTAGCGCGGCTTGTCCGCCGGCAACTGCGGCGCAGTGTGCTTGAGGATGCGCAGCATGTCGTCTTTCGGCTCGCCCACCGACAGACCGCCGATGGCAAAGCCGTCGAAACCGATGTCGGCCAAGTCCGCCAGCGATTCGTCGCGCAGGTGTTCGTGCATCCCGCCTTGCACGATGCCGAACAGCGCGTTGGGATTGCCCTCATGCGCCTTCCTGCTGCGCTCCGCCCAGCTCAGGCTGAGGCGCATCGACACGCCCGCCGTCTGTTCATCCGCAGGATAGGGCGTGCATTCGTCGAAGATCATCACAATATCGGAGTTCAGCACCTTCTGGATGCGCATGGACTCTTCCGGCGACAGGAAGCATTTGTCGCCATTCACCGGCGAACGGAATTCCACCCCGCCGCCGGTGATCTTGCGCAACGGCCCGAGGCTGAACACCTGAAACCCGCCGGAATCGGTCAGGATGGGGCCATCCCAGCCCATAAAGCGGTGCAGGCCGCCGTGCGCAGCGATCACCTCCAGCCCCGGGCGCAGCCACAAATGGAAGGTGTTGCCGAGCACGATCTGCGCGCCCATGTCTTTCAATTCCAGCGGCGACATCGCCTTGACCGTGCCATACGTGCCAACCGGCATGAAGGCCGGAGTTTCGAGCTTGCCGTGCGCCAGGTCCAGCATGCCGCGACGGGCTGCGCCTGAAGTATTGTGTAAGGTGAATTTCATTGCGCTCTCTCGATCAACATCGCATCGCCATAACTGAAAAATCTGTATTCCTGTCCCACCGCATGCCGATACGCGGCCAGCATCCTGTCCATTCCGCCGAAGGCACACACCAGCATCAGCAGCGTGGAACGGGGCAAATGGAAATTCGTCAGCAACACATCCACCACCCTGAAGCGGTAGCCCGGCGTGATGAAGATACGGGTTTCGCCTGCTCCGGCGCTCAGCTCCCCGCCTGCCGCCGCACTTTCCAGGGCGCGCAAGCTCGTCGTTCCCACCGCAATCACCCGCCCGCCTCCGACCCTGGCTTGACGGACGGCATCCACGGTAGCTTGCGGGATGGAATAGCGTTCGCTGTGCATGACGTGTTCTTCAATGTTTTCGGCGCGCACCGGCTTGAAGGTGCCCGCACCGACATGCAGCGTCACGTAAGCGATATTCACCTTTTTGTCGCGCAGCGTTTGCAGCATGGTCTCGCCGAAATGCAGACCGGCCGTGGGTGCGGCCACCGCACCCGGCTCGCGCGCGAACACGGTCTGGTAACGCATTTCATCTTCGGCGTCGGCCGCGTGCGTAATATAGGGCGGCAGAGGCAAATGCCCGTGCCGCTCCAGCAAAGACGTCACGGCCTCCGTATCCTCAAAGCGCAAATGAAAAAACTCTCCCTCGCGCCCCAGCACCCTGACCCACAGCTTTTCTGCCAACAACAGGCGGCTGCCGGGCCTGGGCGTCTTGCTGACCCGCACCTGCGCCAAAACTTCATGCTCATCCAGCACTCGCTCGACCATCACTTCAACCTTGCCGCCGCTCTCTTTTTCGCCAAACAGGCGCGCCCTCAATACCCGCGTGTCGTTCAATACCAGCAGATCATGCTCGTGCACCAGACCATGCAGATCGGCAAACTGGCCATCCTCCAATCCGGACTTCCCGGCGAGCAATAAGCGGCTTGCCCCCCTTTGCGCGGGTGGATGCTGCGCGATCAGTCGCGCAGGTAGAATGAAATCAAAATCATCGGTACGCATGAATACCAGGCGGAGGGTGAAAGAAAAACGCGCATTGTAGTTGATGGGGACTGGCGTTTCATGGATAATTCGCGCCCTTCCCTTGCCGGGGTGATGGAACTGGTAGACGTGCCGGACTCAAAATCCGGTGCCTGAAAGGGCGTGGGGGTTCGATTCCCCCCCCCGGCACCAAGACAAAGTTCTCCAGAAACCACTGGAGACCAATACAGCCAAGCCTTTTAGCAGTTTTGGCTGTTTCTTTTTCCAAGCTCAAAATGGTCTGAAATGGCCTGTTTTTGGCTACGTATGGTCACAGGGTGGTCACAGCTGGTATTGGCTAGCCTCCGTGCTCCATCTTCTAGCCGTCAAGGGTGTGCAATATGCGCGCCCTTGATATCTTCCAATCCAATCGGGAAGAGGCGCTGTACAGGAACGGGCATCAGGAATGGCATCGTTTAGTACTGCATGACTTTAATAATGGCCAACAATTTGAAGGTGTCATCCATAAGTACGAAACATGGTCTGAGCCATCAGATATCCCAGAACCTGCATTTCGAGGGATTCGAGGCGAGGGTGACATTGAGAAAAACCGTGAGCGCGTTACACGCCGAGCGAAAAAGAAAATCCGTCACTCCTGCAAGTCTGCTCAATTCGACAGGATGCTCACAGTCACTACGCGCAGTGCGATCTTTGACCGGGATGAGTTTCAAAAGATGATTGAGAAATTTATTCGCATTATGCGAAAGACTACGGGCGATGCCCTGTTATACGTTATTGTCATCGAAAAGCATGATAGCGAAAAGACAAGTGAGGCAAAGCGTGGCTCTCTACACGCGCACATCGCAGTTAGGGGGCGCCAGGATTACAAACTGCTTCAAACTACTTGGAACTATCGCGTATGTGGTGGGCAAGGGTTTGTGCGAGTAAGCAATGGCACTAAGAAAATGAATCCGGGTAGCATTGCCAGTTACATATCCAAGTACATTAGCAAAGCGATTTCTGATGTTGCGCCAAACAAGAAGAGCTATTGGATTTCTAAAAATATGGTT
>CAVRYQ010000046.1:0-4980 GCA_963725375.1 uncultured Pseudomonadota bacterium | reverse complement strand
ATCCCGGCACCGAGGGGCGCAATGCTTTCCGTTCGCCGAACTTCACCAACTTCGACTTTGCGCTGACCAAGACGACGAAACTGACCGAGAAACTGGCGATGGAGTTGCGAGCCGATGTCTACAACATCTTCAATCACACGAATCTCAGCAATCCGCTGATGCCGAGCTTCGGCCTGGATGCCTTCAGCTTTGCGAATCCCACGCCTAACTCGTCCAACCCCGGTCAACTGCTGATGGGCAACGGATCGAGTACATCCAAACCACGGCGACGCCGGACGTAGCCACCGGCAACCCTTACCTGGGCGGCGGTGGTCCACGCAGCCTCCAGTTATCGACTCACTTTACCTTCTAGGAATGATTTGACGTTATGGGGCACTCAAGCTGAAAGCTGAATGCCCCATTTCCTCAGAAAAGCAAATCCTCCGGTGACGTAACGGTAATCCACGCCCTCTGATGCCCTCAGGCGCTCTCCGCTTCCTCCATCGTTGCCACCATGGGAATAACCGAATCCATCTTGGTGATCCTCAGGACCTCCCGCACGCGCGGACTCGCTCCCACGGCGATCATCTTGATGCCATTGCGCCGGCAGCGCACATACTGCGTCGCCACCATGCCCAGGCCCGAGGAATCTACAAAAGGACAGTCGGTCAGGTCCAGAATGTATTTCACCGGGGGCTCCTCGCCCGGCTCCGCCGGCATATCGATCACTTTGTTCAACTCCATGGGAGACAGTGCGGTGTAAACGTCGCGCACCGTCAAGGGCCCGCTCAGGCGCATTATCACTGTGCCCGGCGTCTTGCCCCGCTTGCGTTCGATTTTGAACGGAGCGCTATTCCACGTCTGCCACCCAAATGTCGCCATCGCAACCTCTTTCTCGAAGCCATGCGGCTACAGCAGAACCAGAATAGCTGTAACCAATGGCACGCACTTTGAGTGGCTTTTTCCTTAAGAAAAAGCCACATTGCAAACTCTTCCCTTCGGCACGCGAATTCCGGTTCTGCTCTCAACCCCCGCCCATCCAGCTTCATCTTGAACTTGATTTGCGCACGCTGGAACTTGCTCTGCGAGTCCTCTCTGCGATCCCTCGCCCCGCATTCCCCGCCGGCGCCCATTGGGGACCCCTCGCCCGGCGCTGAATGCTTCGCAGGCTGAGTACTTCGGATTCTTCCCGACTTCCTATGGAATTGCAAGGAAAAACGAATCGATCGCCGCTTTTTGATCCCTTACCCCTGACCCCTGCTTTAATCGTCTTTCTTCACATCCGCGCACGCGCCCTTATGGCCGCCGTCGCGCAGTTTCAGCGCTCGGTCCCGCTGGGCGCTGCCTCCTGCGCCGCTGCCCCCTGTGCGCACCTGAAGGCCGCCGCCAAAACCGGCAACGGCAACTGTAGACTCTACTCTCTGGGCCCCCCAAATCTCGAAGAACGGCGGAGGTCGCACATGAAGTTGCGCGAAAGCGCGTTGACAGGGAACATTCCGGAGTGTACAAATCTCAATATAAGTGCCGTTTGGCGCCTGAGATTCTTAACTGGCTTTTTACGGGTTCCTCTAATTCCCCAGAGGTGAAACCTATGAGCCAAACGTCCCGACACAAGATCCTACTCGTTGAGGATGACCCTGACGCACGCGAGGTCATCACGATGCTGCTGGATAGCCAAGGTTACGACGTGTCAGCCGCAGCCAATGGTTTCGGTGCGCTCTCGCAGCTCAAGAAGGAAATTCCGGATATCATCATCTCCGATCTCAACATGCCGGGGATGTCTGGATCCGAACTCCTTTCCATCGTGCACCGCCGTTGGCCCTCGGTTCCGGCAATTGCGATGAGTGCTTCCTATGATTCCGGCGATCGGCTCCCTGCGGGAGTGATGGCCGATGCGTACTTTGCCAAGGGGCGGTGCCCATTCGAAGAACTCTTCAACAAAGTGGACGAATTGATTCGGACCTCAGAAGTGCGACAGTAAACGGCGTTGGCGGGGTTGTCGCCGGTTTTTGCGGCCGCGCCGGAAAAGCCAAGTGAAATCAAGCGGAATGTTGGTTTTGCGAGTGCGGCGAACCGGGCAAATGTTCGCTCAAGTGGTTGCATCTGCCCCCCAAAGGTTGGCTTGGGAGGGTGCGATTCTTCGAGACAAATACCGGGAAATTTCCCTTTTAATGCAAATCAATACCGGGAAAAGTTACGAATAAGAGCAAGTAGCACCAAACAATTTCCCAAATGAGCATCAAGAAGGGCTTTCGCAGGCACATTTGCGCATGTTTTAACGTGTTTTCGCGCGTTGTTGCTGTCTGTGCAGCCGCACCCGCACGGAGAGCGGCCATGCCGCCCCCGCGATCCTCTGTTCTTGGTCGCCAGGGTTGGGATAGCACGCCAGTTGAGAACCGCTCCTGTATATCGGTACTGATCTGATCATTCAGGGGAATCGAGAGCCTTCCCCGGTCCCCAAATGCGAGGGACCCTCGTTGTGGTTTGAAAAGTCACCGGGACCGGAGCCACCAGCCTGAGGCCCTGCACCCCGCTACGAAAGAGGGGCGCTGTGAAACCGTGCGCTGTCCACTGTTCCCCGACTCTGCCGCACCCTCTGTGCGACTGTCATTTCTGCCGGCACGACACCACAACCTTGTTCTTCACGTAGAGCTGGCACAGGCCCATCATGCCTGACGGACACTCATACGTTCCTGACTGGCCATCCTCCGTGCAACCTCCACGCCGCAGAATCTGATCGGTCGAAGTCGGGATGAGCGCGCCGCAGCTCAGCACCGCGCTGTTCTTCATCATCGTGTTGCACAGTCCGAGCATGCCGTTCACGGGGCAGAGATAGTTCCCTTCCGAGCCGTTGCGCTGGCATCCGCCGCCAGTCAGCGTACTGGTCCGCTACATCTCGCTCCTTGCTCATGTCCTCGACCTATCCGGTGGACTGCGTTGTAGACGGGCTGGAAGTCCATGACGCAAGTCGTGCCGGCATGGCAACTGAAGTTCATGCCGCCCGGCGGAAGACTGATGGCAAGCTGCGGGAACCAGACCGGCCATTGCCATTGATCGGACCAGACCGCGATGTCGACCCACACGGTGGGGGCAAGGCCCGGCGTCAACGTGAATCCCAGATTGTAGACGGGGTTCCCAACCGCGAAGTGACTGTAGTCGCCATTTTGGGCAGTGGCGTCGCCCAGCGAAACTGTCTGTCCCGAATTGATGGTGGACGACCGATGCTGCAGCTCGTCGTTGAGCGTGAACTGCAAGCTGTCCGAGTGGAGATTCACCTGAATCGCGGGATAGACCGAGCCGCCGACGACGCCGAAGTTGAGCAGGTCGCCCAGCAGATCGATTTGGTTGAAGACGAAATTGGAATCGATGCCGTGCGTGCCCGGAGCAGGCGGCTGGAAACGCCCGCCGGTGTAGGGCGCCGGCAGCAATTGCGTAAAGTCCACGTTGACTGAAAAATTCTGGCTGGCGCCGAAGCCGGGCAGATTCACGTTGAAGCCGGCATCGGCGCCCACTTGCGCAACGATCTCCTGCGCGTTGTACAGCTCGCTGGCGTCAAGTCCGGCGGAGAAGAAATCGTTGACGTCGCCTTCGATGGGCACGAATTGCGGCGTCAACTTTGCCTCGGCTGTATTGTTGGGGTGAACCACGGTTTCATACTTGAGGGTCGCCTGGATGGGAAAGCGCAGGCCGAAAGCGTAGTTGAAGCCGGCATTGAAGCTGGATGCCGTAGGTGGACGTGCAGCCGACGACGCACCAGTTGATGGAGACCGATACGCCCCATTGCCATTCGTAGTCGTGGCCAATGGTGAAGCCGGTGAGAAAGTAGTACGGACCCATGTTGAGATCGGCCGTTTGATCGCCGCGCGGCGGGCCGGAACCGTTCAGATGAAGCTCTGAACCCGGAATCACTTTGAGGAGTTTGGGGAAACCGGCAGGGCTGCCGCCGCCCGACACACCATTGCGCATGATTTGCTGCACAGCCGCCACCTCCGCGGGGCTGGCGGTTGTCGCGAGCGTGTGCTGCGGGTGCGCGTAGTTTGATGACTCGAGCTTCGGCACGAACATTGTCTCTTCAACGGTCTGCACGCCCATGTTGACAAGCTCATCCTTCAGATCGTCGTCGCTGAGCGAGCTCATGCGCGCCGCTTCGGCCTGGCCCACCTTGGCCACGATGGCCGCGCGCTGCGTTGGATCGGCCAGCGACTTGCGCAGTGCGGCGATGTGCTGGCTCGCATCCGCATCCGCCGCGGCGCTCTTCTGCTGGAATGCCGCGATCGCCGCCTGCCGCTTTCCAGGGTCGGCAATGTAGCGCGGGCTGCCCGGCGCGCTGAATTCCGTCACGCGCTGGGCTGTGGTGCTGCGCGTAAAGCACGCCACACCGGCTGCCGCAAGCTGGGCCTTCGCGCCCGCATCGGCGCACTTGCCGGGAAGGATTTGGTAGGTGAGCACATGGTGAATCACCAGGCCTTGGTCTACCTCGGTCACGTCGGAGGTATTCGCCTGTACCTGCACATGCTGCGGCAGGGCCTGCAGCCTTATCGCGACGTTCGGCAGCGCCCTGGCATTGTTCAGCATCGGCGTAAAGTCGAGCTGCGCGTCTCCCCAGCATCACATGGGGATTCGCGCGCAGCTTAGACAGCTCGTACTGCCGCACCACATGCAGCCGCTGCATGGTCTGCGCGTGATTGCCGCCTTGCAGAATCACCGAGTTTGCATAGGGCTGCTGGTTCATTGCCCGCGATTGCTCCGGCCTGCTTTGCGCGAAAGCGGGGCTGGAAGGTGAACATTCGATGAACAGAAGCGCGAAGGAAAGGGTCCAAAGGGCCCTGGGAAGGGAGAAAGTCATTGGTTTGCCTCCATGACATTCCCTGGCTGAGGGCCTAGGGAAGATGTGCCAGGTCAGGTCGAACAATAAACTCCCGTTCCGCGACTGTCAACGTGGGGACTCGAGGAAGGGCGAGTGTCTCCACACTTTTTGGCAGACCTTCTGCAAAAAACTCC
>CAVRYQ010000045.1:0-8597 GCA_963725375.1 uncultured Pseudomonadota bacterium | reverse complement strand
TATTTCGCCGGCAAGGGCACGGCGGGTGGTGCGCTGGCCCTGAAGGGGCCGTCGCTGCCGGTGGCGCGCATCAAGCAGGCCATCGAGCGCGTGCAGGCGGCGCACCTGGCCAGCGGTGAGCCGAGCTTCTTTGTCTGGGCGCGTGCGCAGCAGCCGGCTTATTTCAGGGAGCTGCTGGCCGACTTGGCGGAAGTAAAGGCGGAACAGCTGGAAAGCGTGATGCGCGATTACGGCGACAAGGCCGACTTCCGCGTGCTGCAACTGGGGGGTGGAGAATGCGCTGGCGCATCGCAGGTGCTGATCGGTGCGAACTTCTTCGAAGCCGCACACGAACGCGAGTACCGCAATGCGCTGGTGTTTCAGCGCAAGTATGTCGAGGCGGCGCAGTGCAACGAGTCCATCTTGCGCCTGCTCGGTTCCGGCGTGGCACAGTTGCTGGGTGGTGCGCGCCAGGACGATCTGGCTCAACTGGCGGCGCAGCTCAACCTGCTGGCGCCGGAAGAGATCGCGGCCGAGTTCGCCCATGCTGCACTGGAGCTGGCCGGCAGCGAGGACATCGATAACGACGCGCTTGCCGCAGCCAGCGCGAAAGTGGACGCGTGGACGGTGAAAGTGGCGGCTTTTGCCACCGAGAAAGACGGACAGCTGGACCTGAAGGAGGCATTGCCAAAATGAGTACCGAAAACAGGATCGAACTGGACAGGAAGATCGCGGCGACCGTCGCGGTGCTGCATCAGGCCGCGCGCGAATATGCGCCGGTGGTCTTTGCCAATAGCCTCGGGGCCGAAGACATGGTGCTGACCGATCTCATCGCCCGGCATGGCCCGGACGTCTCGATGTTCAGCTTGGATACCGGGCGCCTGCCGAAAGAGACTTATGACCTGATACAGGAAGTCGCGCAGCAATACACGATACCCCTGCGCGTCTATTTCCCCGACAGCAAGCTGGTGGAGGATTACGTTGCCCGGCACGGCATCAACGGGTTCTACGACAGCGTGAAGAGTCGCAAGGGCTGCTGCTACGTGCGCAAGGTGGAGCCGTTGCGGCGCGCGCTCGCAGGAAAGGGAGCCTGGATCACCGGCATGCGACGTGACCAGGCGGTGACGCGGGGCACGCTGGAAGTTTCTTCCTTTGACGCGGACAACGGCTTGCAGAAATTCAACCCGCTGCTGGACTGGTCGAACAAGGATGTGTGGGCCTACATCCGTCTGTATGATGTGCCGTACAACAAATTGCACGACCAGTTCTATCCCAGCCTGGGGTGTGCGCCCTGCACGCGTTCCGTCACGCCGGGCGAAGACATCCGCGCCGGGCGCTGGTGGTGGGAGAACCCCGAAAACAAGGAATGCGGCCTGCACGTAAGCCATGCTCCAAATGTGGCGCACGGTTCCGGGGTGCAGGGAGTGAGCAGCACCTCGTTGCAGGCGAGCCGCGAATGCATCATCGGGATCGCATCACGGGCCAATGTGAAACAGGAAGTCTCTGCATAGTTGTGGAGTGAGAAAACATGAAACTGGTTGAAAACAATATGAACAAACACACATTCACCCACCTGGACGCGCTGGAAAGCGAATCCATCCACATCATGCGCGAAGTGGCGGCGGAATGCAGGAATCCGGCGCTGCTGTTTTCCGGTGGCAAGGATTCCATCGTCATGCTGCGCTTGGCAGAAAAGGCATTCCGGCCGGCGAAGTTCCCTTTTCCGCTGGTGCATATCGACACCGAGCACAACTTCCCGGAAGTGATCGAGTGCCGCGACAAGCTGGCGCGCGACCTGGGTGAAAGGCTCATCGTGCGTTCGCTGGAGGACTCCATCAAGCGCGGCAGCATCGTCATCAAGGACGTGGACAAGCCGCGCAATCCCTACCAGTCTGTGACGCTGCTGGAGACGATTGCCGAGTTCGGTTTTGACGCGTGCATGGGCGGCGCGCGCCGCGACGAGGAAAAGGCTCGGGCCAAGGAACGCATTTTTTCCTTCCGCGACGAGTTCGGCCAGTGGGATCCGAAGAACCAGCGCCCCGAGTTGTGGGACACCTACAACACGCGCGTGCATCCCGGAGAGAACATTCGCGTGTTCCCGATCAGCAATTGGACGGAACTGGATATCTGGGAATACATTGGCCGCGAGCAGTTGCACATTCCGGACATCTACTTCGCACACGAGCGCGAAGTGATCCGCCGTGGCGGCGCGGTGATTCCGGTGTCGCATCTGGTGCAGCCGAAGGGGGGCGAAAAGGTGGAGGTGGTGTCGGTGCGTTTTCGCACCGTGGGCGACATGACTTGTACCGCACCGGTCGAATCCACCGCACGCAACGTGGATGAGATCATCGAAGAGACCGCGACCACGCGGATTACGGAGCGCGGTGCGACACGCATGGACGACCAGACCTCGGAAGCCTCGATGGAATTGCGCAAGAAGGAAGGATACTTTTGATCATGGGCAATACGACACAACTGTTACGTTTCATCACCGCCGGCAGCGTGGACGACGGCAAGAGCACGCTGATTGGCCGTCTGCTGCACGACTCGAAGTCCATCTTCGAGGACCAGTTCTCGGCCATTTCCAGAACCAGCGAGAAACGCGGCATGGCTGCGGTGGATCTTTCGTTGCTGACCGACGGTCTGCAGGCCGAGCGCGAGCAGGGCATCACCATCGACGTGGCCTACCGCTATTTTGCCACACCGCGGCGCAAGTTCATCATCGGCGATACGCCCGGGCATGAACAGTACACGCGCAACATGGTGACGGCAGCCTCCACGGCCAACCTGGCCATCATCCTGATCGACGCGCGCAAGGGTGTGTTGACGCAGACGCGCCGCCACTCTTACCTGGTCAGCTTGCTGGGCGTGCCGCATGTGGTACTGGCGGTGAACAAGATGGACATGGTGGACTACTCGCAGGTGCGTTTCGACCAGATCGTGGCCGAATACAAATCATTCGCCGCCCAGCTCGGCCTACACGATGTCCATTGCATTCCGCTTTCCGCGCTGAACGGCGACATGGTGGTGGATCGCGGTACCAATCTGGGCTGGTATGGCGGCCCGGCGCTGCTTGAGTTGCTGGAGACGATCGAGATCGACCACGACGTGAACACCAGCGATTTCCGCTTCCCGGTGCAGTGGGTATGCCGTCCGCAGAGCGGCGAGCATCATGATTTTCGGGGATTTGCCGGTCGCATCGAAGCTGGTGAAGTCTCTGTGGATGACGAGGTCACCATCCTGCCCTCGGGCCGGACCACCCGGATCAAGGAGATCGTGACCTACGACGGCACGCTGCAAACCGCTTTTGCCCCGCAGTCGGTGACTCTTACGCTGGCAGACGAGATCGACATCTCGCGCGGCGACATGATCGTGCGCAGCAGCGCCCATACGCCTAGGGTGGAAAAGGAATTCGAAGCGACCCTGTGCTGGCTGTCGGAAACGCCGCTGGACAAAGGCCGGAAATATCTCGTCAAGCACACGACGCGTACCGCAAAATGCATGTTCTCGCGCCTCGATTTTCGCGTGGATGTGAATACGCTGGAGCAGCACGCGGCCGACCGGCTGAACATGAACGACCTTGCGCGCGTGGCGCTCAGGATACAGCAACCGCTGGTGTTGGACAGTTACGAGACGGACCGGGCTACGGGCAGCTTCATCGTCATCGACGAGGCGAGCAATAACACGGTGGCGGCAGGCATGATCGCCTAGCCGGGGGTGCGGCAGGTTCTGCGCTTGTGGTATCTTTCTCCCTATTCGAGTCAGATACCCCGTTGAATCCATGAGCCTGCTTTCCCTGATCGCCGCGTTGATGCTGGAACAACTGCATCCGCTTTCATCCCGCAAGTATCTCTACACATGGCTCGCCGGCTACGTCAATTTCTTTCAGCGCAACTTCAATGCGGGCGAGGCCGGGCAGGGGCGCATCGCCTGGATATTTGCGGTGGCCCTGCCCCTGATACTGGTCACGTCTGTCCATTACCTGCTGTTGAAGGTACACCCCGTCTTCGCGTGGGCGTTCAGCGTGCTGGTGCTCTACCTCACGATGGGTTTCCGCCAGTTCAGCCACTATTTCACCGACATCCACCTCGCGTTGCGGGAAAAGCAACCGGACAAGGCGCGCACACTGCTCGGCGAGTGGCTGGGGAAGTCCTGCGCGGAATTGAGCGATGAAGAGGTCGCCCGCGTCACCATAGAACAAGCGCTGCTGGCCTCGCATCGCAATGTGTTCGGCGTGGTGTTCTGGTTCGTCATTTTCATGATGCTGGGATTGGGACCCACAGGTGCGATCGTTTACCGTCTGACATTGTTCCTGTACACGCGCTGGGGCACGTCGGACGAAGTTGACTACGGGAATTACGGCGTATTTGCGCGGCAGGCGTACCGCGTCATGGAATGGCTGCCGCTGCGCCTGACCGCCAGTACCTTTGCCATTGTCGGCAATTTTGAGGACACCGCTTACTGCTGGCGCAATCAGGCGCAAAACTGGCCGGATCCGGAAGCGGGGATCATTCTCTCCGGTGGTGCCGGCGCGCTGGGCGTGAGGCTGGGGCAGACCATCGTGCTGGATCAGCAACCCGTGTTTCGCCCCGAACTCGGCATCGGGGACGAGGCTGACGCGGACTTCATGCAGAGTGCGGTCGGGCTGGTATGGCGTGCGCTGGTGTTCTGGCTGTTCCTGCTGATGTTGCTGACAGTGGCAAATCTGCTGGGCTGAATTCCGACGCTTGCCCAAACAAGCTTGCTGTATTGAATTTCCCCAGCCGGTCATCTCGCACCGGCATCGGCCCAAGCTCCAAAAATTTTACTGAAAATTGACGTAAATCCCTTATTCATTGTTGATTATATGGATTATTTTTGAATAATTATTCTTGACGTGTTCGGTCAACAAATGCGATTATTTCTTCGCCGCTTGAAAAACGCGCTCCCGGCTGAACTGATCGGGAGTGGGCGATTAAAACCGCAGGAATGCGGTGTGGCGTGGGCAAATTTTTTCAACTTTCTGGAGGTGCAATCGTGTCGTCATCTATGATTTTCTTACCGCTGGTACTGTCGCCGTTCATCTTGTTGTGCTTGATGATTTTCTTTACCGGAAACTCCAAGGAATAAACCCTTGGCGGTTGTTTTGACTCCATTAAGCAATGTTATTTAGGGTCTGACGGAAGTCAGGCCTTTTTTTTTGATCGGTAAATGACTGCCTCGGCGGCATGCAGAAGCGAAGGGAGCGTACCGGCTGTCCCAGTTCTAATGCGCGCTTATCTGTTGAAACAGGCGCAGTCTCCGCTGATCGATTTTTCCTTCCGCCGTGGCCTTGCGTATCGCGCAGTCCGGTTCGTGAGAATGGCTGCAATTGGCGAAGCGGCACTGGCCGAGGTAGGGCAGGAATTCGGGGAAACTTCTTTCTATTGCGGCGAAATCCAGATGGTGCAGGCCGAACAGTTGCACGCCGGGACAATCGATCAAGTGGCTGTTGGCATTCAGATGATACAGCCGCGCATGAGTGGTGGTGTGCTTGCCGGAATCGAGCGCAGTGGAAATCTCGCGCGTCGGGGCGAGCGCATGCGGGATCAGGGCGTTGATCAGGGTGGATTTCCCCATGCCGGACTGGCCCACCAGTACGCTGGTATGTCCCTGCAGGCGGGGCAATAGCGGCGCCACATCCTGCTTTGCGGAAAGTTCGAGCACGCGATAGCCAATATTCCGGTAGGGAGCGAGCTGGGCGTGCGCTGCCTCGACGTGCGGCAGATCGCACTTGTTCAGTACGATGAGCGTGTCCAGCTTCTGGTCATGGGCGGCGATCAGGCAGCGCGCCAGCAATTCATCGTTGAACGAGGGTTCGGTAGCGACGACGATGATGATCTGGGTGACGTTGGCGGCGATGATCTTCTGCCTGTAGGCATCCGAGCGATACAGCAGGGTGGAGCGCGGAGCGATGCGGTCAATGACGGCCTGGTCCGCGCTGGTGCGTTCGATCTCCACGCTGTCGCCGCAGGCGGCATCGCTCTTCTTGCCGCGGGGCACGCATTCCAGTATCTCGCCGCCGGGCAGTTCCGCCAGGTAGTGTCTCCCGTAGGCGGCGATGACCAGCCCTTGCAGTTTCAAATCGCGAACAGCGCTTCCACTTTCGCGGCGCAGATGAAGTCGTTCTCGGACAGGCCGCCGATGGCGTGGGTGGAATATTCCACGCGGCACTTGTTGTAACCGACCGTCATGTCGGGGTGATGGTCTTCGCGGTGCGTCATCCAGGCCACCGCATTGACGAAGGCGATCACCTGATAGTAGTTCTTGAATTCGAAGGTCTTGCTGATGCGTTTATCGTGCATTTCCCAGCCATCGAGTTGCCCGAGCAGATTATTTGCTTCGTTCGGGCTCAGCGGGGATACGCCGCCTTCGCAGGGTTTGCATTGTTTGTTGGTCAGGTCGCAGGCTGTGGTCATGATCGCCTCCTCATTTGAAGTGGTAGTAGCTCTGGTTCAGGTGTGATGCAAGATCCTGTTCCTCCTGGGGGGAAAGGTTGGCACCGACGACGCCGGAACAGAATTTGATGCGGGGAATGAGTTGGTCGACGCTGCGCACGATGCGATCGGGGCGCGTGAAAATTGCGCTCCCGTCGCCGCCCACTCTGCCTTTGTGGCAACTGTCGCATTCGTACCGCGCGAACAGCTTTTTGCCGTTCGCGGCGTTGCCGGTGGCAAACGGATCGGCATGCGCCACGCCGACGGCGAGCAACAGCAGGAATGCATACTTGTTCATTTTCGGGCTCCAATCTGTTGCAGATGCGCGATGCGTATAGGTGCGGGCGGATGAGATTCGTAAAAGACAGCGTACAGGGAATCGGGCGTCAGCGTCTTGGCATTGTCCTGGTACAGCTTGACCAGCGCATTGACGAGCTCCCCGGCGTCGGTCTGCTGTGCGGCGTAGGCATCGGCCTCGAATTCATGCTTGCGCGAGTAGGCCGAGGCGATGGGATGCAGCAGGAATGTGAATATCGGCAAGGTCAGGAAAAACAGCAGCAATGCCAGCGCGGTGGATTCACCCTCGGTGCCGAGGCCCTGGTAGAACCAGTGCGCTTGCAGCAATTGCGCCAGCAGCCAGAGGAAACCGAGGCTGACAGCGAAGGTCATGGCGATGCGCTTGAACACATGGTGATTCTTGAAATGCCCGAGTTCGTGCGCCAGCACGGCATCGATCTCGTTCTGCGAGAGCCGTTGCAGCAAGGTATCGAAGAATACGATGCGTTTGGTCTTGCCGAAGCCGGTGAAATAGGCATTGCCGTGCGAACTGCGCTTGCTGCCATCCATCACGAACAGGCCGCTGGCGGCAAAGCCGCATTTGTCGAGCAGTGCCTTGATGCGCGCTTTCTGCGTTTCGTCCTGCAGCGGCGCGAAGTCGTTGAACAGGGGCGCAATATACGTCGGGTAGATGAACAGCAACAGCAGGTTGAAGGCGATCCATACGCCCCAGACATAGAGCCACCAGAATTCGCCCATGCGCCCCATCAGCCACAGCACGCCGAGCAGCAGCGGCAGGCCGAGCACCGCTCCGAGCAGCATATTCCTCAGAGTGTCGAGCAGATAGAGCCTGAACGTCATCTTGTTGAAGCCGAAGCGGGCTTCGATGTTGAAAGTACGATACAGGTCGAACGGGGACTCCAGCACGGATTGCAACAGCAATACCGCAACGATCAGGGCCGTGCCCTGCAACAGCGGGCTGGTAAATAAACCGGACGTCCAGGTGTTTAGCCACCGGATGCCGCCGCCCAGGGTGAATGCAAGCAGCAGCAGGCTTTCGAACAGGACGGTCAGCATGTCGAGATGGACCAGTGCGCGGGTGTAGTCGGCGGCCTTCTGGTGCGAGGCCAGGTCAATCTTGCCATGGAACGCGGCAGGCACTTCGGCGCGATGCGCGGCGACATGGCCGAGCTGGCGATAGGCCAGCCAGAATTTGACGACGACATTCGCGGCCAGCGTAAACAGGAACAGGGAAGTGAATTGGGTTGCGGTCATGATCGTGGATTGAGCGGCGCGGCTGTGCGACAATGCGCCCGACTTTGAATTAATAACTGCGGTGGATTATGGCACAAAATCAAAACAACCTCGTCTGGATAGACATGGAGATGACGGGGCTATTGCCCGATACGGATCGCATCATCGAAGTGGCGCTGGTGGTGACCGACGGCGACCTGAATGTCGTGGCCGAGGCGCCCGTGCAGGTGGTGCACCAGCACGACAGCGTGCTCGACGGCATGGACAACTGGAACAAATCCACGCACGGCAAGTCCGGCCTGATCGACAAGGTCAGGGCTTCGACGCTCGACGATGCGATGGTGGAAGCGCAGATGATCGAGTTTCTCAAAGAGCATGTGCCGATTCGCACCTCGCCGATGTGCGGCAACTCGATCTGCCAGGACCGCCGTTTTCTCGCGCGCTGGATGCCGAAGCTGGAAGATTATTTCCACTACCGCAATCTGGACGTGAGTACGCTGAAAGAGCTGGCGAAGCGCTGGAAGCCGGAAGTGGCCAACGGGATAAAGAAGCACGGCAAGCACGAGGCACTGGCGGACATCTATGAGTCCATTGCCGAGATGAAACATTACCGCGAGCACTTTCTCAAGCTAT
>CAVRYQ010000044.1:0-39395 GCA_963725375.1 uncultured Pseudomonadota bacterium | reverse complement strand
TAGGAACATGACATATGAGTAGTGTCATAAACGTTTATCAATCACATTGGAGTTAACATGAAACTGTTGTCTACATTGATCGCTGCTGTATTCGCTGTTGTAACCTTCTCGGCTGTTGCTGCCGATGCACCGATGGCTCCTGCCGCTCCCATGGCTGCAAAGGGTGACGCAATGGCTCCTGCCGCCAAGACGGAAGCCGCACCTGCCAAGAAGGCCCACAAGAAGCACAAGAAGCACAAGAAGGCTGCTGCCGCTGCCGATGCACCAATGGCAGCCCCAGAAGCGAAGTAATTTAGCAAGCCAGTGTAATAAAGGCAGGGGAAACCCTGCCTTTATTATTTGATTCGAGTGGTATCCAAATATTCCGCAAGCCAATTGTCGTTGAAGCATCTCGTCAATATGAAATGTTTCGACCTGATCCGGCGCCTGCACAATCTTCAGCCGACAGTGACAGAAAATGGGCAGAACGATATGCACCGATTACACCCTGGAGTGCGTCATCTGACGCTGTAAGGCGCATCGATAAATTGGCATCGGGTAATCGCGAACGCAAACTCCAAACTAGCCCCTGCTGCTGACTTTCCGGCAAGTCGGCCTAGATTTTGAGCTGGAGTGGTTCGTTCCCGGGATAGGCGACCGCTTCGTCATGCAGGTCGGATATGGGCTTTCCGGGTTTCCACTGTTTCAGCAACAGGGCATTGCTGACCACTGACACCGAACTCATCGCCATCGCGCCGCCCGCGATCATCGGGTTGAGCATGCCCAGTCCGGCGAGCGGGATGCCAAGCACGTTGTAGGCAAAGGCAAAGAACAGGTTCTGGCGGATCTTGCCTAGTGTCACATGCGAGAGGTCGATCGCGTCCGCGACGCTGTTGAGGTCATTGCGCATCAGCGTGATGTCGGCCGCTTCGATGGCGATATCGCTGCCGTTCTTCATGGCGAAGCTGACATCTGCGGCAGCCAGCGCGGGCGCATCGTTGATGCCGTCCCCGACCATGCCGACCAGCTTTTTTTTGTCCTTGAGCGAACTGATATAGCGCGCCTTGTCCTGCGGCGACACCTCTGCGATGAATTCCTTGATGCCGGCCTGGTTTGCGATAGCCTTGGCGGTGGCCTGATTGTCTCCGCTCAGCATCACCACGCGTATGCCCATCCTGCGCAAGCGCGCGACGGCAACACGGCTGCTCGGGCGTATCTTGTCGGCGAAGGCGATGTAGCCAAGCAATACCTGTTCGCGCGCAACGGCAATCACGCTCTTGCCCTGCATCTGCAGAGCAAGTACCGATGAGTCGTCAACGATAACCCCCTGTTGCGCGATGAAAGCGGGTGAGCCTAGCAGATGGGAGACACCGTCGAGATTCGCGCGCAAACCGCTTCCGGGCGATTCGTCGAAATCGCTGATCGGCAGCGGCAATGTCGCCTGTGCCTGGGCATATTCGACGATGGCGCCCGACAGCGGATGGGTGGAATGTTGTGCAAGGCTGGCCGCGATGCGTAACAACGCTTCGACGCCGCTGGCCGCGCCGGGATGCAGGTCGGTCAGGGTGGGCCTTCCTTCGGTCAGTGTGCCGGTCTTGTCCAGGACCAGTACCGAAAGTTTGTGGGCACGTTCCAGCGCAGCCGCATCTTTCACCAGAATGCCCTCGCGCGCAGCCAGTCCGCTGGCGACAACGATGGTGACAGGCGTCGCCAGACCCAATGCGCACGGACAGGCGATGACCAGCACCGACACCGCATTGATGATCGCATACGAGAGTTCGCCATCGACCTTGTACCAGATCAGGAGCGTGGCGACCGCGAGCACCAGCACGACGGGCACGAAGATGCCGGAGATATTGTCGGCCAGCCGCTGGATGGGAGCCTTGGAACCTTGCGCCTGTTCCACCAGGCGCACTACCGCAGCCAGTTGGGTGTGGCTGCCGACGGCAGTGGCACGGCATTTGATCATGCCCTGATGATTGAGCGTGGCGGTATAGACCTTGTCGTTCGCCTGCCTGGTCTGCGGCATGCTCTCGCCGGTGAGCATGCTCTCGTCCAGAGTGGAGGCGCCTTCCAGCACAACGCCGTCCACCGGTACATTCTCGCCGGGGCGCACGATGAAGATATCGCCCGGGCGCAATTGGCCCGCCGACACATCCAGAACCTGCCCGTCACGCTCCACATGCGCGATTTTCGGCTGGAGCTGGATCAGTTTTTCGATGGCGCCCGATGCCCTGGCCTTGGCGCCCATCTCGAGCAGTTTGCCCATCAAAACCAGCGTGATCAGCACGGCACTGGATTCGAAATACACCGGCTGATGGATGTTGAGAAGGATGATGGCGACGCTGAGAAAATAGGCGGCACTGGTGCCCAGCGCCACCAGCAGGTCCATGTTGCCGCTGCCATGCCTGACGCTGGCCCAGGCGCCACGGTAGAAACGTGCGCCTATCCAGAACTGTACGGGCGTCGCCAGAGCCCATTGTATCCATGTCGGGATGGCGAGACGCACCTCGAACGGCATCAGTAGCATCTCCAGTACCATCGGCGCGATGAGCGTCAGGGATATGAAGAAACGCAGCCGCTCCTGCTGATAGGCTTTGAGCCGATCCGCTTTTTCGGCGGCAAAATCGCGGGTCACATGCGCATCGAAGCCGGTATTGCGCACGGTCTGGATGAGCTTGTCCACGTCCATCAGATCGGGGTCGAACGTCACGCTGGCCCTTTCGGTGGCCAGATTCACCACCGCACTGACTTCAGGTAATTGATTCAATGCTTTTTCCAGGCGGCTGGAACAGGAGGCGCAACGCATGCCGACGATCTGCAGGTCGGCGTGATTTTCGGCTTGGGACATGGGGTGATGATTCGTGGAAAGCACTGCCGGAAAGATACGCCCGGGCAGCATTCTTGTCCATCGTGCACCTCCTTGGCCTTGAGTGAAACGGGGTTTCCTGTTTCAATCCCCGTCTATTCCAATCGGGCAGGGAGCATCATGGGGCGGGCAAGCATCGGCATTATCGGCGGAAGTGGCGTATACGACATCGAGGGACTGACGAACAAACGCTGGGAGAGGATCGAATCGCCTTTCGGTGCGGCGTCCGACGAACTGCTGTTCGGCGAGCTCGCCGGGATCAAGCTGGCCTTCCTGCCGCGGCATGGTCGTGGCCACGTCATCCCGCCATCGGAAATCAACTTTCGCGCGAACATTGATGTACTCAAGCGTGCCGGGGTGACAGATGTCATCTCGGTCAGCGCGGTCGGTTCCCTGAGCGAACATCTGGCTCCCGGCACCTTCGTCATCGTAGACCAGTTCATCGACCGCACTTTCGCCCGCGAAAAATCCTTCTTCGGCAGCGGCCTCGTGGCGCATGTCTCGATGGCCCATCCGGTATGCCAACGCCTCGGCGACCATATCGAAGCGGCAACCAGGGCGGCAGGTATTTCGGCCCTGCGCGGCGGCACCTATCTGGTGATGGAAGGCCCTCAGTTCAGCAGCCTGGCGGAATCCGGGCTGTACCGCCAGTGGGGCTGCGACGTGATCGGCATGACCAACATGCCGGAAGCCAAGCTCGCGCGCGAGGCAGAACTTTGCTATGCGACTGTGGCCATGGTCACGGACTACGACTGCTGGCATCCGAATCACGACGATGTGACGGTGGAGCAGATCATCAAAGTGCTGATGGCCAATGCCGACAAGGCCAAGAGTCTGGTGAAGCATGTGGTCCCCAGGCTGGGGGCGGATGCGCACGCCTGCGACTGCGTTTGTCGCAGTGCTTTGCAATATGCCCTCATCACCGCCCCGGACGCACGTGACGCGGTGATGAAACAGAAACTGCAGGCGATCGCGGGGAGGGCGCTCAAATGAACGACCAAACCGAAGCGCAACTACGCGCAGCACTGCTCGATACGTCGCGCCGCATGGTCGAACTCGGCCTCAATCGCGGCACGGCAGGCAACGCGTCGGTGCGTTGCAGCGGCGACATCCTGATCACGCCATCCGCGTTGCCGGTGGCCGACATGACCGACCAGGACATGGTGTTGCTGGATGCGGACGGCAAGGTGCTGCACGGCGGCAAGCCCTCCAGCGAATGGCGCTTCCATTGCGACATTCTCAGGGCGCTCTCCGAGATTGGCGCCGTGTTGCACATGCATTCCATGTTCGCGACCACCATCGCCTGCCTGCGCCGTGACGTGCCCGCCGTGCACTATCACATCGCCATCGCAGGCGGTGAAACGATACGCTGCACGCCTTACAGCGTGTTTGGCGAACAGAACCTGTCTGACCTGGCGTTGGAGGCATTGCACGGCCGCAAAGCGTGCCTGCTCGGCAACCACGGCATGATCGCGCTGGGCCGGGACTTGGCCGATGCGCTGTCGGTCGCACTGGAAGTCGAATATCTGTGTGAGATCTACTGGCGCACCCTGCAGGTGGGCGAGCCGCATATCCTGACTCGTCAGCAGATGCACGAAGTGCAGGAGAAGTTTGTCGAATACAAGAAACGGAGCTGAGATGACGATCAAGTCACGAGTAAGGACGGTGCCGCATTACCCCAAGCAGGGCATCATGTTTCGCGATATCACCACAGTGTTGAAAGACCCTGTTGGCCTGCGCGCGACCATTGATGAACTGGTGCGTCGCTACAAAGGCGTGAAGATCGACAAGATCGCCGGTATCGAGTCGCGCGGCTTCATCATCGGCACGCCGCTGGCGTATGCGCTCGGCGTGGGTTTCGTGCCCATCCGCAAGAAAGGCAAACTGCCCGCCGCGACCATAGGCCACGACTACGTGCTGGAATACGGCACCGACCGCATCGAAATCCATACCGACGCCATCTCCAAAGGTGAAAAGGTACTGCTGGTGGACGACCTCATCGCGACCGGCGGCACCGCCGAGGCCGCAGTCATCCTGATAGAAAAGATGGGCGGCAAGATCGTCGAATGTTGTTTCATGATCGACCTGCCGGACATCGGAGGACGCGCACGGCTGGAGAAGCGCGAGCAAAAGGTATTTTCGCTGTGCGAGTTTGAGGGCGACTGATCCATGAAAATTGAAACGCTGCGCTGGTTCAACAACAGGCTTGAGATGATCGACCAGCGCATCCTGCCTGCGGCCTTTGAATATTTGAGTTATTACTCGGCTGCATCAGTGGCCGAAGGCATCCGCAGCATGGTGGTGCGCGGAGCGCCGGCCATCGGCGTGGCAGCGGCTTATGGCGTGGCACTGGAGGCGCTGCGGTTGTCTCAACTCCCTCCCTCAGACAGGGAGAAGGTTGGGATGGGGATGGACGCCGTGAAAGATTCTTCCCCCTCCCTAGCCCTCCCCATGCATGGGAGAGGGGGGGGTGTGGCGGATTTCAACAAGGGGATGGAGGAGGGTTTCAAGGTATTGGCCGTCAGTCGTCCGACGGCGGTAAATTTGTTCTGGGCGTTGCAGCGCATGCGCAAGGTGTGGGAACGCGTGGCCGACCAGGAGCCGCAGCAGGTTGCGCAATGCCTGCTGGCCGAGGCGCACGAGATTCTGGCCGAGGATATTCGTATCAACAAGGCGATGGGCGCCAATGGTGCGGCCCTGTTGAAGGACGGCGCGCGGGTGCTGACGCATTGCAATGCCGGGGCGCTGGCGACGGCTGGCTGGGGGACGGCGCTGGGGGTGTTTCGTTCGGCGGTGGAGACCGGCAAGAAAATATCGGTGATCGCAGACGAAACGCGGCCTTTCCTGCAGGGTGCACGCCTGACGGCATGGGAGATGGTGCAGGAGAACATTCCGGTGACACTGATCACCGACAACATGGCCGGTTACATGATGGCGCAGGGCGAGATCGACGCCGTGGTGGTGGGCACGGACCGTGTTGCGGCCAACGGCGATGTGGCGAACAAGATCGGCACCTACATGGTGGCGGTGCTTGCGCGGCGGCACAATATCCCGTTCTATGTGGCGTGCCCGCTGTCCACCATCGACCTGAATATTGCCACGGGCGGGGATATTCCCATCGAGGAGCGCCCTGTGGACGAGGTGAAAGGTTTTCGCGACTACCATTGGGCAGCGGAGGGAGTCAAAATTCGCAATCCGGCCTTCGATGTGACTCCGGCTGAACTGGTGACAGGGCTCATCACCGAAAAGGGTGTGGTTTTGCAACCGGATGTGCAAAACATCCGGAAATTGACGGCGCGCTAGCTTCAGCGATTTCCCTTACCCCAACTGTCTCCCGGAGGGCGAGGGAACTGAGCTCCTTCGCCCTGTTGGGGACAAGGTCGGAATAAGGGACTTCACGGCTTTCCTTAAATACCTGTTTCCATTAGGCCTCCGCTTTGCTATAATGCGCGCCGTTTTCAGATGGGCTTCGAGCCCGTTTTTTATTTGTGGGTACGGATATGGATGTGGCGAAGCTGGTAGAGACGACACTGGCCGGCATGGGCTATGAATTGGTTGATCTGGAGTTGTCCGGACGCGGGCTGATGCGTGTATTCATGGACAAGCCGGACGGTATTTCGGTGGAAGACTGCGAACGCGTGAGCAACCAGTTGGTGCGCCTGTTCACGGTGGAGGGGGTGGATTATGAGCGCCTTGAGGTCTCTTCGCCGGGCTTGGACAGGGTGCTCAGGAAGGAAACCGATTTTGTGCGTTTTGCCGGCCAGAAGGCGCAGATCAAGGTACGCGTGCCGATGGCGGGGCGCAAGAACTTTGCCGGCGTCATCGGCGAAGTGAAGGATGGAACGGTTCAGTTGGATGTGGATGGCAGCCCGGTAACAATAGAGCTGTCTAATATTGATAAGGCACGTCTGGTGCCGGTATTTTGAAGTAGTCGGAGATTGCGATGAGTCGAGAAGTTCTGTTGTTGGTGGATGCCTTGGCGCGTGAAAAGAACGTGGACAAGGAGATCGTGTTCGGTGCGCTGGAATCGGCCTTGGCCTCCGCGACAAAGAAGCGTTTTTCAGACGAAGAAGCGGATGTGCGCGTGAGTATCGATCGCCAGACCGGCGAGTACGAATCGTTCCGGCGCTGGCAGGTGATGGACGACGAGACCTTCGAAACACCCGAACTCCACATCAAGCTCGAAGAGGCCGCGAAACGGCAGCCCGACATCCAGCTCGAGGACTTCGTCGAAGAGCCGCTGGAGAACATCGACTTCGGTCGTATTGGTGCCCAGGCGGCGAAACAGGTCATCTTTCAGAAAATACGTGATGCAGAGCGCGAGCAGATCCTGGCCGACTTCATGGAGCGCAACGAACACCTGGTGTCCGGTACGATCAAGCGCATCGAACGTGGCAATGCCATCATCGAGTTCGGCAAGATCGAAGCGCTGCTTCCGCGCGACCAGATGATCCCGAAAGAGAACCTGCGCGTCGGAGACCGCGTGCGCGCCTATCTGCTGCGTGTCGACCGCACCGTGCGCGGCCCGCAGATCGTGCTGTCGCGTATCACCACCGAATTCCTGAGCAAGCTGTTTGAGCTGGAAGTACCCGAGATCGAAGAAGGACTGCTGGAGATCGTCAGCGCGGCCCGCGACCCTGGCTCCCGCGCCAAGATCGCGGTGCGCAGCCACGACCAGCGTCTCGATCCGATCGGCACTTGCGTCGGCATGCGCGGTTCGCGCGTTCAGGCCGTGACCAACGAACTGGCGGGTGAGCGGGTGGATATCATCCTGTGGTCGGATGATGCCGCAACCTACGTCATCAATGCCCTAGCACCGGCGGAAGTCGGCAGCATCGTGGTGGATGAAGACAAGCACAGCATGGATGTGGTGGTCGAGGAAGAAAATCTGGCGCAAGCCATCGGCCGCGGCGGCCAGAATGTACGTTTGGCCAGCGAAATGACCGGCTGGGAAATCAACCTGATGACGGTGGAACAATCCGCCGAGAAGAACGAGCAGGAATTCTCCAAGATCCGCGACCTGTTCGTGGCCAAGCTGGATGTGGACGAGGAAGTTGCCGATATCCTGGTGCAGGAAGGTTTCAACACGCTGGAAGAAGTGGCCTATGTGCCGCTGGAAGAGATGCAGGCCATCGAAGCATTCGACGAAGCGACCGTGAATGAACTGCGCAGCCGCGCACGCAACGCGCTGCTGACGGAAGCCATCGCCAACGAAGAGCAGGTCGAGCACAACATTGAAGACTTGCTGAAGATTGAGGGCATGGACGAAGAAACGGCCCGAGCCCTTGCAGGCAAGGGCGTTGGCACGCAAGAGCAGTTGGCCGATCTGGATGGCGATGAGTTGATGGAGATTACGGGAATGGATGCAGAGCGAGCCAATCAGTTGATCATGACGGCGCGTGCACCCTGGTTCAATTGAGCCGGAAGCAAAAGCAGTAAGGGTATTTGTTGTCTGGTACAGGTTAAGGGGTTGTAATGGGAAAAATGAACGTCGCGCAATTTGCAGGTGAGCTTGGGCTTCCGGTCGAGCTGCTGTTGGAGCAGTTGCAATCGGCTGGCGTATCCAAGCAGAAAGATACCGACACCATATCGGAACAGGACAAATCGCAGCTCCTTGAGCACCTGCGCGGTACGCACGGTGCGGGCAAGAACAAAATCACGCTGGTGCGTCGCGAGACGACTGCGATCAAGAAAGCGGATAGTTCAGGCAAGTCGCGAACCATTCAGGTGGAAGTGCGCAAAAAACGCACGGTAGCACCCGCGGCGCCCCAGACGGAAGCGCCTGCGCAGCCGGTTGCACAAGCGCCTGCGGTGGAAGAGACCAAGCCAGGCAAGCCTTCCACCAGGAACGTCCTGGGCGAGCAGGAACAGCACGCACGTGCCGAAGAAGCGCGTCTGCAAGCCGAGTTGGCTGCGCGCCAGGCTGCCGACATTCAAGCCAAACAAGAGCGCAGCAAGCGCAAAACGGCGGCCGCTGCAGAGCCGGTCCCTGCGCCAGAGCCCGTGGTGGTAGCCAAGCCTGTCGCCGTGGAGCCGGTTGCAACTGCGCCTGCCGCTGGAACACCCGAAGGAACATTGCATAAACCGACGCTCAAGCCGGGCGACAAGGTTGCGCGTCCCGCCAAGAAAGTGGACAAGGTTGCCGCCAAGGAAAGTCCGTGGGACGAGGCCGGACACAAGAAACGTCCGCCTTCACGCACGACAGATACGCGTGGTGGATTGGGCGGCCGTACCGGTGGCAGTGCGATCCGCGCTCCGCGCCATGACAAGCACAGCAAGCCGGAAGCGGCGCATGCCTTCTCCTTGCCGACCGAGCCCATAGTGCAGGAAGTGATGGTTCCTGAAACCATCACCGTGGCCGAGCTGGCGCAGAAGATGTCGATCAAGGCCGCAGAGATCATCAAGAACTTGATGAAGATGGGTTCCATGGTCACCATCAACCAGGTGCTGGACCAGGAGACTGCGATGATCGTGGTCGAAGAAATGGGGCACAAGGCGGTGCCGGCCAAGCCGGACGATCCCGATGCCTTCCTGACGGAAGCAGTCGAACATGCCGATGTGGTGCTGGAATCGCGCGCACCGGTCGTGACCGTCATGGGGCACGTCGACCACGGCAAAACCTCATTGCTGGACTACATCCGTCGTACCCGCGTGGCGAGTGGCGAAGCCGGCGGCATTACCCAGCATATCGGTGCGTATCACGTGGATACGCCGCGCGGCATGATCACTTTCCTGGATACGCCGGGCCACGAGGCATTCACGGCGATGCGTGCACGCGGCGCGAAAGCGACTGACATCGTCATCCTTGTGGTTGCGGCGGACGACGGCGTGATGCCGCAGACCAAGGAAGCGATACACCATGCCAAGGCGGCTGGTGTGCCTATCGTGGTGGCGGTGACCAAAATCGATAAACCGGATGCCAATTCCGAGCGCGTGCGCCAGGAGCTGGTGGCGGAAGGCGTGGTGCCGGAAGACTGGGGCGGTGACGCGATGTTCGTTGAGGTATCGGCCAAGACCGGGCAGGGGATCGATACCTTGCTCGAAGGCATCCTCCTGCAAGCAGAGGTGCTGGAGCTGAAAGCGCCAAAGAATACCAGCGCCAAGGGCGTGGTGGTTGAAGCCCGCTTGGACAAGGGCAAGGGCGCAGTGGCAACTTTGCTGGTGCAGTCGGGCACCTTGAAACGCGGCGACGCGATCCTGGTCGGATCCGTTTCCGGTCGCGTGCGTGCGATGCTGGACGAGAACGGCAAGACCATCAACGAGGCGGGCCCTTCCATTCCGGTCGAAATACAGGGATTATCCGAAGTGCCCGTTGCCGGCGCGGATTTCCTGGTGCTGGCCGACGAAAAGAAGGCGCGCGAAATCGCGTTGTTCCGTCAGGGCAAGTTCCGCGACGTCAAGCTGGCCAAGCAGCAGGCAGCCAAACTGGAGAACATGTTCGAGCAGATGGGCGAGGGCGAGGTGCGTACGCTGTCACTGATCGTGAAGGCGGATGTTCAGGGTTCGCTCGAAGCGATTGCCAGTTCGTTGCAGAAACTCTCCACGGCGGAGGTCAAGGTAAGCCTGATCCACAGCGGCGTAGGCGCGATCACCGAGTCCGACGTCAACCTGGCGCTGGCTTCCAAGGCGATCATCATAGGTTTCAATTCGCGTGCGGATGCGACTGCACGCCGCCTGGCGGAATCATCTGGTGTGGACATCCGCTACTACAACATCATCTACGCGATGGTGGACGAGATCAAGGCGGCGCTGTCGGGCATGCTGGCACCGGAGAAGAAGGAAAGCATCATCGGCATGGTCGAGGTGCGTCAGGTGTTCCATATCTCCAAGGTGGGCACGATCGCCGGATGTTACGTTACCGAGGGCATGATCAAGCGCTCTTCCAGCGTACGTGTGCTGCGCGGCAACGTGGTGATCCACACCGGCGAACTGGATTCGTTGAAGCGCTTCAAGGATGACGCGAAGGAAGTCAAATCCAACTTCGAGTGCGGTCTGTCGCTGAAGGGTTACAACGATCTGCAAATCGGCGACCAGCTCGAAGTGTTCGAAATCGTCGAAGTGGCGCGCGCGCTTTAATGGCCAAGGATTACGCACGTACGGATCGTATCGCCGAGCAGATCCAGCGCGAACTGGCGCTGATGATCCGCCTGGAGGTGAAGGATCCTCGCGTGCGCAAGGTGACACTGACCGGGGTGGAAGTGACCAACGACCATGCCCACGCCAAAGTGTTCTATACCTCACTGGACGGCGACAGTCCGGAACTGCTGCAGGGGCTGGAGCGGGCTGCCGGATTCCTGCGCAGCCAACTGGCGCATGCCATGAAGCTGCGCATCACTCCGCAGTTGCACTTCGTCTACGATGCTTCCGTCGAGCGCGGAGCGCATCTTTCCCGGTTGATCGACCAAGCGGTTGCGAGTGACAAAAAAGACTGAGCAATTCAGGCGCGTCAAAAGGCCGCTGGATGGCGTCCTGCTGTTCGACAAGCCGCTTGATCTGAGCTCCAATACCGCCCTGCAAAAAGTTCGCCGCCTGTTCAGCGCCGAGAAGGCCGGGCATACCGGAACGCTGGATCCGCTCGCAACAGGCCTGTTGCCGGTCTGTTTCGGGGAAGCCACCAAATTTACCATTGCATTGCTGGACGCCGACAAGCGCTATCGTGCGACGATCCGCCTCGGACAGCGCACGACGACGGGCGATGCCGAGGGTGAGGTGTTCGAGGAACGGGCTGTTGCGGTCGACGAGACGCAAGTCCGCGCGGTGCTGGGGACATTCATGGGCGAAAGCCGACAGCTCCCGCCCATGCACAGCGCCATCAAGCATAAAGGCAAGCCCCTGTACGAATATATCCGCAAGGGCGAAACCGTGGAGCGTGAATTGCGCACTGTATTTATCGGCGAATTAAATCTGGAAAGGCTGACGGGCAACGAACTGGAATTCAGCGTGCTGTGCAGCAAAGGCACCTACGTGCGCACGCTGGCAGAAGATATCAGCGAGAAACTGGGCTGCGGCGGACATTTGATCGCCCTGTGCCGCACCGGGATAGGCGAATTCAGTCTTGAAGACGCCTATACCCTTGCGCAGCTTGAGGCGATGGACGAAACCCGGCGCGATGCCAGTCTGCTGCCGCTGGACAGTCTGGTGCAGAACCTGCCCAGCCTGATACTGGATGAGGCTCAAGCCAGCCGCCTGGCCCAGGGACAAAGACTGGGGTTGCGCGACGGCCATCCGGACGGTAAACGGCGTTTGTATGCTGCGGGGTGTTTTATTGGTTTGGGTGAACTGGCAGGCGGACGACTGGCCCCAAACCGCCTGCTGTCCAGCGTGGCTAAAGTGGCTGCGCAGCGCGAATCAGCTTGAGCGGGGACCCCATTCGGGGGTAGAATGCCGCACTTTTTATTGGAGAGAGAAGTCAATGTCTATTACCGCCGCACAAAAATCGCAGATCGTGACTGATTATCAGCGCGCCAAGGGCGATACCGGTTCCCCGGAAGTACAAGTTGCCCTGATGACGGCTCGCATCAACTACCTGACCGAGCATTTCAAGGAACACAACAAGGACCACCACTCCCGCCGTGGACTGCTGCGTCTGGTAAGTCGCCGCCGCAAACTGCTGGACTACCTGAAAAGCAAGAATGAAGCCGGTTACAAGGAACTGATCCAGCGCCTGGATCTGCGCAAGTAACAAGTTTTGCAAGCGGGTCGCAAATGCGGCCCGCTTCGTTTTGGATGTCATTCCGCCACGCTGGCACCTCGGTCACGCATTTACATTGGAGAGAGCTATCTTGAGTCACTATAAAAAAACCCTGAGCTACGGCAAACATCAATTGACACTGGAAACCGGCGAGATCGCGCGCCAGGCAAGCGGTGCAGTCATGGTCAGCCTGGGCGATACCGTAGTACTGGTCACCGTCGTCGGGCGCAAGGATGCGAAACCGGACCAGGATTTTTTTCCGCTGACCGTCGATTACCAGGAGCGTACCTATGCTGCGGGCAAGATTCCCGGCGGCTTCTTCAAGCGCGAAGGCCGACCCAGCGAAAAAGAGATCCTGACCTCGCGCCTGATTGATCGCCCCCTGCGCCCGCTGTTCCCGGAAAGTTTTTACAACGAAGTGCAGATCGTTGCGACCGTGATGTCGTCCGATGCGCAGATCGATTCCGATATTCCGTCCATGATCGGCGCGTCCGCTGCCTTGGCGATCTCCGGCATCCCGTTCGACGGACCCATCGGCGCCGCCCGCGTGGGTTACCTCAATGGCCAGTACGTGCTTAACCCGACCAAGGACGAACTGGTCGAATCGAAGATGGATCTGGTGGTCGCAGGCACGTCGAAAGCGGTGTTGATGGTGGAATCCGAAGCGCAGGAACTTTCGGAAGACATCATGCTGGGTGCGGTGGTGTTCGGCCATGAACAGATGCAAACCGTGATCAATGCGATCATCGAGATGGCAAACTCCGTCGGTCAGGACGATTGGGACTGGACACCGGCTGCGAAGAACGACGCGCTGATCGCCAGGATTGCCGCGCTGGCGGAGAACGACCTGAAGACAGCCTACGCTGTGCGCCAGAAACAGGCGCGCACGCAACAAGTGGATGCGATCCGCGCCAGGACGCTCGAAGCGCTGGCCACCCCGGAATTCGAAAACGTCTCCAGCAACCAGGTCGGCGAACTGTTCAGCGCGCTGGAAGCCAAGATCGTGCGCGGCCAGATACTGAGCGGCGAGCCGCGTATCGACGGTCGTGATACACGCACCGTGCGCCCGATCACCATCCGCACCGGTGTGTTGCCGCGCACTCATGGATCGGTGCTGTTCACCCGCGGCGAGACGCAGGCATTGGTGGTGGCGACGCTGGGCTCCATGCGCGATTCGCAAACCATAGACGCGCTGCAAGGCGAGTTTTCCGACCGCTTCATGCTGCACTACAACTTCCCGCCGTATTCCACCGGCGAGACCGGTCGCGTCGGTACGCCCAAGCGCCGCGAGATCGGCCATGGCCGTCTGGCCAAGCGCGCCCTGGTAGCGGTGCTGCCGAGCGAAGAGGAATGCGGCTACGCGATCCGCGTGGTGTCCGAGATCACCGAATCCAACGGTTCCAGCTCCATGGCTTCCGTTTGCGGCGGCTGCCTGTCGTTGATGGATGCGGGCGTACCGGTGAAGACGCACGTGGCGGGTATCGCCATGGGCCTGATCAAGGACGGCAATCGTTTTGCCGTGCTGACCGACATCCTGGGTGACGAAGATCACCTGGGCGACATGGACTTCAAGGTGGCCGGCTCCGACCGCGGCATTACCGCCTTGCAGATGGACATCAAGATCAACGGCATCACCAAGGAGATCATGCAGGTCGCCCTGAGCCAGGCCAAGGAAGGGCGCATGCACATCCTCGGCATCATGAAGCAGGCAATGCCAGCAGTGCGTCCGGAAGTTTCCGATTTTGCGCCGCGCATGATCAAGATGAAGATCAATCCGGAAAAGATCCGCGACGTGATCGGCAAGGGCGGTGCGGTGATCCGTGCGCTGACCGAAGAGACCGGGACCACCATCGACATCGATGACGAAGGCAACATCACCATCGCTTGCGTGAACGGTGATGCGGGTGAGCTGGCGAAGAAGCGCATCGAGGACATCGTGGCCGAAGTCGAAGTCGGCAAGGTGTACGAAGGCCCGGTGGTCAAGCTGCTGGATTTCGGTGCGCTGGTCAACATCCTGCCGGGCAAGGACGGTTTGCTGCATATCTCGCAAATCTCGCACGAACGCATCGCCAATGTTGCAGACCACCTGAAGGAAGGCCAGATCGTCAAGGTCAAGGTGCTGGAACTGGACGACAAAGGCCGCATGCGCCTGAGCATGAAGGCATTGGCACCGCAACAGGAAACGGCTGCACCGGCTGCTGATTAAGGCAGTCTGTCGCCGACACCAGCCCCGCCGCGAGCGGGGCTTTTCATTGCATCAGTTCGATCGAGCCAAGGCCAGACATGAATCCATCCAGACTATCACTGGCACGCAGCCTCGTCGCCACGCTGCCGACCGGCATGCCCGGTTTGTTCAACCCCTGGGGTGATCGTTGCCCGCATGACGCCGAAGGAAATGGGCCGGAAGCCAGGCTGGCACGTCTGGCCCGGCATCTGGATTGCGCCCCTGAGTTCATTCTGGCGGGGGAGGCACCGGGCTACCAAGGCTGTCGTTACAGCGGCATCGCGTTCACCAGCGAACGTCTGCTGGGCGAGGGGGCCATTCCGCGCATTCCTGCCTTGTCGGGACGTTTGTCGACCCGGCACCTGCCGTTTTCCGAACCCTCTGCTACCATCGTGTGGAAGACACTCTACCGGCTCGGCATTGCAGAGCGCACCATCCTGTGGAATGCGCTGCAATTGCATCCGCACCGTCCGGACGATTTGTGGTCGAATAGGACGCCGTTGCCGGAAGAAATGCGGCTGGGAGAGCCGGCCTTGCGCATGCTGGTTGCGGCATATCCGCATGCGAAGATCGTTGCGGTCGGCAAGAAGGCGGAAGGACTACTTGCCGAGATGGGTGTGAAGGTCACCGGCGCGGTGCGCCATCCGGCAAACGGAGGGGCAACCGAATTTGCCAGAGGGCTGAAAGAACTGATTCAGGAATGAGCGATACCGCATTCGATCCCAAGGAATTCATCGCCTCGCTGCCCTTGCAGCCTGGCGTGTACCGCATGCTGGACGAGGCGGGGCAGGTGCTGTACGTTGGCAAGGCCAACCAGCTCAGGAAGCGCGTTGGGTCATATTTCCAGCAAAGCAACCTGTCGCCGCGCATCCGCATGATGGTGTCGCACATCGCGCGCATCGAAGTCACGGTGACGCGGTCCGAAGCCGAGGCACTGCTGCTGGAGAACAATCTCATCAAATCGCTCAAGCCGCGCTACAACATCCTGTTCCGCGACGACAAGTCCTACCCCTACATCGTGCTGACCGGCAGCCCGTCGCCGCGCCTGACATACTATCGCGGGGCAACCGACAAGCGCCATCAATACTTCGGCCCCTATCCCAACGCGCAGGCGGCAAAAGACAGTATCAACCTGCTGCAGAAGGTATTTCGTCTGCGCACTTGCGAAGAGGGCGTGTTCAACAACCGTACGCGGCCTTGCCTGCTGCACCAGATACATCGCTGCAGCGCGCCCTGCGTCGGCATCATCAGCACCGAGGATTACGCCGCCGATGTACGCAATGCCGTGCTGTTGTTGCAGGGCAAGCATGACGAAGTGGAGAAGCGCCTGCGCGAGGCAATGGAGCAGGCAGCGGAATGCCTGCAATATGAACACGCCGCCGCGCTGCGTGACCAGTTGCAGGCACTGCATACCGTACAGGAAAAACAATTTGTGGAAAGCGGGCGCGATACGGACGCCGATATTGTTGCGGTCGTTGAAGCAGAAGGTGCGCTGTGCCTGAATCTGGCCATTGTTCGCGGAGGTCGGCATCTGGGCGACAAGCCCTTGTTTCCCCAGAATGTGCAGGGGCAGGACAGTGCTGAAGTGCTGGAGGCATTCCTGGCGCAGCACTACCTGGAGAGCAGCGTGCCGCCGCTGATTGTCACCAGCATCGAGATCACGGACGAGGCGCTGGAACAGTTGTTGAGCGAACAAGGCGGGCACAAGGTGCAGATACGCCATGCGGTGACGGGTGAGCGGAGACAGTGGCTGGAGATGGCACAGGCCAACGCGCTGCTGGCATTGCGTCAGCGGGCAAGCCTGCAAGCCGGGCAGATACTGCGCCTGGACGCTTTGCGCACTGCGTTGTCATTGCCCGACCTGAAGCGCATCGAGTGTTTCGACATCAGCCACACCATGGGTGAAGCGACGGTGGCATCCTGCGTGGTCTATGACGACCTGGCAATCCGGCCGCAGGAATACCGCCGCTACAACATCAGCGGCATCACCCCCGGCGATGACTATGCCGCAATGCGCCAGGCGCTGCAGCGGCGTTACCAGAAATTGCAGCAAGGGGAAGGCAAGCGTCCCGACCTGATCCTGATCGACGGCGGAGCAGGGCAGTTGGGGATCGCCGAGGAGGTGATGACGGGATTCGGATTGTCCGACATCGTGCTGGTCGGCGTGGCGAAGGGAGTGGAGCGCAAGCCGGGCATGGAACAATTGTTACGACCGGGTATTGAAAAGCCGCTACAATTGCCCGCGGACAGCCCTGCACTGCATCTGATCCAGCAGGTGCGCGATGAGGCGCACCGTTTTGCGATCAGCGGCCACCGCGCCCGGCGCGGCAAGGCGCGTACAGCTTCTTCGCTGGAGGATATTGAAGGGGTGGGCGAGAAACGCCGCCGCAACCTCCTGACGTATTTCGGCGGCCTGAAGGGGGTGCAACAAGCCAGTGTGGAAGAATTGGCGCGCGTGGAAGGGATCAGTCCTGCGCTTGCAGAAAGGATTTACCAGCAACTCCATTAAATCGATATGTGTTGCTGAAGAGATTCACCAGCAACTTGTTTAATCAATATTTGTTGCTGAAAATTTTACCGAAATTGCATTGATATGCCGCTCAACATACCGAATCTGCTGACCTGGTTCAGAATTCTGATGATCCCCGTGTTCGTCGCCGTGTTCTATGTGTCGGACAATACGCTTAACCTGCACGAGAAACACCTGCTCAGCACATTCATCTTCTGGCTGGCGGCGCTCACGGATTGGCTGGATGGGTATACGGCCCGCGCCTTGAACCAGGGCTCCGCCTTTGGCGCGTTCCTGGATCCCGTGGCTGACAAGCTGATGGTTGCCGCGGCGCTCATCGTGCTGGTCAAGCTGAATCTGGTCGATGTTTTCATCGCCTTTATCATCATCGGACGCGAAATCACCATCTCCGCCCTGCGCGAATGGATGGCGCAACTGGGCAACAGCAAGAGCGTTGCGGTATCCATGCTGGGCAAGTTCAAGACCGCCTTCCAGATGATTGCCATCCTGTTCCTGCTGTATCAGGAGCCCTTGTTCGGGATCTCGACACTGTGGTGGGGAACCTTGCTGATTTATCTGGCCGCGGTGCTTACGCTGTGGTCCATGGTGTATTACCTGATGCTGGCCATGCCGCAGATCACGAAGAAATCGAGCGAGTAAATTGATTTTTTTCGGCCTGCCCTGTATAGTGCGCGGCCTTCGGGGTGTAGCGTAGCCTGGTAGCGCGCCTGCTTTGGGAGCAGGATGTCGGGAGTTCGAATCTCTCCACCCCGACCAGGTTCAAGTAGTAAGTTTGTTGGTTACCGAGAGAAGGGTGCCCGTAGCTCAACCGGATAGAGCACCAGCCTTCTAAGCTGGGGGTTAGGGGTTCGATTCCCTTCGGGCACGCCAAACAAACTTGAAAGTTCAACGGTGGCTGTAGCTCAGTTGGTAGAGCCCTGGATTGTGATTCCAGTTGTCGTGGGTTCGAGCCCCATCAGCCACCCCAGTATAAGACCCGCTAAATTATTAGGTTAGCGGGTTTTTTATTTCTTGTTTTCCATTAAAAAATTATCTCAATCGATAGTCTTTATACGGTTTTCACCGTGATGAATTTGTGATGGGTTGTCCCATCGATCGGCTTTGGAGCGTAATTTGCTCAACATAATGTCGGCGTTACTATTGCTGGAGCATATGAAGTGAAGAAAATTGATCCAGGCTATTTTGGTGAAGAGTAACGACGAACATTGGTTATCGCTGATCTGCCCGAATGGAAGAATCTATAACGTGTCGGTACCAGATCGAATGCCTCGCCATCTCGTTTGGCGATATTGAGCAGCCGTTGTCGCACGGAGGCGGGGAGGTTGCTTGGTTGACCTTCACTCATGTTAGCGTTTCCAGATAAGGTCGCATCACGTTGGATACCCTGCAGATCACCGCGTAACGCCAGAGTTCATCCATGGTGCATTTGTGCGCTCTCCAGCTTTCCCTCAGTGCCTCTACAGCCACATCCTGTCCAATCTTGTTCCGGTATTTGAAACAATCGGCGATTGTTTTTGCGAGTGAGTAAATTCGGGCCGGCACACCGTCTATCACATGCGTTTCTATACCTGACTGTAGTGCCTGCCCTGAAAACCTGACAACACGCAGAGGCGTTTCATTGGATACGGGGGCGCGGGCTTTGTTTTCAATCGCTATCCAGACTTCGAATAGGGCTTGGGAAGTGACCCCATGAAACCGCAGTGCCGAGAGAAGACAAATTACACCACGGGGTACACGCTTTGCAGCTTCCCCAAAACTGTGATTGGTGGTGATGGTGCTGTCGGCCAGCATATAAAGGCCGCGCCCAAGACGCTGGAGCCTGCCCGCTTCGCATAGGCGTGCAAGATAAGTGCGGGGTATATTATGCGGCTCCAGGTCTCGGGCGCGAATAACACCTCCCTGCTTTGCGAGACTCAGAACCTGCATGACTTTTGAGGTTTCCATACCTGATACATATCGTCGGTAGTTGCTTATATTTACCGACATTCAGTAACATGCCAATATGCGTTCATAGAGATAGGCCAAATGGATTTGGTATCGTTTCGCCGAATAGCTGTTGATTGCACGGAGGAAAAAACACCGTGTGTTTGACATCAAGTATTTGGGTACCTTCCGGAAAGCGGACGCGCTACTGAGCAAAATATTGCTATGTTTTCGGCACTAGGATTTTCCGCATTGATTGAGATACTCGGGGCATTTCTGTGGTACCAAAGTTCTAAAGGTCAACATGAAATAACCAAATTGCCAAGTAATTTACCAACTGAAAACGAATCCGTCGTAAGTCTTAAAAATAAAATTGCGGCAGGACAGATCAAGCCAACCGTGAAGTCCATTCGCGCATCCTTATGCGCAGCGTGGCTCTACGACGATTGATGTAACGGCAAGCTCGACATAATTTCTGGAGCTAGACAACTGCCTGTAGTAGAAAAATCGGTCGTAGATTTCCAGTGAGACTGCACAGGTGCTGGTAGTGCCGCGATGACGATCAAGTGAGTGTCACATCGCCAACAACTCCCGACCTTTGGTGGATCGCGGATTATGTGGACCTTTACATTAACGTCCTCCGCACCAGCAAATGTCTAAGGGTGGATGCAGAGAATCAAGTCCACATAATCAAGCAGTCTACATAATCGGCCTGAACAGCCCTTCGCGTACGGGAGCTTTAGCGAAGGCAATTTCGTAACTTGAGCTACTGCAATGTGCCATAACCAGACGGTCACGCACAACACGGGGAGCTGCTGATTCTTGGTCTTAGGAGATCTTAGCGGTTAGCTGAAATGGCTGTCCGTGTAGGCCACCGGGAAATCCTCTTCCAAGCTAAACGAAGAAATCGACTCATTGCATCGTGGTTCAGTCTGGACTGCTTATATGCTCATGAATATTTATAGAAGGGAAGAGATTTACTAACCAGAACACAAGCATTACAAACGTGGCAATTAGCCACTGACTTTCATGGACGGCTTCAATCAAGGCGCGCTGTGCATTCGATAAGTAAAATACGGCCTCATGCCCGAGCTGTGGCATCGCACGTGCAAACTTTTCTGCAAGCTCATGGCTGAATAATATCTTTGGATCATCTAACCAGGGGGCCAATTGACTGTCGCTGGCGTCAACTAAACTGTCATTTACTTTAGAAACATATCGGCTCGAAATAAATGAACCAATTAGTGCAGTGCCAAGCATGCTACCGATCATACGCATCGATTGGAGCATCGCAGTTGCTACACCTATTTGTTTGCGCGAAGTGCAACTTTGGACGATCAGTGTCAAATTAGGCAGCACCAATCCTATACCTAGCCCGCTAAACATCATCGCCACGGCGATTATCCAATGCGGTGTTTTAGTCATTGCCTGAGTCATTATCAAGGTAGAAATCAAGAAGAATACGAGGCCGCTGTACAGAACTACTTTCGGGGATTGTAGGCGGGTCATGATGCGACCGTTCACGATACTTCCTACTGTTATAAAGACAGCTAATGGCGTGATTAAAACACCGGCCTGGTTTGGCGAAAGCCCAAAACCTCCCTGAAACAACAAGGGAGCGTAATACATAATTGCGAACAAACAAAAGCTCACAGCCATTCCTAGAGCCAAGACAGGGCCAAGGATTTTATCTTTGAGCATGGACAAAGGCAGTATAGGATTCTCGCAACGACGTTCCCACCAAATCAATGTAATGCTTGAAATGATTCCCACTGAACCAAGAAACATTAAAGTTACTGTCGATTTATCTTGCGAAAGCCATTCCACACAAAGTTGAAAGCAGCCAAGCGCTAATGCCACCAGAAGTGCACCAAACCAATCCATTCGCGCGGGAATCTGGGCAGAGTGGCGAATTTTTGGTAGAAAACGCCAGACGAACACTAGGCTTAGTATTCCGACAGGAAAATTGACAAAAAATACCCACCGCCAACCCAAATATTCAGTTAAATACCCTCCCAAGGAGGGCCCCAAAGCGCTAGCTAAGCCATATGCGGCGCTAAATAAAACTTGCCAGCGTAAACGCTGACGAGTGTCAGGAAATAGATCGGGAATTGAAGCAAACGAGGTGGCCATCAACATGCCACCACCGATTCCTTGTAAGGCTCGAGCTAAAACAAGCTGTAGCATGCTTTGAGCCATGCCACAAAGCATCGATGCTAACGTGAAACTAATGATAGCTACGATTACAAAAGGTTTGCGACCATGTTCATCTCCCAATTTACCGATGATGGGTACCACAATTACAGATGTCAGAAGATAGGAGGTTCCAACCCATGCATAAAGGTCAAAACCGCTAAGCTCCGCTACAACAGTTGGCAATGCTGTGCCGACGACTGTCTGGTCAAGTGCCACCATGATGAGCGCGAAGCAAAGCCCGAGCATTGATAGAAAGGTTTGGCGGAAGCCGTTTGGAGATGGTGTTTTGCCTGCTGCCTCTGATTGACTCACCTATTACCTCGCGTTAGAAGACGAATTTAGAGCCCTCACAAAGCATAATATTTTGTATGACAGCTATCCGGCTCGCCCCTCCATGTGGCCAGAGCAGGTAGTCTTTTCGGCGATCTACCAATGGATGTTGATTCGGGCGATATGGTAGTCCGCACCTGGATGTGCTTATTACAATCGTTCAAAAGTCACCAAAGAAACGCACGGATGAAACCATCATCAAATTATCGATCATTGTCAGTTAGATTCGGCTGATTCGTTGAAGAACCTTCTTCCTCCCATCCTCCACCAAGTGCCAAAAACAATTTGACCTGATCTATTGCCACTTGCACGTCGGAGGTTGCGAGGTCGACTTCGGCAGCGGAAAGATTACGCTGGGCATCGATATCGTCAAGGTAGGTCAGGCGACCAGCACGGTGGAGTGTTTGTATCTCGCGGCTGGCTTCGCTTGCGTCATCTCGTGCTTGGTGCAATGCGGCGTTGCGATCAAGGTCACGGGCCAGAACGGTAAGTGTATTTTCAACTTCCTGCAGCGCTTTGAGAACCACTGCATCGAAGTGTGCCAGAGCTGCATCGGTATTGGCGTCAGCTTGACGCAGGCGGGCTTTTTCCGGATTTCCAGGCAAGCTCCAGGAGATCAACGGTCCGATGCTCCAGCGTTGTGTCTGCTTCTGTCCCATATGCTCCAGAATGCCTGTGGCGCCGCCCGAGAGCCCTAGCCTAATGTTGGGGTAGAGCGCTGCGGTGGCTATGCCGATACGGGCTGTGGCTCCAGCAAGGGTGCGTTCAGCCTGGCGAACGTCGGGACGTCGACGCAGTAGCGTTGCACCATCGCCGACAGGAATGGGGCTGGTCAACTTAGGCAACTGTTTGCAACTGGCGATCTCGCGTGGATATTCGCCCGGCGCGTGGCCGGTAAGCACGGCAAGTTGATAAAGGGCAACGCGTTGGCGCGCGATGTAGATGGGTATGCTGGAACGGGTTTGCTCGACAAGCTTGTTGGCGCGTGGCAGATCAACCACCGTCCTGCGGCCTTCGACGATCAGACGGACGACTGCATCCTGATTCTGTTGCTGAAGATCGAGGCTACGCCGGGCAATTTCCAGTTCCTGTCCGGCAGCGCAAGTTTCAGTGTAGGCGAGGGCGACATCGGCGACGATACTGATGCGTGCCAGATCGAGAGCGGCCCGGCTTGCTTCCGCATCGGCTGTGGCTGCTTCGGCCGCGCGTTTCAAACCACCTACAATGTCAACTTGGTAGGAAACATTGACACCGGCGTCGCCCAAGTTTTCTACGGGTATGGGGGTTGGCAAGAGAAACGCCTCGCCGGATTGGCGGGCGCGAACGGCAGAAGCCGAAACGTTCGCTTTAACGTCTGCAGCACCTTTGACCTCCATTACCACCGCTTCACTGCGGGCGAGATTGGCAGCAGCAATGCGCAGGTCGGTATTGGCGGCCAAGGCTTCTTCGACAAGATGGTTCAATTGCTCATCGTTATATTGTTTCCACCAGTCCTTGGGTATATCACCCCGAACAAGATTGCTCTGGATTGCTCCCATAAATGGCTTCTGGGCGCTCACCGCGTTGATTTTCGCCTGCGCTGGCACGGTGTAATCCGGCCCGACGTTGGTGCAGGCGGCGAGCATGAGGATCAGGACGCCTACTAACGGAATGCCTGCTTTCATAGTTGTTTGCCGTCAACGGATTTGGACTGAAGAATTGTTACCGTTGCTGTGAGCCCAGCAATCAGGGCTGCGTCGTGCGGATTGTCTAGGGCGATACGCACCGGTACCCTCTGTGCCAAACGCACCCAGCTGAAGGTCGGGTTGACGTTGGGTAACAGGTTACTTCCGGAAGCCCGGTCGCGATCTTCGATACCTGCGGCGATGCTCTGCACATGGCCTTGCAGAATCTTAGGGTTACCCATCAGCTTCACTCGCACAGCCTCGCCAACAGCAATATGCTGGATCTTGGTTTCCTCGAAGTAGCCTTCTATGCGGAACGAGTTTGCATCGATCAATGCCATCACGGGTTTCCCAACGCTGACGTAGTTGCCCACCCTCAGACTGAGATCGGAAAGCGTACCATCGGTAGGCGCGACAACGCGGGTGCGTTGCAAGTTGAGTGCAGCCAAGTCACGGTTGATGACGGCCTGAGACAGTGCAGCATCAGCTTCTTCAACCATGGATATGCCCTGTTCCTTATTTTCTTCCGCCACCAGATCACCCAGAGTCTTGTCACGCCTTGCTTCGCGCTTTGCTTGGTTGAGCTTGGTGCGCTGAGCGGCAAGGGCTGCTTCAGCTTCGCGTAGCGCCAAGGTATAGCGTTCTTGATCGATCTGGAATAGCACTTGGCCTCGTTTAACCTTCTGGTCGTTGGTTACAGCCAGATTGGTGACAATGCCCGAAACGTCCGGTGCGATCTGAACGATGTCGGCCCGCACTCGGCCATCCGGTGTCCAAGGATCCACTTGATAGTAAATCCATATCTTCCGAAGGGTAAACAAAGCGAAGACCACGAGGATCAGAGTCACCGCAACACGGCCGTATTTGTCTAAATTTGGTTTGAACATATGCAGATTCACGAAATTGAAGAAGTGGAAAAGTCCAGCATCAGGCCCCAGACGATGACGAATGCTGCCGTTTCAAACAATGCCTGATGCCACACCCGCCGATTCAAGCCAAAGAACACCAGTATGCGATGCAACGCGAAGGTCAGGATCAACGCGAGCAAGCTGGTGACGAATTCAGAGTTCACATAAACCCCGAAAAGTTCGATATCGCTCATCTTCTGGTACTCCCGGCAACGCTTGAGACAAACTTTGCCTGAGGAAATAGATTGCGGCGCAAGCCGACAAGGGCGGTCAGTCCCCTCACGCCGCTTGCAGGGAGACTGGATGACAAAGAGTGCAAAGCGCGGTCCAGAGTCGGCAAAAGTTGCGCGTCATCGGCGGTAGCGCCAGTAGTGCGGGCTGCATAGTGTTTGCCTATTGCTTGCAAGAGTTGATCAACAACAGCTTTTTCAGATGCCGGCAACTGGCCCCGGATGCTTTGCAGGGCAACCAGGTCCATTCCGACTCGTAATTCATTGAGTGCATCGATGCCACTCAGCGCTTCGTCCTTGCTTGCTGAAAGACGTGGGACTAGCAGACCCAGGCGATCAACCATATGTGAAGCAAATGCCGCAGGTTCTTCTTCGCTATTGCCATGGGCTAATTGAGACAGGCTTTTCCAGGTATGGTGAAGAAGGCGTCTGGCGCTGGCATCGGTACTCATGGAGCGTAACGTTCGGGTGATAAAGATGGCAGTGAAGACGCCGAAGAACATGGATAAATTGAGATTGAGGAATCTGGCGAAATCGGTACTCATACGCTCCTGAATGGCCATGGCGTTGCAAAAATTGAGCAGCGTCACTAATGACAGTAATGCCCTATGAGGGTTAAGCATGACCACACCTACGGTCAGCATGGTTGGAGCCAAGGCCATTACCAACATCGGAAAACTGTCGATGGCGGGAAAAATAATGAACAGGTAGATGGCGGCAAGCGGAACTGCGATGAGCAGTGAAATGCCGAATGTTTTCATGGCCGGCGCCGGGTCATCCATGGCCGCAAACAGGCAGCTGAGTATGGCGGCGAGCATTGCGCTTGCGCCTCCTTCGGTCCAGCCAAAACCGATCCAGACCGCACAGGTAATCAGGATGGCTATTGTGGCGGCCGCACCCGAGAGCAGGGCGAGACCCGGGTCGCTATGCATTGGACGCTCGTCGGCTTTGACGACGATTTCGCTGACAGCAGGTGGCAGAGATGATTGCGTATGATTTAAATGGGCCAAAAGTGCATGTCCTTCATCCAGCCCCTTGACAAGATCCTGCAGTCGCGCGAACAGGCCGAGTTGGTTGAGCGAATACCAGTCGCCTCGGCTAATCACTGCGCTCATCGAATCCAGTTTTTCAATGAGAAGACTTGAAGTGCCTGTCGAATTCTTCGCATTTATCCACTCTGAAACCATTGTGATGGCGTCGAGGCTCTGGGCGTCCAGGCTGGATCGTTCGCTGCGCATCGCGGCCAGTCTGTCAGACAAGCTGGAAAGGATAGGGATCAACATCAGTATCCGGTCATGAAGGGCATGCACGACCGCAGTAGTTTCGCGCAAATGCGAAGTGTCGAAAGGCAGGTGCGTGGCCATAATGTGGATTTCGCTGGCTGCTGCAGCCAGACGTGCCCGATCCTTTACCAACGCAGCAGGATTGTCGCTATGGAGTATATCCAGAGCCCAGCGATCCGCTTCGCCCATCCAGTTCTGGATGCGGATGCGCAATGCTTCACTAACCGGGCGGGGAAACCACAAGCTGTGAACTAAAGTGGCACAAAGGATGCCGAGTACGATTTCCTCTGACCTGGCGACTGCCAAGGTGAATATCTCGTCTGGCTGATTGACGCTGGAAAAGCCGATGATGGCTGCCGTATATCCCGCCAGCATCATGATGTAACTGCGTGGTGAGCGATCCAACAACGAAATTGCAAGACAGCCGCCTACCCAAAACGCCATCGTCAGGCTAAGTAAAACAGGCGTATTGACCAAGTTCAGCACCATGATCACCGCGGCGCCTGCCCCGAGCAGGGTACCGAGTAGCCGCTGCAGGGCTTTTGAGCGCACGGCAGCAGCGAGCGGCTGGCTGACGATATACACCGTCATCATTGCCCAATATGGCTGCTGCAGGTCGATGCACATGCTCAAGTAAAGCGCGAGCATGGCAGCGCCAAAAGTGGCGGCCGAAAAATTCAAGTTTTTCCAATTAATTTGGAACATGGATTTATTTTTTATCCTCTATCACCAGGATGTCGTCCTTTTCCAGCACAACGTGCAATGTCGCAAGGACGCGCAGGGTAGCTTTCAGGTCGGTATCGCTGATTGATATAAGCAGACGTTTTCGAATTTTCCCCAAGGCATCCTCAACCAATACCGCCAGCTCTTCGCCTGCTGTAGTTAGGTGCAGAGTTTTGGCACGGCGATCAATGCTGTCGTCACGTCGCTCGACTAAGCCATGTGTGCATAGTTGATCGAGTAATCGGACTAAGGAGGGACCTTCCATGCCGATTTCTTCGGCAAGGATGTTTTGGCGCATGCCACCGCCAAATCGGGCGATGTGCAGGACAGGGAATGCCTGCGCGTCTGATATGCCGTAGGCCGTGAGTGCGCGACTGACTTTTTTGCGATAAATACGAGCTACTCGAATGATATCGCCGGTCAGTTGGAGTTCATCTTTCTTTCGATTTGTTGTCATAAAGCACTGCCACTGATGGATGAGTCAATATAATAGGTAGCTAACTATCTATTGTCAAGTTGGGATGTTTGGCGGGCCATTCAAAAAGGTGTGTTTCTTAGGTAACGATTACTGTGAATCGTGGATGAATCGAATCAAACTATTGAATTGTTAAATTTAGTATCTGACTTATATAAATGGAGCAGGAATCTGCAGAGATGTAACAAATCAGGGCCTGAAATTCTTGGCCTAAATTGGTTTGTAGCCTTGAATAGTCATTCCCTGAATGTCAGACGATACTGCAGACTCGTCAACCTCTGTGGCAGTATCAATCAACACTTCCCCATGCGCAATTTTCTCAACAGCATCTTTTGTACCCCACCGGCGGGGTTAATCAAATCTGATTGCGAATTGATGGGCTGCATGATGGGTACAAAATAAAAACGCGCCGAGAGGTGCGTATTTGCTTGTGCCGTGGCGGAGAGGGCGGGATTCGAACCCGCGGTGGGGTATTACCCCACACACGCTTTCCAGGCGTGCGACTTAAACCGCTCATCCACCTCTCCGAAAGGGCGCGCAGGATAAACTAGAACGCCTTTTACCGCAATCAAAAACGATCACGCCACTGGCGCAAGGTGGTGAATACCGCAAGTTCGCCGGTATCAACCAGTCCGCGAGACTGCAGGGTTCGTATGAGTTCCGGGCTGGCGCAGCGCAGGAAGGGATTGGTGGCTTTTTCCAGTGCAATGGTGAATGGGACTGTCGGGCGGTTCGCTGCGCGCAGTGCCTTGGTTTCAACGTCGCGTCGCCGGATGTCGGGGTTGCCGGGCTCGCAGGCAATGGCGAAAGGCAGATCGCAGGCTGTGTATTCGTGCGCGCAATAGACCAGCGTTGCATCGGGCAGGGCGGCCAAGCGTTGCAGCGAATGGTGCAATTGGGCCAGTGACCCCTCAAAATTCTTGCCGCAGCCTGCGCCAAACAGCACATCGCCGCAAAACACGGCTTGGGGAGCGATGAAGGCGATGTGATCGTCAAGATGGCCGGGCGTTTCCATGACATTGAAATCGGTATCCAAAGTGTTGAGCCGCAGTGTGTCCCCTTCACGCAAATCGTGGGTAATGTGCGGATTGTTCGGATGTTTCCGCCCGTACACCGGCACGTTATATACTTCACGCAATGCCGAGATGCCGCCGGTATGGTCGTGGTGCCGGTGGGTGCACAGGATCGCATCCAGATGCAGTTTGTTTTTCTGCAGGAAATCCAGTACGGGAGCGGCTTCTCCGGGATCGACCGCGACGGCGTGGCTTCCAAGGTGAAGCAACCAGATGTAGTTGTCCTGCAAAGCGGGAACGGCAGTAATAGTCAGCATGATGGAAACAGGAACCTGATGCCTAATTGTAATTTAACTGCACAAAGCCTGAGTGAATGGTTCGCCAGCGAACAGGGCGGCTATGTGCTGACGCGCGAGCAGGGTTATTTTGATCATACGGTAAGTGACATCTTTGGCTTCAACGCCGTACAGATAGGCTTGCCAGAAAGTGATTTTTTGCGCAGCAGCCGCATGCCATTGCGCTTTTCCGCGGGGAGGCAGACAGGCAACCTCGTGCGACTGTGCTGCGACGAGTTGCCCTTCGCGTGCGACAGCCTCGATCTGGTGGTGCTGCCGCATGTGCTGGAGTTTGCCGACAACCCGCATCAGATATTGCGCGAAGTGGAGCGTGTGTTGAGGCCAGAAGGGAATCTCCTGATCAGCGGCTTCAACCCGTTCAGTCTGTGGGGCATGCGTCGCGCATTGGGCAGGAAGCAAGGCTATCCGTGGTGCGGGCGCTTCATCAGGTTGCCCCGCCTGAAAGACTGGCTGGCGCTGCTCGGTTTTGAAATCGCGGGTGGACGTTTTGCCGCTTACGCGCCCCCCCTGCATCACGCGAAATGGCTGGAAAGCTTTTCCTTCATGGAAAAGGCGGGCGACCGCTGGTGGGCGGTGAGCGGCGGCGTGTATTTCCTGCATGCGATCAAGCGCGTACCGGGGATGCGCCTGATCAAGCCACGGTGGAACGACGGCTTGGTGCGGAATCTGTTGCCTGTATCGCCAAAGTTGAACAAGGGCGCAACGCAAAGGAAAATCGGACAGAATGAGTGACATAGTCGAGATATTTACCGATGGGGCCTGCAAAGGCAATCCCGGCATCGGCGGATGGGGGGCGTTGTTGCGCACCAAAGGCAAGGAACGCGAGTTGTGCGGCGGAGAGGCGCATACCACCAACAACCGGATGGAGCTGCAAGCGGCTATTTCCGCGCTGGAAGCGCTGACACGCCAATGCAAAGTGCGCCTGCACACCGACTCTAAATATGTGCAGCAGGGCATCAGCGAATGGGTTCATAACTGGAAGAAACGCGGCTGGAAGACGGCCGACAAGAAGCCGGTCAAGAATGAAGACCTGTGGCGCAAACTGGATGCCCTGGCGGAGCAGCACCAGGTCGAATGGGTTTGGGTCAAGGGCCACGCGGGGCATGACGGCAACGAGCGTGCGGACCAGCTTGCCAACAAAGGTATAGAAAAATTGAAGGGAGCAGCATGAGACAGATCGTACTGGATACCGAAACGACCGGCCTCGACCCCAGGCAGGGACACCGCATTATTGAGGTCGCGGCCATCGAATTGAACGGGCGCAAGGTTTCGGAACACACGTTTCACCGTTATATCAATCCGGAACGAGAGATAGACGAAGGTGCGGCGGCAGTGCACGGCCTGACCTTGGACCGGCTGCAGAACGAACCAAAATTCGCCGAAATCGCGGCAGCACTGCTGGAGTTCATTGCTGGAGCAGAGCTCATCATCCACAATGCACCGTTCGATATCGGTTTTCTCAATGCAGAATTGTCGTTGGCCGGGTTGCCACCCTTGAGCAATCGAGTGATCGATACCCTGAAAGTTGCAAAGGAGTTGCATCCGGGCAAGAAGAATAACCTGAATGCGTTGTGCGACCGTTATCAGATCGACAATTCGCACCGCACCTTGCACGGCGCGCTGCTGGATACCGAATTGCTGGCGGAGGTGTATCTGGGCATGACGCGCGGGCAGGAAAGCCTGCTGGGCGAGGACAGCAGCGATCCGGATGGCATCCAGCCCGCCGTCGGCGGTGAAGCGATCTGCCTGAGCGTTCGCGTACTGTCGGCGGGCGAAGATGAATTGGCGCAGCATAACGCGCAACTGGATGACATTGAAAAGGCGAGCAAAGGTGCATGCGTATGGAAAAGGCTGGAAGGACAAGCGTGATGCTCAAGTGGTCCCGCCGTATCCGCTGGACCCTGATGTTGTTGCTCTCGGTGTATGTTCTGGCGTGCGTTTATATGTGGGCGGCACAATGCAATTATATCTTCGTGCCAAGACCGCTATTGCAGACGACGCCCGACAGACTGGGCATGAAATTCGAGGAAATCCATATCCAGTCCGGAACCGGTACGGATCGCGGAGATATGTATGGTTGGTGGATTCCGGCAGATGACCGCAATGCGCCGACTCTGCTTTATCTTCACGGCAATGACAAGAACATCGGGTATGCGCACGACATCGACAGGGTGGCCCGGCTGCACGGCTTGGGTTACAACCTGCTGACTGTCGATTATCGCGGTTATGGCAAAAGCACCGGCGGGGCACCCACGGAATCCAAGGTATATGAAGATGCGGCGGCGGCCTGGAATTACCTGATCAGGCAGCGCGCGCTTGATCCGGGGCGCACGTTTATCTATGGACATTCATTAGGCAGCGCGATCGCGATCGACATGGCTGTCCATCATCCGGAAGCGGCGGGAGTCATCGTCGAAAGCGGCTTTACCTCGATGACTGACATGGCCAGGCGCGAATACCCGTATTTGCCCGTCGAATTGTTGCTGAACCAGCGCTTTGATTCACTGGAAAAGATACACGGACTGAAGATTCCGATCCTGTTGATCCACGGCACATGGGATCAACTGGTGCCCTACCAGATGAGCCAGAAACTTTACGATAACGCCCCACAGCCGAAAACCCTGAAATTGATCGAAAGGGGCGAGCACGGCAACTGCGGCATCATGGCTCCGCTGGAGTTTCGGGCTGCGGTGAGCGAATTCGTCCAGCGCAATGCAACTCAACACTGATGGCCGAAAAACAAGTTGATGTACTGATCATCGGGGCCGGTGCGGCAGGCATGATGTGCGCTTTGACGGCGGCTCAACGCGGCCGCTCGGTATGGCTGCTGGACCACGCGGCCAAGCTCGCGGAGAAGATACGCATCTCGGGCGGCGGGCGTTGCAACTTCACCAACATCAATGCCAGGCCGGAAAATTTCCTTTCGCAGAATCCGCATTTCTGTCGCTCGGCATTGGCGCGCTTCACCCCGCAACATTTCATTGCCATGCTGGACAGGCATGGCATCGGATATCACGAAAAGACCCTGGGCCAACTGTTTTGCGACGAAGCGTCAGAAGCCGTCATCGCCATGCTCAAGGGCGAGTGCGACGCTGCAGGCGTACACTGGTGCATGTCCTGCAGCGTGGAAAAGATCGAGCGCAGAGACGGCTTCCACGTATCGACGTCGCGAGGAGGCTATCGCGCCGAATCCCTGGTCATCGCCACCGGCGGTCTGTCCATTCCCGGGATCGGCGCCACACCGTTTGGTTACCAGGTCGCCGAACAGTTCGGCGTGCCGATGACCAGACTCAAGCCTGGACTGGTGCCACTGAGCTTTCATCCCGAGGAATGGGCAGCCCTGGGAGAACTGGCAGGTATTTCCGTGGATGCAGCGGTGAGTTTTGGCAAGCAGCGCTTTCGCGAAAATCTGCTGTTTACCCATCGCGGGTTGAGCGGACCGGCCATCCTGCAGATATCCTCGTACTGGGAGCATGGACAGCCGCTCTCCATCGACTTGCTGCCGGACCTCGACCCGCGGGAAATATTCATGCAACACCGCAGTAGCAAAATGCTGTTGAGCAATTTTCTTGCGCAATACCTGCCAAAACGATTTGCAGAAATGGTCGCCACTCGATGGATGGAGAACAAGCCGATCGTTCAGTATGCGGAGAAGGAGTTGCGCGCGTTGTCCGACAAGCTGAAGGACTGGCAGATCACGCCGACCGGCACATTGGGCTACGGCAAGGCGGAGGTGACCTGCGGCGGTGTGGATACGCGTGCACAATCATCCAGGACGATGGAGTGTGTGGACGTGCCGGGGTTGTATTTCATCGGCGAAGTGCAGGATGTCACCGGGCAGCTCGGTGGCTATAATTTCCAGTGGGCGTGGGCGTCCGGCCATGCCGCAGGGCAGGCCGTTTGATGCTATAGTTTTCTTGCGAATGCAACCATGTTTCTTCTAAGGAGATTGAAAATGCGCGTTCTGTTAATGATTTTGATGGCTGCGTTGCTAAGCGGTTGCGGCTACAACGATTTTCAGAAGAATGACGAACAGGTCAAGGCCGATTGGTCCGAGGTGCTGAACCAGTATCAGCGTCGCTTCGATCTGGTTCCCAACCTGGTCAACACGGTCAAGGGTTATGCGCAGCAGGAAAAGGATGTGCTGATAGGCGTGACCGAGGCGCGGGCAAAAGTGGGCACCATTCAGGCCACGCCGGGATTGATCAACGACCCGCAGGCATTCGCCAAATTCCAGTCGGCGCAAGGCGAGTTGACTTCGGCGCTGAGCAAATTGATGATGGTGACGGAAAACTACCCGCAACTGAAATCGGACGCAGTATTCCGCGACTTGCAGGCGCAACTGGAAGGCACGGAAAACCGCATCACCGTCGCACGCAATCGCTATATCAAATCGGTGCAGGCCTATAACGTGCTGGCGCGTTCCTTCCCGACCAACCTGACTGCGATGCTGTTCAGTTACAGCGTCAAGCCTTCCTTCACCGTGGAGGACGAGAAGACAGTGTCAAAAGCCCCGGTGGTGGATTTCGCCGCACCCAAGGCAGCACCGGGCAATTAAATGAAACGTTTCTGGACGCAATTTCTCCTGCTAGTGCTGCTGATTGGCTCAGCGCAGGCAGAAGTTGCCGTTCCCACGCTGGGCCAGCGCGTTACCGACCTGACGTCGACACTGGATGCCGCCCAGACTCGGGCCCTGGAAGCCAAGCTGGCGGCATTCGAAGCGAGCAAGGGATCGCAGATCGCCATATTGCTGGTGCCCAGCACGCAGCCTGAAACGATCGAGCAATTCGGCATCCGGGTCGTGGACTCCTGGAAACTTGGGCGCAAGGGCGTGGATGACGGCGCGTTGCTGCTTGTGGCCAAGGATGACCGCAAGCTGCGCATCGAAGTCGGCTATGGCCTTGAGGGGGCACTGAACGATGCCACGGCGAAACGCATCGTGTCGGAGATCATCGGGCCGGATTTCAAACGCGGGGAATTTTATGCGGGGATCGACGCGGGAGTGGATGCGATCATCAAGATCGTCGGCGGTGAACCGCTGCCGCCTCCGGCGCGCGCGGCCTCGTTGCAATCCGGCAGCGGATCGGACAATTTCGGGCAATTGATCGGCACCGGATTCGTGATCTTCATGGTGGGCAATATCATTCTGCGCCAGTTGCTGGGGCGGCTGCCCAGCGGGCTGGTCGTCGGAGGCGTGATCGGTGCGCTGGCCTGGGTGATGCTGCTTTCGGTGGGCTGGGCGGTAGCCGCAGCATTGGTGGCCTTCGTTCTGTCGATTCTGTTCGGCATGGGCGGCGGCGCGTCCTTTCCATCCGTGTGGGGCGGAGGCGGATGGGGTGGCGGCGGCTTCGGTGGCGGTGGAGGAGGTTTTGGCGGCGGAGGCTTCGGCGGCGGCGGTGCTTCGGGAGGCTGGTAATGAACATCAAACGTATCCTTAAACACCTGTCCATCAGTCATGCCGCGATGCGTCGACTCTTCCCGCGGGCCACGCTGGATAACATCGAGCGGACCATTGCGGAAGTGGAACAGACGCACGCGGGCCAGATCCGCTTCGCGGTCGAAGCTGCCCTTGATATCAGGCACCTGGTTGCAGGGCAGACTGCGCGGGAACGGGCCATCGAGGTTTTTTCCAATCTGCGCGTATGGGATACCGAACATAACAATGGTGTGTTGATCTATCTGCTGCTCGCCGACCGGAAAGTCGAGATCGTCGCTGATCGCGGCATTCATGTGCGGCTGGGCCCGGCAGTTTGGGAAGCGGTATGCCAGGAGATGCAGGGCGCATTCCGCCAAGGCAAGTTCGAACAAGGTGTAGTTGCCGGAATTCGCAGGGTGGGCGCACATCTGGCGCGACATTATCCGCAAATCGGTACCGGAAAGATCAACGAACTGCCGGATCGTCCCGTTCTGATCTGAGCCTGCTGTGGCTATCGAAACAGAACTCAAGCTGCACATCGCTCCCGCGCATCTGGCCAGACTCAAGCGGCATCCATCTCTGCGTGCGCTTTCTGCCGGCCGTGCCCGCACGCTCAAGCTCTACAGCATCTATTACGACACCGCGGACCTTGAACTGCACCGTCAGGGGATGGCATTGCGCCTGAGACGCGTCGGTAAACAATTCCTGCAAACGCTGAAGGGAGGCGGGGGGGTGAGCGCCGGACTGCATCAGCGCAACGAATGGGAGACTCCCGTCCCCGCAGAACAACTGGATTTTGCCTTGCTCAAAGCGTGCGGCGGTGAACTGCCGTCGGGCGTGCGCAACCGGTTGCAGCCGATATTCGTGACCGAATTCACCCGCAACGTGCGCATGCTGGAATTTGAAGGAACAGAGATCGAGCTGTGCATGGATAGCGGCGAAATACGCGCCGGGCAATCGACTTTCCCGATCTCCGAACTGGAGCTCGAACTGAAATCCGGAGCTCCGTCGGAACTGTTCAAACTGGCGCTGGCCCTGCTCGATGTCGTGCCGCTGGATGTCGAGCACACCAGCAAAGCGGAGTATGGATATCTGCTGTTTTCTGCGGCAAAGCCGCTGGTCAGCAAGGCCAGGCTCCCGCGCCTTGAAAAATCCCAATCGCTCACCAGCGCGCTGCTGTGCCAGATCAGCGCCTGCCTGTCCCACGTCCAGTCGAACGTGCCGGGCGCGCTGTTGAAGCTGGACGACGAATATCTGCATCAGGTGCGCGTCGGGCTGCGTCGATTGCGCGTGATACTTGCTGTCACGCAGCGGCATCGACCCGATGACACCGAGTTGGCGGCGCTGCGTGTGCAGGTCGCAGGCCTGTGCGTGGAACTTGGGCGTTCGCGTGAATGGGATGTGTTTGTCACGCAAACGCTGGCACCGATCCTTGCCCGATTGCCCGATCATGTCGGGCTGCGGGACGTATTCCTCGCGGCAGAACAGGCGCGCGAGCGCCAGCATGCGGGAATGGAAGCCAGACTCGCCTCACAGGACTTCCAACGCTTGCTGTTGCGTTTTGGTGGCTGGATGCACGGACTGCATGCGCTTGAGCCGGAAGCTGTTCTGGATAAATTTGCCGTACGGATGCTGGACAAGCGCAGCAAACAAGTCCTTGCGCGCGGAAATGACTTGTGCGGCGAAGATCCGGCGCAACTGCATGCGCTGCGCATTGCCTGCAAAAAACTCCGGTACGGCATCGATATGTTCGCTGCCTTGTTTTCCGGTTCGAAGTCGGTCAATTACTTGACGGTATTGAGCGAATTGCAGGATGTGCTGGGGACCCTGAATGATATCGCCGTGGCGCACCGCTTGATTGCGGAGTTGGATAATGCGGCACGGCACGATACACTGGCGCTTGTGCGCGGATGGATGGAGCATGACTACGCCGAACGCATCGCTGAGTTCCGACAAGCCTGGGATCGGCATGCTGCGCAGAAGGAGTTCTGGCACTGAATTGGCTGTAGGCTCGTCCGGGTTTGTCCAGCCGCAGTCCGGAAAAAGGGTTATCGGGAAGGTCATCAGAGAATGAGCAAGAAACGTCCGCCTTTGCGGGTTCCAGTCACGCAGGGACTGAAAGATATTTATGCGATGGATATGCACCTGCCTTACGAAGCTGCATGCGAAGGGCGTTTCACGGTAGTTGCGTTTTCGCGGCTGGCGACGGCCCTTTCGGTCGTTCGTACCGCTCTTGAAAACAGGAATACCCGGATCGCCAATGCGATCGAAGTCCTGGACGCGACCATCCTCACGCTGATCGAGGTGCGCAGACGCGGCGATTCAACAGGCAGATGGGAAATCACCGCAGCCGAACGCCCCAGCGTGCTGGACGGCATCGAGGTTGCGGAACAATGCATCGGCGTGCTGGATGTCGCATTGCTGGAGCAGACTGCGGCGGCGATATTTGCCCATATGACGAGCGGGAAGTAGATTCAGGCCCGCTGCACAATGCAGCGCGAATTCCATCAAATATGCGGACGCCCCCGGAACCCGGATGTTTTGCGGGATAACGCCAACACTCCCAGACGCCGCAATATGCCGCAACCATTTCCCTCATCCCCTGTGCGAGCTTTGCGAAATCCCGTTTTTCTCAAGCTCCTTGCTTTCCGGATACAGATCGTCCTTGCCTACCAGATCATTGCGGTGGTGGTAGGCTGGCATATCTATGAACTGACACGCGATTCGCTGGCGCTCGGTCTTGTCGGCCTGGCCGAAGTGATCCCGTATTTCAGTTGCGCGCTGTTTGCCGGGTACGCAGTCGATCATCATTCGCGGCGCAAGTTCGGTGTGCTGGCAGGCTTGCTGATGAGCTTGAATGCACTGGTACTGGTCGCCACGACATTTTTGACGCTACAGGATCCGGTGCTGTGGATTTACGCTTCAATTGCCTGCGGTGGCGTGGCGCGCGCCTTCATCAGCCCGTCCTACAATGCGCTGTTCGCGCTGGCTTTACCGCGCGAACAATATGCACGCGCCGCCGGAGTCGGGAGCTCCATCTTTCAACTGGGATTGGTGGTGGGACCGGCAGCCGGAGGCGCACTGGTGGCCTGGGCCAGCCTGACGAGTGCATATGCCGTATCGGCAGCCCTGGCCATGAGCGCGGCACTGACCTTGCTGTCTTTGCGCATTGAGGAGCCGCCCCCAGCCATGGCTTCCCCCGTGTTTTCCAGCATAGCGGAAGGCTTGCGCTTTGTGTTTGGTAACCAGATCATCCTCGGGGCGCAGGCGCTGGACATGTTCGCAGTGCTGTTTGGAGGCGCGGTCGCCATGTTGCCCGCTTTTGTACAGGAAGTATTTCATTACGGCCCGCAAGGCCTGGGCATCCTGCGTGCCGCACCTGCTGTCGGCGCCATCATGATGGGACTTTTACTTGCGCGACATCCCATCAACAGGCATGCCGGACGCTGGTTGCTTGCAGCGGTGGCCGGTTTCGGTTTCTGCATCATTGCATTTGCCCTGAGCTACTCGTTCTGGCTTGCGGCACTGCTGTTGATGTTGTCCGGTATTTGCGACTGCGTGTCGGTGGTCATGCGTACCACCATCATGCAACTGGCGACACCGGATACCATGCGCGGCCGCGTCGCTTCCATCAACGGGATATTCATCGGTTCATCCAATGAGCTGGGCGCGTTTGAATCCGGTCTGGCCGCACGTCTGATGGGCTTGATTCCGTCGGTGGTATTTGGCGGAACCATGACGCTGGTCGTCGTTTCAGCGACCGGCTTTCTGGCGCCCAGGCTGCGCAAACTGGATTTGCATCATTTGCACCAGATTCCCGGTTGAAAGTGCGCGCTTTCTGCCGCGGAAGCTTGCATGACAATCTGACCGCGCCTGTATCCGGAATCAAGCCGGGGGCATTCCTACCAGATTTGCGCCGTAGTGCTCCAGCCATAGCGATTTCCACACCAGCTTTGCGCCTGGCTGGGGGTGAAGCGGCGCGACCGCGATAGCGGTCAATGGGGTGTCTCTTGCTGCTCAATATACTGTTCAATTACCGACAATGGAGCGCCACCACAAGTAATGATGCAATAACTCCGGCTCCAGAATACGGGCTTTCCCCAATACACTTTTGACAACACCTCACCGAAGTCCCGGCGGATTAACCGACTGCTCACTGTTTTTAGATTATTCGCAAATATTGACGGAGCAACCTTTGGATTTAGCGATAACAGCAAATGCACATGATCAGCTTCCCCATTGAATTCCAGCAACTCGCAATCCCACTTTTCAGTTAGTTCAGTGCAAATTATTTTTAACCGTTCCAGCATCGCAGCAGAAATGCACTTTCGTCGATACTTCGTCACGATAACTAAATGGTAATTTAGATTATAAACGCAATGATATAAAGTCTTTATTGATTTTATTGTCATGGTAACTGTATTATAATTCACCCTCTAACACCGCTCTGGAAGAGCGCATTCGAGTGTACGGGGAAAGCAATAAATCACTTGGCTTTGCTGCTCAATGCAAAGAACTCACGTCATGGCGACAGCAGTGCGAAGCACTGGCTGCCGTCAATGCTCAATCACTTCAGGTCACACTCAAACGTCTTGACTTGGCTTATGCCGCATTTTTCCGTCGTGTCAAAGCGGGGGAAAAGGCTGGCTTCCCGCGTTTCAAAGCTGTTCGGCGTTTTAGCGGGTGGGGCTATAAGACTCATGGTGATGGCTGGCGTCTTCACGCTGGCGACAAGATGAAACACGGGCATGTCCGCCTGTCGGGCGTCGGCATGGTCAAATTAAGAGGGCAAGCGAGAACGCCGGGCGAAGTTAAAACCGCCGAAGTTCAGCACCAGGACGGGCACTGGCATTTGTCCGTTACCGTGGAATGCGAACCGCAGCGCACTGGCGGCACTGAAGCAATGGGAATGGACTGGGGACTGGAATCCTTTGCCACAGTTTGTTCTGGGGAAAACGATACGTTGTCGATAGCCAACCCGCGCTTTCTCGATAAGCCACAACGCCAAAAGCTCAAGGTGTTGCAGCAAGCTGTATCTCGCAAGAAGAACAAGCACACAAACAATCGCCGCAAGGCCGTTTCCTTGTTGTCAGCAGAATCCCGCCGCATTGCGAACCGCCGCAAAGATTTCTTGCACAAAACATCTGCTGATCTGGTTAAACGATACGGCCTGATCGCCACAGAACAGTTGAACGTCAAAAACATGACCGCTAATGCCGGAGAGACAAAAAAGGATTGAAGCGCAGTATTCTGGATATCCGCACCATCAACCTTTCTAACCTGCTCAAGACGAAAGCGGAAGAAGCTGGGTCAATGTGGCTGGAAGTGCCGACTCGTCAGGTCAAGCCTAGCCAGACATGTCACCGGTGCGGTAGCCAGTGTAAAAAACTCCTGTCCGAACGGAAACATCAATGTGATTGCGGCGCAAGCTGTAGCAGGGATGAAAACGCGGCCAGGATACTGTTACATTGGGCGCCATTGGAACGTCACCGGTCAGGAACTGTCCGAGGTGGGAGTGGTCGTCGTTTAGCCGATGTAGAGCCATGAGAGTTTACCCATCCCCGCCTTAGCGGCTCAGGTGGATG
>CAVRYQ010000043.1:0-9103 GCA_963725375.1 uncultured Pseudomonadota bacterium | reverse complement strand
GTTATGTACGTATACTGGTTCGTCGCGTATTGCTAGCAGGCTCTCGGACAGTGGATTTACTATTGAAGCTGAGAAACTGACTTATCTTCCGTTGGCGGCATTATCCCAGCTTCATTCATGCCGGACAATGCATGTTGGGCGATCGGCCATGGGCCCGCCCGCACCACGAAGGCCTCGCGCTCTCTTTCCTTGCAGCGCTCGCGTCGAGCAAGCGGGCCCTTCCCCTCCGGTATAATGCGCCCATGCCAGAACGCCATCCATCCCAGCCGCTGGAATTGCTCGCTCCCGCGAAGACTGCCGCCATCGGCCGCGAAGCGATCCTGCACGGCGCCGATGCGGTCTATATCGGTGGCCCGGCATTCGGCGCGCGCGACAAGGCCGGCAATTCGCTCGCCGAGATCGCCGGGCTGGTGGAATATGCACACCGCTTCCACGCGCGCATCTATGTCACGCTCAACACCATATTGCACGATGCCGAACTCGACGCCGCGCGCAAGCTGGCTTGCGACTGTTATGACGCTGGCGTGGATGCGCTGATCGTGCAGGACATGGGGCTGCTGGAACTCGACCTGCCCCCCATCGATCTTCATGCATCGACGCAATGCGACATCCGCACCCCGGAGAAGGCGCGCTTTCTGGCCGATGTCGGCTTTTCGCAGATCGTGCTGGCGCGCGAACTCACGATCGGCGAGATTGCCGCAGTGCGCGCCGCCGTACCAGCCGACACCGTTATCGAGCACTTCATTCACGGCGCGCTCTGTGTGGCCTATTCCGGCCAGTGCAACATCAGCCATGCGCACACCGGGCGCAGTGCGAATCGAGGCGACTGTTCGCAAGCCTGCCGCCTGCCCTACACGCTGCAGGACGCGCAGGGCCGCGTCGTCGCTTTCGAGAAACACCTGCTGTCGGTGAAGGATAACAACCAGAGCGGCAACCTAGGCGCACTGATCGACGCGGGCGTACGCAGCTTCAAGATCGAAGGCCGCTACAAGGACGCGGCTTATGTGAAGAACATCACCGGCCACTATCGCCGCCTGCTGGACGGAATATTGAACGAACGTCCGGACCTGCATGCGGCGTCCAGCGGCAGAACCCGGTTGTTGTTCACGCCGGACCCGGACAAGACTTTCCATCGCGGCGCGACCGATTATTTCGCGAACGGAAGGAAAGCGGACATCGGCGCATTCGACACACCCACTTTCGTAGGCCTGGAACTGGGCACGGTGACACAGGTCGGCGACAAATGGTTCGAAATGGAATCAAACGAAGACCTTTCCAACAGCGACGGCTTGAACTATCTGCACAAGCGCGAAGTGGTCGGCTTGCAGGCGAACGTGGTCGAGCGCAGTAACAAGGTGTGGCGAGTGTATCCGAACGAACCCATGCATGCATTACATGGCCTGCGCCCGGGGGTCGCGATCAGCCGCAACCGCGATCATGCGTGGGAACAGGCGCTTGCAAAAAAGTCCGCCGAGCGCCGCATCGGCGTGGATGCCGTCTTTGCCGAAACTGCAGAAGGATACGCGCTGACGCTGCGCGATGTAGACGGTGTCGCGGCCACGGCCAACGTCTCCTTCGACAAGCAACGGGCGCAACATCCGGCAGACGCGGAAGCCGGCGTGCGCGAATATCTGGCGCGCTTCGGCAATACCGATTTTGAATTGAACAAACTGACTATCGAATGGACTCAGCCGTGGTTCGTGCCCGGCTCGCTGGCGAACAGGCTGCGCCGCGAGGCGGCAGAAAAACTCGACGCCGCGCGCCTCAAGGCTTGCGTGCGCGCTTTGCGCAAGACAGCGGTGGAACCTCCGGCAAGGTACCCGGAAGAATCCCTGACCTTCCTCGCCAATGTCTACAATTCGGCGGCGCGCGCCTTTTATGCGAAACATGGCGTGAAGCTGATTGAGGCCGCCTATGAAGCACATGAAGAGGCAGGTGAAGTCCCGCTGATGATCACCCGTCACTGCATACGCTATTCATTGAGCCTGTGCCCCAAACAGGCGAAGGGCGTGATCGGCGTGCAGGGCCAGGTGCGCGCCGAAGCAATGACGCTGATCAATGGCAGCGAGCACCTGACATTGCAATTCGACTGCAGGAATTGCGAGATGCACGTGATCGGCAGGATGAAGAAACACATCCTGAAGGCCGCGCCGCCCTCAATCGTGCCTGTCACCTTCCACCCACGACAATCTAAACGCTCTTTAGCGTAGCTTACATCCTTCTATTCCCGTCTTTGATAACCCTGCGGGAGGATATTCTTGCTCGGGCAATATTCGTGAGATACTGGAATCGGACCTGCCCGGGATACCGGGCATCTCGAATAACGATAAAGCACAGCCGTCAACTTTGATCACCACTTCCGCCACCGACAGCCAGGTTCAGCCCGAGACACCTTTTTTGGGGCTCGCCCCGTTCCTGCGTGCGAGCATCGCCGGGACCGATCTTCGCCCCCTCGGCCAGGAGATGCTGGATCGTGCCGGGCGCAACGCGTCCGATGCGGAACTCTGGCTGAACCTGTCCATCATCGTGCAATGCTTTGGGCAGCGCGAACTTGGCCTGTCCATCCAGTCCCTGGCCTTGCAACGAAAGCGCATCTACCGCCTCTCTGCCGCAAACCAGCCCGCAAAGTTGCGCTTGCTGATGCTGTCAGTTCCCGGAGACATCTCCGAGAACACGCCGCTCGATTGCCTGCTGGAAGACAGCGACGTGGATCTGGTTTTCTATTACGTTTCTCCGCACGACCCGCTGGCTTTGCCCATTCCCGAGCACGATGCCGTATTTGTCGCCATTTGCGAATCCGGCGCAAACCGTGCGACGCTGGCGGCACTGGAACAGGCGCTGGCGAAGTGGCCCAGGCCGGTCATCAACAAGCCGCAATATATTCCCCCGACGGGACGCGAGGCCGCCTGCAGGCTGCTGCGGGATGCGCCGGGCCTGCTCATCCCGGCGACCCATCACGCCACGCGCGCAGTCCTGCTGGAAATTGCTGCGGGCAGCATCGCACTTTCAGGACAGTATCCGGGCTGCGATTTTCCGATCATCGTGCGCCCCGTCGGCTCCCATGCGGGACGCGACCTGAAGCGTATCGAATACCCGCAAGAGCTTGCCGACTATCTCGCCAGAGTGGAGGGCGCAGAATTCTTCCTGTCGCGCTTTATCGATTACAGCGGCAAGGACGGACTATTCCGCAAATTCCGCGTGATTCTGATCGACGGCAAACCCTATGCCTGCCACATGGGCATATCGTCGCACTGGATGATCCATTACGTGAATGCAGGCATGTACAAGGATGCCGGAAAAAGGGAGGAAGAAGCTGCCTTCATGCAGCACTTCGACGCGTTTGCCCAGCGCCACCGTAAGGCATTGGACGCGGTCTACCAGCGCACCCGGCTCGATTACCTCTGCATCGATTGTGCAGAAACCAAGGACGGACAGCTTTTCATTTTCGAGATCGACCACACCATGGTCGTGCATGCCATGGACCCGGAACAGTTGTTTCCGTACAAGCAGGTCCACATGCTCAAGGTCAAAAATGCATTCCGAGATTTTCTTTTCCGGCTGACTGGCAAATAATCGCATGCACATGAACCCACTCAACAACCTCAATTTCTCCGGCGGACCGGGCGCATTGCCCGATAGCGTGCTGCTGCAGGCACAGCAATCCATCCTGGAAGTGCCGGAAGTCGGCCTGTCGGTGCTCGGCATCAGCCACCGCTCGGAGTGGTTTGCCGCAGTCATCGCCGAGCTGGAAAGCAATATACGCAAGCTGCTGGGATTGCCCGGCAACTACCATGTATTGTTCATGCAGGGTGGTGCGACACAGCAATTCTCGATGATTCCGATGACCTTGCTGCGCGGCAGGACAGCGCCTGCGGAATATCTGCACACCGGTTACTGGAGCGGCAAGGCGCTGGATGAAGCCAGGCGCGAAGGCGATATCCGCGTGCTCTGGAGCGGTGCTGAAAACGGCTTCCGACGGCTGCCGGGAGACGAGGAACTGGCCTTCTCCGCTGATGCGCCCTATCTCCACTACATCTCGAATGAAACCGTCGAGGGACTGCAGTTCCACCGGGTGCTGGGCCGGGACGATGTTCCCCTCGTGTGCGACATGTCGTCGGATTTCCTGTCCCAGCCCTGCGAGGCGGAGCGCTATTCGCTCATCTACGCCCATGCGCAGAAGAACATCGGCCCGGCCGGTGTGACCGTTGTGCTCGTGCGGGACGAATTGCTCGACGACGCGCCGACCGATCTTCCAGGATTCCTGGACTACCGCAGCCAGATCAGGGCACATTCGATCTTCAACACGCCGCCGGTGTTTGCGATCTATGTCGTGCTGCTGATCACGCGCTGGCTGCTCGATGACGTCGGCGGCCTGTCACGCATGGCAGAAATAAACCGGGACAAGGCCAGACTCCTGTACCGCGCACTGGACGGCAGCGATGGCTTCTATCGCGGCAGGGCCGAGGCGAAGGATCGTTCGCTGATGAATGTCACATTCAACCTGGCGACCCCGGAAGCAGAAAAGCAGTTCCTTGCCGCCACTCAAGCCGCGGGCTTTTCCGGCCTGGCCGGGCATCGATCCACCGGGGGCATTCGCGCTTCCATTTACAACGGGCTGACACTCTCGGCTGTTGAGCAACTGGTCGGCTTCATGGAAGATTTCAGGCGCAAACAAGCGCGATAGCGGTCACCCTATCCCGCCAGTCGTGGCGTGATGCTTCACAGCAATACCTTGATTTCCTGCGTCCACGTTGTTGCGGCGCCGTGCCCGAGCTTGGATCAGTTGATGCCGGCCAGCCAGAGCCGCAGCCTGAGTCCCGGTCCGGTGGTGTAGCCGACTTCAACAAAGGTGATTTTTCCGTCCGGCGCAATGATGAAACTGGCGGGGACTGCATGCACTCCCCATGCGATGGCGATGCTGCCGTCGGGGTCATTCACCACCGGAAAATCGGTTCCCTGCTCGCGCATGAATCCGGCAACCGCTTCCGTTCCGCCGCTTTGCATGGCCACGGTGATGACGTTCGGGTTATCGTGCGCGATGGCAGCGATGGAGTTCTGCTCCGCGCGGCAGATCGGGCACCATGTGCCCCAGAAATGCACAAGCACCGGCTGCGTGGGACGTGCCGGCAAAGCGTATATTTTTCCTGCCAGGGTGACACCGTGCAATGCTGGCGCCGTACCGCTGATCATGTCGCGTTGTTGCCACGCACGGATACCGGCGACAACAACGATGAACAGCAACACGTTGACGGCATGGCTGCGCCACCAAGGTTTACGCGGCTTGCCGCTGGCCGCTTCCATCATGTTGAGGCAACGGCGTTGAATGTCGCGGTGCCGATCCGGATCGATCTATTCAAAATCGCCCCATGCGCTCTTTACGCTGCGCCCGGATTCCGATTCGAAGCGCTCGATCTCGCGCCGATCGCGCTTGGTGGGTCTGCCCTTGAAGGCCGGTTGCGGCAACGCCTTGAGATTGGCCGCGATCTCGGCCCGCCGCGCGCGGCTCGCCTCGCTCTCGCGGTAAAGCTTTTGTGCTTCCGATGCGGGACCGCGCCTGTTGGAAATCCCCAGCACTTCGACCTCGAAGTGATATTGCCCGATGCGGATGACCAGATGGTCGCCCGCCCCGATGGCCTTGGCCGGTTTGATGCGCGCTTCGTTCATCGTCACCCGGCCGGCCTCCACGGCATCGACCGCGAGGCTGCGCGTCTTGAAAAAGCGCGCAGCCCACAGCCATTTATCGACGCGCAGCTTGTCGCCTTCGTCGGCCTGTTGATGCAACTGTGCCATCGTTATCCGGGTTATTTCACGCAGTCCACGTAGTAGACACGGTCGCCGTTGTTCTTCTCGGCCACCAGTCCGTGGATGTCGGTCTCGAAGCCGGGAAATTTGCGGTTGAAGTCGCGCGCGAACTTGAGGTAGTCGACGATGGTCTTGTTGAAACGCTCGCCCGGGATCAGCAGCGGGATGCCGGGCGGGTAGGGCGTGAGCAGCACCGCGGTGATGCGCCCTTCCAGGTTGTCGATAGAGACGCGCTCGATCTCACCGTGCGCCATCTTGGCGAACGCATCGGACGGCTTCATCGCAGGCTCCATGCTGGACAAATACATTTCGGTGGTCAGGCGCGCCACATCGTTGGCCTTGTAGATGCCGTGGATCTGGTCGCACAGGTCGCGCAGGCCTATCTTCTCGTAACGCGGGTTCTTGGCGATGAATTCCGGCAGCACGCGCCACAGCGGCTGGTTCTTGTCGTAGTCGTCCTTGAACTGCTGCAGCTCTGTCACCATGGTGTTCCAGCGCCCCTTGGTGATGCCGATGGTGAACATGATGAAGAAGGAATACAGGCCGCATTTCTCCACCACCACGCCGTGCTCGGCAAGATACTTGGTGACGATGCTGGCGGGAATGCCGCTGTCGGCGAAATCGCCGTCCACGTCCAGTCCCGGCGTGATGACGGTCGCCTTGATCGGATCCAGCATGTTGAAACCTTCGGCCAGTTTGCCGAAGCCGTGCCAGCGGTCCTCGTTGCGCAGCACCCAGTCGTCGCGGTCGGCCATGCCTTCCTCGGACAGGTAATCCGGGCCCCAAAGCTTGAACCACCAGTCGGCCCCCCACTCCTCATCCACTTTGCGCATGGCACGCCGGAAATCGAGCGCCTCGGCAATGGATTCTTCCACCAGCGCGGTACCTCCCGGCGGCTCCATCATCGCGGCCGCCACATCGCATGAGGCGATAATCGCGTATTGCGGACTGGTGGACGTGTGCATCAGGTAGGCTTCGTTGAAACAATCGCGATCCAGTTTGCGGGTTTCACTGTCGCGTATCAGAATTTGCGATGCTTGGCTCAATCCCGCCAGGAGCTTGTGCGTGGATTGTGTGGAGAACACCATGGATTCCTTGGCGCGCGGGCGGTCTTTTCCGATGGCATGCATGTCCTTGTAGAAGTCATGGAACGCCGCATGCGGCAGCCAGGCCTCGTCAAAGTGCAATGCGTCGATCTTGCCGTCCAGCATCTCCTTGAGCATCTCGACGTTGTAGAGAACGCCGTCGTAAGTGCTCTGCGTGATGGTCAGGATGCGCGGCTTCTTGTCCTTGTCCTTGATGAAAGGATTGGCGTCGATCTTTTTCTGTATGGTTTCCGGCTCGAATTCCGACTTGGGGATCGGGCCGATGATGCCGAAGTTGTTGCGCGTCGGCGTCAGGAATACCGGCACCGCGCCGGTCATCATGATCGCGTGCAGGATGGACTTGTGGCAGTTGCGGTCCACCACCACGATGTCGTCCGGCGCCACCATCGAGTGCCACACGATCTTGTTCGAGGTCGAGGTGCCGTTGGTGACGAAGAACAGGTGATCGGCATTGAAGATGCGTGCGGCGTTTCGCTCGGAAGCCGCCACCGGACCGGTATGGTCGAGCAACTGACCCAGCTCGTCCACCGCGTTGCATACGTCGGCGCGCAACATGTTCTCGCCGAAGAACTGGTGGAACATGCGTCCCACCGGCGACTTCAGGAAGGCCACGCCGCCGGAGTGGCCCGGGCAGTGCCACGAGTATGAACCGTCCTGCGCATAGTCGACCAGTGCGCGGAAGAACGGCGGCGCCAGCGAGTCCATGTATGACTTCGCTTCGCGGATCATGTGGCGTGCCACGAATTCCGGCGTGTCCTCGTGCATATGGATGAAGCCGTGCAGCTCGCGCAGGATGTCGTTCGGAATGTGGCGCGAAGTGCGCGTCTCGCCGTACAGATAGATGGGGATGTCGGCATTCTTGTAGCGGATCTCTTCCACGAACGCGCGCAGGGTGCGCAGCGCGACTTCCGTCTCTTCCTCGCTTCCCTCGCCGAACTCTTCATCGTCGATGGACAGCACAAAAGCAGACGCGCGGCTCTGCTGCTGCGCGAACGAGGACATGTCGCCGTAGCTGGTCATGCCCACGACCTCGACCCCCTCTTTTTCGATTGCCTGCGCGAGTGCGCGTATGCCGTGACCGCTGGCGTTTTCCGAACGAAAGTCTTCGTCGATGATGATGATGGGGAAATTAAATTTCATGAATAGCTCCCTACAGGAGATTACAGATTAAAGTGGCGCGGATCATCGCAGTTTTTTCGACGACGGGGAAATTTGCAAAGGCGTTATTCGCGGGGCGGATTGGGGTTCTTGAGCTGGGCAACCAGATCGGCCAGCACCCTGAGAAATTGCCGCTCATCGCAGCCCATGAGCACGGCATCCTCGAGCGCGTCGCGGCAAGCCTGGCGAATTTCGGCGAGGTTTTCCTGCAGCACCTTATTCTTCTCCGTACAGGCGACGATCTTGCCTTCGGGAGTGCGCCAGATAACTTGTTGCTCGGTAATCATCAAATTCCAGGACCTGATTAGCCGCAGAGGCCGCAGAGAGAGTACAGCGGTTTTCTCTGTGATCTTTGTGTACTCTGTGGCAAAAATGGGGTTGGTTGCATCTCAGGTCTTCGGCAATGTAACGCCGACCTGACCCTGATACTTGCCGCCTCGATCCTTGTACGAGGTTTCGCACACTTCGTCGCTCTCGAAGAACAGCACCTGCGCCACGCCTTCGTTGGCATAGATCTTTGCAGGCAGCGGGGTGGTGTTGGAGAATTCCAGCGTCACGTAGCCTTCCCACTCGGGCTCGAAAGGGGTCACATTCACAATGATCCCGCAGCGCGCATAGGTCGATTTGCCGAGGCAGATGGTCAGCACGTTGCGCGGGATACGGAAGTATTCGACCGTGCGCGCCAGCGCGAACGAATTGGGCGGAATCACGCAATAGTCCGCCTCAACGTTCACGAACGAATTCGGGTCGAAGTTCTTGGGATCGACGATGGTGCTGTTGATGTTGGTGAACAGCTTGAATTCGCGCGCGCAGCGGATGTCATAGCCGTAACTCGACGTTCCGTAGGAAACGATCTTCTTGCCATCCGCTTCCTTGACCTGGTTCGGCTCGAACGGCTCTATCATGCCGTGCTGCTCAGCCATGCGGCGTATCCACTTGTCTGACTTGATGCTCATCTGATCCGGCTTCCGTGATGGTTTGTGCGGGCGCGATTTTACCCAATTCCGCAGCCCTGTGCGGGTTTTGCTACCAGCTTT
>CAVRYQ010000042.1:0-14524 GCA_963725375.1 uncultured Pseudomonadota bacterium | reverse complement strand
GGCATTGAGCGGCGCCTGTTTGTGCAGGGTCGCATATTCCAAGGCTGCGCGCTGCGGCTGGTTGTTGCGCAGCAAAGCCAGCACCAGGCCGTAGCGATGGGCGATGGGATTGCCGAATTTCTTTGTGCCCAGCGCCGCGTCGAAGAAGGCGACCGCCTCCTGCGGCGGTCTCTGGATGGCGATGATGCGTGAGCGTATCAACTGGAAATCAAGACTATCCGGCACCAGACGGTATGGAATCTGCTGTACCCGATCTTCCACTTCGGCGATACGTTCATGGGTGACCGGGTGAGTGCGCAAGTAGGAAGGCGTGTTGCCTTCCACGAGTTGCGTGGCTTTCTGCATGCGTTCGAAAAAGGCAGGCATGGCGCGCGTGTCGAAGCCGGACTTTTCCAGGGTGGCAAGGCCGAAACGGTCGGCTTCCCGTTCGTTCTGCCGCGTGAAATTGAGCTGGTGCTGAACCGTTCCTGCCTCTGCGCCAACGATACCGGCGGTCGCGGCGTCAGGATTGCTGCGGGCGGCAAGAATGGCCACTGCAAGTGTAGCCAGCGCGGCCAGCGTATCGTAGCGCTGGCCATAGACCATGCGCGCGTAGTGATGCTGGGTGACGTGCGAGATTTCGTGGCCCAGCACGGAGGCAAGCTCGGATTCATCCTCGGCAAGCAGGATCAGCCCGGTATTGACACCGACGAAACCGCCGGGCAGCGCAAAGGCGTTGATCGCATTATCATTGATGGCAAAAAACTCAAACGAATCAGCCGGCTCGGAACTGTTCGCCACGAGGCGCCCGCCGAGACGGTTGAGGTAGTCGGATATTTCCGGATCATCAAGGTATTCATTGCTGGCCCGGATCTGGAACATGCTCTGTTCGCCGATCTGACGCTCGATTTGCGGCGAAATGATCTCCTGCGAAACGTCACCCAGGTCCGGCAGGCCATCAGCGTAGGCGATCAGCGGCAACGTCAGAAGTGCGGCAAGAAGGGAAGTTTTCATGGCGGTTATGATAACACCGAGCCTTTTGAGTTCCATTGCGGACTGCAATTCCTTGTAAAATGCGCGCTTTCTGGACAAGGTGCGGTCGGGCACGCAAAATGCGCGTTTCTCAGGGGTTTCCTGCACATGGACAAGGTCGGCAAATACGAGATCGTTAAGGAGCTTGGGCGCGGCGCGACCAGCACAGTCTATCTGGCGCTCGACACGTTCAGCCAGCAGCAGGTCGCGCTCAAGGTATTCAACCTGAACGTCCTACGCGACTCGACCCGTGCCAAAGCCTATCGCAAGTTACTGCTCACCGAGGCGTCCCTCGCCGGAAAATTGTCGCATCCGCATATCGTGAAGGTATTCGACGCAGTGATGGACGGCGACGTGAACTATATGGTGATGGAGTACGTCGAGGGAGAAACGCTGGAAAAATACGGCGAGGTCGATCACCTGATGGATCTGGGGCATATCGCGGAGATCATCTATAAATGTTGCAAGGCGCTGGAATATGCCCAATATCAGGGCGTGACGCACCGCGATATCAAGCCTGCCAATATCCTGATCAGCGGCGAGAGTGATATTAAGATATCCGACTTCGGTGCGGCGGTCATCGATAACCAGCAGAGCACCCAGGTGAGCGGCGTTGGGTCGCCGGCGTACATGTCGCCGGAGCAGATCAGGGAACTGCCGCTGACGCACCAGACCGATATCTACTCTCTGGGCGTCACCATGTACCGGCTGCTCACCGGCAAACTGCCATTCGAGGCAGCCAACAGCTACAGCATGATCTACCAGATCATGAACATCGATCCGCTGCCCCCCAGCGCCTATCGCCCGGAAATTCCGCCGGAGCTGGACGCCATGGTGCTGCGCGCGATGAGCAAGGAGACGGAACACCGCTACCAGACCTGGGACGAATTCGCGCGCGACCTCGTTACCTTCATCACACACAATGTGCCGCAGCAGGCAGAGATATTCGATACCGAGAAGTTTGACACCCTGCGCGACTTGAATTTCTTCAAGCACTTCAGCGATGTCGAATTGTGGGAGGTGCTGCGCATCAGCGCGTGGCGCAAAGTGAATGCGGACGAAACGATCATCCGCGAAGGCGAGGAAGGGCATCTTTTCTACATCATTGCCGGCGGCACGGTGCGCGTGGTCAAGCAGGGGAGGCTGTTGAGCCTGCTGCACAAGGGCGATTGCTTCGGCGAGATGGCGCACCTCTCCGGCACGGAAGCGCGGCGTACCACGGACGTGGTCACCAAGACGGAAGTATCGCTGATCGAGGTCGACCCGGAAAAGCTGTCGCGCGCGTCGGCGAACTGCCGCTACCAGTTCGGCGATGCGTTCCTGGCGATACTGGTGCGGCGGCTGTCCATGGCGAACACGCGCATCGCGCGCCTGTTGAGCGACCATGGGGAAGAACAATGATTTTTTTGAAGTGGAGAACCTGGAAGTGGCTGAATTCAAATTGATCACCGTAACCGAATTGCCAAACCTGATCGCCCGCGGCTCGGCGCAACTGGTGGACGTGCGCACCGACGCAGAAATCGCGCGCGGTCGCATCAAAGGATCGATTTCGCTGCCGCTGCATTTGCTGCCGATGCGCTGGCAGGAACTAGATACGGGCAAGGCCACGGTATTCTATTGCCAGGTGGGCGGACGTTCCGCGCAGGCTGCCGCATTTGCCGCGGCGCAGGGACTGGGAAATGTCTACAACCTTCAGGGCGGCATCATGGCCTGGGCGCAGTCGGGCGGGGAGATCGTCGCATGAACGAAACGCCATTCGATGTCGAACTCGATGTACGGCGGCTGGCCTGCCCGCTGCCCATTCTGCGCGCCAAGAAATCGCTGTCGGGGATGAGCGCCGGACAAGTGCTGAAGATCGTCGCCACCGACAGGGGCGCGCCCAGGGATTTTGTGGATTTCTGCAACAAGACAGGGCATGAGTTGCTGTTGTCGACGGAAGCGGGCGGCGAGTTCATCCTCCTGATTCGCCGTCGCTGAAATCACGATCCCTTTGCCTGATCGAACAGACCATGCGTCCTTCGACATGCCGAGCGAACTGCCGGCCATCTGACCAAGCCGCCAAAGGCGGCCCAGTCGCCGGTTGTCATCACGATTTGCTACCCCAGCTTCTTGCGCTGCGCCTGTAACTGCACCAGCGTCGTACCGAACTCTTCCAGCCGTTTCTTTTCCTGCTCCACCACGGTCGCCGGGGCGCGCGCTACGAAGCTCTCGTTGCCGAGCTTGGCGTTGGCCTTGGTGATTTCGCCGGTCAGGCGCGCAATCTCTTTGTCCAGGCGCTCGCGTTCGGCGGCGACGTCGATCTCGATCTTCAGCATCAGTTTGAAGTTGCCGACGATGGATACCGGTGCATCGCCTTCCGGCAATTCGGCGACGACCTGCACTTCGCTGAGTTTGGAGAGGCTGCTGATGTAGGGAGCAAGCGCATTCAGCACCGTCGCATCGCCAGCCGCAATCAGCGGCACGCGCGCGGCGGGTGACAGGTTCATCTCGCTGCGCAGGCTGCGGCAGGCGGTGACGAGTTCCTGCAACAGCACTATCTGCGCAATGGAAGCCTGGTCGATCTTGCTATTGTCGACCCTGGGATAGGCTTGCAGCATGATGCTAGCACCTTTCTGATTCGCCATCGGTGCGACCGACTGCCACAGCTCTTCGGTGATGAAGGGGATGATGGGGTGTGCCAGGCGCAGGATGGCTTCCAGCACGCGTACTAGCGTTCTGCGCGTCCCGCGTTGCTTTACTTCGTTGCCATTTGCCATCTGAACCTTGGCCAGCTCCACATACCAGTCGCAGTAGGTGTTCCACACCAGTTCATACACAGCACGCGCCGCCATGTCGAAACGATAGTCGGCAAAATGCGTTCCCATCTCGGCTTCGGTCTGTTGCAGCAGGCTGATCATCCACTTGTCGGCGGCCGAGAATTCCAGCGGCAGAGATTCGTCCTGGCCGACGTCCTTGCCCTCGCAGTTCATCAGCACAAAGCGCGTGGCGTTCCACAGCTTGTTGCAGAAGTTGCGATAGCCCTCGCAGCGTTGCATGTCGAACTTGATGTCGCGGCCGGGCGAGGCGAGCGAGGCGAAAGTGAAGCGCAGCGCGTCGGTGCCGAAAGCCGGGATGCCTTCCGGGAATTCGCGGCGGGTGCGCCTCTCGATCTTCTCGGCATCCTTGGGATTCATCAGGCCGGTGGTGCGTTTCTTCACCAGGTCTTCGATATCGATGCCGTCAATCAGGTCGATGGGGTCGAGCACGTTGCCTTTGGATTTGGACATCTTCTGGCCTTCCGCGTCGCGGATCAGGCCGTGCACGTACACATCCCTAAACGGAATCTTGCCCGTGACGTGTCTGGTCATCATCACCATGCGCGCCACCCAGAAAAAGATGATGTCGAAGCCGGTGACCAGTACCGAAGAAGGCAGGTACTGCCTGATGAATTGGTTCTGCGCTTCGAACGTCTTGCCTTCATCCCAGTCCAGTGTGGAGAACGGCCACAATGCGGAGGAGAACCAGGTGTCGAGCACGTCGTTGTCGCGGTCGAGTTGTCCGGCATAGCCTGCCTTGTCCGCCAGCTTGTGCGCTTCGGCTGCGTCGTGCGCGACGAACACCTCGCCGTTCACGCCGTACCACGCGGGAATCTGGTGGCCCCACCATAATTGGCGCGAGATGCACCAGTCCTGGATGTTGTTCAACCACTGATTGTAGGTATTCACCCAGTTCTCCGGGTGGAACCTGATCTCGCCGGAACTCACGCATTCCAGTGCCTGCTCGGTGATGGATTTTCCTTCCGGGCCCGCCTTGCTCATTGCCACGAACCACTGGTCGGTCAGCATCGGCTCGATCACCACGCCGGTGCGGTCCCCGCGCGGCACCTTGAGTTTGTGCTTGTCGGCCTTGACGAACAGTCCGGCGGCATTGAGGTCGGCGACGATCTGCTTGCGTGCAGCGAAGCGGTCCATGCCCTGATATTGAATCGGTGCATGCTCGTTGATTTTTGCATCCAGCGTGAGGACGGAGATCAGCGGCAGCGCATGGCGCTGGCCCACCGCATAGTCGTTGAAGTCATGCGCAGGCGTGACCTTCACCACGCCAGTGCCGAATTCGCGGTCCACGTATTCGTCGGCGATCACGGGGATGGAGCGCTCGCACAGCGGCAGCGTGACTTGCTTGCCGATCAGGTGTTTGTAGCGCTCGTCTTCCGGATGCACCATCACCGCCACGTCGCCCAGCATGGTTTCGGGGCGGGTCGTCGCGACCACCAGATGCCCGCTGCCGTCTGCAAGCGGATAGCGGATGTGGTACATGAAACCGTCTTCTTCTTCCTGCACAACCTCGAGATCCGAAACGGCGGTGTGCAACTTCGGATCCCAGTTCACCAGGCGCTTGCCGCGGTAGATCAGGCCTTCGTTGTACAGGCGCACGAAGGTCTCTGTCACCGAGCGCGACAGGCCTTCGTCCATGGTGAAGCGCTCGCGCGACCAGTCGGGCGAGGTGCCAAGGCGGCGCATCTGCCTGGTGATGGTGTTGCCGGAATATTCCTTCCACTCCCACACTTTCTCGATGAATTTCTCGCGGCCGAGGTCATGGCGCGAGATGCCTTGGGCATCGAGCTGGCGTTCGACCACGATCTGCGTGGCGATGCCCGCGTGGTCGGTGCCCGGTTGCCACAGCGTATTGTCTCCTTTCATGCGGTGGTAACGCGTCAGTGCGTCCATCAGCGTCTGGTTGAATCCGTGCCCCATGTGCAGCGTGCCGGTGACATTGGGCGGCGGGAGCAGGATGCAGAAATTTTCCTGTTTTGAGGAGTCGAGTCCGGCCTTGAAGTAGTCGGCGTTTTCCCAAGTGGGATACCAGCGGGATTCGATGTCTTTCGGGTCAAAACTTTTTGCGAGTTCCATTGCGGTCTTTTCAGGGAATGCGTGGTTCAGGGAGCGCGGGATTATACAGGCTTCGAGGCTCGCCGAAGGGGCAGTAGCGGGCGCTACAGGGATGCCTGGGCTGCTTTGCGGATGAGTTCCGGAAGCGCTTTCCTGACTAGTTGCATGGCGGAGTTCCAGTCGGCATCCGGGGTTGAGCTGATTGCATCGAGCATTACAGCCTCAAGATCGGGGAACAGCTTTTCGGCGAGACGCTGGTATTCCCCGGAGGAAGGGGGTGTCGGGTGTTCCTCGATTGCATCGGTAAGCGTGGGCAGGTCCAGGGGGGCGCTATCAACCATCTCGGTCAGGATGGGGACCTCTGCGGTGCGTTTGGATTTTGCCATGGGTCAATTGGTTTTGCGTAGATCAAAGTGGCGCAGCTCGTAGCCGCGGTCCTTGTAAAAAATATAGCGTTCGCGCCCCAGTTTGGCGTCGGCATCGTCCTGCCCGACGATCTCGATGACGCGCTCGAAGCGGCTGAAGAATGGCAGGCACTCGTTGTGCAGGCTGATCAGCAGTTCGGAATGGGGAAACGCTTCGTCGCGACCGATGACCACCGGCAGCATCGCCGCATCCGCGTCGTGGCTGTGGCAATGCGGCATGAAGGCCGTCGGCGGATAGTGCCACAGCAATGCGTCCAGCTTGTCGGCGGTGGCCTCGTCCGGCGCGTGCAACAGCACGCGCAGGCCGTTCTGCATCGCCTTGTGGCTTAACTGGCAGGCGGTACGCAGCTTGTCTTCGCTGCCCGTGTAGAAGTCTATCTTGGTCACTTCGACGCCGTGCGGTTGATCAGGTACTGCGTGAGCAGCGGCACCGGGCGACCGGTTGCACCTTTTTGCTTGCCCGACAGCCATGCCGTACCGGCGATGTCCAGGTGCGCCCAACGGTAGTCCCGGGTGAAACGTTCCAGGAAACACGCGGCAGTGATGGTGCCACCGGCACGACCGCCGATATTCGCCATGTCGGCGAAGTTGCTGTCCAGCAGCGGCTGGTAGTCTTCCCACAGCGGCAGTTGCCAGATGCGGTCGTGGGACTGTTCGCCTGCCGCGAGCAATTCCTGCGCGAGCTTGTCCTCGTTGCTGAACATGCCGCTGGCGACATGGCCCAGTGCGATCACGCAGGCACCGGTGAGGGTGGCGATATCGATGACGGTATCGGGATCGAATTTGGCGGAATATGTCAGTGCGTCGCACAGGATCAGGCGGCCTTCGGCATCGGTGTTCAATATTTCTATGGTCTGCCCGGACATGGAGGTGACGATGTCGCCCGGCCTAGTGGCCTTGCCGGACGGCATGTTTTCGCATGTCGGGATCACGCCGACCACGTTCAGTTTCAAGCCCATCTCGGCAACGGCCTGCAGGGTGCCGAGCACGCTGGCTGCACCGCACATGTCGTATTTCATCTCGTCCATCTCCGCGCCCGGTTTGAGCGAGATGCCGCCGGTGTCAAAGGTGATGCCCTTGCCGACCAGTACGACCGGCTTTTGGGTTTTTGCCGCGCCAAAGTATTCCAGCGTGATCAGTTTGGCGGGTTGCTCGCTGCCGCGCGTGACGGAGAGGAAGGAACCCATGCCCAGCTTTTGCATGTCCTTTTCTTCCAGCACGGAGGTCTTGATGCTCTTGTGCGACTTGCCCAGTGCCAGCGCCTTGGCGGCGAGGTAGGTCGGGGTGCAGATATTGCCCGGCAGGTTGGCGAGCGTTTTGGCGAGATCCATGCCGTGTGCGGTGGCGGATGCCTGGTCGAGTACGGTCTTCAGTGCCGCCGCCGGTTTTTCCAGCGTGGCGAAGGTGATGTTCTTCAGCGCTGAGGCTTTGGATGGCTTGCTCTTCATGCCATCGGCAAGGAATATCTGCGCAGCCGCGGTAAATACGGCCTGCCTGATGACCCAGGCAGCATCTGCGCCGACACCGTTGTCGACGATGTACAACACGGCATCCCTGGCGGGCGTCGCACTCAATGTGCTGAAGGCAGCGTTCAGGATTTCGGCGCTGGTCTTGTTGTTCAATTCGTCGGCCTTGCCCAGGCCGAGCAGCAGTACGCGTTCGGCAGCAACGCCGGGCAGTTTGTGCAGCAGCAGGGTGGAGGCGGACTTGCCGGTCATGTCGCCGCGCGCGATGACGTCGCTGAGCGCATGTTTGGCGGCCTTGTCCAGCACTTGCGCCGCAGCGGACAACTTGCCGCCCTCGGATACGCCAACCACGACACAGCCGCACTTCAGTTTTTCCGGACTGCCTTGTTTTATGCTAAATTCCACGCGTTTCTCCTCATTAATCTCACAATTGTCTCCGATGACGGATTATCCGCAATCCATGCCACAAAAGTCAAAGAAGCGTCATGTGCACGGTATCTTTTACTGGTCGCTGGTGCGCGAGTTCGCGAGCACGGGATTGCTGGTGTCCTCCGTTTTGCTGGGTATCGTGGTGTTCACCCAGTTGATTCGCCTGCTGGGCGAGTCGGTCAGCGGGGTGCTGGCGGTGGACGGAGTCCTGGCCATGCTGGGATTTACTTCGCTCAATTATCTGCCGGTGCTGCTTTCGATCAGTCTGTTCCTGTCGGTGTTGATGACGCTCTCGCGCAGCTACCGGGACAGCGAGATGGTGGTGTGGTTCACATCCGGCATCGGCCTGACGCGCTGGATACGACCGGTACTGGGTTATGCCGTTCCGGTGAGCATGGTGATCGCGTTGCTCAGCCTGTTGTTGTCGCCCTGGGCGCTGAACAAGGCGGACGAATTCAAGCGCAGGCTGGACAGCCGTGATGACGTTTCGGCCGCGACGCCAGGAGCGTTTCGCGAATCGAAGCAATCCGATCGCGTGTTTTTCCTTGAAGATGTGGACGCGCAGAAAAAGCGCGTAGGCAACATCTTCGTGCAGTCCACGCAGAACGGCAAGGAAGGCACGATGGTCGCCAAAGAGGGATATCAGGAGACGGCGCCGAACGGAGACCGGTTCCTGGTGATGCTGAACGGGACGCGCTATGAAGGCATCCCCGGCCAGGCAGATTTCAAGGTGGTCGAGTTCGAGCGCTATGCGATGCGCATCGAGGCTGCCGAGTTGCGCCAAGAAGTGCCCAACCTGAAGGCATACCCCACGACGTACCTGTTGCAGAATCCGACCGCGTGGAACATGTCGGAACTGGAATGGCGCATCGGGCTGCCGCTTAGCGCCCTGATCCTGTCCATGCTGGCCATACCCCTGAGTTATGTGAATCCGCGCGCGGGGCGCTCACTCAACCTGATCTCCGCGATGGTGATCTACATGTTTTACAACAACATGATCAGCGTGACCAACTCCTGGGTCGGGCACGGCAAGATCAGTGTGACTGCGGGCATGTGGGGCATACACCTGCTGATGTTCGTGGTGATGCTGATTTTCTTTTACCACCGGTCTTCGGTTTCTTCCTGGCGGAGGTTGAGGCGATGAGGCTGCTCACCCGTTATCTCGGGCGAGAAATATACGCCAGCATTGCGCTCGTATTTGCGGCGCTGGTCATGCTGTTCGCCTTGCTCGACCTGATCAACGAGCTGAATTCGATGGGGCGCGGCGATTACAAGCTGGGCTACGTGCTGCTGTTTGTGGTGCTGACCATTCCCGGGCATGTCTATGAATTGTTTCCCGTCGCCGTATTGATCGGCACTATCTTCGCCCTGGTGCAGATGGCGGCCAACTCCGAATTGACCGTGTACCGCAGCTCCGGTGTATCGCTCAGGCAGATGATTATGGCGCTGCTCAAGATCGGCCTGCCGCTCGTCGTGCTGTGTTTTGTCTGCGGCGAATTTATCGCGCCGCCGAGCGAACGCATGGCGCAACAGTTGAGACTGAAGGCGCAGAATGCCAAAGTCTCTGTGAAGGAATTCAGGTCCGGAGTATGGGCGAAGGACGAGCGCAGCTTCATCAATGTGAAGAGCGTGCTGCCGGACACTTCGTTGCTGGATGTGAGCATCTACGAGTTCGATGAGCGCTATCACTTGCGCAGTATCACGGCGGCGGAACGAGCTTCCTACCTGGAGGACACGCGCTGGCAACTGGAGGGCGTGAGGCAGACGCGTTTCGATGCGCAGGGCACCTCCGTCGACAACCGTCCGATTGCGGAATGGCATTCTACCCTGAATCCCGACATCCTGAGCGTGCTGCTGGTGGTGCCGGAGCAAATGTCGGCCTGGAACCTGTATCAATACACCGGACATCTGCGCGAGAATCATCAGAAGACGGCACGTTACGAGATCGCGATGTGGAACAAGCTTGTCTATCCGTTCGCGGTGCTGGTAATGATGCTGCTGGCCTTGCCATTTTCAGCGTATCAGCGGCGCGAGGGCGGCGTCAGCGGCAAGATATTCATGGGCATCGTGCTGGGTTTGAGTTTTCACTTCGTGGGCAGGCTGTTCGCCAACGTCGGGGCACTGAACGAATGGTCGCCCGTGTTGAGCGCTACGGCAATGAACTGGCTGTATCTGATGCTGGCGGCGGGTATGTTGTGGCGCACCGAACGCAGGTGAGCATTGCACGCTGGCTCTGGCTGCCTATTGCACCGGCGATGTTGACGGGACGCCGCTGGTCGCCTCGCGGTCGTGCGCCAGCTTTTTCACGGCCTCGCGTTTTTCCGCGGGCAGTTTCTTGTAGGCCTTGTACTTTTCCCTGGCATGCCTGCGTTGCTCCGGCGTCAGTTTGCTCCAGGCTTCCAGGCGCGAGTGCAGCCGTTGCTGCTGCTGTGCATTGAGCCTAGGATAGCGCTGGGCATATCCCAGAAAATTGTTCTGTTGCTGTTCGGACAAGGAGTTCCAAGTGCTGGATAATGGGGCAAGCGCTTCTTTTTGTTGTGTATTCAGCATGTCCCAAGGCTGGGCTTGGGCGGACACCGGCAGACAGGCGACAGCACACAACAGTGCTGCAAGGAAATTTCGAAACAAAACTGGCATCAGGGCGTCCGCGCGCGGCTATTCGACGAACATGTCAACGGGCAGGTCGTCCGTCAATATGGCGATATCAATGTCGCTGTGGTCGCGGTCGTACGTGCGCTCCCAATAGGCAAGATTGATTGCCAGCAGGGATGCGACCACTGCAACAATGATCCAATTGAGCGCGCGTTGGGACAGTTGCAGGCGCCCATGCAGCAGGCCGTTCTGGCTCACCCACAAAGATTCAGCTGCAATACGTTGATTTTTAATGGCTTTCTTGCGTGCAGCATGAAGCCCGTTCAGGGTGGAGCGATCCAGTTGCCCGGTGGCCTGATTCAACAGGCTGCCGATGTCCGCGTTGGATAATTTGATGTTCATGACAGATCTATCCCCCGTTCTTTAAGTATTGCGGAAAGCGCGTGAGTAGCACGTGAGCAGTGTGTTTTTACGCTGCCCTCGGAACAACCCATGATCGCTGCTGTCTCCGCAGTGTCCATTTCCTCCCAGTAACGCAGCAAGAAGGCTTCGCGTTGACGAGTCGGCAATTTGCCCAGCGCCTCCTCGATTGCCTTGATGAGCTGCGATTGCGTCAGCGCCGCGTCCGGGCGCGCCGGCTGGCTGGCGTTGTCGTCGTCCTGCAAGGTGTCTAGGGGGTCGAAATCCTCCCCTTCGCTGTGCGGGTTGAGCGAGGACATCAGCGTCGTCCAGAATGATCGTACTTTCTGGCGGCGGTAATAGTCGCGTATTGTGTTCTGCAGGATGCGCTGGAACAGCATGGGGAATTCTTCGGCCGGATGGTCGCCATAGCGCTCGGCGAGTTTCATCATCGCGTCCTGCACGATGTCCAGCGCCACATGCTCGTCGCGTACGGCAAACTGCGCCTGCTTGAAGGCGCGCCGTTCAGCCTGGACAAGGAATTCGGAAAGTTGCTGTGGCGTGGACAGTTTCGGTTGCTCCGGGATGTTCGACGCGGATACTAGCAAATTCCGGCATCAAATAGGGATTTTGCCGTCCCCGAGGCGTTGCGGGGGTTGACCAAAACGCAGCCAGCCTTTATCTTGCGCGGTCTTTCATTTGGTTTATCAGGGTAGCGTGTTCATGGAACTGACGGGCGCAGAAATAACCATCCGCTGTCTGCAGGAAGAAGGGGTCGAATACATTTTCGGCTACCCCGGCGGCGCAGTGCTTTTTATCTACGATGAGCTGTTCAAGCAGGAACAGGTCAAGCATGTGCTGGTGCGCCACGAACAGGCGGCGGTGCACGCTGCGGATGGCTATGCGCGCTCTACCGACAAGGTCGGCGTGGCGCTGGTGACTTCCGGTCCCGGCGTGACCAATGCCGTCACCGGCATCGCCACCGCGTACATGGATTCCATCCCGATGGTGGTGATCAGCGGTCAGGTGCCGACCAGTTATATCGGTGAGGACGCTTTTCAGGAAGTCGACGCGGTCGGTATCACCCGTCCCTGCGTGAAGCACAACTTCCTGGTCAAGGATGTGCGGGATATCGCCAGTACGATTAAGAAAGCCTTCTATCTGGCCAAGAGCGGTCGCCCCGGCCCGGTTTTGGTGGACATTCCCAAGGACGTGTCGCATCAGAAAACGGAATTTGCCTATCCTGCGACGGTGAATATCCGCTCATATACCCCGCAGACTCTCGGTGACATCGGGCAAATCAAGCGTGCGGTGCAACTGCTGCTGGAAGCCCGGCGTCCCATGGTGTATGCGGGCGGCGGGGTGATCCTGTCGGACGCAGCCAAACAGTTGACCGAACTGGTGCGCCTGCTCGGTGTCCCTTGTACCAATACGCTGATGGGGTTGGGTGGTTATCCGGCTGACGACAGGCAATTCGTCGGCATGCTCGGCATGCATGGCACGTACGAGGCCAACCTTGGCATGCAGAACTGCGATGTGCTGCTGGCCGTCGGGGCGCGTTTCGATGACCGTGTGATCGGCAACGTGTCACATTTCAATTCCGTTCCGCGCAAGATCATCCATATCGACATCGATCCGGCTTCCATCTCCAAGCGCGTAAAAGTGGATGTGCCTATCGTCGGGGATGTCGCACATGTGCTGTCAGAAATGCTCTCGGTGTTGAAGAGCAGCAAGCACAAGCCCGATGCGGCGGCGCTGAAGGACTGGTGGAAACAGATCGAAGAGTGGCGCAGTGCAAACTCGCTCGCTTACAGGAATTCGATCGAAGTCATCAAGCCGCAGTACGTGATCGAGATGTTGCACAAGCAGACGCTGGGCGACGCTTTCGTGACTTCCGACGTCGGCCAGCACCAGATGTGGGCCGCGCAGTACTACAAGTTCAATCAACCGCGCCGCTGGATCAACTCCGGCGGCCTGGGAACGATGGGTTTCGGCCTTCCTGCCGCGATGGGCGTGCAACTGGCGCATCCCGGCGCTTCCGTGGCATGCGTGACGGGCGAGGGCAGCATCCAGATGAACATCCAGGAACTCTCCACCTGCAAGCAATACCAGTTGCCCATCAAGATCATCGCGCTGAACAACCGCTATCTGGGCATGGTGCGCCAGTGGCAGGAGTTCTTCCACGGCAACCGTTACTCGCATTCCTACATGGACGCGTTGCCCGACTTCGTGAAGCTGGCCGAAGCCTATGGACATGTAGGGATACTCGTGGAAAAGCCGGCAGACGTCGAAGGCGCCCTGAAAGAGGCCTTTGCGCGCAAGGATGAACTGGTATTCCTGGATTTCCGCACCGATACGACCGAGAACGTGTATCCCATGGTGCCCGGCGGAAAAGGGCTGTCCGAAGTAATTCTGGCGGAGGACCTGTGATGCGGCACATCATTTCCTTGCTGATGGAGAATGAAGCGGGCGCACTGTCCCGCGTGGCCGGCCTGTTTTCGGCGCGCGGCTATAACATCGAGTCGCTCAATGTGGCGCCGACGGAAGATCCCACCATGTCGCGCATGACCATCGTCACCCGGGGTTCCGACGAGGTGATCGAGCAGATCAACAAGCAGTTGAACAAGCTGGTCGATGTCGTTTCGGTGATGGATTTGAGCGATGGTGATCACATCGAGCGCGAATTGATGCTCGTCAAGGTGCATGCGATGGGCGAGGCGCGCGAGGAACTGAAGCGTATCGCCGATATCTTCCGCGGCCGTATCATCGATGTATCGGACAAGACCTACACCATCGAGCTGACAGGGTCCGGTTCCAAGCTGGACAGCTTCCTGCAGGCGATCGACCATAGCCTGATTCTGGAAACGGTGCGCACCGGTGCATCCGGCATCGGTCGCGGCGACCGCATTCTGAAGCTGTAACGAAACTTATTTCACTGATTTTTTCAACGAGGCCAACATGAAAGTTTATTACGACAAAGACGCAGACCTGTCCCTGATCAAGGGCAAGCAAGTGACCATCATCGGCTACGGCTCGCAGGGGCATGCCCATGCACAGAACCTGAAGGAATCGGGCGTCAATGTGACTGTCGCCTTGCGCAAGAACGGCGCGTCCTGGAAGAAGGCGGAAAGTGCCGGCCTGAAGGTTGCCGAAGTGGCTGCGGCAGTGAAAAGTGCCGACGTGGTGATGATGCTGTTGCCGGATGAGAATATTCCCGAAGTCTACAACACCGAAGTGGCGCCGAACATGAAATCCGGCGCTGCACTGGCTTTTGCGCACGGGTTCAACGTGCACTACAACCAGGTTGTGCCGCGTGCCGATCTCGACGCTCTTA
>CAVRYQ010000041.1:0-16609 GCA_963725375.1 uncultured Pseudomonadota bacterium | reverse complement strand
CAGGGGCCAGAACGCCGTGATGCCCACCGTGGAGCGCGTGTCGGACAAACCCTACAAATGGAAAGTCGGGGTCGCGCCGCTGTCAAAAGTCGCCAATGTGGAAAAATTCATGCCGCGCAACTTCATCACGGCGGACGGTTTCGGCATCACCGAAAAATGCCGCACTTACCTCACGCCGCTCATCAAGGGTGAAGACTATCCACCCTACAAGGACGGATTGCCGCAATATGTGCAGTTGAAGAATGTAGCCGTTGCAAAAAAACTGGAAAAGTTCGAGATTTAGTGTTGTTAATCTACCGCTCCGCAAGGGGCGGTTTTTACTAGAGGAGACAAATCATGGCAGGTGGCTTGGGGTTTGCACTGTTTTGTGCGTTCGCAGCGATTCTGTACGGGATCATTTCGAGCAAATGGATTTTGAGCAAGTCGGCCGGCACGGAGACGATGCAGAAAATCGCCGCAGCCGTTCAGGAAGGTGCGTCGGCCTACCTGAAACGGCAATATACCGCTATCGCCTGGGTCGGCATTGCCCTGTTCGTTGTCATCTTGGTCGCACTGGGCTGGAAGACCGCCATAGGCTTCGCCATCGGCGCCATCCTTTCCGGCTTGACCGGTTTCATCGGCATGAACGTCTCGGTGCGCGCCAACGTGCGCACGGCTGAAGCGGCCAAGGAAAGCCTCAATGCCGCGCTCAACATATCCTTCAAGGGCGGCGCGATTACCGGCATGCTGGTGGTCGGTCTGGGACTGCTCGGCGTTGCCGGCTACTACATCTTCCTGACCAGCACGGGCTCGGCCCCGAGCGAAGCAACCCACGCCCTGGTCGGATTGGGCTTCGGTGGTTCACTGATCTCCATCTTCGCCCGTCTCGGCGGCGGCATCTTCACCAAGGGCGCTGATGTAGGCGCCGACTTGGTAGGCAAAGTCGAAGCCGGCATCCCCGAGGATGACCCGCGCAATCCGGCCGTGATCGCCGATAACGTGGGCGACAACGTCGGCGACTGCGCAGGCATGGCTGCCGACCTGTTCGAGACTTACGCGGTAACCATTATCGCCACCATGCTGCTTGGCGGTCTGCTCCTGGCCAACGCCGGGCCGAATGCGGTGATCTATCCGCTGGTGCTGGGCGGGTTCTCCATCATCGCTTCCATCGTGGGCACCTTTTTTGTCAAGGCACGCGAGGGCGGCAAGATCATGAACGCACTGTATCGCGGACTTGCAGTTTCTGCCGTACTCGCGCTGTTTGCGTTCTACCCGATCACCAAAATGTTCATTCCGGACGATGCGCTGGGCATGCCCGGCAGCCAGATGCACCTCTATCTCGCCTCCGTCATCGGCCTGATCCTGACGGCAGCGCTGGTCTGGATCACCGAGTACTACACGGCAACCGAATTCAGTCCGGTACGCCATATCGCCCAGGCTTCCACCACCGGGCATGGCACCAACATCATCGCCGGTCTGGGCGTCTCGATGAAATCGACGGCAGCTCCTGTTATCGCGGTATGTATCGCAATTTACGGTGCCTACGCGCTGGCCGGACTTTACGGTATCGCCATTGCCGCGACCTCGATGCTTTCGATGGCCGGCATCATCGTGGCACTCGATGCTTACGGCCCCATCACCGATAATGCCGGCGGCATCGCCGAAATGTCGCACCTGCCTGAAAACGTGCGTGTCATCACCGATGCGCTGGATGCCGTGGGCAATACCACAAAGGCAGTCACCAAGGGCTACGCCATCGGATCCGCCGGCCTGGCCGCGCTGGTACTGTTTGCCGACTACACGCACGCCCTTGCCGCCAGCGGCCATAACCTTACCTTCGATCTCTCCAATCACATGGTCATCATCGGCCTGTTCATCGGCGGCATGGTGCCGTACCTGTTCGCCGCGATGGGCATGGAAGCGGTCGGCCGCGCCGCGGGTAGCGTGGTGGTTGAGGTGCGCCGTCAGTTCAAGGAGATTCCCGGCATCATGGAAGGCACCGGCAAGCCGGAATACGGCACCTGCGTGGACATGCTGACCAAGGCTGCGATCAAGGAAATGATCGTCCCCTCGTTGCTGCCCGTTGCCGTGCCCGTGATCGTCGGCCTGACCCTGGGTGCCCAAGCTCTGGGCGGCGTCCTGGTCGGCACCATCGTGACCGGCATCTTTGTCGCCATTTCCATGACCACCGGCGGAGGTGCGTGGGATAACGCCAAAAAGTACATTGAGGAAGGCAACTTCGGCGGCAAAGGTTCGGAAGCGCACAAGGCCGCCGTCACCGGCGACACCGTCGGCGATCCCTACAAGGATACGGCAGGTCCCGCCGTGAATCCGCTTATCAAGATCATCAACATCGTCGCGCTGATGATCGTGCCGCTGCTGTAAATACCGCCCCACCCTGTTAAAGGCATCGCAGAAGGCCGACTGACCGTCGGCCTTCTGTTTGCGGCCCGTTTGAATTTCCAGGCTCGGAATGCATCGCCGCCTCCTTTCCGGCAAAAGACAAGCAAACTTGCACTTTATGCCCGGATTCGGCCTACTATGCACAACGCGAATCAATAATAAGCATGCAACACCGCTGGGCACTACCGGATTTCAGAGGGTGGCTTCCAGGCGCGCGAAAGTCGCTCCGACGGTTGTGCAATGGCAAAGGCAATGGATAGACCGACTGAACATTGTTCAGGGCTCCGACGGCTTTTTGTCCTGATGCCGGAAAATGCGCGCCTGACGGTTCAGTCCGGTGTCCGGCAAGACGGCACCGGACATGGCTGCAATACTCATGAATACGCCTTGTTCGGCCCACAGCATGGATACAAAGGGCCCCACAGCGTGCACTCTGCATTGGATGGAGGAAAACATGAAAACGATCAAACAAATACTGGCTGAGAAAACAAGACCACTTTCCACCGTAGCTCCCGACGATACGGTTCAGCAGGCGATAGAGTTGATGCGTGAACGCGACATCGGCGCCGTCATGGTGGTCGATGAAAGGAAACTGGTCGGCATCTTCACCGAGCGCGATTGCCTGCAAAAAGTCTCGTCGCCTGGCTTCAACCCGCGAGAAGTGCTGGTGCATGAGGTGATGACCGAGAAAGTGCGCTTTGTGACGCCGGACATGGAGGTATCGCAATGCCTGGCGCTGATGACGGAGCGTTTTTTCCGCCATCTCCCGGTACTCGACGAAAAACAAAACATACTCGGTATCGTCTCCATCGGCGATCTGGTCAAGGCAAAGATATCCGAGCAGAGCTTCATCATCGAGCAACTGGAGCATTACATCGCTTCCTGAACCTCGTTCTGGCGTTGCCCTGTTTCATCGTATGACCTTGACGGTCGGCTCGGTCTTGTGCGCCTGACGCATAGGTGTTAGCGCGTGCGGGAAATCCGTTGCACTTCGCACAGGCAAACCTCGACTGCGGCGTTTTTTCGTATTTCCGCAGCGGCTTTCCAGCAATCGCACCGCTATAATGGATGCGGTTTTGCACCGGCAAATGTCGATCCGCGGAGGCTTTGTTCCTGACGATATCCGGATGAATATCCGCTTGTGTTGCATGAATCGCAAATGTACGCTACCTTGACGCTCCATTGACATTTTCTTGACGGTATCGTTGTTAGGATATGAGCAATCGGACTATCCGACCAAGCAGTGCCACTGAGTTTGTCTTCACAGGTAAGCAGGTGGATAAAGTTGTAACGTTTGTTTTTTAACCAATCAGGGGGAATTTATGAAGTCCATGATCGTAAGCATGACTGTAGCAGCAGGATTGATGGTAGCAGGTAGCGCAATGGCGACCGACATGCCGCCATTGGCAAAAAAGGACGGCTGTACCGCTTGCCATGCAATCGACCACAAGGTGGTTGGACCGGCATGGATGGATGTGTCCAAAAAATACAAGGGTGCAAAGAACTACAAATACTCCAATAACGGTTCTGCCGCTCCCGATGCCAAGGAATTTCCGCTAGTTGAAGGCCTGATGATGAAGGTTTCCAAGGGCGGTCACGGCAACTGGGGTTCCGCCGCAATGATTCCTAATGATCCAGCCGGCAAAAAGCAAGGCGACATCAAGGAATTGGTCGAATTCGTGCTGGGCCTGGCCAAGTAAGCTTGATTCAGTCCTGATAAAAAAAGCCGACGCAAGTCGGCTTTTTTGTTGCTGCTGCGAAAGTGAACTGCACTTTCTTCATTGCCAATTGCAGGTATCAAACTACGTCAGGAAAAAAAAATAATTCCGACAGGGCGCACCCTCCGCAGATACCCGTTGCGCCCTTGCATTCCACTGCTGCTACGGCAAGTCCCTCGCCAGGCGGAGTCCATAGCTGAAATCCCGGTAATTCGACGCGAACTTGGAACGCGCCGTAGCGCGCCCGAACTTGGGATCCTTCCCCCAGGACCCACCACGCAAAACGCGCATGGAGCCACCTTCCCAGGCGCTGCCATCCGTCGGTGCACCCTCGTAATTCTCGTGGTAATTGTCTTCGACCCACTCCCACACATTGCCGCTCATGTCATACAGGCCGAACGCGTTTGCATGTTTGGTCGCGACCGCATGTGGCGTGTTGAAAAAGAAGCCGCCGCTATTCAGGGTATTCCATGACACGTTATCTGCATTATCGCTGCCGCAATATTCCATCTGCCCCCCTGCACGGCAGGCATATTCCCATTCGGCTTCGGTAGGCAAGCGATAGCGTTTCCCGGTCATGGCGTTGAGTTTCTTGATAAAGGTCTGGGCGTCATTCCAACTGACCTGCTCCACCGGGCATGTGTCACCGCAGCCAGTGAAATAACTCGGGTCGCTGCCCATCACCGCATACCATTGCTCCTGGGTCACTTCGGTCTTGCCCAGGGCGAAAGGCCTGGCGATCGTAACGCGATGGACGGGCTTTTCGTCCGACTCTCCCTTGTCCGAGCCCATGTCAAAACTGCCAGCCGGAATCTCCACCATTTCCGTGCAGGTCGGGCAGTCCTTGAATGTCTTGCCGGCAGCCACCTGTATTTTGGCAGCATCGGCAGGTAACTTGGCTGGCTCGGGGGCCAGCTTGCCTGCATCGGCAGATATCTTGGCAGTTTCTGGTTCAATCGCCACTTCCCATTGATATATCTTGTCCTGGGCCGCACGCGCGTCGGAGCCGCCGGGCGCAAGCTGCAGATAGCGTTTCATTTGCTGAGTCGCATCCCCGTATTTCCTTGCCTCGCCAAGAAGCAGCCCCAACTGGTAGTGCCCCTCGGGCCACCAGGGAGCGATATTCAAAGCCTTGCCGTACAGCGCGATGGCCTTTTCCGGTTGCTTCTCCTGAACCATGAATTCGGCCTGAACCTTATACTTGTGCGCTTCTTCGGACAGAACCGGCTTGGGGTTCGCTGCCCGATATTTTGCGACAACCTCCTGAAAAGGGTCGGTCGCAGTATCGGCAAATGCCGGCGCGCAAACCAGGAAAAAAATAACTGCCAGACACCTCTGAATGTTAGCCAAAATATATTCCCTTCATATGTGCTTCTTCGGTTAAAGACTACAGCTGTTCTTATAACATGGTTTTTTGCAGCTTCACAAATTCTTCATTAGTTACGCAGACTGGGGCATTTAGCCCTTAACCATGAACTTTTCAAGATGTTCGATAAATGCCCGTGTCTTGGCTGGCAAATAACGACGCATCGGCATGACCGCCCACGCTGCGACGGAAGGCAGGCACCATTCGGGCAACACTCGCACCAACCGGTTCATGCGCACATCTTCCTGCGTAAAGCGATCCGGCAAGGCACCGATGCCTGCCCCATCCAGCAACAGCTGCTGAATGACGCCGATGGAATTCAACGCCAGCCGCCCCGATGGAATACCCTCCCAGTCGGACTTGCCGCGGGACAGTTTCCACGGTATCGGCTGCCCGCGATCGGAAAGCATGCCTACGGCAACATGCTGCATCAATTCATCCGGATGCGTCGGCACGGGGTGCAGGCTCAGGTAGATGGGGCTCGCATACAGGCCCAGATGTTGCTCATCTATTTTGCGTGCCACCAGTGTCGAATCGTTTTCCAGTACGCCCATGCGGATGGCGAGATCGAAGCGCTCGCCAATCAGATCAACCAAACGCGAACTCAGATCGACATCCAGCCGTATTTCCGGGTAGGCTTCGATAAACGTGGCAAGCGCGCGCGACAGATTGTGCCTGGCATAGTCCTCCGGCATCGAGACACGCAGACGGCCGTGCGGCTGTACATCCTGACTGTGCACAAAGTCCTGTGCGGCGGCAACCTCTTCCGCGACGCGGCGGCAATGGTCGAGAAATTCCTGGCCGAATTCGGTAAGTGTCAGCCGCCGCGTGGTGCGCAATAGCAGGCGCTGTCCCAAAGTCGCCTCCAGGTTCGTCAGTCGGCGCGAAACCGTGGCCTTCGGCATGCCGAGATGCTCGGCAGCGCGCACCAGGCTTTCCCGATCCGCAATCGTGGCGAACAGGATGTAATCATCAGCGGAGATATTTATTTGTTCCATTCATGGGACAGTCTATCTCGAATTTATGGCTTTATCTATCTTTTCGAGACGAATAATATGCAACCACTTTACTCCACCAAGGAGAACGACATGGACACAGCGACACTGATCACTTTGCAACAACCACGTGCGATCGAACGCCTGATTGAGGGGATTCCCACTTCAGACGGCGCGGGCGTGAAGTTGACGCGGGTACTCGCAGGAAAACTGCAGCACCGGCTCGACCCCTTCCTGATGCTTGACGCATTCGGCAGCGACAATCCTGACGACTATATCGCGGGTTTCCCAGACCACCCGCATCGCGGCTTCGAGACCGTGACCTACATGCTTGCGGGGCGCATGCGCCACCGTGACAGCGCGGGGCACGAAGGATTGCTGGAAGATGGCGGCGTGCAGTGGATGACTGCCGGCCGAGGCGTGATCCATTCGGAAATACCCGAACAGAAAGACGGCGTCATGGAAGGTTTCCAGCTCTGGCTCAACCTCCCCGCACGGAGCAAAATGACGCACCCCTGGTACAAGGACTTTGCCAGCGCCGAGATTCCGGAATATGTCACGGCCAACCATGTCACAGTGCGCGTCATCGCGGGCAGCAGCAATGGGGTCAGCGGTGCAGTGAGCCGCGACACCACGGAGCCGTTGTATCTCGATATCCATCTGCCTGCCGGAGTCGTGTTCTCGACTGCGTTGCCAGCGACCCATAACGCATTCATCTACGTATATCGCGGAACGCTCGAAGTCGGCGACACGCAGATAACATCCGGTCGCATGGGCATCCTGAGCAACACGCTGGAAGCCGATGGCGTGGAACTGAGCGCAACGGAGGAGGCACGCGTGATACTGGTTGCGGGAAAGCCCTTGAAGGAGCCCATCGTTCAATACGGGCCTTTCGTGATGAATACGCAGGAAGAAATACACCAGGCGCTGGACGATTTCAGAAGCGGGCATTTCGCCTGAACCTTATTTTAACAAGCTAAACCCAAGGAGCAACGAATGAACACCCTGAACAGGCGCCTTGTCGTCGCCGCCCTGCTGCTGGCCACAGGCCCCGCCCTGGCACTCGAATTCAGGCAAGTGCAGACGAGCGACAGTGCCGTCACGTTTGGCTTCAGGCAAATGGGCGTGCCGCTGGACGGCAAGTTCAACAAGTTTTCGGCACAGCTTTCATTCGATCCGGCCCAGTTGGCCAAAGCGCAGGCCCGCATCGATATCGACCTGACCAGCATCGACACCGGCTCGGCGGAAGGCAACGAAGAAGTGGTTGGCAAAAAATGGTTCAACGTCAAGGACTATCCCACGGCCAGCTTCGTTTCCACCGGAATCAAGGCATTGGGCGGCAACCGCTATCAGGCCTACGGAAAACTCAGCATCAAGGGCAGGACGCAGGATGTTGCCGCGCCCGTCACCTTCCAGTCCGACGGCACACGCGGGATATTCGAGGGTGCTTTTGAAATCAAGCGCCTGGACTATGCGATCGGCGAAGGCGAATGGACGGACGTCAGCTCGGTAGCCAATGAAATACAGGTCAAGTTTCACGTTGTAGTCAATGCATCAACCAGCAAGAAGTAGTCTTATCCCCATCAACCACTCAGGAGAACACCATGAAAAGAATCGCTGCCCTGGCCTTAACCGCCTCTTTGTCTACCGCCGCTTTCGGCGCATCCGAAACTTACGTGCTCGACACCAACCATACCAAGCCGCGTTTCGAATACAGCCACTTCGGTTATTCCACCCAGCTCAGCCGTTTCGACACGGTGAAAGGTACCGTCACCATAGACCGCGCAGCCAAGACCGGCTCCGTCAATGTCGAGATCGATGCCAAGTCGGTCGATACCGGATACCCCCTGTTCAATGAACATATCCAGGGCGAAGACTTCTTCGACACAGCAAAATACCCCACGATCACATTCAAGTCGGACAAGATGAAGTTCGAGGGGGACAAGGTGGTTGCCGTGCAAGGCAATTTGACGATCAAGGGCATTACCAAGCCGGTGACGCTCACTGTGACATCCATGATGTGCATGCCGCATCCTATGGCAAAGAAGGACGCCTGCGGCGCCAATGCGACTGCCCTAGTGAAGCGCTCCGACTTCAACATGGCCAAGTTCACGCCCTATGTGGGCGATGATGTTACTCTGACAATCCCGGTTGAATCCATCAAGCAATAACGGCATCCCCCTCCTCTCCCGCCCGGGAGAGGAGGTTTCCAGCGAAGCAAGCAAGGAGCACGACATGAGCAATACCCTGTTTACACCCACTACCCTCGGCAAACTGCAACTGAAAAACCGCATCGTCATGGCTCCGATGACGCGTTCGCGCGCCACCGGCAACGTGCCCAACGAACTGATGGAAAAATATTACCAGTTGCGCGCGGGCGCCGGCCTCATCATTACCGAGGGCACCTCGCCTTCCGCCAATGGTTTGGGGTATGCGCGCATCCCCGGCCTGTTTTCGCAAGAGCAAGTGCAGGGCTGGAAACGCGTGAACGACGCCGTGCACAAGGCTGGTGGCAGGATATTCGTGCAACTGATGCACACCGGACGTGTGAGCCATCCGGCAAACATGCAATCAAATGCAAAGATACTCGCGCCTTCTGCCGTCGCGGCTCCTGGTGAAATGTGGACGGACAGCAACGGCATGCAGCCGCATCCGGTCCCGGTCGAAATGAATGAAGCCGACATCGCGCAGACCATTGCCGAATATGCCAATGCCGCCAAACTGGCCATTGAAGCCGGATTCGACGGTGTCGAATTGCATGGCGCGAACGGGTACATGATCGATCAGTTCCTCAATACCGCCACCAATCAGCGCACCGACAAATGGGGTGGCAGCGTGGAAAACCGCATTCGCTTTGCAGTTGAAGTCGCCAGGGCCACGGTTGTCGCCATCGGCGCGGACCGCGTCGGCATGCGCGTCTCGCCTTACGGTGCTTTCAACGGCACCGTTGCCGACGCCAAGATGGATGCCCTGTATTTGAGATTGATCGAGGAACTGAACAACCTGGGCCTGGTGTACATTCATGTGGTCGACCACAGCTCGATGGGAGCACCCGAGGTCAGCCCGGAATTGAAAACCAGGATACGCGCCAACTTCAAAGGCAAGTACATCCTGTCCGGCGGTTACGATGCGGACAGGGCAAATACAGACCTCGACGCGCAGCGCGGCGATCTCGTAGCATTCGGGCGCCCTTTCATCTCCAATCCGGACCTTGTACAGAAGCTGCACAGCGGAACCGCGCTGGCCGCACCGGATTTCGCAACGTTCTACACGCCCGGCGAAAAAGGTTATACCGATTATTAATTCGTAACGGCACAGGGCGGCAGTCTTTGGCAGACTGCCGCCTGGTGATACAATTCGCGCCTTTCAATTTCCACCTAAAGGCGTCGCATCATGAGTTTGAACAGAGTCCCCTCCGGCAAAGACCTTCCCAACGATTTCAACGTCATCATCGAAATCCCGATGCATGGCGAGCCTGTAAAATACGAGGTGGACAAGGAATCCGGCGCAATCTTCGTGGATCGCTTCATGAACACCGCGATGCATTATCCCTGCAACTACGGCTACATCCCGCACACACTTTCCGACGACGGTGACCCCGTGGATGTGCTGGTCATCACTCCCGTTCCGCTGAACAGCGGCGTCGTGGTGCGCTGCCGCCCGCTGTGCGTGCTGAAGATGGAGGACGAGTCCGGTTTCGATGCCAAAGTATTGGCGGTCCCGGTGGACAAGCTCTCCACCCTGTATCGCGGCTTGAAAAACTACAAGGAACTGCCCGAGATCGTGCTGAAACAGATCGAGCACTTTTTCGCCCATTACAAGGACCTCGAACCCAACAAGTGGGTCAAGATCGGCGGCTGGGGCGACGTCGACGAAGCGCGCAAGGAAATCATTGAAGGCGTGTCCAACTACGAAAAAGCTTCCGATAAACCGCAGTTCTGAGCCCACTGGAGAACACGATGACCGCTCGCATCATAGACGGCAAAACCATCGCGCAGGAAGTGCGCGCCGAGTGGAAGGTGCGCGCCGATGCCCTGAAAGCGCGCGGCATCCCTCCCGGTCTCGCAGTCATCATCGTCGGCGACGATCCGGCTTCCCGTGTCTATGTCGCGAACAAGGTAAAAGCCTGCGCGGAACTCGGCCTGCACTCGGAACATATCGCCCTGCCCGCGGACACCAGCGAATCCGCCTTGCTGGCGAAGATCGCCGAATTGAATGCCGACCCGAAAATACACGGACTGCTGGTGCAACTGCCCGTACCCAAGCACATCGACAGCAGCAAGGTGATCAAAGCCATCAGCCCGGACAAGGATGTGGACGGCTTCCACCCGGTCAACGTCGGTGCGCTGTCCACGGGCAACATGCGCTTCGCCCCCTGTACCCCCTTCGGCGCGATGACGCTGCTTGAAAAAGCCGGGGTCGCCATCGAAGGCAAGCATGCCGTCGTGATAGGCCGCAGCAACATCGTCGGCAAGCCCATGGCCATGCTGCTGCTGCAGGCCAACGCCACCGTCACCATCTGCACTTCGAAGACCGTCGACCTCGCCAGGTTCACGCGCGACGCCGACATCCTGGTGGTCGCCACCGGGAAACCGAAGATGATCACAGGCGACATGATCAAGCCCGGCGCAGCGGTGATTGACGTCGGCATCAATCGCATGGCAGACGGCAAGCTGTGCGGCGACGTGGATTTCGAATCTGCAAAGGAAGTGGCTGGATGGATCACGCCGGTCCCCGGCGGCGTGGGTCCGATGACCATCACCATGCTGATCGCCAACACCGTGCGGGCCGCCGAGCGCGCAGCGGGTTTGTAGTCACCCGCATGACGCCGCAAGCGTTGCAGGATTACTTCCACGACCATATACCGCTTTCCAGGGCGATGGCTGTGGCAGTCGTTGCAGCGACACCTCAAGTCGTGCGCCTGACCGCGCCGCTGGCACCCAACACCAACCATCACGGCACCGTTTTCGGCGGCAGCGCCTCCGCCGTCGCCGTTCTCGCGGCCTGGGGATTGCTTCATGTCGCGCTGGCAGACGCGAGCATCAATGCGGACCTCGTGGTCCAGAACAGCAACATGAGTTACGAACTGCCCATCACCGGAGAATTCAGCGCCGAAGCCATTGCACCAGCACCGGAAAAATGGCAACGCTTCACCGCCACGCTGATGAAATACCGGCGCGCCCGCATCAGCATCGGAGCAGTTCTGAAATGCGATGAGTTGAAGGTCGGCGGGTTTGAGGGAGAGTTCGTCGCCGTCCTGCGCTGAGCTGGCAGCTCAGGATTTCTTGCCGATGAGTTCGATCATGTAGCCGTCGGGGTCCTTCACGAATGCAATGATTCGCGTCCCGCCATTCATCGGCCCTGCGTCGCGCACCACCTCCCCGCCCAGCCGCCTGATCCCGGCGCAGGCAGTGAACACATCGTCGACCTCAAGGGCGATATGTCCGTAGCCCGTGCCCAGGTCATAGCGATCGACGCCCCAGTTGCAGGTCAGCTCGATCGCCGCTTGCTCGCTCTCCTCACCGTAGCCCAGAAACGCCAGGGTGAATTTCCCATCGGGATAATCGTTGCGTCTGAACAGTTTCATTCCCATCACATGGGTATAAAAATCGATCGAGCGATCGAGATCTCCGGTTCGTATCATCGTGTGCAATATGCGCATCGTGCTGCTCCGTGTGTTTGTGAATTCCTTACGGCGCGGGGTAGTGGTAGAAATGTGCATTCAGGTATCGCGCCACGACGGAAATATCGTCTTCGCGCCACCCGAGTCCCCCGAACGTCTGCCAGCGACGCACTTCGGCAAGCAGGCTCGGATAATCCGTAACCAGCTTCTTGTCGCGCCAGTGAATCTGGGTACTGTGGCAAGCGACGCAGTGTGTCGAATACAACAGCTCGCCGCGTTGCGGGTCGGGCATTGCCTGCGCTTCCGCTGCAGCGACGCCCCCGTATAAAACAAACAGCATGACAGGTATCGATATGCGCCGCATTTCTCCCCCCCCCCCCCCCCCGATATTTCCACGAGGTTCAGTATACGCTTCGTCAAACTGCGGAACTACCCTCCGCGTTTGCTGTGCAGACTGATGACGAGTACCCCGGCCAGCACCAGCGACGACCCGGCAATCTGCAACCATGAGATGCGCTCCCCCAGAACCAGATAGGCCAGGTAGATGGTGCTGACCGGGCCGACAGATCCGATCAGCGACGCACTGCCCGAACCGATGCGACGAATGGCGAAAGACAGCAGGAATACCGGCAGCACCGTGGAGAAAACCGCCATCGCAATCGAGAGCCCGTACACCCGCGCAGGCAGCGAAAGCGCAGCCAGCGGACGCATTGCCAGGAATTGCAGTACACAAGCCACGCTCGCAATCAGAGAGGCATAGGCGGTGAAGCGCATTGTGCCGATGCGCGCAATGGCATGCCCCGCCCCTACCAGGTAGATCGAGTACGACAGGGTGCTGGCGAATACCAGCGATGCGCCCAGCACGATACTGCCCTCCCTTGCGCCCACATCATGCAGGAACACCAGCGCGATCCCGGCGTAACTCAACGCCATTGCCGCGATGACCATCCTGCCTACGGCACGCTTGTGGAGCAAAGCCGAAATGATCACGGTCATCGTTGGATAGAGAAACAGGATCAGGCGCTCCAGTCCGGCGGAGATATATTGCAGGCCGAGAAAGTCGAGATAGCTGGAAAGGTAGTAACCGACGATCCCGAGCCCGAGGACCAGCAGGCGGTCATGCGCATCGAGCGGCTCGGCATGATGCCGCTTCGCCCAGATCGCCACGCCGATAAAAAACGGCACCGCGAACACCATGCGCAAGGCCAGCAGAGTGATCGCATCCACGCTATCCTGATAGGCCAGCTTGACCAGAATGGCCTTGGCCGAAAAGCCGATCGCGGCAAGCAGGGCAAACGTTACACCGAGAAATGCGTCCCGATTGACGAAGGTGCTGCGTGTCTGATTTGCCATGTCGTCAAGACCCTCATGCTTTGGCTGACTCGGGCCTGCGGCGCAGATGATGCAACGCGGTCGACCCGCAGTTGCCTGGTTAATAACATTGAAACAGGAACAAACTGCGACGCTGAGCTAAGCCATCGGCCACAGTCGCCTGGCAGTCACTGGTTTGGCAGAGATACGTGAGCAGGATTTCATGAAAATGAAATATACGGTGTCATGCGCGCCCGGTCAATTCAGCAATTGTGCAACGCGCACCGGACAGCCTATACTCCGCCGACGCCAACCCGAACATATTGACAGCACGCAAGCCGGTAAAACCAACAGCACATGAGCGCGAACAAGCAATACTTTCCCAGACATGTCGTCGAGGCCGGAGGCAACCGCTGGGATTGGGCGCTGTTGCCCCTGGTGCTGGCCCTGTTCGTTTTGCTCGCTTATGGCGCCAATCAGATGGCGCGCCCCTATCAGCTCGGCGAAGTGCTGTCGCTCTCGCTGGACCCGACCAATCTGCCCTATTACCTGCTGCGAACCACCCTGCGCATGTTCATTGCACTTGGCGCCTCGATATTGTTCAGTTGCATATTTGCCGCCCTGACGACGAAATACCGCGCGCTGGAAAAAGTCCTGGTCCCATTGCTGGACATCCTTCAGTCGATCCCGATCCTGGGTTTCTTGTCCATTACCGTCACGGCCTTCATTGCACTGTTCCCGGGCAATCTGTTCGGCGTGGAACTGGCTGCGATCTTTGCCATCTTCACCTCGCAGGCCTGGAACATGGCGTTCAGCGCCTACCAGGGATTTCGCAATGTTCCGGCAGAACTGGTCGAGGCCGCGATGGTGTTCAAGCTTTCCGCCTGGCAGCGCTTCTGGCGGCTGGAACTGCCATTCGCGATGCCGGGCCTGCTCTGGAACATGATGATGTCGATGTCGGGTGGCTGGTTTTTTGTTGTCGCCTCGGAAGCCATTTCGGTTTCCAACCAGAACATCAAATTGCCCGGCATCGGATCGTATATCGCCCTGGCCATTGAGCAGCGGGACCTCGTAGCGATCGGCTGGGCCATCGGCGCGATGCTGATCGGTGTGATGCTCTACGATCAATTGTTCTTCAGGCCCCTGCTGGCCTGGGCGGACAAGTTCCGTTTCGAGGAATCCGGCAGCGAGACGGCGCAGGATTCCTGGATGTTGGCCTGGCTGCGCCGGACCGAGCGAATGCAGGGGGTCGTCGTCGCATTCGGCAGGCAACTGGAACGTTCCTTTGCCGTTTTCAGGCTCCAGTACGACGGCACATCGATCCGGGCGCGGCCGCACAAATATTCCGCGATGCCGGAACGCATCTGGGATGCGGTGATCGCCGCCGTCGTTTTCTACGCCCTGTGGATGCTTGCCCACTTCATTCATACCGAAGTTGGATGGAGCGAAGTGGGCCGGGTGTGCGTCCTCGGCTTCTACACGATGCTGCGCGTGGTCATCCTGATCTTCCTCGCCGCGCTGATCTGGATCCCGATCGGAGTGAAGATCGGAATGAATCCGAGACTCGCTTCGCGCGCTCAGGCGATCATCCAGTTCCTCGCGGCGTTTCCGGCCAATTTGACGTTTCCCGTGGCCGTGGTCGCCGTGGTTCGCTTCGGGCTCAATCCCGATATCTGGCTGTCGCCCCTGATGATTTTGGGTACCCAGTGGTACCTTCTGTTCAACGTCATTGCGGGCGCCTCCACGGTGCCGACGGAATTGCGTTATGCCGCGCAGAACCTGGGCCTGAGCGGCTGGCTCAAGTGGCGCCGCTATCTGCTACCGGCGATCTTTCCGAGCTTCGTCACCGGCGCCATCACGGCTTCCGGCGGATCGTGGAACGCCAGCATCGTCGCGGAATATGTGACCTGGGGCAGTACCACGCTGCAGGCTCACGGCATCGGCAGCTACATCGCAGAAAAGACCGCCATTGGCGACTTCCCCCGGATCGCCCTGGGGATCGGCGTGATGTGCGTCTTCGTCATGGGATTCAATCATTTTGTTTGGCGTCGGCTCTATCGCATGGCCGAAGACCGCCTGCATTTCTGAGGACTCGCGCAATGGCTACACCTGTCATCGAACTCAAATCCGTGGGCAAATCCTTCCGTTCCGCCGATGGCTCATCGCGATCCGTCCTGGAGGATGTCGATTTCACCCTGAACGAAGGAGAGATCGTGGCGTTGCTGGGCCAGTCTGGTTCGGGAAAATCAACCATGCTGCGCATCATGGCCGGACTGATCGCGGCTGACCGCGGCCAAGTGCTGTATCGGGGGCTGCCCCTGTACGGACCGGCACATGCCATCAGCATGGTATTCCAGTCCTTCGCCCTGTTCCCCTGGCTGACGGTGCAAAAGAACGTGGAATTGGGCCTTGAGGCAAAGGGCATGGCGCCCGCTGATAGGGCACGACGCGCAGAAGCCGCAATCGAACTGATCGGTCTGTCTGGATTTGAAGGCGCCTTGCCGCGGGAACTGTCAGGCGGCATGCGCCAGCGCGTCGGCATCGCCCGCGCCTTGGTTCTGGAACCCGAGGTCCTGCTGATGGATGAGGCATTTTCTGCGCTGGACGTGCTGACCGGCGAACGCTTGCGCGACGATATCCTGGAACTGTGGCAGACGAAACACAGCTTCGCGGCCAATTTCGCTCGCGCCGGTTCGAATCTGTAATCGCCGAAGCCGAGCGGTTGGCGCAAAACGGCGTACGCGAGATCACTCTCATCGGGCAGGATACGACTTGCTACGGCGAGGATCTGGGATTGAAAGATGGCTTGGCGCTGCTGCTGGAAAAATTAACCTTTCGTCGAGGGCCTGCAGTGGATTCGCTTCCTCTACGCTTATCCGAACAAGATTACAGGGCGACTGCTGACAACGATCGCCGCCCATGACAACATTTGCTCTTATATCGATGTGCCCGCCTGCAGCATGCTTCGGCGACGGTTTTGAAACGCATGAAGCGTGGTGGCGGAGCGGACATATTCCTGCCGATCGATGGAGAAGATGCGGCGGGAAATTCCGGGTGTCACCTTACGGACATCCTTCATCGTTGGCTTCCCCGGCGAAACCGAAAAAGAATTCGACGAGCTTTGTGGCTTCGTAAAAGAGGCAGCCTTCGACTGGATGGGCGCCTTCGGCTACTCCGACCAGGAAGGCTCTGGCGCGTTCGATTGCGACAATGA
>CAVRYQ010000040.1:0-15427 GCA_963725375.1 uncultured Pseudomonadota bacterium | reverse complement strand
GCAAGAAAAACGGAGCCGCCCGGTTCCTGCGAAAGTTCTTGCAGGGGGGTGGGGTCGCCGTCGTAGATGATCCCCGCCCGCAAGATGCCACCCTCGCGTTGCCATTCGTCGGAAAATGCCTGCGCAAGGCGCTTTGACAGCGCCGAATTGGTGGACACAACCGTGGCACTGAGTAACCCCGCCGTCGTGGCGCTTTGCGCTGCCTGGCGCGCTTCGGCTTCCGGCGGGAGGCCGAAGAAATAGAGCTGGTCGCTGCGTGCGCCCTCCGCCAGGTTGAGCGCCAAAGTGGGTGTCGTGATCGGGCCTTGCGCCGCCAGTGCGGCAACCCCGTCGCGCGTGAGCGGGCCGGCTGCGGCTACTGCCCCGGCGCGCAGCGCCTTCTGATAGAGCGCGGCGATCTCGGTGCTTTCATCCTTGCAGGGATAAATACGCACTGGCAAGCCGTTCGCCTCCTGGGCGGCCGCGGCGAGAAATCCCTGCTGTACCGCAGCAGCGGCCTTGCCAAAAACCGGCGAGTCCAATGGCAACAACAGCGCGATGTGCGGGACGGTGGGTTCCGTGCTGATCGCGGGCAAGGGAACGGACACCAGCGGAGCCGCTGCGGGGATCGCCTCCGTAACCACAGGCGGCTGCGCGGCAGCCGCTTCGGACGTCGCGGCGGGAAGTGGCGCCGGAACTGCGGGCAATTGCGGTACCGGGGCAGGGGCCGCCGCCGGGACCGTTGGCACCGGAGTGGCGCAGCCAAAAACGCTCACGTATAGTGCGGCGATAAATAACCCGCGCAACCAACCAGACACAGAGGCGACAGTTTGCATATCAAGCCCAGGCAAAATACAGAGTGTGCATTATATGTAGTCGCCACACCGATTGGAAATTTAAGTGACATTACCCTGCGTGCGCTGGAGGTACTGGCCGCAGCCGACGCGATTGCGGCGGAAGACACCCGCAACACGCGGCATTTGTTGCAACATCATGGAATCGGCGATGCACGCCTGCTGGCTTTGCACCAGCACAACGAACGGGGCGCGGCGGACAAGATCATTGCCTTGTTGCAGCAGGGCCAAATTGTTGCCCTGGTCACCGATGCGGGTACGCCGGCGGTAAGTGATCCGGGTGCGGTACTGGTGGAGGCCGTGCGCGAAGCTGGTTTTCGCGTTATCCCGGTTCCAGGGCCGAGTGCAGTTGTCGCCGCGCTGTCAGCTTCCGGCCTGAGTTCGCCACATTTCCTGTTTTACGGTTTCCTGCCGAACAAATCGGCAGCCCGTCGGAACGTACTACAGGTGCTGGCCCGGCATCCCTATACCCTGGTGTTCCATGAGGCACCACATAGAATCCTGGAATGTACCGACGATATGCATGCGGTATTCGGCGATGAACGCGAGATCGTGTTTGCGCGTGAGCTCACCAAGCTTTTCGAAAATATCCACCGCTGCAAGCTGGGCGAGGCGATGGCGTGGTTGAACGGCGACCAGAATAACCAGCGCGGCGAATTCGTGGTGCTGGTATCGGGTGCCGCGCCATGCGCAGGCCTGGACGCCGACACCGAGCGCACGCTGGTTTGTTTGCTGGAAGAACTGCCCCTGAAACAGGCGGTGCAACTGGCCGTAAAAATCACCGGCGCAAGCAAGAACGAACTCTACCAGCGGGCGCTGGAGCACAAGGTATTGCCGGAATAATCCGGTAAACCGAGAGCTTGTCATCTTCCGCCGAAGTGATACGCTTCGGCCATATTGAATCAACTGCAGGGGAGCGGGATATGGCGAGCATTGTGGTGGTGTATCACAGCGGATATGGGCATACGGCAAAACTGGCACAGGCCGTTGCGGCAGGTGCCAATGCGATCGTGATGGCAATCAGCAGCGAGGGCAATCTGAGCGACGCCGAATGGGCGACGCTGGATGCGGCCGACGCCATCATCATGGGCTCGCCCACCTACATGGGCTCGGTGAGCTGGCAGTTCAAGAAATTCGCCGATGCTTCCTCCAAACCCTGGTTTGCGCAAAAATGGAAGAACAAGATTGCGGCTGGCTTCACCAACTCCGCCACAATGAACGGCGACAAACTTTCCACGCTGCACTACCTCTTCACGCTTGCCATGCAGCACGGCATGATCTGGGTGGGCACGGGCCTGATGCCGTCCAACAGCAAGGCGGCACAGCGCAACGATGTAAACTATGTCGGCTCTTTCAGCGGCGCCATGTCTGTTTCACCTTCCGATGCGTCACCTGGCGAAATGCTGCCGGGCGATCTGGAGACGGGCCGACAATTCGGCCAACGCGTGGCGGAAGTGGCCGCGCAGTGGGTGGCTGGCCGCAGCTAGAAAATGTCGGCGCTGATCTGTTTCTCCGCTAACTGCTAGAATGCGGGCATGAGAACGCTTACCCTTGTTCGTCCCGACGACTGGCACTTGCACCTGCGCGATGATGCGCTGATGCATGCGGTGCTGCCCGATACGGCGCGCCAGTTTGCCCGGGCCATAGTGATGCCCAATCTGCGCCCTCCCGCGACCACTACGGTACTGGCGCTGCAATACCGTCAGCGCATTCTCTCGGCGTTGCCCGCGGGAGCCCACTTCGAGCCGCTCATGACATTGTACCTGACCGACAACACCGGCGCGGAAGAGATACGCAAAGCCAGGCAGAGTGGTGCCGTCCATGCGGTGAAGCTGTATCCGGCCGGGGCAACCACCAACTCCGACGCAGGGGTAACCGGTTTGCGCAAGACCTATGCGGCATTGGATGAAATGCAGCGTTGCGGCATGCCGTTGCTGGTGCACGGCGAAGTGACGGACAGCAGCGTGGACGTGTTCGACCGCGAGGCGATGTTCATCGAGCGCGTGCTGCAGCCGCTGCTGAAGGACCTGCCCGAGCTGCGCGTCGTATTCGAGCACATCACCACGAGGGACGCCGCCCAATTTGTTGCGGACGCGCCAGACAATATCGCCGCGACCATCACGGCGCATCACCTGCTGTACAACCGCAACGCCATGCTGGTCGGCGGTATTCGCCCGCATTATTACTGCCTGCCGGTGCTCAAACGCGAGACGCACCGCGAGGCACTGGTCAAGGCGGCCATTAGCGGCAGCCAGAAATTCTTCCTCGGCACCGACAGTGCTCCGCATGCGCAACACACCAAGGAAAACGCCTGCGGCTGTGCCGGTTGCTACACCGCGCACGCCGCCGTTGAACTGTATGCCGAAGCCTTCGACGCGGCCGGTGCGCTGGATCGGCTGGAGGGTTTCGCCAGCTTTTACGGCGCCGACTACTACGGCCTGCCGCGCAACAAGGAACAGATAACGCTAATCAAGGAAGAATGGGTGGTGCCTGCGTCCCTGGTGTTTGGCGAGCACAGGCTGGTGCCGTTGCGGGCGGGGGAGAAAATGAAATGGAAACTGGCAGCGTGATGTCGTGAACCGGCTCAATTTTCCATTCACGGGAAAAATATGCCCTGCGTAAATATCAAGATCACCCGGAAAGTCTGTTGCACATGACACTCAGCCAGCAGGATATCGAGCGCATCAACATCAATCTGGAGACTTCACGCATTGCGTGGAAGGAGCTGCAACGGTTCTTTGCCAGCGGGGCGTCGATCTTCGTGAATGAGGGGCTGGACCTCGTCGAGGTTGCGCTGCAGATATCCAGGGACAACAAGGCGCAAGTGAAGCAATGGATGGATACCGGACAGATCTCCCGCGTTTCGGACGCGCAGGCGCTGGCGTGGCATGAGTCCGACGCAGATGTCTGGGCAGTGGTGGTCAGGCCGTATGTGCTGGTACAACCAGTCCGTACATTGCCGTAACGCTAGGCTTTCTTCATCGCGGTTTCGATGCGCTGGCACAGCGTCTTCAGGACCTTGATACGCGCAAAGTTCTTGTCGTTGGCTTCAACCAGTGTCCACGGTGCAGCCTCGGTGCTGGTCCGGTCCACCATGTCGCCGATGGCCTGCTCGTAAGCGTCCCACTTGCTGCGGTTGCGCCAATCCTCGTCAGTGATCTTGAAGCGCTTGAAGCCGATCTTTTCGCGTTCCTTGAAGCGGCGCAACTGCTCTTCCTTGCTGATGCTCAACCAGAATTTGACGACCACGGTGCGGTGGCGTACCAGTTGCGCCTCAAAATCGTTGATCTCGTGGTAAGCGCGCATCCAGTCGAATTCGGAGCAGAATTTTTCCACCCGCTCGACCAGTACGCGCCCATACCAGGAGCGGTCGAAGATGGTGATGCGACCCTTGCGCGGAATGTGTCGCCAGAAGCGCCACAGGTAAGGCTGGGCACGCTCTTCTTCCGTGGGTGCGGCGATCGGGACAACCTCGTACTGGCGCGCATCGACCGCGCTGGTGATGCGGCGGATGGCCCCGCCTTTGCCAGCTGCATCGTTGCCCTCGAAAATTGCCACCACAGTGATGTCCTTGAAGCGCGGATCGAGCGTCAGCCGGGCCAGCTTGCCCTGATATTTTTCCAGCTCCTTGTCGAATTTCTTCTTTTCCAGCGTCTGCGCGAGATCAAGCGTCTCCAGAATGTTCAGCTTGTCGATCGCAGGCAGAAGCGGCGCGGCGCGAACGTGCGGTTCCTTCCTCCTGCCAGACTCCGTCAGGCGCTTGCGCAGGGCCTCGAGAACGACCCTGCCCACGGTCAGGCTGCGATAGCGTGCGTCCGAGCCTTCGACGATGATCCACGGGGCTTCTGCGGTGCTCGTATGGCGGATGACGCTTTCGCTGACGCTCAGGAACTTGTCGTACCGTTTATAGTGGTCCCAATCGCGCTTGTTCACGCGCCAACGGGTCCTGGAATTGCTTTCCAGCAGCCTGAGACGCTTTTCCTGCATCTCTTTGGACAGGTGCAGCCAGAATTTGATGATGAGTGCGCCTTCGTCCGTCAGCATCTTTTCCAGGCGTTTCGCGCGTTCCAGACTCTGGTCGAGCTCGGCAGGCTTGGTCAGGCCCATCACCCGATTCAGGATAGGCCAGGTGTACCAGGATCCCAGAAACAAACCTATCCTTCCCTTGGGTGGCAGGGCGCGCCAGAACCGCCACATCATGGGCCGCTCCATTTCCTCGTCGGAGGGGTCGCCCATGCCCTGGGTCTGGATGAAGCGCGGATCCATCCATTCGTTGAGCAGGTTCACGGTTTCCCCGCGCCCTGCGCCGTCCACGCCGCCAACGAGAATGATGACCGGGAATTCCGCCTTTTCCGCCAAATCGAACTGCGCATCGAGAAGCGCCTCGCGCAGGTTCGGGACCTCTTGATCGTAGGTCGCCTTGTCAATCTTGTGTCCGAGTTCGGCAGATTCAAACATGAAATCTCCTTGCTGAATTACAGTTGATCCGGCGCGATGACGAGACGCAACACGGTCTGGAAACCGCCCTCTCTTTCGCGGTGGCTGAACCACCAGACAGCGCCCTTCTTCACGCTCCAGAAATCTGCCTGGCCCGTCATCAGCAGTGCGGCCAGTTCGCCCATCCATGGCTGGTGGCCGACCAGCAGGACTGCGCCACCGGCAGTCGGCCAGCCGGCGGCGGCAATGACGGTCTGCGGGGTAGCATGCACTCCGATGTTGGGTGCGGTGATGAACTGGGCGGAGAGCGCAGCGGCCGTCTGTTGCGCGCGTACCGCGGGACTGGCCAGGACACGGGTATTTTGTGGCAGCCGCCCGGACAGGAAGTCAGCCATGCGTTCGGCCTGCCGCTGCCCCTTGTCGGTGAGTGCGCGCCCGTGATCAGGTAGCCCCTCGGCTGCTTCGGCGTGCCGCCAAAGTATGAGTTCCATTGATGTTCCCATTTATTACACTACCGGTTGCCAGAATATACCGTATATACTGAATGAGCTACATTCAAACCAGGGGGTCAGAGATGAACAGTACTGCCGCACGTAAACCTGCCGTCAGGAAATCACCCGTTGTACGCAAGCCCGCATCGGCAAAGGTTGCCGCCAAGCCGGAAAAGAAACAGAAAAAAAAGACGGACACCAAGATCAAGGTCGTGCGCGACAGCTTTACCATGCCGCAAGCGGATTACGATTTGATCGCGGCGCTCAAGCAGAAGGCGCTCAAAGCCGGACTGCATGTCAAGAAAAGCGAACTCCTGCGTGCCAGCCTGCAGGCTTTCTCCAGATTGGGCGTTGCGCAGTTGAAGCGTGCGATAACCAGTCTCGAAAAGATCAAGACCGGCCGCCCGAAGAAGGACTAATCCGCGTCCGTCGCCGCAAGTGGCAGCGCGAGGTCCTGCAGCAAGGCGGGTTGCGCGCAGTGCAGGGCGCCGCGCGTCGGCGACTTGCGGTGCCAGTAGCCGTTGCAGTCCATATCCCATGCCTGGCAGTTGTCCTTCAAGTATATCTTCAAGCCTTCGTCCAACACCCGCTTTTTGAGCTTTTCATCAAGCACCGGGAAGCATACTTCGATGCGGCGGAAAAAATTGCGGTCCATCCAGTCTGCGCTGGCCAAGTAGACGTCGTGCGCCAGGTCGTTGCGGAAATAGAAAATGCGCGTGTGTTCGAGGAACCGCCCGATGATGGAAAGCACGCGAATATTCTCCGACAGGCCGGCGACGCCGGGGCGCAGTGCGCACACTCCGCGCACGATCAGCTCGATCTTGACGCCTGCCTGTGAAGCCTCGTACAGGGCCGTAATGATCTCCGGCTCCAGCAGCGAATTCATCTTGGCGATGATATGCCCGCGCTTGCCGTCCCTGGCCAGTTTGGCTTCGTTGCGGACAGCGGCCAGCACATTGGCGTGCAGGGTGAACGGGGACTGCCACAAGTGGCGCAGCGTGCTCGCCTTGCCCAGGCCGGTGAGCTGCATGAAAACTTGATTCACGTCGGCACACACTTCCTCGTTGCTCGTGAACAGGCCAAAGTCGGTATAAAGTTTGGCGGTGCGCGGATGATAATTGCCGGTGCCCAGGTGAACGTAGCGGCGCAACTTGTTGTCTTCGCGCCGCACCACCATCAGCATTTTCGCGTGCGTCTTGTGCCCCACCACGCCGTACACCACATGCGCACCCACCTCTTCCAGGCGGCTGGCCCAGTTGATGTTGGCTTCTTCGTCGAAGCGCGCGAGCAATTCCACAACCACAGTGACTTCCTTGCCGTTGCGCGCGGCCGCCATCAGTGCTTCCATCAGCTCTGAATCGACCCCGGTGCGGTACACCGTCTGCTTGATGGCCACTACGCTCGGATCCGCTGCGGCCTGCTGAATGAAGTCAATCACCGGCTTGAAGGACTGGTAGGGGTGATGCAGCAGTACATCGCTTTTGCGCAGCACCTTGAACATGTCTGCGCCCTTCTTTTGCAGCAGGATCGGCATGCCGGAGACAAAAGGGGTGAATTTGAGATCGTCGCGCGCGACCTGGTCCGGGATGCGCATCAGCCGCACCAGATTCACGGGACCTTTCACGCAGTAGAGGTCTTCGTCCTTCAATTCGAACTGCTGAAGCAGGAATTCCGACATGGCCGCGGGGCAGTTATCGGCGACCTCCAGGCGCACCGCATCGCCAAAGTGGCGCTGGGGCAGCTCGCCCTGCAGGCTGATGCGCAGGTTCTTCACTTCCTCTTCATCCACGAACAGGTCGCTGTTGCGCGTCACGCGGAACTGGTAACAGCCACGTACCTCCATGCCGGTGAACAATTCGCCGACATGCGCATGCAGGATGGAGGAAAGGAACACAAAACCGTAAGGGCAGCCCGAGATTTCCGGCGGCATCAGGATGGCGCGCGGCAACACTCGTGGCGCCTGCACGATCGCCTTGGCGGAGTTGCGTCCGAAAGCGTCCTTGCCTTGCAGTTCGACGGCGAAGTTCAGGCTCTTGTTGAGCACGCGCGGAAAGGGATGTGCCGGGTCCAGTCCGATCGGCGTCAATACGGGCATCACTTCGCGCAGGAAGAAATCCTTGACCCAGGCTTGCTGCGCGTCGTCCCAATGCGTGCGGCGCAGGAACTTGATGCCTTGCGCCGCCAGGGCGGGAACTAGTTCTTCGTTGAACAGTTGATATTGCCGCGCGATGAGCTGGTGCGTGGGTGCATACAGGCGCTTGAGAATCTGGGGCGCCTCCAGCCCGTCAGGGCCGGCTGCGAGACCGCCCAGCTTGGCCTGTTCCTTCAGTCCGGCAACGCGGATCTCGAAGAACTCATCTAGGTTGCTGCTGACGATGCACAGGTATCTCAGCCGCTCAAGCAAGGGTACGGACGCGTCCTCGGCCTGGGCCAGTACGCGCCGGTTGAATTCGAGCAGTCCGAGTTCGCGGTTCAGGAAATTTTGCGGCGGGAAGGTCTTTGCCATGAGTGGAGCGTCAGCGCACTGCGTGTCTGCAGCGATTCAGTTTTTGGGAGGGACGTATCCAGTGGGCATCTGGGTACCGGCACCGAAGAAATAATTCTCCATTTGCTCGGCAAGGTATTTGCGCGCCCGGACATCGGCGAGATTAAGGCGATTTTCGTTCACCAACATGGTCTGGAACTTGATCCAGCCTTGCCAGGCTTCCCTGGACACGTTCTCAAAAATGCGCTGGCCGAGCGCGCCGGGATAGGGAGGACGATCCAGTCCTTCCGCTTCGCGCCCAAGTTTTACACACTGTACTGTTCTTGCCATGATGAAGTTCACTCCGGGAGTATGCTTGAAGAATGTGACATTACCGTGAATGCGCGCCTAAATCCAGCGCCACTCGATCCGGAAAGAACCCCGGCCCCCGACGTACCCGGCCCGGGTGCCTGAGCGGGGAGTCCTGCCAAAACGTGCTTTACCGCAGGACCAGCACAAAAACCTTGGACCGCCGCTGATAGTTGTAGAGCGTTTTTTTCTGGGCCGGGAGCTGTTCCACGTCGACTTCCTTGAATCCGCGCTCGATGAACCAGTGCGCCGTGCGTGTGGTCAGCACGAACAGCTTTTGCAGCCGCAGCGTCTTTGCGCGTGCGGCGATATGCTTGAGCAGGACATCGCCGTAGCCGTGATCGCGCGCGCCTGGCTGCACTGCAAGACAGGCCAGCTCCCCCGACTTTTCGTCTGCAAATGGATAAAGCGCTGCGCAGCCGATGATGCGATGACCGTGTTCCAGCACCACGAAACGACTGATCTCGCGCTCCAGCAACTCGCGCGACCGCCTCACCAGAATGCCTTCTGCTTCCAGGGGCTGCAACAGTTGCAGGATACCGCCGACATCCTTTATGGTCGCGTCGCGCAGGGTGTTGAGCGTGCTTTCCACCACCATGGTACCGATGCCCTCGTCGCTGAACAACTCTTGCAACAGCGCACCGTCGGTATGGCGGCTGACAAGATGCGTCCTTGCCACGCCCGCTTCGCAGGCGCGCACCGCACAGGGCAGGAACAGGCCAACATCATCCGGAAGTTTGCGTTTGCCGGACAGCAGCTTGCCGGCTTCGGCGATGGTCAGTTCCTTCAGCAGCGCGCCTTCCTTGCCATGCACGCCATCGGTATCGGTCAGAAAGATCAGCTTGTCCGCATCGAGCGCGACGGCGGTCGCGGTGGCAACGTCTTCCAGCGTCAGGTTGAAGACCTCCCCCGTGGGCGAGTAGCCCAGTGGCGACAGCAGCACCACCTCGCCGAACTCCATGCGATCCTTGAGCGCGGCAACATCCACCTTGCGCACGCAGCCGGTATGCATCAGGTCCACGCCGTTAATCACTCCGATGGGCTGGGCAGTGATGAAATTGCCGCCAGCCACGCGAATGTCGGCATTGGCCATCGGAGAATTTGCCAGGCCCAGCGACAGCAACGCCTCGATCTCGACGCGCACGCGGCCGACCGCCTCCTTGACGCATTGCATGGTCTCGGCATCGGTCAGACGGATGCCGTGGTGATAACTGCCTTCGATGTTGCTCTGTGCCAGTCTATGTTCGATCTGTGGCCGTGCGCCGTGCACCAGCACCAGCCGTATGCCCAGCGCCGCCAGAAGATTGAAGTCATGGGTCAGCTCGACGAACTTGCCGTCCGCCACGACTTCGCCGCCGAATGCGATGACAAACGTCTTGCCGCGGAACGCATTGACGTAAGGCGCCACGGAGCGGAACCACGCAACAAAATCGGGCGGAGGGCTGGCGGGGGCGGTTGGCATGGTGTTCGGTTGACTCCTCATGTTCGGTGGAGCGGTGCAGGATGCAGGCGCGGGCATTATATTTCAAATCGCGCGAACGATTGGCGCGGCATCGAGACGCTGCGTCCCCGGGCGTCGCCGCACACAGGGCTACTCCTCATCCAGCAGTTTGCCCGCGATTGCCCAGTTCTCATCCGGCAGCTCATCGAAGGCAATGTAGGTATAGGACTTCGGCTTGTGCGCGATACGTTCCAGCGTGTCGGTGATTTCCTCGGCAATTCGCGCTTTCTGTTCGCGGCTGAGACTACCGGCGATGCGAATATTGACGTAGGGCATGGCGTATCCTTTCGTGTCAGTTGAAATCGCCCCACAGCGTCTGAAGGGCGGCGATGCCTGCAACGGCGGCGGTCTCGGTGCGCAATACCCGCGGCCCGAGCAGGACGGGAACGAAACAGGCGCGTTGCGCGGCGTCGGCTTCATCGTCGGTGAAACCGCCTTCCGGTCCGATGAGGAGCGTCACGCGAGTCTGAGGCACGGGCTGGGACTGCAGCTTGCCGGTACCTTCGGGCAGCAGGATGAATTTGCTGCCGGGCGCGAGGCGCGTCGCCTCCAGCCATGTGTCCAGTTCCTGCGGCTGATGCAGTTGCGGCAACGTGTTGCGCCCGCATTGTTCACAGGCGGAGATCGCGACATTGTGCCAATGTTCAGCGCGCTTCGCGGCGCGCGGGCCGACAAGTTTCGCCACGCTGCGCCGGGTCTGAACCGGCACGAACTCGGCCGCTCCCAGCTCGGTGGCCTTTTGCACCACCCAGTCCATTTTCTCGCTGGTGCTCATGGCCTGCGCCAGCACGATGCGCAAAGCGGGCTCCCGTTGTTCCGCGAGGGGCTGCAGGTTATCGAGCATGACGCGCTTGCCCTCGATGGAACCGATCGTGGCGTCTAGTGCATTGCCGAGTCCATCGAAGATCCGTATTGCGTTGCCTGCGCGCAGACGCAATACGCGGCTGGCGTGGTGGGCCGCTTCGGGCGGCAACTCATGGCCGCTGTCTCTGGGGAGCGGCGGCGGGCAGTAAAATCTTGGTGCGGACATGGTCGGTAAGAGCGTCGGGACGGGCATGATAATATAATGCCTGACGCAACAGCGCAGGTCTTCAGGGAGGAAGAATCATGGTCAGTCTGCAACCACCGCTATGCAATTTTGGCTGGAAAGCCCGCCCGTTCGATCTTCCGGGTGTGGATGACAAACGTTATACACTGGAAAGCGCACGCGGCAGGAACGGTCTGCTGGTGATGTTCATCTGCAACCACTGTCCTTATGTCAAATCAGTCCGCGACCGTATCATTCGCGATGTGCTCGAACTGCAGCGGCACGGCATCAACAGCATTGCCGTCATGTCCAATGACCCGGCCGATTATGCCGAGGACTCGTTTGACAACATGAAGCTCGTCGCACGGCAATACAACTACCCGTTCCCTTACGTATGGGACGAAACGCAGCAGGTCGCGAAGGATTACGGCGCCGTATGCACGCCGGATTTCTTCGGTTTCAATGCCGATCTTGAACTGCAGTACCGCGGTCGCCTGGATGCATCGCGCAAGGACGCAGTGCCGGATGCGCCGCGCGACCTGTTCAACGCCATGCTGCAGGTGGCGAAGACCGGGCAGGGCCCGCGGGAGCAGATTGCCAGTATGGGTTGTTCGATAAAGTGGAAGCAGTCGGAATGACGGCCAGACGCCGCGTTGCCTGCGTGATCGCACCGCGAGGCGCGGAAACATTGAACGCACGACGACAAATGCGGTAGCATCCGGGGTATGGGGACGGTCGCTGCGAGGTGGGCGTGGATCAATCAGGGAAAAGGTGAAGACGTGGGCGAAGGTCTGGCTGGTATCCGTGTGGTGCTCATCGACGACAGCAATACCATACGCCGCAGCGGCGAGATATTCCTGTCGCAGGCCGGTTGCAAGGTCGTACTGGCTGAAGACGGGTTTGACGGACTTTCCAAGGTGGTCGACAACCGGCCCGACATCATCTTTGTCGATGTCATGATGCCGCGTCTGGATGGTTACCAGACCTGTGCGCTCATCAAAAACCATGCGGAATTCAAGGATACGCCGGTGGTCATGCTGACCAGCAAGGACAGCCTGTTTGACCGCGCCCGCGGAAAGCTGGTCGGCGCCGATCAATACCTGACCAAGCCGTTCAGCAAAAAAAGCCTGATCGAAGCTGTGGCCATGCATACGACAAAACATAGCGGGGGAATGGAATATGGCAATTAACAAGGTAATGGTCGTGGATGATTCCGCAACGGAACGCCACGTGCTGGGAGATATCCTCGGAAAAAAGGGGTATCTGGTCGTGTATGCGGAGAGCGGTGAGAAGGCAGTGGAAAAGTCCAAAACCGAATTGCCCGACCTGATCCTGATGGACGTGGTCATGCCGGGACTGAATGGCTTTCAGGCGACCCGCGCGATCACCCAAGACCCGGCGACCAGTCACATCCCGATCATCATCTGCACGACCAAGGGGCAGGAGACGGACAAGATCTGGGGCATGCGCCAAGGCGCGAAGGATTACATCACCAAGCCGATCGGCGCGGAAGAGCTTCTCAGCAAGATCGCGGCCTTGGGCTAGGCGCCGGACGCACATGTCGAAGCGTTTCAACCTGCGCGAGTTTCAACAGAATGTGCTGGAGCGGCTGCAAGCCAGGGCGGCGGGCGGTGGCAAAAGTGTATCCACCCTAGGCGTGCAGGTCGGCGAGAAGCTATGGCTGGTCGATATGTCGGACATCAACGAAGTCCTGTCCCCGCCACCATTGACGCGCGTGCCCTTGACCAAGCCTTGGTATTGCGGCGTTGCCAACGTGCGCGGCAACCTGTACAGCATCATTGATTTTGGTGTTTACCTGGGCGGCGCCGCGATTCCACACGAAGGACAGAGCCGCGTGCTGCTGGCAGGCCAGAAGTTTTCCTTCAACGCGGGCTTGCTGGTGTCGCGCGTGCTGGGGCTTCGCAATGCCACAGACTGGGAAAGAAGCGATGAAGATGGCGAGATCTGCCTGAAGGATGGCAGCGGGCAGGTCTGGCACAAGCTGGAAATGGCGAAGTTGCTGCAGCAACCTGAATTTTTACAAATCGGGGCGTAGGTCGCGCCCGGAAGGAGAACAGAGATGGCGTTCAAGTTACCGTTCAAATTGTCGGATAAAAAACCGCAGGGATTCGTCAACAAGAATGAAGCTCTGAAAAAAGAGGTCAAGACGATACAAATACCGTGGCTTGGTAGACTGTCGTTCGACAGGCAATTGCGAGTTCTGGGCGGACTGTTGCTGATGTTCCTGTTCATCGCGGCGGCATTTACCTATATCGATACGCGCGATACCTCCTACAGCTCCCACTATGTTGCGAGCTCATCCAAGTTGCTGATGTTGTCGCAGCGTCTCGCGAAAGACGCGGCGGCCAGCTTTTCGGGCGACTCGGCAGCCTTTGAAGAACTGGGGGATACCCGCACCGAATTTTCCGCCATCATCGAATCCCTGGACAAGGGTGGTGACAAATTTCCCTCGACGGCAGGTGTGGCGCGTGCGCCATTGAATGATCTGCTGGCCCACTGGAAGCGCATGAACGGCTTGATGGACGAACTAGAAAAAGGTCGACCGCTGCTGGTGACGTTGCAGCGTGGCGCGGCGGGCCAGCGCGAACTGATCAACCTCGCTAACCAGGTTGCGGAGGCTGCGGCACCTGCCTACAAGCAGAAAGCCGATCGCCTGAACCTGCTGGTGGAGCAGGTCACCGGCGCGGTGCAGATGGTGCTGACTTCAGCTTCGACGGAGGAGTTGCCGGGCCTGGATGCGAAGATGAACGAAGCGCAGGCATTGATCGGCGACATGCCGCAAAGCGATGCGACCGTGATGCTATTGAAGGACGACTTCGAAGGTTACCAGTCGGTGGTGGGTTTCATTGCAGCGAATACAGACCATGTGCTGTCCGCGCGTCTGGCGGGGCGGCGCGTTCAGGAAGAGGGTGACCAATTGCTGACGGCGGCGCAGAACCTGGTGAACAGCTATGAAGGTTCGACGGCCAGCCGATTCTCCAGCTTCGTGGTGTTTTTCTCTGGCGGCATGCTGCTCTTGCTCCTGCTGACGCTGTCTAAGATATATCTGGACGAATCGAAGCGGCGCGAACGCGAGGCAGGCCAAACCAACCGCACCAACCAGCAGGCCATTCTGCGCCTGATGAACGAGTTGTCGGATCTCGCCGACGGCGACCTGACCATCCGCGCGACTGTGTCGGAGGACATCACGGGCGCGATCGCAGACTCGGTCAATTACACGACCGATGAGTTGCGCAAGCTGGTCCTGCGTGTGACGACGGCGTCCAGACAGGTGGAACGGGCCACAGGTGAAGCGGGTGCGGTCACCAAGGAATTGCTGAATGCGACGCGGAAGCAGGCCGAAGAGATTCGCGATGCGGGCGGCGCGGTCGAGCTCATGACAAAGTCTATCCAGGAAGTTGACAACAGCGCGGCGCAGTCATCCGAAGTGGCACGCCGGACGCTGGAAGTGACCGAGCGGGGCGCCCGCGCGGTGCAGAATTCGGTGTCCAGCATGGACGGCATCCGCGAGCAGATCCAGGATACGTCCAAACGCATCAAGCGCCTCGGCGAGAGCTCGCAGGAGATCGGTGAAATCGTGGACCTGATCTCGGACATTACCGAACAGACCAACGTGCTGGCGCTGAACGCCGCCATCCAGGCGGCGTCGGCCGGTGAGGCGGGACGCGGCTTCGCGGTCGTGGCGGAAGAAGTGCAGCGCCTCGCGGAACGCTCCGCCGAGGCGACCAAGCAGATCGGTATGCTGGTGAAGACGATTCAGGGCGACACTCAGGACGCCGTATCGGCGATGGAAAAAAGCACCCAGGGCGTGGTCGAAGGTGCGCAGTTGTCAAATGCCGCCGGTCAGGCTCTGCGCGAGATCGAGAAATCGACTCATGAACTTGCCGACCTGGTGAACAGCATCTCGGTCTCCACGCAGGTACAGACTGACATGGCGCGCGAAGTGGCCGGGTTCATGAATGACATCCTGAAGATTACCGAGCAGACGTCGCACAGTACGCAACGCACCAACGCATCGGTGACACAGATAGAAAGCATGGCGACGGAATTGAACAGCTCCGTATCCGGTTTCAAGCTATAAGGGCACGAACGTGCAGGAGCAATTCAATCCCTTGCCGCTGTTGTCAGTCAAGCCCGGGCTGGACAGCTCGCTGGCGAACATCAGCCGGGATATGGAGAGCTATTTCTCGTCTGCGGGAAGCGAGCGGCAGGCGTTGAAGAATGCGCAGGAAGAATTGCACCGCATTGGAGGTGTGCTGCGCATGCTGACGTTGACCGGCCTTT
>CAVRYQ010000039.1:0-6185 GCA_963725375.1 uncultured Pseudomonadota bacterium | reverse complement strand
TCTTCTATCAGCCCGGAGTCGTGCTGGCGGACACCGTGACGTTGAATACCTTGCCGGACCGGGAATTGCGTGCCGGGATCGCGGAAGTCATCAAGTACGGGCTGATACGTGATCTGCCATTCCTGGAATGGCTTGAAACCAACATGGAGAAACTACTGACGCGGGATACGGATGCTCTGCAGTACGCCATTGCGCGCAGTTGTCATAACAAGGCCGAGGTGGTCGGCGCGGACGAGCGCGAAAGCGGAGAGCGTGCGTTGCTAAACCTCGGGCATACCTTCGGCCACGCGATCGAAAATGGCATGGGCTATGGCGTCTGGCTGCATGGGGAAGGCGTCGCGGCAGGGACGATCATGGCCGCAGATCTGTCGCGGCGCCTGGAATGGCTGGGCGCCGAGGATGTACTGCGCGTACGACGGCTGTTTGAACGCGCGGGCCTGCCGACAGCGGGGCCCGGGTTGGGGGCTGAGAAATACCTGCAACTCATGGGGCTGGATAAGAAAGTCGAACACGGCAAGGTACGCTTCGTGCTGCTGAAGTCGCTGGGGAATGCCGTGATCACGGGCGATGTGCCGCAGCATCTATTGGAACAAACGCTGGAGGCCTGCAGTGCCTGAGCCATTGCTCGCCTCGTATGCGGTCAGCGTCAGCGCGCACGGAAGAGCGCACGCCGAACCCGCACCGCCGGGGCGCAGCGAGTTTCAGCGCGATCGCGACCGTATCATTCATTCCGGGGCATTCCGCCGCCTCGAATACAAAACCCAGGTCTTCGTGAACCACGAAGGCGACCTGTTCCGCACGCGCCTGACCCACAGCATAGAGGTCGCGCAGATCGCCCGGTCAATTGCGCGGCGTCTGGCGTTGAACGAAGACCTGGTGGAGGCAGTATCGTTGGCGCACGACCTGGGACACACGCCATTCGGCCATGCCGGGCAGGAAGCGTTGAATGCCTGCATGAAGGACCATGGCGGCTTCGAGCACAACCTGCAATCCTTGCGCGTGGTGGATGTGCTGGAAGAGCGCTATGCGGCCTTCGACGGCCTCAACCTTTGTTTCGAAACGCGCGAAGGCATCCTCAAGCATTGTTCCCCGCAACACGCGGCGCAATTGGGAATAGTGGGCGAGCGCTTCCTGAAGAGGCGCCGACCGTCGCTGGAAGCACAGATTGCCAATCTTGCCGACGAGATTGCCTATAACAACCATGACGTGGATGATGGCTTGCGCTCCGGACTTCTCACTCTCGATCAGTTGTCGTCAGTGCGCCTTTTTTCGAATCATCTGAGCGAAGTGCGCGCAAACTACCCGAATATTGCCGAGCGACGTGTGGTCCACGAAACGGTGCGCCGCATGATCAACACCCTGGTTACCGACCTCATCGCGCAGACCGAACTGAACATTCGTGAACATGCACCGCAAAGCGTGGATGATGTGCGTGCCGCGCCGCCGATCGTGGCGTTCAGCGCGGAAATGCACGAACTTAATCGCGAACTCAAGGCCTTTTTGCGCACCCACCTTTACCGCCATTATCGCGTCATGCGCATGACCGCCAAGGCGCGCCGCATCATCGGCGATCTGTTCACTGTTTTTTACGAAGATCCGCGCCTGTTGCCGCCCCAGTTCAATCCGTCGGCGGAAGCCGAGCGCTCCCGAGCGGTGGCTGACTACATCGCCGGAATGACCGACCGCTATGCCATCCGTGAACACCGCCGCATCTTCGCCATCGAAGAGATCTGATCAGTAGGTTGCCCTCCACCCCCTGATTAAGGTAGCATTCCCGCCCTTTCGCATAAAAATTTGGAAGGCGGCTTGTGCCGCCGTTTTGTTGGATGACAGAGGTGAGGAACAAGGTGAACAATTCTTCGTTGCCCGCGCAGCAGGGTCTATACGATCCGCGCAATGAACATGATGCATGTGGTGTAGGTTTCGTCGCACATATCAAGGGTCTGGCAAGTCACGACCGCGTAAGCCAAGGATTGCAAATACTGGAGAACCTGACGCACCGTGGTGCGGTTGGTGCCGATCCATTGGCGGGCGACGGCGCGGGTATCCTGATCCAGGTACCGGATGCGTTCCTGCGCAATGTGCTGAGCAAAGACAAGATCACGCTGCCGGCGGCGGGCGATTACGGTGTAGGCATGCTGTTCCTGCCGCGCGACGCCAAAGCGCTCGTCGCCTGCGAAAAGATACTTGCCGACAAGATCAAGGCCGAAGGCCAGACGCTGCTCGGATGGCGCGATGTACCGGTGGACAACAGCGGCCTCGGGGCAAGCGTGAAAGCGGTTGAACCGGTGGTGCGCCAGGTATTCATCGGGCGAGGCAAGAAAACCGCAGATCAGGATGCTTTCGAGCGCAAACTGTTCGTCATCCGCAAGACTGCCGAACATGCGATCAGCGCGCTGTCCAAAGGACAAGGGAAGGGTTTCTATATTCCCTCAATGTCCTCGCGCACCGTGGTTTACAAGGGCATGTTGCTTGCAGACCAGGTCGGCAAATATTTCCTCGACCTGCAGGACCAGGATCTGGTCAGCGCGTTCTCGCTGGTGCACCAGCGCTTCTCAACCAACACCTTCCCCACCTGGAACCTCGCACACCCGTTCCGCATGATCGCCCACAACGGCGAAATCAACACCCTGCGCGGCAACGTCAACTGGATGGCGGCACGCCATGCGGCGATGTCCTCCAAATTCCTCGGCAAGGACCTGGACAAGCTGTGGCCGCTCATCGTTGAAAACCAGTCCGACTCGGCCTGTTTCGACAATGCGCTGGAACTGCTGGTGGCGGGCGGTTACTCATTGCCACATGCAATGATGCTGCTGATTCCCGAAGCCTGGGCCGGCAATCCGCTGATGGACGAGGAGCGCCGCGCTTTCTACGAATACCATGCCGCGCTGATGGAGCCGTGGGACGGCCCCGCCGCCGTGGCTTTCACCGATGGCCGCATGATAGGAGCGACACTGGACCGTAACGGTCTGCGCCCCGCGCGTTATCTGATCACCGATGACGACGTAGTGCTGATGGCGTCCGAAATGGGTGTGCTGCCGATCCCGCAGGCCAGGATTGTAAAGAAGTGGCGCCTGCAGCCGGGCAAGATGTTCCTGATCGACATGGAAGCCGGGCGCATCGTCGACGACACCGAGCTGAAGCAGCAGATCGCCACGGCCAAGCCTTACCGCAAGTGGATCGAACAATCGCGCTACATCCTCGACGAACTGCCCAAGGCAGAGGAAAAATACGAATCCCGAGTTAGTCTGCTGGACGCGCAACAGGCGTTTGGTTACACGCAGGAAGATCTCAAGTTCATCATGTTGCCGATGGCGACCGCTGGCGAGGAAGCCACCGGATCCATGGGCAGCGATGCAGCGCTGCCGATTCTGTCGAACAGGAACAAGGTGCTGTACAACTACTTCAAGCAGTTGTTCGCGCAAGTGACCAATCCGCCGATCGATCCAATCCGCGAGGAGATCGTGATGTCGCTCACTTCCTTCATCGGCTCCAAGCCCAACCTGCTCGGTGTGGACGAAACAAAGCCGGCGCCGCGCCTGGAAGTGCATCAGCCGGTGTTGTCGCATGAAGACGCCGCCAAGCTGCACGGCATCGACAAGCTCACCAAGGGCAAATACAAATCCAGAACGCTGGATTTGACTTACCCGGTCAAGGACGGTGCGGCGGGCTGCGAGGCCGCCATCAAGGCTTTGCGCACGGCGGCGGACAAGGCAGTGGCGGGTGGCTTCAATGTGCTGATCCTGTCCGACCGTGCGTTGTCGGACAAGCGCGTAGCCATTCCGGCCCTGCTGGCGACATCGGCAGTACACCATCATTTGGTGAAGAAAGGCTCGCGTACCGGCACCGGACTGGTGGTGGAGACCGGCTCGGCACGCGAGGTACACCACTTTGCCTTGCTTGCCGGATACGGCGCGGAAGCGGTATATCCTTGGCTGGCATATGATAGTCTCGCGTCGCTGGAACTGCCCGCTGGCCTGTCGGTGAAGGATGCGCAGAAGCGTTTCGTCAAGGCAATCAACAAGGGCCTGCTCAAGGTGATGTCCAAGATGGGCATTTCCACCTATCAGTCCTATTGCGGTTCACAAATCTTCGAAGCAATCGGCCTCAACAGCGATTTCATCGGCCAATATTTCCCCGGAACCGCAACCCAGATTCAGGGTATCGGCCTCAAGGAGGTGGCGGAAGAAGCCGTGCGCATACATCTGTCTGCCTTTGGCAACGATCCGGTGCTGGCGAACATGCTGGACGCGGGCGGCGAATATGCGTGGCGTACTCGCGGTGAGGAACATACCTGGACTCCGGACTCCATCGCCAAGCTGCAGCACGCGACGCGCTCGAACAATGCCGCGACCTACAAGGAATACGCCAAGCTCATCAACGACCAGACCAGGCGCCAGATGACGTTGCGCGGTTTATTCGAGATCAGGCCGCTGGGCAAGGCAGTCCCGCTGGAAGAAGTCGAGTCGGCAAAGGAAATCGTCAAGCGTTTTGCGACCGGCGCGATGTCGCTCGGTTCCATCTCCACCGAAGCGCACACCACGCTGGCAATAGCGATGAACCGCATCGGCGGCAAGTCGAACACCGGTGAAGGCGGAGAGGATGCGAACCGCTTCAAGGTACTGCACGGCGGCGAAAAGCTGTCGGACATCATCGGCAAGCACCGCATCGAAGCCGATCAGACGCTGAAGGCAGGTGATTCGCTGCGCTCGCGCATCAAGCAGGTCGCCTCCGGCCGCTTCGGCGTCACGGCAGAATACCTGAGCAGCGCCGACCAGATCCAGATCAAGATGGCGCAGGGCGCAAAACCCGGCGAAGGCGGTCAATTGCCCGGCAGCAAAGTGTCGGAATACATCGGCAAGCTGCGTCACTCGGTGCCCGGCGTCGGCCTGATATCGCCTCCGCCACACCACGACATCTATTCCATCGAGGATTTGGCGCAACTCATACACGACCTGAAGAATTCCAATCCGTCCGCTTCCGTTTCCGTGAAGCTGGTATCGGAAGTCGGCGTTGGAACCGTGGCTGCGGGCGTATCCAAAGCCAAGGCCGACCACATTGTGATTTCCGGTTTCGACGGCGGGACCGGAGCGTCGCCGCTATCGTCGGTGAAGCACGCGGGCACGCCGTGGGAACTGGGCTTGGCCGAGGCACAGCAGACGCTGGTGCTGAACCAGTTGCGCGGTCGCATTGGCCTGCAAGTGGACGGCCAATTGAAGACCGGCCGCGACGTGTTGATCGGCGCGCTGCTCGGTGCGGACGAATTCGGCTTCGCGACTGCACCGCTGGTGGTCGAGGGTTGCATCATGATGCGCAAGTGCCACCTCAATACCTGCCCGGTTGGCGTTGCCACGCAGGACCCGGCGCTGCGCAAGAAATTTACCGGGCAACCGGAACACGTGGTGAACTACTTCTTCTTCGTCGCCGAGGAAGTGCGCGAACTAATGGCGCAGATGGGGATACGCAAATTCGACGACCTGATCGGACGCAGCGATCTGCTCGACATGCGCAAGGGAATTACGCATTGGAAAGCCAGGGGGCTGGATTTCTCCAAGATCTTCCATCAACCTGACATGCCTGTCAGCGTGGCGCGCTTCCATGCCGAGGAACAGGATCACGGGCTGGAACATGCATTGGACAACGAACTGATCGCGCAATCCAAGGAAGCCCTGGACGCGAAGCGCGTGGTCACCATCGAGACCGCGATTCGCAACGTGAATCGCACCGTCGGCACCATGCTGTCGCATGAAGTGGCGAAGCGCCATGGCAGCGCCGGTCTGCCGGACGACACCATACGCGTGAAACTGATGGGCACCGCCGGACAAAGTTTTGGCGCATTCCTCGCTCGCGGCATCACCTTCCAGCTCGAAGGCGAAGGCAACGACTACGTGGGCAAGGGCCTGTGCGGCGGACGCATCATCGTCAAGCCGTCCGACGACAGCAAGCTGGTGGCGGAAGACAACATCATTGTGGGCAACACTGTGCTTTACGGTGCGACGGCGGGCGAGGTCTATTTCCGCGGCGTGGCGGGCGAGCGCTTTGCAGTTCGCAACTCGGGCGCGATCGCCGTGGTGGAGGGCCTGGGCGACCATGGCTGCGAATACATGACGGGCGGCATGGTGGTGGTACTGGGATCGACCGGGCGCAACTTCGCGGCAGGCATGTCCGGCGGCGTCGCCTATGTG
>CAVRYQ010000038.1:0-32514 GCA_963725375.1 uncultured Pseudomonadota bacterium | reverse complement strand
ACCATGTGTACCCAGCGCTTCAACGAATTTGAATTGCACGCCCGCGCGATTCTTGGCTTGCCGGTGGATACGGGGCTGCGTGCACCGGGCGCGAGTGCGGTGATCTACGGCCAGATGGACGAGAAGGGCATCGCTTTTTCCGGGGTGGCCGATGCCTTGCGTGTGCCCGAATCGGATGTTCGCCTGTTCGGCAAACCGGAAGCGTTCAAGAAGCGCCGCATGGGCGTTGCGCTGGCGAACGGCAAGGATACCGACGAGGCGAGGGCGCGCGCGAAACTGGCGGCAAGCAAAGTCATTCCCGTCAAAGCAAGATGATTACAGGCATCCAGCACGCCGCCTTCCTGATCAGCGATCTTGCAAGGTCGCGCGCGTTTTATGAGGGAGTGTTGGGTTTGCGTGTTTGCGCCAGTCGTCCGCAGATGAGCTACGACGGCATCTGGTACGACATTGCACCTAACCAGCAGATACACCTGCTGCTGCTACCCGATCGCGGGAAAGGCTTGCCGCGACCTGCACATGGCGGACGTGACCGGCATGTGGCGTTGGGTGTGCAGGACATGGCGCAACTGAAGCGCGCGCTGGATGCAGCCGGCATAGCCTGTACGCAGAGCCAATCCGGGCGCCGCGCCCTGTTCTGCCGCGACCCGGACCAGAATGCGCTGGAATTCAACGAGGTCGCAGTCTGATGCAGCAATCCGCAGCTGCAGCAGGCATCAGTCCCAGGGCCTGGTATCAGACGGCCTGCGAGCGATCCGGCTTTGTATGCGATGAGCGGCAAATCGCCGCGATCGACCAATTGGAAGCGCTGTGGCAGCAACTGGTCGAGTTCAAGAACAAGCGCAACCAATTCCTCGGTCGCAGCCTGCTCAGTCCGAATGTGCCCAAGGGGCTGTACATCTGGGGCGGAGTGGGGCGCGGCAAGACGTTCCTGATGGACGGCTTCTATCACTGCCTGCCGTATCGCCGCAAGCGCCGCATCCATTTCCACAACTTCATGATTGAAGTGCATCACGAGCTGCAACTGCTGGCGAGAGAAAGCGATCCCCTGATGGCGCTGGCCGACCGGATAGAGCGTTCCACCCGCCTGCTCTGTCTGGATGAGTTTCATGTGGATGACATCGCCGATGCGATGATACTGGGGCGCCTGCTGGGGGCATTGCTGGAACGCGGCGTGGTGCTGCTTACCACTTCGAATTATGCGCCGGACGATCTGTACCCGAACGGGCTGCAACGCCAGAATTTCCTGCCTGCCATCGTACTGCTCAAGGCCCAGCTGAAAGTGCTGCATCTCGACAGCGATACCGACTACCGTATGTTGCAGATGGAACGCGATCCGCTCTTCATGCTGTCCTCCGATCCGGAAACCGGCGCGCACATGAAGTCATTGTTCCAGCGCCTCACGGCCGGCATGCATGGCGAAGCGCATAGCGTCCGGGTGAGGCAGATCGACGTCCCACCATACGCGTGGCGCGGGAAGTGGTCTGGTTCGATTTCCGGGAACTGTGCGGCGGGATACATGACCAGTCCGATTATCTGGAGATTGCCCATCGTTATCCGACGCTCTTCCTGTCCGGCATCCCGAAAATGTCTGCCGAGAACGGCGCGGAGGCGCGGCGTTTCACCTGGCTGATCGACGTCCTCTACGACAATCATGTCAAATTCGTGGCGTCATTCGATGCCGGGCCGACGGAACTTTACGGGCACGAAAGGCAGGACAGCGAAGCGCTGCGTATTGCCAGCCGCCTGACCGAGATGCAGACCCGGCACTACCTGGAATTGCCGCACCGCACACGTGGCGTGACGCTGGGAGAATCCTGTGCCGGGTAGTGCCTTCCTGCTCGGTTTTTGCGTGTGAAAACCGAACCGGTGCGCGGCTGGCGGCGGGGTTACGAGCCGTTGTGCAGTCGCGTGTCGTAGGTTGCCTGACATGCCGCATTGGCCGTCCCGAGTGTATTTTCGGCTTTGTCCCTGACGGATGGTGGGATGGTAAACAGCCCGGGTTTGTGCGGTACGGGTTTCTGATTCCCGGCCAGGAAATCTTCCTTCGCCTGTTCCGCGGTTGCTTTGCAGGCGGTAAGGTCGGCCATGATGGTCGCCTCGAATTTTGCCCTCGCGTCAGCGGCCGCTTTTGCCCTGGCCATCGCCTGCGCACGCGCCTGGGCCATTGCTGCGCGCATTTCCTCGGCGGCCTTCAGTTCCTGTTTGTTCAGGTAATCCAGATAACCCCATGTTCCGGCCGCAAGCACGATCAGCACGACAGCAACAATTTTCTTTACCATTTACTTCCCCAAGTGATTGATATCTGTAAGCAACATGATAAACCAATTCAGGCCGTTTTGGCTTGGCCGACTCGGCATTCTTACGGTGCCGGGTCGGGATATCGCCCTTGCACCGCCGCAATCTGCTCCAGGATTTCAGGCGTCAGCGTCACCGCAGTACTGGCAAGGTTGTCACTTAGCTGCTGCAATGTCGTTGCGCCGAGAATCACGCTGCCGGTGAACCAGCGCGTCCTGGCAAAGGCGAGCGCCAGCGCTGCCGGGGCAAGTCCGGCTTCCTGTGCGATGCGTGCGTATTCCCGTGCGGCCTGAGGCACGTTGGGTTTGTCATAGCGCTGGCCGAAACCGGGGAAAAGGGTGATGCGTCCTTTCGCCCTCGGGTCAGCGCAGTATTTTGCCGTGAGCCAGCCAAAGGCCAGTGGGCTGTAGGCGAGCAGGCTGACGTTGTCGTGACGGCATGTTTCGGCGAGACCGTTTTCGAAAGTGCGGTTCAACAGGCTGTAAGCATTCTGTACGCTGACGATCCTCGGCAATCCGGATTGCTCTGCGCAACGCGCGAATTCCGATACGCCCCATGGCGTTTCGTTGGAAAGACCGATATGGCGGATCTTTCCCGCCTTGATCAATTCCGCGAGCACTTGCAGTTGCTCTGAGATCGGCGTGCTGTCGCGTTCCTGGGTCACTTCGTAGCCGGTCGCGCCAAACATCGGGACATAGCGATCCGGCCAGTGCAACTGGTACAGATCAATGTAGTCGGTCTGCAAGCGCCGCAGGCTGCCGTCGACGGCGGCGATGATGTGTTTGCGGTTGATGCGCGGTTCCTCCCGTATCCATTTGAATCCCCGCGCTGGGCCGGTGATCTTGGTGGCAATGACGAGCCTGTCGCGTTGTTGCCGCCTGAGCCAGGTGCCGACGTAACGCTCGGTATGGTGCGCGGTATCGGCGCGCGGCGGCACGGGGTACATCTCGGCAGTGTCGATGAAGTTGACCCCGTGCGCCGTGGCGAGATCGAGTTGCGCATGTGCCTCGGCTTCGCTGTTCTGTTCGCCGAAGGTCATGGTACCGAGACACAGTGCCGAGACGTTCAGGTTGCTGCTGCCCAGTTTCCTGTATTCCATGATCGTTCCATAAAATTCGTAAGGAGTTATTTTAATCCCTCCGCCGTGCTAGCATCCGTACATGATAAGGAACAGGCGGTGCATGCCGCGAATGCTTGAGGGGAATATGAACGGTGTCAGCAAGATGTGTTACATGCTGAGCCGGAGAGGGGATGAAGATCGGCGTTCACGCGGGTTTCCGGTTATGCGCGCACGCTACGCCTTGCAGCGCTTCCTGCATGGCTGTCCGGCACCGTTGCCGGATTTCGAAGCTCGCCCGGGAAAAAGCCATGTCCAGCTATAACGTCAACCTGCACGAGGCTGTTTATTCCTTGTCCAATGCGCTCGACCTGGTCGGCGTCACGCATATCCACCACGGCAAACGTGTAGCCTACCTGGCTACCGAATGCGGCAAGCGGCTGGGCTGGAGCGGCCCACGCCTGGACGAGCTTTTTCAGGCGGCCATCCTGCATGACAGCGGCGTGTCCAAAACGACAGTGCATGCCAAGCTGACCCAGTTGGCATGGGAGGATGAGGCAGAACACTGCAGACTGGGGGCAGAATTGCTGGCCGGTTGCCCCTTGCTGAAACACCTGTCGGATACGGTGCTGCACCACCACACACATTGGACCGTACTCAGGGACCTGGATTTGCCGCTGGAGGTCAAACTGCGCGCAAATTGCATTTACATGGTTGACCGGGTGGATGTGCTGGCGCTGGGCTACCAGATTGGCGGCGAGGATATCTTGCTGGGCAAGGAAGAGATCAGGCGCAGGATTTTCGAACTGCGCTGCGACTGGTTCTGCCCGGAACTGGTCGATGCCTTCATGGAAATATCGCTGTCCGATGCCTTCTGGTTCACGCTGGAGAGCGATGATGTCAGCGCTTATCTGGCGACATGGCTGTCGCATTTCCCCGATCGGGCCATGGAGTTCGGCGAATTGCGCAGTCTGGTGCATGTCTTCTCCTGCATCGTCGATGCGAAAAGTCCCTACACCAAACAGCATTCGGATGGCGTCGCCAGTCTGGCGCGTTACCTTGGCACTCATTTCCGGTTGCCGCAGGAAACTTGCGAGATGCTTGAGCTGGTAGGCCTGCTGCACGACCTCGGCAAGCTGAGGGTGCCCGATCAACTGCTGGAAAAGCCGGCTGCGCTTGACGGTGCGGAACGAATCGTCATGCGACGGCACAGTTTCGACACTTACAGCGTCCTGAAGAACATCAGGGGATTGGAGCGCGTGAGCCTGTGGGCCGCTCAGCATCACGAGCGCATGGATGGCACCGGCTACCCGTTTCAGATCAAAGGCTGCGATCTCTCTTTGGAGGCGCGCATCGTTGCGGTTGCGGACGTGTTCCAGGCGCTTGCGCAAAATCGTCCATATCGCGGCCACCTGCCGCAGGCAGTCATTCTGGACATCCTCAGGCAACAGGCGGACGCCGGCAAGCTGGACCGGGACATCGTTACGGCCGTCGCAGAGAACCTGCAGGAATGCTGGCGTGTCGCGACGCAGGCGCAGTCGTAACGTGGGTGAGGCGACATGAAACTGAGCGTTAGATTCTATTTGCTGATAACGGCCATCTTCCTGGGTCTCAGCGTGGTTTCATGGCTGGCCTTCCGCGCAATGGTGAACGAGATCAACATCCTGTGGGGAACACGATTCGCGGAGCGCCAGGTGTTGTTCGACAAGCATCGGACGCTCTCGCCGCTGATCCGGGAAATCAGGCTGGCGCGCCAGATGGCAGCCGAACCGGCATTGATCGAGATGGCGCTGCACGAAGACGACCCGGAAGTCAGGCGCCGCGCGACCAGGGTGATGGAGCGCTATCGTTTCGATTTCCGGGATCACAGCTATTTTGCCGCCTTTGCCCGCAGCGGTAACTATTACTTCAATGATGCGGCAGGGCAATATTCGGACAAACAGTACCGCTATACACTTTCCCCGCGCGAGAAACGCGACTACTGGTTCTATGCGACCATGAAGAGCGGGGTCGACTATCAGGTCAATCTCGATCCGGACGTGCATCTGGGCGTAGTGAAAGTCTGGATCAATGTGCTGCTCAGGAACGGCAGCGACGTACTGGGCGTGATCGGCACCGGCATCGACCTGACCGAGTTCCTGAAAGAGAGCGTGGATATCAACCAGCCCGGGGTGGACACTTTCTTCGTCGACAAGAGTCTGGCCATCCAGCTTTCTGCGGATCCCAGGCTGATCGATTATGCGAGCATCGCCAAAACGGTGGGCGAACGCATCAAGATCGATGTGCTGTTCAAGAACCCGGAGGATATCGAACGGCTGCGTCAGATGGCCGCCGCCCTCGAGAAGCGCCAAGGCGGCGGAGTATCGACCTTGTGGGTGGATTACCGCGGAGAGAAGCGCCTGCTGGGCATGGCCTATTTGCCCGAGGTCGGCTGGTACGATCTGACGTTGATGGACGAAAGAAGTCTGCAGGTGCTGCGCGGTTTCACCTGGCTGCCGCTGCTGCTGGCGGCAATATTCCTTGTGGCGATGCTGATACTGGGATTCCTAATGCATCGCTGGGTACTGCAGCCGATCGCCAGACTGACCAAAGCCACGGAGCATGTTCAGCATGGCAACTATGACATCGAGCTGGCGATTGTCGGGACGGGAGAGATTTCGGCGCTGTCGCGCTCGTTCCGGCAGATGGTCGAATTCGTGCGCGATACCAATGTCGAACTGGAGCGCAAGGTCAATGAGCGCACACAGGATCTGCGCCGGTTGACGGAGATCGATTACCTGACGGGGTTGCTGAACAGGCGCGGCATGACGGACAAGCTGGAGAAGGAAGTGGCGCGGCAGGCCCGTCAGGGCGGGGCGATGGGCCTGCTATTGCTGGATCTGGACCATTTCAAACTGGTCAACGACAACTATGGCCATGCCGCGGGAGATGTGGCGTTATGTGCGACCGCAAACGTGTTGCGCTCCATGAAGCGCAATTATGACTACGCGGGGCGCTGGGGTGGCGAAGAATTCATGTTGCTGCTGCCGGATTGCAACGAGGATGAAATGGTTGCGATCGCCGAACGTATCCGCGAGGCGATCCGCAATTTGCATATCGAAGCCGGGACACGGAGCTTCACCTTCACGGTCAGTATCGGCGTGCACTATCCGAGCGGGCCGCAGACGCTGGATACGATGCTGCAACAGGTCGACAAGGCCTTGTATGCGGCGAAAGACGCGGGGCGCGACTGCGTGCGTACCTCCAGGCCTGCGTCCTGACTGTTGCGGCATCCATCCCGCCGCGGTGGCTATCTATCCCCTGGTGTTCGATTGCTGCTGGAACCGGGTCAGATCGACCAGCGGTGCCGGTTGCCAACCCGCCTTGCGGTGCTCGGCCACAACATTGGTAAAGATGCCGCCGCGCACATAGAATCTGGCGGTGAGACGCATGAAACGGGGCTGGGTGGCCGCGACCAGGTCGTCCAGCATGCGGTTGGTCACATCCTCGTGGAAATGCCCCTCGTTGCGGAACGACCAGATGTACAACTTCAGGCTCTTCAGTTCCACGCATTTTTCGTCGGCGATGTAATCCAGGGTGAGTGTGGCGAAGTCCGGCTGCCCGGTCTTTGGACACAGGCAGGTGAATTCGGGTATCTCCATGTGGATGTGGTAATCGCGTCCGGGTTGCGGGTTGGGGAACGTCTCCAATGTCTTGGTGGGCTGGGAGGTCATTTGGTGAGGTGCACGGGTTCAGTTAGAATGCGGCGCATTATATCGTCAGCCTGAATCAAATTGCGTCTCGCACACATAAAGTTAGCCGGCTTCAAATCCTTCGTTGATCCCACGCACATCTCCCTGCCCGGGCAGCTGGTGGGCATCGTCGGTCCCAACGGCTGCGGCAAGTCCAACGTCATCGACGCCCTGCGCTGGGTGCTGGGCGAATCGCGGGCCTCGGCGCTGCGCGGCGAATCCATGCAGGACGTGATTTTCAACGGTGCCGGCACGCGCAAGCCGGTCGCACGGGCCAGCGTTGAACTGGTGTTCGACAATTCGCTGGGCAAGGCCGGCGGGCAGTGGGCAAGCTACGCCGAGATATCCATCAAGCGTATATTGCAGCGCGACGGCGATTCCAGCTATTACATCAACAACCAGTCAGTGCGGCGCAAGGACGTCACCGATATCTTCCTCGGCACCGGGGTCGGCGCGCGCGCCTACGCCATTATCGAGCAGGGCATGATCTCGCGGATTATTGAGGCCAAGCCCGAAGAGTTAAGAGTCTTCCTCGAAGAAGCCGCCGGCGTCTCCAAGTACCGCGACCGCCGCCGCGAGACCGAGTTGCGCCTGGGGGACACCCGCGACAATCTGCTGCGCGTCTCCGACATCCTGCAGGAACTCGACAAGCAGTTGGCGCATCTCGGCGAGCAGGCCGAGGTGGCCAAGACCTACCGCGCGCTGGAGGCACGACGCGAGACCACGCAACGCTTGCTGTGGCTGGTGAACAAGCAGGAAGCGGAAGCACGGCGCGCGCGCTTTGCGCAACAGGTGGAAAAAACGAAGAACGACCTGGAAGCCGAGATCGCCCGGCTGCGCGAAGTGGAAAGCAAGCTGGAAACGGCGCGCAGCGAGCACTTCGGGCTGTCCGATGCCCTGCACGCCAGGCAGGGCGATCTGTATGCGACCAATGCCGAAGTGGCGCGGCTGGAGCAGCAGATCGCATTCCTGGTCGAACAGCGCAACCGCCTTTCGCAACAGATACAGAACGGTGAGCGCCAGATCGCGCAGCAGCAGACGCAGTTGCAAGGACTGCGCACCTTGCGCACGCACTGGCAGCAACAGCAGGAAGACGCCGCAGTGCGTGTCGCGGTGTGCGAGAACCGCAGCGAGGGCGAGGCGCAGAGCCTGCCGCAGGTTGAAGAATCGGCGCGCGTGGCGCAGGAGCGCTTCAATTCGATGCAGCGCGAGCAAATGCTGATCCAGCAGCAACTGCAGATATCCGAGACCCAGCGCGGTCACGTGCAGGGCAACGTGCAGCAACTGGACAATCGCCGTGCGCGCCTGATGTTGGAGCGGGACAACCTGCCGCAAGTGGACATCGAATTGCTGGAACAGCACCGGCAGCAGCTTGCGGAGATGCAGGCCGAGTACGAGATGCAGCAGCAGCAGTTGGCCGAATTGCAGGAGCGCCTGCCCCTGGCCGACGCGGAACGCCGGGCGCAGCGCGAAGCGCTACAGGAATTGGAGCGGCAATCTGCGCAGACGGAGGCGCGCCTCAACGCGCTGCAGCAGTTGCAGGCGCGGCTGGACACCGACAAGAATCTGAAGTCCTGGCTGGAGCGGCGCCAGTTGGACAACGCCCCGCGCCTGTGGCAATCCATCCGTATTGAGCAGGGCTGGGAAGATGCGCTGGAAGCGGTGTTGCGCGAGCGCATTAACGCCCTAGCGTTGCCGCGTCTGGAAGAGGCCGCAGGCTGGAATGATGCGCCCCCGGCCAAGCTGGCGGTGTACGCGGCGGACGGCTCGCACCGGAATACTGCCGCTGCGCAGTCCGGTCTGAAGCCGCTGGCGGATTATGTGCGTTGCCAGGATGCGCAGGCAGCGCCCGTGGTGCAAGACTGGCTGGCGGGCGTGTACGCGGTGGCCAGCCTGAGCGAGGCGCTGGGTCTGCGCGCCAATCTGCCGACAGGTGCCTGGCTGGTGACAGCGCAGGGCCATCTCATTGGCGCGCACAGCGTGCTGTTTCATGCACCGGACAGCCAGTTGCACGGCGTACTGGCGCGTCAGCGCGAAATCGAACAATTGCAGCTGGAAGCGCAACAGCGCAGTGCAGCGCTGGAACTGGGCAAACGGCAGGTTGCATCGGCCGAGGAAGCCTATCGTGCCGTCGAGGGACGCATCGCCCCGTTGCGCAGTTCCGGCAACGAACTGCAGCAGCGCCAGCACGGCGCACAGATGCAAATACTCAAGTTGAACCAGGCCAACGAGCGCACGCAGGAACGCAACGCGCAGGTCGTGCAGGAGCTGGAGGAACTGGCGGATCGCATCGCCAGCGAGCAGCGCCAGATGGAAGAGATTGCCGAACAGACGGCGATCCAGCGCGAGACGCTGTCGTCGCAGCAGATGGAAAGCGATCTGGCGAGACAGCAGGCGGGGACCCAGGACAATATGTTGCGCGAGCAGCGCGACCGCGCGCAGAAGGCGCAGCATGAATTGCAGGAGGCACGTTTCTTCGCCAAGACCTGCACGGAGAAATTGTCCGATCTGGAACAAAGCCTGAAACAGCATGGCGAAACCCTGACGCAACTGGAAGAAGCGCTGGTGCACAGCCGCAACGAACAGGCCGGCCTGAGCGAAGGCGAGGCGGGCGTACAGTTGCAGGCCGCATTGCAGCAGCGCCAGATGAACGAGCAGGTGCTGGCCGAAGCGCGCAACACGCTGGAGCATGCGACCTTGAACCTGAACCGCATGGAGCAGGAACGTATGGCCTGCGAGCAGAAGCTGCACCCGCTGCGCGAAAAAGTGAGTGAGATCACGCTGAAGGAACAGGAAGCGCGCATCCAGTTCGAACAGTGGGCGGAACAACTGCAGGGCGTGGACGAAGCGCCGCTGCTGCCGCTGATCGAAGGCGCCAAGGCAGGCGGTTTGCAGAACGAATTGACACGGCTTGGCAATGAAATTGCAGCATTGGGGGCGGTGAATCTGGCAGCGCTGGAAGAGTTGCAGTCGGCCCAGGAGCGCAAGACCTATCTGGATGCACAGGCGCAAGACCTGAACGAGGCGATCGAAACGCTGGAGGATGCGATCCGCCGCATAGACAAGGAATCGCGCGACCTGCTGATGGCGACCTACGACGAGGTGAACCGCTATCTGTCCGAGCTGTTCCCGATCCTGTTCGGTGGCGGCGATGCCAAACTGGTGCTGACCGGCGACGAGATACTGGATAGCGGGGTGCAGGTGATGGCACACCCGCCCGGCAAGAAAAACGCCTCCATTCACCTGCTGTCCGGTGGCGAGAAGGCGCTGACGGCCATTTCACTGGTGTTTTCGCTTTTTCAGCTCAACCCTGCACCGTTCTGCGTGCTGGATGAGGTAGATGCACCGCTGGACGACACGAATACCGAACGGTTATGTAAGTTGATCCAGAAAATGTCGGACAAGACGCAGTTCGTCTATATCAGCCACAACAAGATCACCATGGAAATGGCGCAGCAATTGGTCGGGGTGACCATGCAGGAGCGTGGCGTCTCCAAGGTGGTGTCGGTAGATATCGAAGAAGCGTTGAAACTGAGCGAAGACAGCAGCGGCAAGGCCGCAGTTGCCGTCTAATCGCAACTGGAACTGACTTCCTTGTTGGCTTCCTCCAGGCGCTGCGCACGCGTGGCATCATCCATGAACGTGGCTGCACCGTTGGCATCGTAAGTGACTATGCGCGGACTTTGTGCCAGGGCTTGTGCGTTTTCACGTGCGGTGGCGCAGTTTTTCTTCCTGGCTTCGGCCTCGGCATCCTTTTGCGCCTGCTTTTGCGCGGCCTCATCCTTTGCCAGCCTGGATTTCTTCAATTCAGCAGTGCGCTCTGCGGTACTCTTCGGAGCGCTTGCGGCTGATATGTCGGCCTGATCCTTGCCCGCGATGTTGCGCACGGTCTCAGTCGTTACATCGGGCGGGGGGGTGTCCGAGTAATGGACTTTGCCGTCGGCATCCACCCATTTGTTGAGGGCGGCACCGGCATTCAGGGAGAGCATCGACAATGCGATAACAAAAAGGTGGCGCTTCATGACGTTATCCTCCAATATTTACTGGTCGCGAAACTAGCTGTTAATTTGCCCCGCGTCAATTTATGATAGCGCCCGGGCCGTGGCCTGGCTACCAATCTCGGAAAGCCGGCACGTCCGCAAGCGGAGCTGAAAGCTGAAATGTCCCGTACACACTCGCAGACAGCATGAACCAGGATTATCTCCAGATAGAAAAGAATCAGGACCTGGTGCTCAGGTTGTTCCGCGCCTATTATCGGGCGCACCAGAACTCGGGGAAGATGTTTGATGATCTCCCGGATTTCTTCCTGGTCAAGCCCATCGACCTCAAGGATGCCGACCTGACGACGCGTGCGTCCGACAAACTGATCATCGACGATTGCATCCATCGGGCGCAGGAGCGCCGCGGCTTCGTCGCGGTGAGCAAGCAGAAAAATCCCAAGCTGAATTATTACTGGCTGGAATTGGCCGTATTCCCGTTCGCCCTGGGTGACCCGGTGTCGGAAAACAACAAGCATGGTTTCTTCTATGTTCTCAGCAATTTCATCGAATACACAAAGCAGCATCCCAAGGTGTACGGCGATATCACGGCCGAGATCGATTCCGACAAGGATCTAGCATTGATGTTGAAAGAGATTAATAAACAAGGTACCAGTCTGGGGGCACTGCTGCAAGTCTATCCGCAGGGAATGCTGGTTCAGTTCAATGCGAACTGGCCGATCAGCGAAGTGAACAAGTTATTGATGACGCTGAAGGACAATGACCAGAGCTGGTGTGAAGTCTTTTTCGAGTATCTGATCTATGTCATGGGCAGGAAGGGCAAGGGCGGCTAATCGTCGTGAGACCGCCGCGCAAGTTTTGATATAATGCGCGCTTTAGATGAGGCAACTGGCCATTCGATCAGGCTATCAAAAGACGATAGCCCGGTTGTTGGTTATGCCGAGGAAGGTTCCCATGCGTATTACTCAGAAAGCCCTCACCTTCGACGACGTATTGCTGCTTCCGGCGCATTCCAACGTGTTGCCGCGCGATGTCAGCCTGCGTACGCAGCTTACCCGCAACATCACCCTGAACATACCGTTGCTGTCCGCCGCGATGGACACCGTTACCGAGGCGCGCCTGGCGATTGCCCTCGCGCAGGAAGGCGGCATCGGTATCGTGCACAAGAACATGACGGCCAAAGAACAGGCGGCACAGGTCGCCAAGGTCAAGCGCTTCGAAAGCGGGGTGGTGAAGGATCCCATCACCATCGCGCCAAACATGACGGTGCGCGACGTGCTCAACCTGACGCGTCAGCACAGGATTTCCGGCCTCCCGGTGTTGCAGGGCAAGCAGGTCGTCGGCATCGTGACCAATCGCGACCTGCGGTTCGAGAGCAATCTCGACCAGCCCATCACCAATATCATGACGCCCAGGGACCGGCTCATCACCGTCAGGGAAAATGCCAATCGCGACGAGGCTCGCACCCTGATGCACAAGCACCGTATCGAGCGCGTGCTGGTGGTGAATGACGCCTTTGAATTGTGCGGCCTCATCACGGTGAAGGACATCCTGAAATCCAGCGAACATCCCCTTGCCTGCAAGGACGATCTGGGGCGCCTGCGCGTCGGCGCGGCAGTCGGCGTGGGTGAAGGGACGGAAGAACGCGTGGCTGCGCTGGTCGAGGCGGGCGTAGATGTGCTGGTAGTGGACACCGCGCATGGACATTCGCAGGGGGTGCTGGGGCGGGTACAGTGGGTCAAGAAGAACTATCCGAAAGTCGAGGTGATCGGTGGCAACATTGCAACCGCTGCTGCGGCCAAGGCATTGGTCGATCACGGCGCCGATGCGGTCAAGGTCGGTATCGGCCCCGGCTCCATTTGCACTACACGCATGGTGGCGGGCGTCGGCGTACCCCAGATATCGGCCATCCAGAATGTGGCGGATGCACTGGCCGATTCCGGCGTGCCGCTGATTGCCGATGGCGGCATCCGTTTTTCCGGCGACATCTCGAAGGCTATCGCCGCCGGCGCGCATACGGTGATGTTGGGTGGCCTGTTCGCAGGAACGGAAGAAGCCCCCGGCGACATTGAGTTGTATCAGGGACGCTCCTATAAATCCTATCGCGGCATGGGCAGTCTGGGCGCGATGCAGCAGGGATCCAGTGATCGCTATTTCCAGGAAAATGAAGGCAACAAGGACAAGCTGGTTCCCGAAGGCGTCGAAGGCCGCGTACCGTACAAAGGCAGCGTGCTGGCGGTGATTCACCAATTGCTTGGCGGCCTGCGTTCCAGCATGGGTTACCTTGGCTGTCCGGACATCGCGACCGTGCATGCGAAAGCCGAATTCGTGGAGATCACCTCTGCAGGGATCCGCGAGTCGCATGTGCATGATGTGCAGATCACCAAGGAAGCGCCGAACTACCACATTGACTAGGATTGAGGGGCGAGGATTCCGGATTGAGAAAAACCTTTCCTTGATCCTCATTTCCAATTTCTTAATCCTGAGAAGCTATGCACAAGAAAATCCTCATCCTCGATTTCGGCTCCCAATATACCCAGCTCATCGCCCGGCGCGTCCGCGAAACTCATGTCTATTGCGAATTGCATCCGTGGGACATGGCCGAAGCGGATATCAGGGCTTTTAATCCTGCCGGCGTCATTCTGTCGGGCGGCCCGAACTCCGTGTACGAAGAAGAGACGCCCAAGGCGCCGGATGTGGTGTTCGAGCTGGGGGTGCCGGTGCTGGGCATTTGCTACGGCATGCAGACCATGGCGGCACAACTGGGCGGCAAGGTCGAGAGCGGTCGCGTACGCGAATTCGGCTACGCGGAAATCAGGGCGCATGGGCATTCCAGGCTGTTCGACGGCATTCAGGACAAGACCAATGAGGCGGGCCACGGTCTGCTCGATGTGTGGATGAGTCATGGTGACAAGGTGACTGCGCTGCCACCCGGTTTCGCTGCAATCGCTTCCAATGCAGCGACACCGTATGCCGCGATGGCAGATGAAGTGCGCCGCTATTATGGTGTGCAGTTCCATCCGGAAGTCACGCACACCCATCAGGGCAAGGTCATCGTTTCACGTTTTGTACATGAGATTTGCGGCTGCGGCCAGGACTGGAACATGCCGGACTACATCGCCGAAGCGGTTGCGAAGATACGCGCGCAAGTGGGTGATGAAGAGGTGATACTGGGATTGTCGGGCGGCGTGGATTCGTCCGTCGCGGCGGCGCTGATCCACCGCGCCATCGGCGACCAGTTGACCTGCGTATTCGTTGACAACGGCCTGTTGCGCCTGCACGAGGGCGAACAGGTAATGGAAACTTTCGGCCGGAACCTGAACATGAAAGTCGTCCACGTGGATGCGAGCGGCGAATTCATGAAGCACCTTGTCGGCGTGACCGACCCGGAACAGAAACGCAAGATCATCGGACGCGAATTCGTCGAGGTGTTCCAGCGCGAATCGGCCAGACTCAAACAGGCCAGGTGGCTGGCACAGGGCACCATCTACCCCGATGTGATCGAATCCGCGGGAGCGAAGACCAAGAAGGCCCACACCATTAAGTCGCATCACAATGTTGGTGGACTGCCGGAATCCATGCACCTGAAACTGCTGGAACCGCTGCGCGAACTGTTCAAGGATGAAGTGCGCGAGCTTGGCGTGGCCTTGGGCCTGCCGGCGGACATGGTATACCGCCATCCCTTCCCGGGTCCGGGGCTGGGCGTGCGCATCCTCGGCGAAGTGAAACGGGAATACGCCGAACTGCTGCGCAGGGCGGATGCCATTTTCATCGAAGAATTGCGCAATACCCTCGATGCAGGCGGCAAGAGCTGGTATGACCTCACCAGCCAGGCTTTCACGGTGTTCTTGCCGGTCAAATCGGTCGGCGTGATGGGCGATGGGCGCACCTACGAATGGGTGGTGTCCTTGCGAGCCGTGCAGACGCAGGATTTCATGACCGCGCACTGGGCGAACCTGCCTTACGAGTTGCTGGGCAAGGTGTCCAATCGCATCATCAACGAAGTGCGCGGCATCAACCGCGTGGTCTACGACATTTCCGGCAAGCCGCCTGCCACCATCGAGTGGGAGTGAGGCGTGATTTCACCGCGATGCGAATAGGCATTTAAGGACGGCCGTGCATCCTTGCGCACACTACCGCTGGGCAGACATCCCCAGACTGCTGGGGGTGGGCTTGTTGTATGCGCTGTTCATCAAACTCGTACTCGATCAGCTTTCCGACGGCAATATCTCACCGGTCTGGTTCCCCAGCGGGTTAGGGCTTGCCACATTGCTGATCGGCGGGAAAAAGTACTGGCCGGCAATTCTTGCCGGTGCAATGGCGGCCTATCTGTCCGAGGGGCGTTCCGTTCCGGTCGCATTTTTTATCGCACTCAGCAATGTCATTGAGCCGTTGTTGGCTGTCTGGCTGCTTGGACGCATCCGGCATTTCAACGCGAAACTGCATTCCGCAGGGGATTATCTTTGGCTGATTCTCATCGGAGCACTCGTTGCGGCACTGGCCGCATCCATAGGCGTTGCTACGCTGGAGACGGCAGGTGTTCTACCCCGTGATGCCGTCGTCCCGGGATGGTTGTCCTGGTGGCGCGGGAATCTGTTTGGCATCGCCATTCTCACGCCGGCTTTGCTGGTCTGGCAAAACTGGCCGGTGGGCTGGATGAAAAAAGGCGGAGGCCTGGAGACGTCGATGTTCGTCGTGCTGGCGTTCGTGACCAGCGTGGTGGCGTTTCGCGGATGGACCTTGCAAGCGATGATTGGGGCACCGTTGGGATATCTGATGTTCCTGTTCGTGAGTTGGGGAGCGCTGCGTTTCGGCCGGCATGGCGTTACGCTGATCGTGTTGCTGTCTGCGATACAAGGGCTTCTGGGCGCCCTGGATGGGGTGGGACTTTTTGCGACGGACATCAATACCGGGTTTGCGAATTTCTGGCCGTTCATGATGAGCATGACCGTCGTCGGCATTGTGCTCTCGACCACGATACAGCAGCAACGGCGCGATACCGTGGCCCTGCGCGAAAGCGAATCGAAGCTGCATGCCATTCTCGACCATGCACCGGTGGGTATCTGGCTGTTGGGAACGGACGGGAAATACATGTTCGTGAATAGGAGATTTTGCGCTGCCATGGGTATACCGGAGAACACATTTCTGGCGACCGACCATCTGCCTGATCTCCTCGGAGAGGAGGTTGCGGCGAATTGTCTGGCTTCCGATCGGGCCTGTCTGTCCAGCGATGGTCCCTGCGTCACGATCGAAACGCTGCCTTTGGTGGATGGAAAGCTGCATCAACTGGAAATCACCAAGTCCAAATTGCGCGACGCAAAAGGTGAAGTGATCGGAATCATCGGTATTTCCGTGGATGTCACGGAGCGCAGGCAAACCGAAGAGGCGCTGCGCGAAAGCGAGGCGCTGTGGAGTTTTGCGCTGGAGGGCGGTGGCGATTGTGTGTGGGACTGGAACCTGCAAACGAACGAAGTTGTGCTTTCCAAGGGAGGCAAGGGCATGTTCGGTTTTGGCGACGACGAAATCGGCAATACCATGCCGGAATGGAATGCGCGCGTTCATCCGGATGATGTCACCCGTCTGGTCATACAGGTCAGGGATTTTTTTCACGAAAAGCAGGAAAGATTTACCGCAGAATATCGCGTCCGTTGCAAGGACGGCAGTTGGAAATGGATATTGACGCGCGGGATGGTAGCGCACCGTGCCGCAGAAAGGATGGTGGTGCGCATGATAGGCACGCACACCGATCTGACCGAGCGCAAGCAGGCGGAAGAGACTATCCAGCGCCAGGCAAACTACGATGCGCTCACGCAGTTGCCCAATCGTCGCCTGTTTCGCGATCGCTTGGAGCAAACCATCAGAGTATCCAGGCGTGACCAGTCCTCGTTTGTGCTCATGCTGATCGATCTCGATCATTTCAAGGAGGTCAACGACACCCTGGGGCATGATGCGGGTGATCTTTTACTGGTGGACGCAGCGCAACGCATACAGCACTGCATGCGGGAATCCGATACGGTCGCGCGCATGGGAGGGGATGAATTCGTCGTAATCCTGCCCGGCATCGACGATGCCGTCAGCATAGAACGCATAGCGCGGACGATCATAGATAAACTGGCGGCGCCGTTCCTGCTGGGTGAAGAGAAAGCGTTCATTTCGGCCAGCATCGGCGTCACGCTCTATCCCAATGATGCGCAGAGCATGGAAACATTGCTGAAGAACGCGGACCAGGCAATGTATGTCGCCAAAGGTCTGGGACGCAACCGCTTCAGTTACTTCACGCCGGTATTGCAGGAGAATGCACAGAAGCGCATGCGCCTGGTCAATGATCTGCGCGATGCCCTGGTGTCCGGCCAGTTCTGTGTGTATTACCAGCCCATCGTTGAACTCGCCACGGGAGACATTCGCAAGGCAGAAGCGCTGATCCGCTGGATGCATCCCCGACGTGGCATGGTGAACCCGGCGGAATTCATTCCGCTGGCAGAGGAAATCGGCATGATCAACGAGATCGGCGACTGGGTCATGGGGCAGGCGATGCAGCAGGTGAAGCGCCTTCAGGCAAATCACCACAAGGATTTCCAGATCAGCGTCAACAAATCTCCGTTGCAGTTCCGTCACGACCAACCGCAGAAAGCCGAAGTGTGGCTGAGCGAGCTGGAGCGGAATGGCTTGCATGCCGGCAGTCTGATCGTGGAAATCACCGAAGGCGTGTTGCTGGACGATACCGGGCATGTCCAGGAATGTCTCCTGGCCTTGCGCGATGCCGGTATCCAGGTGGCGATAGACGACTTCGGCACAGGCTATTCTTCTCTCGCCTATCTCAGGAAATTCGACATCGATTACCTGAAGATCGACCGCTCCTTCGTGAGCAATCTGGGCAACCAGGCCGACGCCATGGCGTTGTGCGAGGCAATCATCGTCATGGCACACAAACTCGGATTGAAGGTCATTGCCGAAGGCGTGGAAACCGAACCGCAGCGCGATATGCTGCAGCATGCCGGGTGCGACTATGCCCAGGGATTCCTGTTTTCAAAGGCAATTCCGGCGCAGGAGCTGGAAGTCTTTTTGCGGAATCGCGAGGCCAGGTGATTCGCCTTCGATAAGGCATCCTGCAGTTCTGCACGCTATGCCCGCCGAACCGATAATTTGACGCAGTGCAGCCTGCAGCCGCGAACGATGTCCCATTCCGGCGATGCCACTCCCGATCCGTGAAATAGCCCGTAATTTCGCTTTTATTCCACGCTTTGGCGCGGCGCCGAACTGTTACTTTAGCGTCGAGCCGATGCCTTCGGCATCATCGAGCGAGAGAGGTAGAGCATGTCAGCACGCAAAAGCATACGGTTGGTTTCTTACCGGGGCGAAGAAAATCCCGGGGAATCCGAGGCAATACTGGAATCGCGCGGCCGTGTCGAAGCAGAAATCGATGCCCAATTGGCGGTGCAGGCGCGCACGCGCGCCGAAGCCCATGCACGGGCTGTTCTGCAGGGCAAGGCGCGGCAGGAAAGCGAACTGGTTGAACAGATCGAGGCGCGCACTCGCGCTGAATCCGAAGTGGCCGGGGAGGTGAGGGCGCGGCTTGAACTCGAACGTGAACTGGCCGCTGCGGCTTATGCCACGAAAAAAGCCGAGGAGCGGCTGACCGACGCGGTGCGCGAGAAGCGCGAAGCGGAAAGGCAGGCACAAGCCGAAGCAGAGCATCGCCTAGCTGCTGAACAGCGCATACGCAGGGAACTGGAGCTGCAAGGTGAGGCGGACCGCGAAGCGGCACTGCTGGCGCAAGAAAAGGTACACACGGAACAATTGTTGACCCAGGCAGTGCAGAACAAGCTCAAGGCCGAGAGGGAGGCGATGGCGATGATCAACGCCAAGCTGGCTGCCGAAGAATCTGCACAGGAAGCGATGAATGCCCGCGTGCGCGCGGAGATGCTAGCGCTGGCCGAAAAGCAGGCGCGCGTTGCCGCAGAGCTGGAGGCTGAGCGCGCGGCAACAGCGCGTGCGGACGAAGAGCTCAAAGCGGCCAAGGCAGTGGAATTGCGCATACGGATGGAACAGATGGCGCAGGCGGAAGCGTCGGCGCGCGTTGCTGCCGAACTGGGCGCAGTGGAAATCGCAAAGAAGGCCGTGGCCGCAGAGCAGGAAGGGCGCCTGGTCGAGGAACGCAAGCGGCAAGCCGAACAAGAGATGCTGAAACTGCTGGAATCGCGCGTGGAGGCGGAGCAGCAAGCGATCAAGGAGCGCGAGGCGGCGAATGCGGCCCTGCAACAGATCGAACTGGAATCCCGAGATTTGCTGGCGGCAGAAGAGCAAGCCAGCCGTGCGGCCGAGGTCAAGCTGCAGGCGGAACGTGAATTGATTGCGATGGCACGGCAGCGGGCTGAAGCCGACATGCGTGCTTCACACGCCATAGAATTACAGGTGCATGCGGAAGCGGAAGCAACGGAACAGGCCAACCAGCGCTATGAAATGGCCGAATGCGCCAGAAGCATCGCCGAAGGCAAGGCCGAATTGGAAGCGGGGCTTTTCGTGCAGGAGCAGGCGCATGCACAGGCCGATGAACTGGCGGCGCGTGCGCTGCAAAAGAAACTGGATGCGATCAACGCAGCCTTGCCTTTGGCGGAAGAGCGCGCACGCGTGATGGCCGAATCCTGCCTGGCCGAGGAAGAAAGATTGGCTGCGGAAATGGCGGCTGTCGATGCCGCACAGAAGCGCGCTGACATTGAACACCTCGCGGCGGAGGCGGCCCGGCAAAAGCAGGCGGCGGAAGAGGAAGCAGCCCGGATTGCCGAGGCGAAAGCATCGGTCGAGAACGCCGCCATCGAACAGGTCACTTTGCGCATGGACGCCGAGCTGCGCGCCATCGAAGCCGACAATGAGCGCATTGCGGCCGAAGTGCGGGCGCAGGAGGCCGCTGCCGCAAGGCAGGTGGTGTCGGAAGAATTGGCCGCGGCAGCGAATGAGAAGCAGGCGCTGGAGATTCGTGCGCTCAACATGGCCAGGTTGCAGGCTGAATCGCTGGCGCTGGCGATCAAATCCGAAGAAGCGGCGATGCAAGCCGAGGCGCGTGCCGTGATGCAGGCGCGTCAGCGCACCGCGGCAGCGGAGGAGAACAGGCGTCGCATCGAAGAGCGCGAGCGCCAGGAGACTGCACAGTTGTTGCTGGATCAGCAGAACAGGGATGCGGAAGAGCGGGCCGCGGCCGAGCGTGTTGCCGCGCTGGTGCGTCAGCGTATCGCGGTTGCCGGGGAGAACAAGCTGGTGATCGAGGAACGCGAACGTGAGGAGGCCGCCAGGCTGGCGCAGGAACAGCAGAATCAGGCGCTGGAGCAACAGCATCGGTTGCTGGTAAAGCAGAACCGGGAGGCTGAGGAGAGTCTGATTGCCGCCTGCAATGCGCGCATCGAGGCAGAACGCCTTGCAGTCGAGGCAACGGAAGGCCGCATTGCCGCCGAAAAGCAAGCTGCCGAATTGGCACGCAGGCGCGACTTTGCAGAATTGCTGGCGCACCAGGCCGTGAACGAAAAAATCAGCATGCAGGAGCAGGCCATCGCTGCGTTAAGCCAAAGCGAAGAACTGGAGCGCAGCTTGGCCAAACAAGTCAAAGAAGAATTGCACCAGGCCAAGATTCAACTGGAAACGGGGAAGTTGCTGCATCGACTGAGCAGGACGCACCGCATCAACCGCCTTTCCCAGTTTGCCCTGTCGGCGGCACTGTTGATCGTCGCGGGCATGTGGTTCGGAGGTGTGGGTTCGAATGCGGGGGCGGTGAACTACGCGAACAACGGAAAAATAGTCGTCGCACAATCCTCAGTTGAAAACCGCGCGAATGAACCGGCAGATTTGGGCAAGCTGAAACTGTCAGCCGATTTGGGGACGACATCGGCGATGCATGAAATTCATCAAGGCTCCGTTGAAAAGGAGTTTTAGGCGCGCGGTAGTCTGGCCATGCCGGGAAAATACCTGCGCATACCCAACTGACGGATATTGGACTGGTGACCATCAGTATTGCGCTGGAAAAGCGTGATACTGACAGATGCACCTACCTTACATGTAGTCACGGAAAAAAGTCGGCTGTGGCGTTCTGCTTGTAAGACGGAATTCATGAGAAGATGCGGGCCAATAATTCCGACGGTGCAATCGGCTGGGTCCTGTAGCAAAGCGATGGCTAAATTTCATACCCTGTTGTTTTTGTGGATACTATTGAGCCAGTGAAGTAATACGCCTGCGCCCTGGCCAGCCGGAACCCCCCTGACTTTATGCAAGCTGCCGTAGTGGCTATTCCCGGCGAAACCTTGGCAGCGACGTTCAGGCTGGATAAGTGAAGCACCCCGTTTAATCGTATATAATTCCGCGCTGTTCATATCTGGGTTCCCCCTACATGCTGGAAGTCGGCAATCTCGCGTGCAGCCGCGGAGATCATCGGTTGTTTTCCGGATTGAGTTTTACGCTGCATCCCGGACAAATCATGCAGGTGCAAGGGGCGAATGGCAGCGGCAAGACCAGTCTGCTGCGTACCCTGTGCGGCTTCATGCAGCCGGATGAAGGCCAGATTCTGTGGCGCGGCAAGCGTGTCCGTGACTTGGGCGAGGATTACTTCGCCGAGCTGTTGTATCTGGGGCACCTGAATGCCATCAAGGACGAGTTGAGCGCGCTGGAGAATCTTCAGATGAGCGCGGGACTGGCGGGTTATACGGTAAGCGAACAGCAAGCCGTTGCCGTATTGCGCCGCATGGGCTTGCAGCGTCGCGAACATCTGCCGGTGCGGGTATTGTCGCAAGGGCAGCGGCGCAGGGTGGCATTGGCCCGTTTGCTGTCCAGCGACGCGCATCTGTGGATACTGGATGAGCCTTTGACCGCACTGGATGTAGGGGCCGTGGGGCTGATGCAGGAACTAATCGGCGAACATCTGTCGAACGGGGGCATGACGATCTTTACTACACACCAGCCGTTGCAAGTGGCGGGTGTGCAGATGCGACAGTTGGCGCTGTCATGATACGGTGCGCGAATGCGAAGGGCGCGGGAATGGCAGTGCAGCACCTTCTCCCGCAAACGGCTGGCCTTGCCATAACCAGCCACTTGCCAGTTCGCTGGCTTAGTGGATGGGTTGGTAGTTTCACCAGTAACGTGTCGAAGGTGCCGTCATGAAGAAGCTCTCGCTGTTCGGGCTGCTGGGCCTGGTGATCCGACGCGATCTGTTGCTGGCGATGCGCCGCCGTGCGGATGTGCTGACGACACTGATTTTTTTTGTGATGGTGGTAAGCCTGTTCCCCCTGGGAGTGGGGCCGGAACCGGAGATGTTGCGCAAGATGGCGTCCGGCGTGGTGTGGGTTGCGGCATTGCTGTCTTCCATGTTGTCGCTGCCGCGCATGTTTTCGGCAGACTATCTGGATGGAACACTGGAGCAGATGCTGCTTGCCCCGCAGTCGCTCACGGCGTTGGTGCTGGGCAAAATCGTCGCGCACTGGATGCTGTCCGGGCTTCCCTTGGTGCTGATAGCGCCGGTGCTGGGATTGCAGTTCGATATGTCGTTGCAGGCGTTGTGGATGCTGGTGGTCGCGCTGCTGCTGGGCACGCCCGTACTGAGCATGATAGGCGCCATCGGTGCGGCGCTTACGCTGGGTTTGCGCGGTGGCGGCGTGCTGGTTTCGTTGCTGGTATTGCCGTTGTGCATTCCGGTGCTGATCTTCGGCGCAGGCGCAGTGGACGCCGTCAACAGTGGGATGAGCGCTGTTTCCAACCTGTCGTTGTTGGGCGCATTCATGTTGTTCGCCTTGGTGTTTACGCCGTTCGTGGCGGCGCAGGCGTTACGTATTTCTATGGAGTAGGGATTTGGCAATCAACTGGTTCAAATACTCGGCACCCACCACCTTTTACGGTCTGGCAGGCAAGCTGATCCCGTTTTTCGCATGGCCCGCTGCAATTCTGTTTGCCATCGGGCTCTATATCGGTTTCTTTGTGGCGCCCACGGATGCCGTGCAGAGCGAGGCCTATCGCATCATGTTCATTCATGTTCCCGCCTCCATCCTGTCCATGTTCATCTACCTCGTCATGGCCGGCTACGCCGCATTGGGGCTGATCTTCAAGACGCGGCTCTCCGCCATGGTGGCGCAGGCCCTGGCACCGACCGGCGCGCTGTTTGCCTTCATCTCCCTGTGGACCGGCGCCCTGTGGGGCAAGCCGATGTGGGGGGCGTGGTGGGTGTGGGACGCGCGCCTGACCTCCGAATTGATTTTGCTGTTTCTGTACCTCGGCTTTATTTCCCTGCATGCCTCCATCGACGATATCCGCCGTGCGGACAAGGCCAGCGCGTTGCTTGCCATTGTCGGCTCGGTGAACGTACCGATCATTTATTTCTCGGTGAAGTGGTGGAATACGCTGCATCAGGGTTCCACCATCAAGTTCAGCGGAACCAGCATGCACATCGCGATGCAAGAGGCCATTTTCGCGTTATTGGCCGCGTGCTGGCTGTATGTCATTGCCATGAGCCTGGCCCGGGTGAGAAGCATCATACTGGAACGTGAAGCCAATACGACCTGGGTGAACAGCCTGCCCGAAGTGCAACAGTTAAAAGGGGGGCGGTCATGAACTGGTCGGAATTTTTCGCCATGAACGGCTATGCCTTCTACGTATGGGGATCATACGGCGTGGCTGTGTTCGTGCTGGGTGTCGAGATTGTGCTGGTTCGTCGTCGCAGAAAGAATGCGCTGCGCGAATTGCGGCTGATGCGCGATGAAATGGGTGATGACAGGACAGGAGAAACGGCATGACGCCCAGGAAGAAGAGATTGATGTTCATTGTTGCGGGCCTCGCCCTGGTTAGCGCAGCGGTGGGTCTGGTACTGTTTGCGCTGAAAAATAATGTCAGCCTGTATTTCACGCCGACCCAGGTCTATAACAAGGAAGCGCCGCAGGGGCGCAACTTCCGCATAGGCGGCCTAGTTGAAAAGGGCAGCCTGCAGAGGGAGAAGGACGGGTTGACCGTACATTTCACGATCACGGACACAACCAGAAGTATGCCTGTGGTCTACGTTGGCATCCTTCCCGACCTGTTCAAGGAAGGCAAAGGCGTTGTCGCCCAAGGTAAACTGGAAGATGGCAACGTATTCCACGCCGAAGAAGTGCTAGCCAAACATGATGAGAATTACATGCCACCTGAAGCTGCCGATGCCCTGAAGAAAGCGGAAGCAGCAAAAGCCGCAGCGGCCGAGCCGGGCAATGTTCCATCCGGCGCCTATCCCGTAACCAAATAATTTTTGAGAGCCTAGCATGATTCCAGAGATCGGTAATTTCGCACTCATCGTCGCCTTGTTTCTGGCCCTTATCCAGGGCGTGATGCCCATTGTGGGGGCGGCACGCAACAACCCGGTGATGATGGGCACGGCGCGCACGCTGGCGGTCGGCCAGTTTTTCATTGTCTCGGTCGCCATCGGCTGCCTGGTCTATTCTTTCGTGAACAACGATTTTTCGGTGTTGTATGTTGCCCAACATTCCAACTCGCAATTGCCGATCCAGTATCGCGTGGCAGCACTATGGGGGGGGCATGAAGGCTCGCTGCTGCTGTGGACGTTCATCCTGACCATATGGACGGTTTCCGTCGCCGCCTTTAGCCGCCATCTGCCGCAGGAGATGGTGGCGCGCGTGATCGGCGTGATGGGGCTTATTTCCACCGGCTTCCTGCTGTTCATGCTGCTGACGTCCAATCCGTTTGACCGCCTGTTGCCGGCAGCGGTGGATGGGAATGACCTGAATCCCTTGCTGCAGGATCCGGGATTGGTGATCCATCCGCCCATGCTGTACATGGGTTACGTCGGTTTTTCAGTCGCATTCTCGTTTGCGCTCTCGGCCTTGCTAGGCGGAAAACTTGATTCCACCTGGGCGCGCTGGTCGCGTCCGTGGACCACCGTGGCGTGGGTGTTCCTGACTATTGGCATCATGCTGGGCAGCGTTTGGGCGTATTACGAATTGGGCTGGGGCGGCTGGTGGTTCTGGGATCCGGTGGAGAATGCTTCGTTCATGCCCTGGTTGGCCGGCACGGCGCTGATCCACTCGCTGGCGGTGACGGAAAAACGGGGTGCCTTCAAGAGTTGGACAGTTCTGCTCGCCATTGCGGCATTCTCGCTCAGTCTTTTGGGCACGTTCCTGGTACGCTCGGGCGTGCTGACTTCGGTGCATGCGTTCGCAACCGATCCTAGGCGCGGCATTTTCATCCTGTCGTTCCTGGTGGTGGTTATCGGCGCTTCCCTGTTGCTGTTCGCATGGCGCGCGCCCAGGATCGGGCTGGGCGGCAAGTTCGACCTGATCTCGCGTGAGTCGATGCTGCTCACCAACAACGTATTGTTATCCGTGGCTTCCGCGTCGGTATTCCTGGGGACGCTGTACCCCCTGTTCATGGATGCGCTGGGCTTCGGCAAGCTGTCCGTCGGCCCGCCTTACTTCAATGCCGTGTTCGTGCCGTTGATGGTGCCCATGGTGATGATGATGGGCCTGGGGCCGATCGCGCGCTGGAAGCACGCCACGGTGCCGGATATCTGGCAGCGCGTGCGCTGGGCGCTGGGCGCCAGCATGGTCATCGCCGTACTTCTGCCGCTGGTCATGGGCAAATGGACTCCGCTTATCGCGCTGGGTTTCCTGATGGCCGCGTGGGTCGTGATCACATCGCTGCTTGATCTGCGCAAGCGCATCGCCGGTTCCGGCGATTTGCTGCAACGTTTGAAGACGCCTTCCCCCAGTTACTATGGCATGTTGCTGGCACATCTGGGCATCGCCCTGTTCATCGTTGGCGTCACAATGGTCAAAGGCTACGAGACCGAGCGCGATGTCCGCATGGACGTTGGCGACACCGTCGAAGCAGGCGGCTACGAGTTCCGCTTTGATGGCGTGATCGAAGTGCCCGGCCCCAATTATGTGGCATCGCAAGGTCGTGTGACGGTCAGCAAGGGCGGTAATCTGGTGACCGAGCTGCATCCTGAAAAGCGCGCGTATAACGTCACCGGCATGCCGATGACCGAAGCGTCCATCCAGCCAGGCTTGACCCGGGACTTGTATGTGTCGCTTGGCGAGCCGATCCCGGGCACCACTGCCTGGGCTGTGCGCGTCTATATCAAGCCCTTTGTGGACTGGATATGGTTTGGTTGCCTGATGATGGCCATCGGTGGGGTATTGGCGATCAGCGACCGCCGCTATCGCATTCATGCGCGCAAGACACAGGCCGCCATCGTGGGTGGAGATCAATTGAGGGAGAAGACAGCATGATGCGTTTCATTTTGCCGCTGGTGGTTTTTCTGGTGCTGGCAGGCTTTCTGTACGTCGGGCTGGGGCTTGATCCGCACGAAGTGCCATCGCCCCTGATCGACAAACCTGCGCCCGCATTCAACCTGCCACAACTGCACGATAGCGCGAAAAATTTCGGCCCGGAAGAAATGAAAGGCAAGGTCTGGCTGCTCAACGTCTGGTCTTCCTGGTGCGTCTCGTGCAAGGAAGAACATCCGTTGCTGTTGTCTTTGTCGCAGCAAAACATCGTTCCGCTCTATGGCCTGGATTACAAGGACAAGAAGGAAGACGCAGAGGCATGGCTTAACCAGGCCGGAAATCCATACACACTGAACGTTATGGACAGGGACGGGCGTGTCGGCATCAATTATGGAGTTTACGGCGTGCCGGAGACTTACGTGATCGACAAGCAGGGAATCATCCGCTACAAACAGATCGGTCCCGTCACGAACGATAGTCTGAACGATAAAATATTGCCCATGGTCGCGGAGTTACAGCGCAAATGAGAAAGCTACTGATCTTGCTGTTCTGTTTGTTGCCGATCTTCTCTTACGCGGGCGAGGCAAAGGACCTTGCCGCCAATCCGGTGCTGGAAAAACGCATGATCGGGCTGGCGGAGCGGTTGCGTTGCCTCGTCTGCCAGAACGAATCCCTTGCGAGCTCCCATGCCGAACTGGCCGAAGACTTGCGCCAGGAAGTGCGCGAAATGATGCTGAAGGGTAAAAGTGACCAGGAGATCATCGACTATCTCGTGGCCCGCTACGGCGATTTCGTGCTGTATGACCCGCCGATGAAGCGCTACACCGTGCTGCTCTGGTTTGGTCCCTTCGCGATGTTGTTGTTTGGCGTCGGTGCGCTGGTGCTCCAGGTGAGAAAGCGCCGTCGCACCGTTCAGGAAGCCGTACTCACTCCCGAAGCGCAGAAACGCGCCGCCTCCTTACTCAACGAAGAAGGTAACAATAAATGACTTTATTCTGGTTCATCTGTGCGGCAATGCTGGTCGTCGCCATCCTGTTCGTTGCCATACCGTTGTGGCGCGGTATTTCCAAAGGCAACTCCGTGGAACGCGATGCTGCGAATCTGGAGATATTGCGCGACCAGATTGCTGAGATGGATAACGATCTGAAGAATGGCCTGCTCACTCCGGAGTTGCACGAGCAGGGCAAACGCGAATTGCAGGCGCGACTGCTGGACGAAGTGGGCGACGCCCAGGGCGAAAGCGTGGCGAACAAGGCGCATCCTCTCAAGATCGCCGCTATCGTACTGGCGGTGCTGTTGCCGCTGGCCTCGGTCGGGATGTACCTGAAATTGGGCAACCCCAATGCCTTTCTTCCGCAGAACAGTTTTGGAAGTGGGGGCATCGTGCGCGACGAGGCCGGCCTCAAGGCGCTGGAGGAGAAATCTGCGCAAAATCCGAATGACCCGGAAGTGTTGTTCATCCTGGCGCGTTCCTATGTGGAGCTCGGCCGTTATGCCGACGGGGCAAAAAAGTATGACAGCCTGACCAGACTGGTCCCGAATGAGGCCATGCTGTGGGCGGATTACGCCGATGCGTTGGCGATGACGCACAATTCGCTGGTCGGGGCACCCACCAAATTGCTCGATCGCGCACTGGAGATCGATCCGAATCTTGCAAAAGCGCTGGCGCTGTCCGGAAGCGCCGCAATGGAGCGCGGGGATTATGCCGCAGCCATTACGCATTGGGGGAAATTGCAAAAGCAGCTCCAACCGGGCGGGGATGATGCGAAAATGATCGATGAAGGTTTGCAACAGGCGCGCCAGATGCTTGCGCAGAGCAAGGGGGGGAAGGTCGCTCCGGCGCTCGAACAGATCAATGCGCCACCATCCGGCGTACAAGCGGCAGCGGGTAAGGAACGCATTACCGGAACCGTGAATATATCGGATGCGCTAAAGAATCAGGTGGGTCCGGACGATACGGTGTTCGTGCTGGCACGTGCGGTGGCGGGACCCAAGATGCCATTGGCGATACTCCGCAGGCAGGTCAAGGACCTGCCGGTCAAGTTCGGCTTGGACGATAGCATGGCCATGTCGCCAGCGATGAAAATATCCAACTTCGACCGGGTGGTCGTGGTGGCGCGTGTTTCCAAGACCGGCAATGCGATGCCCCAACCCGGCGATCTGATGGGCATGAGCAAGCCGCTTGCATTGGGCAGCAGCGGAATCAGGATCAGCATAGACCAAGTGGTTCGCTGATCGGCCGCAGTTGTAGACCATGTGGGCTGGCATTGGGCGTGCCAGCCCATTTTTATTTGGCCACCTGCATCGAGGTGGAATTGGGCGTAACGTCCGTCAGGCATTTGTAGATATGGCATCTGAACAGGCTGTGCCAGGAAAGGAGATGCGATTGATAGACAATGACCCCGTCGAGCAGTCTCCTTGCATACGCAATTTTTGCCTGAATGACGACGACGTTTGCCTAGGCTGCTTTCGCTCACTACAGGAGATTTGCGAATGGTCGCAGGCCGACAGGCAGAAGCGCATCATCATTCTGCAAAATGCAAAGCAAAGAAGAGAGTCGGCAAAAGCGGGCGCTTCAAATAGAATACCGCCGTCAAGGTGAAGGATAATTAGAGGAGCGTGCCCTTTGAAAAGTCTGCTGGTGTTTCTTGCAACAACGCTTATCAGTTGCGCCGCGTATCCGGCGGAACTGTTTGGTACCGTCGACGCACTGTCAGGCAGCGCTAATGTCGTGGACCAGTCCGGAAAATCTTCCGCTTTGAACGTCGGGCTGAAGATATACGAAGGCCAAACCATTGCCTCGGGACCTGACGGTGAGGTTCATCTGGTTACGGAGGACGGCGGCATTATTGCCGTACGCCCGAATACCGTGTTTCGCGTGGACGAATACAAGGCCGAGGGGAGCTCCACGGACAAGATATTCATGTCGCTGCTCAAAGGCGCAGTTCGCTCCATTACCGGCTGGATAGGGAAATACAATAACGCTGCTTACCGCATCACCACACCGACTGCCACGATTGGTATTCGCGGCACCGACCATGAGACAACCGTGATCGACAATGGTAACGGCGATGAGCCCGGAACCTATGACAACGTCAATGAAGGCTCCACGGTGCTGAAGACACCGCAGGGTGTTGCAGAAGTAACGCCAGGTAAATTTGCATTTGCCCCCAAGGGCAGGGCAGTTGCGCCAATCTTTCTGCCACAGCGCCCGCATTTCCTGGCGTTTCGCAACCTGAAGATCGAAGAGCGCATCCAGTCGCGCAAAGAATACATGCGTACCCGCCTGCAGGGCATGCGCGAAGAACGCATCAGAACTCAAGGCGGCCGCGCCAAGCAGATTGATGGACAACGGGGTAATCTGATGGAACGCGGCACGTCAACGGGCAGTCGCGCTGATCTGCATGGGCGTCAAACGGCACATGCACGACCGCTACTGCGCAATGCGGAAGGGGTACATGGGCTGCATGATCGACGTAAGGGCGACAGTGAGGGGATCGAACGGCGCAGGGAAAATGTGCAGGAGAAGAAGGCTGTTGAGGGAAGAGGGTACACCCGCCCGGTGCGAATGCGCCGCGAGACATCAAAGCGCGAATAACGGGCAACTGCAATGTCCACTCACAGGTAATTGGTTTTCGAATCTGGCATCAATGCGTCAGCTGTCCCCGACTTGAATCCAAATGAAGACACGAAGCCGTTCCGGAAATCGATATTCGCATCGATTTCCGGAACGGCGTTAATCGTGTCCCGCTGCAGGAACGGCCTTTTTCAGCAACGATAATATCTTTTGCGCAAATGACTTGCCAAACAAGCCCGGCTTGCGTCCTTCCCACTCAAACTCGTCCGGGTCATTTTCTTCCTTGAGGTGAAGCGAGAAAAGACATTGCGGAGGCACGGAATAAAGCAGGCCGTGCGAAAATTCTCTTTGGGGTTCCATGGCGCCTCCTTTACTCAAGTCGTGGCAATGCAGGCCGCGTGTAAACAGTATATACAGTATTATCATTAAATGGCAAGCGGGCGGATTTGTTGTCTGCTGACATACGTGGGTGGGAAGTCGATGCAATGTCCGCTCAATATGGCCCGAGGCGTCTCCAATTCGCCCCCTGACTGCGTTAACGTTGTTCGTGAACCTCCATTTCGTTTTGTGATCCTGTCGGTTCCGGATGGTTATCCAGCTACGGGGCGGCACTGCAAATCGGTCGGGGTGTCCATCTCCTGTCCATGCGTCGCAGAACATGTTTAACCTGATGCGCGTGAAAAACCGCATGTACTGTATGGAAATTTGAGTGGAAATCGCTTTGCAATTTTGTTCGGGTGGCATAATGCGAACGTGAACCCCGACAGAAATTCAGAATCGCTGGAATGCAGGAGGCAACAATTCATTCCACCGTGATTTATTTAAGACACCTGTTGCGCTGGAGGAATTGAATGAACAGACCAGTGAATGATTGTCCTATCCCGGAGAATGAGTCGCAGCGGCTCGGTGCACTTCGGTCCTACCAGATTCTCGATTCCCAACCCGAGGTTGATTTTGATACCTTGACCAGGGTTGCTATCCACGCTTTGGGCACACCTGCAGGGGTTATCGGCTTGATGGATGCAGATCGACTGTGGTTCAAATCACAGCTCGGCCTCGGTGTGCCGCAACTCGATCGGAAGATCGCCTTTTGCGCGCATGCCATCCTGCAACCAGGAGAACCGTTTATCGTAGAAGATCTGCAGCGAGATCCAAGATTTGAGGGAAATCCGCTGGTCACGCAAGCGCCGCATCTTCGCTTTTATGCCGGGGCATCCCTAATGGATCGAGATGGATATGCTTTGGGCACGATCTCGGTCGTGGATGTTCAGCCTCGGAAATTCGGGGATGCACAGGTTGAATTGCTGCGGGATCTTTCGGTGCTGGTGATCGCGGCGCTGGAAAACAGGCAGCGTGCAAGGCTGTTGAGCCAGCTAGCGATGACCGACCATCTCACTGGTCTGCCCAATCGCGCGCAGTTCGAACGAACTTTGAATTCTGAACTGGCGCATGCACATCGAATGAATGAACCCTTCACAGTCTTGTTCATGGATCTTGATGGCTTTAAGGCGATCAACGATACCTTTGGCCATCACGCGGGTGATGAAGTGCTGCGCGAGGTGGCGCGACGCATGGAGAAGCTGGTTCGCACCGAGGATTTGCTAGCACGTTTTGGCGGGGACGAGTTTGGCATTTTCATGCGTCAGAACAAGGAGAATACTTCAGAATCGCTCGCCAATCGCATCCGGGATGCAGTGTGTGCGCCGATTATACTTTCCTCCGGCACCGCAGTGGCTGTAGGCATTTCAATCGGCACTGCCACCCGTGCCGACGACATCGATAGTGTTGAACTCCTGCTGGAGCTGGCAGACCAGGCGCTCTATATAGCTAAGAGGAGAAATAACAATACCAGCCGGAGAAGCGAGTCTGCGGCACGGGTATGACCGCTTCATGAGGTAGCCACGAAGTTGGATATATGCGCCTTCCGGCACTACGGATTGGAAGTTCGAGTGACTACTGTGGCCTCGTTACTTGCGCTACGTCGCCGATCAGAACATTCATTTCGTTTCCAGCGCCACCTTCTCGAAACAGATTATCGCCAGCTTTAATCTTGATGAACTTCGGGTCGAGATGAAACAGATCATAAAAAAGTCATGTCACCCTCCCTGGAACTGTTTTCCGATTATTCTCAAATATAAATGCAGCAATAAATCCAAACGGGCTCGGCAGCGAGCATCACACATTATTTGCCAAAGAACAAACTGAGAACAGAATACCGATCTGGTTGTTACAAGGTCGTTACAAAAAATCACTAAAATATTTTGGCATTTTACCATTACACTTAAAGACGAAAACAGATCAGGCCCCAAATTCCGTTGGCATGCATTAGTTTCAATTCTGCCGGGCGTGATTGCACTGCCTGCTTTCGTTTATTACCTTCAGCCAGGCGTCACGTTGGACGCCGAGTATCCAAGAGTGGCTGCTTCCTGCATTGAGGGCAGTGCAGGGGATAGCGTGATTCATTTGTCACGGTTTAGTTACGTGCAGAAAAACAAAAAGGCTAGCGCCTGAGCGCTAACCCTTTCCATATCTGGCTCCCCGACCTGGACTCGAACCAGGGACCTGCGGATTAACAGTATTCGGGCTGGATTGTATCTCAGCTTCTGGGTACCTG
>CAVRYQ010000037.1:0-10090 GCA_963725375.1 uncultured Pseudomonadota bacterium | reverse complement strand
TCGCGGCCAGACCAACTACGCCGCCGCCAAGGCCGGATTGCACGGCGCGACAAAATCGCTGGCGCTGGAAGTCGCCAGCCGCGGCATCACAGTGAACGCCATTGCACCTGGCATCATCGAATCTGCGATGACCGAACATGTGTTCGACAAGGATGTCATCAAACGCCTGATTCCTGTTGGCCGCGCAGGCAGACCGGAGGAAGTGGCCGACCTGGTGGCGTTCATCGCTTCCGACAAGGCTGCCTATATCTCGGGCCAGATCATCTCCATCAATGGGGCAATGACTTAGAGCCTGCAGGGTGAATGGGGTAAAATGCGCGCGCTTGGATAAATGACAGGGAGCATCATGGCGGCAAGTGCACAGGAAAAGGAGTTGGCGCAACTCATCGTGGTTTCGTTGAATCTGGAGATTGCGGCAGACGACATCGAACCGGAAGCGCCGTTGTATGGCGAAGGCCTGGGGCTGGATTCCATCGATATACTCGAACTGTCGCTGGCGATCTCCAAACAGTACGGCGTACAGCTCAAATCGGATGACTCCGACAACAACAGGATATTCGGTTCCTTGCGCAGCCTGAACCGGCACATTCAGCAGCGCCGGTCATAACGAGACGATTTCTAGAGAGGCTTGTCCGCCAGATACGTCGAGAATATCCCGATATCGATATTGCGTCGCACATTCACGAACCCGGCGCCCTTCAGCGTGCTCAGGACTTTTTCCGGCACCACACAGGCTTCGATGGTGTCCCAGTAGTAGCGCCATAACTGCGAGGTATTCTTGTCCCGGGCCACGAGCTTGGCCAGCGCGGGCACGATGTACCTGCAATACGCCTTGAGCAACGCCGTGCTCAATTTGCCTTTGGGCGGCGTGATCTCGAGGATGCATATCTTGCCGCCCGCCTTTAGCACCCGGTGAAACTCCGCGAATGCGACAGACATGTCGGAGACATGGCGCAACGCATAACCCATGCTGAGAAAATCGTAAGCCGCATCGGGTAGCGGGATTTGCTCCGCGCGGCCTTCGACCACCGTGACGCCTTGGGGCAATTTGGCGCTGCGGATCATGCCGGGACTGGGATCAACCCCGGTAATTAGTCTGGCGTCACCGGCCAGTTGCGCGGCTTGTTTGGCCACCAGTCCGGTCCCCATGCCGACATCCAGCACGCGCATGCCGTGCTGCAATCCGGCGAACCCCAGAATCCTGCGGCGATAGGATGAACCGGTGCCGAGGCCAAGTATTTTCTCGATGCGATCGTAGTCGGAGGCGGTCTTGTCGAATTGCTCGCAGACCCAGGTGCGGCGGTCTTCTTCGCTGCCGTAGTACTCGGTGAGCGGAGGGTGCGGCGCATGGACGATGGAACCGGACGGTTCGTTGGCTCTGGTCATGTTGGAGTTGGCGCGCAGGATAGATGTGGAGGAATGCTAACCCATTTCGTTGCGCGCCGTACATGAATGGTTCTCGGCCACGGTGCCCGGCATCGGGGCAAATGGGCGCGTTTCGGGTAGAATGGCGGCCCTGCTTCGGGGTTGGCTCGAGCAGTTCGACACGGAATAATCAGTACCGGAACGTAAATTTCCTACACCATCGTGCATTCCTCAGACCGACAATTCGCGATTCGTGCCGCCATGATGGTCGTGCATCAGTGTGGAGGGTGACATGGCACGTCTGGGCAAGTTTCTATTCATACTGGCATTCATCGCTTACCCTGTTTTGCTGCATGCCTACATCCTCAAGGAGGAGGTCGAGATGTGGCAACTGATGTGCGTTTTTGCGCCGATGCTGGCAGGCGTGGCATGGGTGACGCTGCGCATGGTCGACAAGATATGGTGGCCCGTGGTGGCAGCGGCATTTGCCGCCGGAATCTATTTCATCGTGACCGGGGATCACGGTCGCATAGGGCTGCTGGCAGTGAACGGGCTGTCGAGCGCCGCTCTGAATCTGTTCCTGTTATGGCTGTTCGGGCGTACCTTGATGCGCGGCAACGAGCCCCTGATTTCGCAGATATCCCGTCACATAAACGGGAAGCTCGATCCCGAAGTTGCCGGTTACACCCGCAATGTCACCATCGCCTGGTGCATCTTCTTTGCCCTGCAGGTGATCATTTCGTTTTTGCTGTACGCTTATGCACCGATCGCCGCGTGGTCATTCTTCATCAATGTAATGAATCTGCCGCTGCTGATGGCGATGTTTGTCGGAGAGAAAGCCTACCGCACCGCACGTTTTCCCGATCATCCCAAGACCTCCATCCTGAAGGTGATCGAGGTGTACGCCAAGAATTTCGCCGCACCCGGAAAAGCGGATAGCGGACGCTGAGGTTTCGGTCATTCATGGCAACAATCCCGCTCATCCGTTGCAACGATGCCGACGGCATTTTCGCCTACTGTGGCGGGCAGCCCGTCGGCGTTCAGCAATTCCTCCAGGATGTCGCGTGGCTCGCGCAAGCGCTTCCAGACAGGAGCCATATACTCAACTTGTGTACCGACCGATATCGTTTCCTGGCCGGTTTCGCGGCCGCGTTGATGCGCGGACAGACCAGCCTGCTGCCACCCAACTACACCTCTGGTTTCGTCGAAGGCCTGGGCCAACGTTATCCCGGCATGTACTGCCTGACCGATGCTGCAGCGGACTTCGGCGGCGTCGATATCATGCGCTATCCCGACCTGCCGGAGCGGAAAGCCGGAGAGCTGGCCATCCCGGCCATCCTAGAGGAACAGTGCGCCGCGCTGGTGTTCACATCGGGCACTACCGGACAGCCGGTCGCGCACCCGAAATCCTGGGGCAGCCTGTGCCGCAGCGCGGAAGCGGAAGCGGCGAGCCTCGGCATTGCGCGCAACACCGGCATGGCGGTGCTGGGCACCGTACCGGCACAGCATATGTATGGCCTGGAATCATCCATGCTCCTGGCAGTGCAGAACGGTTTGGCGCTGGTTGCCGAAAGGCCGTTCTATCCGGCAGATATCCGCGCGCAATTGGCTGCCCTGCCGCAACCGCGTTGTCTGGTCACCACGCCGGTGCATTTGCGCAGCCTGCTGTCGGAAGCGCAGGAACTTCCCGCGGTCGAATTCGTGCTGTGTGCCACTGCGCATCTCGCGCCGCAGTTGGCAAGCGAAGCCGAAACGCGCTTTGACGCGCCGTTGTACGAGATTTACGGTTGCACGGAGGCAGGCCAGATCGCCAGTCGCCGTACCACGCAGGGCATGGCCTGGCATTTGCTGCCAGGTATCCGGTTGCGGCAGAATGAATCGGGAAGTCATGTGTACGGCGGGCCTGTGGAAATCGAAGCTACGCTGAGCGATGTGATCGACCTCAAGGCGGATGGAACATTTACGCTGCACGGACGCACGGCGGATATGGTGAACATCGCGGGCAAGCGCACATCCTTGGCCAGTCTCAATCACCATCTGAACGCAATACCGGGCGTGCTGGATGGCGTGTTTTTCATGCCGGACGACAGCAACGGCGCGACCAAACGCCCGCTGGCCCTGGCGGTGGCGCCCGGAATGCATGCGGATGACATACTCAGCGCCCTGCGCAAAAGCGTGGATGCGGTGTTTCTGCCGCGTCCCCTGTATTTCGTCGATAGGCTGCCGCGTAATTCAACCGGGAAAATAGCGCGCGAAGCGCTCATGCAACTGATAGAAACTTGCGCGAAGAGATGAAAAAACTGTCCTTGCATTTTGCGGCAGACCATCCGACCGCAGCCGGGCATTTTCCCGGCAATCCGATCATTCCCGGCGCGCTGCTGCTGGCAGAGGTGCTGCGCTGCATCGGGCAGGCGGAAAATGCCCGGTTCGCTTCCTGCAACCTCAAGGCGGCAAAATTCCTGCAGCCGGTGCGACCGGGCGACACGGTCGCCATTGAGTATGCAGTTTCGGTGCCGGGAATAATCACGTTCCAGTGCGCCGTCGCGGGCAGCAAGGTCTTGACGGGAGGCGTCGTTGCAGGCGCGTGAAGAGGTTGGCGGCAAGCGCGCGTCGGCATGGGCGGAGAAGCCGGAACGCAGCAATACGCTCGCCATCCGCTTCATCGTCTGGGTCGCCCTTGCGCTGGGTCGCCGCGTTGCGCGCGTGTTCCTGTACCCGATCTGCCTCTACTTTTTCCTGTGCGCAGGCGAAGCGCGAGCAGCGTCGAAAAAGTATCTGCGCAAAGCCCTGGGCCGTGAGCCGCGTGCGAGCGACGGCTTCAAGCATGTCCATGCCTTTGCATCGACCATACTGGACCGGGTCTTCCTGCTCAACGGCCGCTTCGACAAGTTCGACATGCGCGTGCATGTGGACCCCATGGCGCAGGCGATGATCGACAGCAAACGGGGCTGTATCCTGCTGGGGGCGCATCTGGGCAGCTTCGAGATCACACGCGCCTTTGCCGATGCGATCAAGGGGCACTCAGTGCATGTTGTGATGTACGAAGAGAATGCGCACAAGCTCAACTCGGTACTGCAGGCGATCAACCCGGACATGAAACAACAGGTGATCGCGCTGGGCAAGGTGGACTCTATGCTTCAGGTGCAGCAGGCATTGCAGCGCGGCGAATTCATCGGGATTCTTGCCGACCGGGGGCTGGAGCAAGACGGAGCCGGTGTCACCCTCGACTTTCTGGGAGAACCCGCAAAGTTTCCGAGCGGCCCGCTGCGCATGGCGTACATGCTGAAGAGCCCGGTGCTGTTCATGGTCGGCATATATCGCGGCGGCAATCGCTATGATTTGTATTTTGAGGGCCTGGCGGATACGGGTGATATCCAGGGGGCGGTGCGCAGCGAGTCGGTCAGGCAGGTGCAGCAGCGCTATGTGGAACGTATCGAACACTATTGCCGCGAGTCGCCCTGCAACTGGTTCAACTTTTTCGACTTCTGGAAAACATGATGCGCATCCTGCTTGCCCTGCTTTGGCTCATATCATTCCAGGCGGCTGCGGATGAACAGCAGGGTCCATCAGGCCCCGCATGGGGTTTGCCGCAATTGATGCACAGCTTCGCGCAACGGCAGGGCGCGCAGGGAAAATTCGTCGAGCGCAAGTACCTCAGCGTATTGAACAAGCCACTGGAATCATCCGGGACCCTGGTGTTCCGGGCACCCGGGCATCTGGAGAAACATACCCTCGTTCCCAAGGCGGAGGACCTGGTGCTCGATCAGGGCGTGCTCACCATCGACAGCAAGGCGCGCAACATCAAACGCACGCTTGTATTGCAGGAATATCCGGCGGTATGGGCATTCGTCGAGAGCATCCGTTCCACACTGGCGGGCGATCTGACTACGCTGGAACGCTTCTACACGATCACGCTGGAAGGCGATGCGGAAAAGTGGCGCATGCGCTTGTTGCCCATGGAGCAAAAGACGCGCGAAATGGTAGGCGAGATCGATATCACGGGTCGCGGTGACCGGGTGGCAGGCATCGAGATGCGTGAATCCGGCGGCGATCATTCCAGCATGACCATAACCGAAGAAGCGCAATGACCCTGCGCCGGCATGTTGCGATCATCGTCTGGTTGTTGTTCGTTGCCGCCTGCGTAATGGCTATCAGCCGTTCCCGGTTCACTGCAGACATGTCGGCATTCATGCCGCGCAATCCCACGCCTTCGCAAAAGATCATGGTCGATCAACTGCGCGACGGCGTGGTGTCGCGCCTGATTCTGGTCGGCGTGGAGGGTGCGCCGGCGCCAGTGCTGGCGCAAATCAGCAAGAAAATGGCGGCAACTTTGCGTGTCTCGCCGGTATTTGCCGCCGTCAACAATGGCGAGCAGGTCGGCATGGAAAAGGATTTCGACCTGCTGTGGCGTAATCGCTACCTGTTGAGCGACGCCGTCACGCCGCAACGCTTCACGCCGGCGGGATTGAAGGAAAGCCTGTCCGGCTACCTTGATCTCCTCGGCACGCCCATGAGCGGCATGGCGCAGCGCGCGCTGGCGCTGGACCCCAGCGGCGAGCTGATTCACCTGCTGGAGCAGTTGCAGGGAGAAGCGCATCCCGCCATGCAGGATGAGGTCTGGTTCTCGCGTGATGGCGCGCGCGCCATGCTGCTGGCGCATACCAGAGGCGCGGGTAACGACATCGATGCGCAGGAAAGCGCCGTGCTTGCGATTCAATGCGCGTTCGAGGATGCGCGCAAGGACATGCCGGAAGCGGCGTCGGCGCGCGTACGCATGACCGGCCCGGGCGTGTTCTCGGTACAGTCGCGCGCTTCCATCCGCGACGATGCCTGGAAGCTCTCGCTGATTGCCACGGTGCTGGTGGCGAGCCTGTTGCTACTGCTCTATCGTTCCGCACGCGTGCTGATCCTCGGCTTGCTTCCGGTGGCCAGCGGCGCGCTGGCCGGGGTGGCTGCAGTCGGCCTCGGATTCGGCAGCGTACACGGCATTACGCTGGGTTTTGGCGTAACGCTGATCGGCGAAGGAGTGGATTACGGCATCTATCTATTCACCCAGATCGAGCACGGCGAACGTCCTGAAAATACCCTGCACAGAATCTGGCCGACGTTGCGCCTAGGGGTGCTGACTTCCATTTGCGGTTTCAGCGCCATGTTGTTTTCCGGATTTACCGGACTGGCGCAGCTCGGGCTGTTCTCGATCGCCGGGCTGATCGTGGCGGTGATGACCACGCGCTGGGTGCTGCCGCATCTGCTGCCGCAGGGCTTTTCGGTGCGCGCATCCACACGTTTCAGCAGCACGCTGATGTCCGTGGTAAGCCACGCCCCGCGTGCGCGCATGGCTCTGTTTTTATGGACAGCAGCGGCACTGGTGTTCATTGTCATCAAGGGCGATGCATTGTGGAACGATAGCCTGGCCAGCATGAGTCCGGTGGGGAAAGAATCGCTGGCGCTGGACGAACAGTTGCGCCGCGACATGGGCGCGCCGGATGTGCGCTACATGCTGGTATTGAACGGTGCCGATCAGGAGAGCGTGTTGCGGCAGGGCGAGGCTGTCGCAGGGGTCATGCGCACCCTGGTGACGCAGGGCCTGCTGGAGGGATATGACATGCCGCTGCTTCCCAGTCACGCCCTGCAACAGGCGCGCCAGTCGGCGTTGCCCGACGCGGCCACGGCCCAGGCCAGCCTGCACCGCGCGTTGCGTGATCTGCCGTTCCGTAGCTCGACCTTTGCGCCTTTCGCGCAAGAGATCGCGATCGCGAAGCAACTGCCCTTGCTGGATCGCGCTACGTTTCAGGGCAGCAATCTTGGCCTTAGGCTGGATGCGTTCCTGGTTCAGCGCGACGGAGGATGGTTGCTGATGCTGCCTTTGCGCGGGGTGCAAGACGCACCGATGCTGGAACAGCGCATCCGCCATCAGTCCGACTCGGCGTTTGTGCTGCTCGACATGAAAGCGGAATCCGAACAGATGTTCCGGCAATACCGCCATGAGGCTGCAAAAAATGCCCTGTTCGGTGCACTGGCCATTGTCGCCCTGCTGTTTGCCAGTCTGCGCTCGGTGGGCCGCGTCCTGGAGGTATCGCTGCCGCTGGCTGCGGCTGTCATATCCGTGACGGCGGGGCTGGTGCTGAGTGGGCACACGTTGTCCATCTTCCACCTGATCGGGCTGTTGCTGGTGGTGGCGGTCGGATCCAACTATGCATTGTTCTTCGATCAGCGCTGCACCTCGGCGCAGGATCGCGAACGTACCGTCACATCGCTGTTGTTCGCCAACACAGCCACTGTGCTTGGCTTCGGCCTACTGTCGCTGTCGCAATCCCCGGTACTGAGCGCCATCGGTTCCACGGTAGCGGCCGGCGCGATGCTGAGCCTGGCTTTTTCTGCCATCCTGATCACCGGGCGCGGCGCATGACGACCGCGCCCTTGGTTGCCCGGCACAGGGGGGGTCGGTTAAGATGCATATTGAAGTTTTAGGATCGAAAATGCCGGCCTGCGCGATCAACCCGGGGAAATGACGTGAAACCAGCATATCTGATTCTCGCGGTATTAAGCATCGCGCTGGTGGCGGGATGCACAAGCCCGCAGACGAAAACGGAAATTCCAGAGCAGGCGCCCCCGGTCAGAAAATCTGCTCCCGCGAAGGAAAGTGCAAAAAAAGAGGCGGTGAAAATAGAGGCGCCCGTGGAGGGGGTGGTCATTGGCCAGCCGGCATCCGGCAGCAAATTCGCCCAACTGAAGATCGGCATGACCGTCAACCAGGTGGAAAAATTGCTCGGCCCACCGGCCAGACAGTTGACGCGCCCGACCGACAAGGCATCCGTGCCGTTCTATTTCGGCCCGGACCGCTGGATTATCCTGTACTCGTACAAGCACGAAGGTGTACTGACCTTCAACTCAGGCGGAGATCAGGTACTGACCCGCATTGAGGTCAACAAGGCCGAATAGGCCTGCACCCGAGATTAAAGAAGGAACCGTTCATGGTTGAACAAGAGAGTTCGAAGGTCGTGCGGGCGCTTGGCGTGCATGCTGAATGGGCGATGAGCGCGTCGCCGCCATTTCGGCGCATCGCGCTCCGGTGTCGGGATTCCCGCCGTGTCGTCGAAATGGGTGTGGCGGGCTGATGCAAAATACGGGCAATCAATTCGGCCTCGCATATCTCGATGCCGGAGAAGTCGGTACCTATCTGGAAAGCCACCGCGGCCATGTGTTGAGCGTGATCGGTTTCGGCCGCGCGTTCGCGCTGCCGGAGACTGCGTGTGCACCATTGTGGATCGATATCCCGGTGCTGGGCGGAACAGAAAACAGTTTCGAAATCTGGACCAGTGACGCGCCGGTGGTGGTGTGCGAGCATGGGGGCATGTGCGGTGCCAAGGACGGCACCGTGCTGTTTGGCAGCGTGTCGCTGGAGCAGTATTCCGGAGATACGCTGGAGAAACTGGCGCAGCAAGCCTATACGCAGATTTTCGGATTCATCGACCATTTCGGCTATCGCAACCTGCTGCGGATCTGGCATTACTTCCCGCATATCAACGACGACGAGAACGGTCTGGAGCGCTATCGCGGTTTCAATGTCGGCCGGCACGCCTCGTTTGTCGCGAACGGACGCGGCATAGGCGAAGAGGATGTCCCCGCGGCCAGCGCGCTGGGCAGCAACAGCGGTTCGCTGGTGATCTATTTCATGGCATCCAGACTGCCCGGCAGGGCGGTGGAGAATCCGCGCCAGGTCAGCGCCTATCACTATCCGCAGACATTCGGTCCGAGCAGTCCGATCTTCGTGCGCGCCATGTCGGCATTGCTGGGCGGACAGCACTGCTTCTTCATTTCCGGCACCGCCAGCATCGTAGGCTATGAAACGCTGCATCGGGGAGATGCGGAAAAGCAGGTCGCGGAGACCCTGCTGAACATCCGCACCCTCCTGCAGCAGACACCGCACTACTATCCCGGCCTCGGGCGCATGCTGCTCAAGGTCTATCTGCGCCATATCGGTGATTTGCCCATGGTGCGAGGGAAAGTGGAGGGCGAGTTCGGCGCCGCATGCGACACCGTCTATCTGCATTCCAATATCTGCCGTTCCGATCTGCTGGTCGAGATCGAAGGTGCCTATTTCAACGATGCCTTGTAGCGTATGGTTTCGGGCACATGAAGAAGCGGGTTCTGTCCCCATTCCTTGTTTTGTCCCTGTTGCGCCTTTCCGTGGCCGCTGCGCAAACCGAACTCAAGCCCCAGTGGGAGGCGGGCGCGGGTTTTGCGGCGATCGATTTTCCGATGTATCGCGGTTCGGATGAGCGCCGTGCCTACCTGCTTCCCATCCCCTATTTCGTCTATCGCGGCGAAACAATACAGATCAATCGCGAACGCGTAAGGGGATTGATCTTCAAGCGCGACAGGGTCGAGATGGATATCAGCGTGAATGGCTCCGTACCGGCCAAGGGAGCCATCGCGCGGCAGGGCATGCCCGATCTGGACCCGACGCTGGAGGTGGGGCCGTCGCTCAATGTCCATCTCTATTATTCCGACGACAGGAAGACCAGCTTCGATGTGCGCATGCCGGTGCGCGGGGTTGTCGCATCCGATTTCAAGCATGTCCAGCCTGGGGCTGGCTGTTCCAGCCGCAACTGGATGCGGATTTTCGCGATGTCGGCCGCAGCGGTTGGAACGTCGGGCTGGTAGGCGGAGTGATCTTTTCCGATCAGCGCTACAACCAGTATTTTTACGACGTCGCTCCTCA
>CAVRYQ010000036.1:0-11033 GCA_963725375.1 uncultured Pseudomonadota bacterium | reverse complement strand
GAAGCACTGTCCGACGTGACTAGGCTGGATTCCTTTCCGTATTACTCGTGGCATCACGCAGTGATCGTACCGGCCGGGCACCCGCTGGAGAAAGTGCAGCCGCTGACGTTGGAAGCGCTGGCGGAATATCCCATCGTTACCTACCACGAAGGATTGACGGGGCGCGCCAAGGTGGATCAATCGTTTGCACAGGCGGGGATTGTGCCGGATATCGTCATGTCTGCGCTGGACGCGGATGTGATCAAGACCTACGTGGAGCTGGGCATGGGTATCGGCATCATCGCGTCGATGGCGTTCAATCCGGCCAAGGATACGGACCTGCGTCTCCTGAGGAGCGACCATCTGTTCGGTGCGAACACGACCTATATTGCGCTGCGACGCGGGCATTACCTGCGCAGTTTTGCATACCGTTTCATCGAACTTTGCTCACCCCGGCTGGACGAATCGACCATACGCGCCGGGCTGATGCGGTTGCAGGTGCCGGGCGTATCCGACAATCAATGAACTGCCTGCGAGAATTCCTGCTCGTGCACCTGACAATTCCGGGCTGCAAGGCGCCCCTGTGATTTATTTTTCGCTCTCGAGTTGAACCGTACTGGAAGGCTTCTCCGCCAGAACTGCGCCAACCGCTGACGCAGCCGGTTGCGCCTCGTTTTCCCAGCCTCCGCCCAATGCCTGGATCAACGCGATATTGGCCGTGAGTTGCTGCCCCTCGATCAGCAGATTCTGGTTGCGCGCCGTATAAGCGGTCGTCTGTGCGGTGACCACATTCAGGTACGATACGACGCCGGACTTGTATTGGTTGGTCGTCAGACGCAACGTTTCTTCAGCCGCCGCGACGGCGTCCTGTTGCAATTTTGCTTCTTCGAAAAGGGCGCTCAGTGCGGCGAGCTGATCTTCGACTTGCTGGAAGGCCTGCAGGCTGAGTTGCCGGTATTGTGCGACTGCCTGCTGGTATGCGTTCTCGCTTTGCGCGACTTGTGCCTTGCGCAAACCTCCTTCGAACAGGGTTTCCGCCAATGACGGCCCGATGGACCAGAAGGCATTCGGTGCCGAGATCAGATTGGAAAAAGTGGAGGTACTGCTCCAGCCGCGTTGCGCTGAAAGTGTCAGGCTGGGGAAGTAGGCCGATTTGGCGACGCCGATCAGTGCATTGGCGGTGGCCACCTGCCGTTCCGCGGCGCCCAGATCGGGACGCCGCAGCAGCAGTTGCGACGGCAGACCGGCCGGTATGGCCTGGGGCGGCGGCATGCTCGGCATGGCCGGCAGGCTGAAGTTGGCCGGTGCTTCTCCGACCAGAACGGCGATCGCGTGTTCCAGTTGCGGGCGCTGTACATCGAAGGAGGCAAGCTGCACCCGCGCACTGGCCAATTGCGACTGAGCCTGGGCCACGTCGGCTGAGGTGGCGACACCGGCGGCGTAACGGTTCCGGGTGAGCGTCAGGAATTTATCGTAGGCTGTCACGGTATCCCGGGCGAGGGCGATCTGGCTGTCGACCTGGCGTATCTGGAAATAATCCTGCGCCAGCGTGGCCTGCAGGCTTAGCTGGGCGGCCAGCAGATTGTCCTGGCTGGCCTCGGCATTGGCTGCATCACTTTCTACCTGGCGGCGCACTTTGCCCCAGAAATCCGGCACCCAGCTGGCGCTGAATGCTACTGATTTGCCTTGCACAACCGCAGTGGGGCCGGTCGTGCCTAACGTGGTTGCGGTACCCCCTCCAGAGGAAGAGCGCGTGGAGGAAACCGCCACGCCTACCGTGGGATACTCGGCCGCACGCGCCGCATCGGTGAGCGACAGTGCCTGTTGATAGGCGAAATACGATGCGCGCAGGCTCTGGTTGGCCTCCACCACTTTGGGCTCCAGTGCATTCAACGTTTCATCACCAAAGATCGTCCACCATGCACCCTGTGCCGGCACCGCGTGCTGCGCCGCCTGCACCCATCCCTTGTTTTCCTTGAATTGCGTCGGCGACTTGATGTCGGGGCGTTCATAGTCCGGGCCAACTGCGCATGCCGACAGCAACAGGCCGGTGCCGAGAGGGAGGAGGAAGCGCAAAAATCCCGGGCCGATTGATGTGGGTCGCCGGTCGGGTGATGCAGCGGTAAAGATTTTGGTCGGACTCATGCCGTGTTCCTGTACTGATTAGTGTTGTGCCGCATGTTGATTGCGGCGTGCCCAGCGGCGGCGGCTCCAGTGGCGAAACTTGTCGAGCTGCAGATAAATCACCGGGGTAGTGTACAACGTGATCAGCTGGCTGACGATCAGTCCCCCCGCGATCGAGATGCCCAGCGGCTGGCGCAGTTCCGCGCCGTTACCGCTGATCATGGCCAGCGGCAACGCGGTGAACAGGGCGGCGAGGGTGGTCATCAGAATGGGGCGCAGGCGCAGCAGACAGGCTTCGTGAATGGCGTCGCGCGGGCTCGCCCCCGTGTCGCGCTCTATCTGCAGCGCAAAATCCACCATTAGGATCGCGTTCTTTTTTACGATACCGATCAGCAGGAACACACCGATCAGCGCGATGATCGAAAAATCGGTGTGGAACAGCATCAGTGCCATGACCGCACCGACGCCAGCCGACGGCAGGGTCGACAGAATCGTCAGCGGATGGATGGTGCTTTCGTACAGCACGCCCAGCACGATATAGATGACGAGGAGAGCGGTCAGGATGAAAAGGGGCTGGTTGTTGAGGGTGTCCTGGAATAATTTTGCCGTGCCCTGAAAGCCGCCCTGAATGGTGCCGGGCAGGCCGATCTTGGCCATCTCCACGGCGATCGCCTTTTGCGCCTGGCCGAGCGAGGCGCCGGGCGCAAGATTGAACGAGATCGTCGCGGCCGCGAACAATCCCTGGTGATTGACCTGCAGCGGTGTCGTGTACGGCTCGTAATGCGCCAGCGCAGCCAGTGGTACCGGCTGCCCTGCCGCGCTGATCAGGTAGATGTCATTCAGAGTAGCCGGGCGTTGCAGGTATTTCGTATCGGCTTCCATGACCACGTAATATTGATTCAGCGCTGCGTAGATGGTCGAGACTAGGCGCTGGCCGAAAGCGTCGTTCAGCGTCTGGTCGATGGTGCTCACCGGTATGCCGTATTGGGCCGCCGCTTCGCGATTGATGACGAGGCGGACCTGCAATCCCTTGCTTTGCTGGTCGGTGTTCACTTCGGTCAAGATGGGAATGCCGTTGAATGCGGCAAGCACGCGCGGCTCCCAGTCGCGCAGCTCGTTCAGGTCGCTGGCTTGCAGAGTGTATTGGTAAAGCGCGGGCGACGCGCGGCCTCCCGCTCGTATATCCTGTACGGGTGCCATGAACACCTGTGCCCCCGATATTTCGGCGAGTTTTTTCCGTAGCCGTCCGATTACTGTAGTCGCATCGGGGCGCTTGTTGTAGGGCACCAGCGTGACATAAATGAAACCGCCGTTCGTGCTGCTCCCGCCGGTGAATGCCACCACATTCTCGATCGCAGGATCACTCTTGACAATATCGACGATGCGTTTCAGTTTTTGCGACATGGCCTGGAACGAGATCGCCTGGTCCGCCTGGATCGAGCCGGTCATGATGCCCGTGTCCTGCGTGGGAAAGAAGCCCTTGGGCACGATGATGTACAGGTAGATATTCAGTCCGATGGTGCCGAAGAACACGGCCAGCATCAGCCTGTGGTGTTTGAGCGCCCAGGTCAGGCTGAGGTCGTAACCATGCAGCAATCTCGCATAGGCGCGCTCTCCCCATGCCGCGATGCGCCCCGGCTTTTGCACCGCGCGCAGCTTGAGAAAGCGGGAGGCCAGCATCGGCGTCAGGGTGAGCGAGACCGCCAGGGAGATGAAGATGGCGATGGACAGTGTTGCCGCGAATTCCCGGAACAGGCGTCCTATGATGCCTCCCATGAGCAGCACGGGTAGGAATACCGCAGCGAGCGACAGCGTCATCGACACCACCGTGAAACCCACTTCGCGCGCGCCGCGCAGTGCCGCCTGCATCGGCGGGACACCTTCCTCGACGTGGCGCATGATGTTCTCCAGCACCACGACCGCGTCGTCCACCACGAAACCGGTGGCGACGATCAGCGCCATCAGCGACAGATTGTCCAGGCTGTATTTCATCAGGTACATGACCGCGAACGTTCCGACCAGCGAAATGGGCACGGCAATAGCCGGAATCAGCGTGGCGCGCCAGTCGCGCAAGAATACGAAAACCACCAGTGCAACCAGCACCACCGACAGGATCAGCGTGCGTTCGGAATCCAGCAGCGAGGCGCGTATGGTAATGGTACGGTCCGACATCATGTGCACTTCGACCGCCGGTGGCATGGAGGCCTCAAACGCCGGCAGTGCCGCCTTGATGGCCTCGACTGCATCAATGATGTTGGCGCCGGGCTGGCGCGAAATAATCAACTGTATCGAGGGTTCGCCATTGGCCATTCCCATGTTGCGCAGGTTCTGGATGTCGATGCTGACATGTGCGATCTCGTCGAGCCGGATCGGTATGCCGTTGCGATACGCCACGATCACCCGGTCGTATTGTTCGGGAAGCGTGAGCTGGTCGTTGGCTTGGATTTGCCAGCGGTGCAGAGCATCTTCGATGGCGCCTTTGGGGGCATTGACGTTGGCGGTGGCAATGGCTTGCCGAACCTGTTCCATGCTCAAACTCATGTTGTTGATCTGATCCATGTCCAGATCAACGCGCACGGAAGGCAGCGCTCCGCCACCCACATTCACCAGGCCGATACCAGGCACCTGCGAGATCTTCTGCGCCAGGATGGTCGATGCGGCATCATAGAGCTGGCTGCGCGACATGCTTTTCGACGTCAGCGACAGGATCATGATCGGCGCATCGGCCGGGTTCACCTTGCGGTAGGTCGGATTGCCGGGCATGCCGCTGGGCAGCATGGGCTGCGCCGCGTTGATGGCGGCCTGCACCTCGCGCGCCGCATCGTTGATGTTCTTCGACAGGTCGAACTGGATGGTGACATTGCTCGATCCCAGTGCGCTGACCGAGGTCATTTCCGTGATGCCGGCTATGCGTCCCAGCGCGCGTTCCAGCGGCGTGGCTACGGTGGCTGCCATCACATCGGGGCTGGCACCGGGCAGGTTGGCACTGACGTTGATGGTGGGGAAATCCACCTGCGGCAGCGGAGATACGGGCAGCAGCTTGAAGGCGATCGCGCCGAGCAACACCACGGCGACCGCCAGCAGCGTGGTACCCACCGGACGCTGGATAAACGGGGCGGAGACGTTCACTGCCCGTTTCCCTGTGCGGACGAAACGCCACCAAAACGTGCCTTCCACAATGTGGACAGCCGGTCAAATGCAAGGTAGATGACCGGCGTGGTGAACAGGGTGAGCAACTGCGACAGCAACAGTCCACCCACCAGCGTGATACCGAGTGGCTGGCGCAGCTCCGCGCCCATGCCGCCGCCGATGATCAGCGGTATTGCGCCGAACAGCGCGGCGAACGTGGTCATCAGGATCGGCCTGAGCCGCAATTGTGCCGCCTGAAGGATCGCATCGGTGGGTGAGAGCCCCTGCTGGCGCTGCGCATCCAGCGCGAAGTCCACCATCATGATGGCGTTCTTCTGCACGATGCCGATCAGCAGGATGATGCCGATGATCGCGATCACCGTCAGGCTGTTGCCCGACAGCATCAGCGCCAGCAGCGCGCCGATGCCGGCCGAGGGCAGCGTGGACAGGATGGTGACGGGATGCACGAAGCTTTCATACAGTACGCCGAGCACGATGTACATGGTCGCCACCGCCGCCAGCAGCAGCCAGAGCTGGTTGGCGAGCGCGGCCTCGAAAGCGGCCGCCGCGCCCTGCAATTTCAGCGGCACCGAGGCCGGCAGTTTCAATTCCTGCTGCACTTCGCGGATCGCCTGCACGGCGGCGCCGATGGAGACGCCGCGCGCAAGATCGAACGAGATCATGGCCGCGGGGAACTGGCCCAAATGGCCGATCTCCAGCGGCCCAGTTCTCTGGCTGATGCGCACGAGCTGTGACAGGGGTACAGCCTGCCCGCTGGCGGAAAGCAGGTAAACACTGTTGAAACCGTCCAGGCCGACCCTGTCTTTCGGATCGAGTTGCAGCACCACGCGGTATTGGGTCGATTGGGTAAAAATGATGGAAATCAGGCGCTGGCCGAACGCGCTGTAGAGTGCGCTGTCTATGGCTGCCACGGTGATTCCCAGCCGTGAAGCGGTATCGCGGTCTATGTCCACGAATGCTTGCAGGCCGTTGTTCTGCAAGCTGCTGGTGACGCTGGTGAATTGCGGCATCGTGGACAGTTTGTCGACCAGCGCATTGTTCGATTTCTCCAGCTCTTCCATGGTGGTGGCGCTGACGCTGAACTGGTATGGGCTGCGGCTGACAATATCGTCCACGGTCAGATCCTGCACCGGTTGCAGGAAGGTCTCTATGCCGGCAACCTTCGCGGCCAGTTGTTGCAGTCTGGCCATCACGATCGGCGCGCGATCGCCGCGCTGTTCCAGCAACTTGAGACTGATCAGCATGCGACCGTTATTCAGCGTGGCATTGCTCCCGTCCACGCCGATAAAGGACGAGATGCTGTCCACGGCAGGATCCTTGAGCAGCGCATCGACCAGGTCCTGCTGGCGCTGGTTCATTTCCTGGAACGACGTGCTTTGCGAGGCGACGGTGATACCGCGTATGAGTCCGGTGTCTTCAACCGGGAAAAAGCCTTTGGGTATCGCGATATACATCAGTACGGTCAGTACCAGCGTGCCGAACGCGACCCAGAGCGTCAGCCGCTGATGCTGCAACACCCAGCGCAGCGCATCGCCGTACGCCGCGATCAGGCGGTCGAACAGGTGCTGGCTCCAGCGCAGGAATCGTCCCTGCCGTTCTTCCGGCACATGGCTCAGCAGGCGCGCGCTGAGCATGGGCGTGAACGACAGCGAGACCGCGGCGGAGATCAGGATGGCCACTGCCAGGGTGACGGCGAATTCGCGGAACAACCTGCCGACCACGTCACCCATGAACAGCAGCGGGATCAGCACGGCGATCAGCGAGAAGGTCAGCGAGATGATGGTGAAGCCGATCTGCTTCGCACCCTTGAGCGCAGCCTGCAGGGGTGGTTCTCCCTGCTCGATATAACGAGCGATGTTTTCGATCATCACAATGGCATCGTCGACCACGAAACCGGTTGCGATGGTCATGGCCATCAGCGTGAGGTTGTTGATGGAAAAACCGACCAGGTACATGACGCCGAAGGTGCCGATCAACGACAGCGGCACAGCCATCGCGGGGATGAAGGTGGCGCGCGCGTTGCGCAGGAACAGGAAGATCACCATGACCACCAGCACCACCGACAGCATGAGCTCGAACTTCACGTCGGCGATCGCCGAGCGTATGGTCACGGTGCGGTCGGAGAGTACGGTCAGGTCAGTGGCGCCGGGCAGGGTTTGCCGCAGTTGCGGCAATAGCTGCTGGATGTGGTCGACCACCGCGATCACATTGGCGCCCGGCTGGCGCTGCACATTGATGACGATGCCGGGTTTCGCATTGACCCAGGCGGCCAGCAGCGCATTCTCCGGACCCTGCACCACGGTTGCGACGTCGCTCAGCCGCACCGGAGCCCCCCTGTTATAGGCGATGATGAGGTCGCGATAATCCTGTGCCGATTGCAGTTGATCGTTGGCATTGATGGTCACGGCGCGGTTCGGCCCATCGAAGCTGCCCTTGGGCGTGTTGGAGTTGGCCGCAACGATGGCCGCCTGCACGTTGGCCAGGCTCGATCCTTGTGCGGCCAGCATGCTGCCGTTGACCTGGACCTGAATGGCGGGCCGTTGCCCGCCGCTCAGCGTCACCAGTCCGACGCCTGTCACCTGCGACAGCTTTTGCGAAAGCCGGGTGTCGGCGAGGTCCTGCAATTGCGTGAGCGCCAGCGTATCGGAGGTCAATCCCAGCGTGATGACGGGCGCATCGGCAGGATTGACCTTGGCATAGATCGGCGGCGAGGGCAGATCGGTGGGAAGGAAAGTGGTTGCGGCGTTGATGGCCGCCTGTACTTCCTGCTCGGCGACGTCGAGCGGGAGATTCAAGTCGAAGCGCAAATTGATGACCGATGCGCCACCCGAACTGCTGGACCACATCTGTGACAGACCGGGCATCTGCCCGAACTGACGCTCCAGTGGCGAGGTGATGGACGAGGTGATGACGTCCGGGCTTGCTCCCGGGTAGAGCGTGGAGACCTGGATGGTCGGGTAGTCCACCTCCGGAAGTGCGGATTGCGGCAACAGGCGGTAGCCGACAAAACCGGCCAGCAGGACCGCCACCATCAGCAGCGAGGTGGCAATGGGACGCAGTATGAAAATCCGTGACGGGCTGGGTTCCCCGGCAGTCGAATCTTCAGTCGGATCGTCGCTGGTTTGCGCCGGGGTGATGTTTGCGAGATGTTTGGGCTCGTCGCTGCCGGTCGGTCCGGATGCGCCGGACTCGTCCGGCGTATTCGAGCCGGTCATGGGCTGGTTCCCCGGTTCTTCTGACCGTTGTGCGTCCCCGCGGACTTGCCGTTGTTGGCGTGGCTCTTGGTATCTGCGGGTGTAGCATTGCCTGAGCCGTATTGGGCGACAACCTGTATCGTGCTACCGGCCCTGAGCCTGTCCAGGCCGTCGGTAACAACGCGCTCGCCAGCCTGGAGTCCGGTGCTTATCACGGTGTAGTCCTGATTGGTCACACCCGAGCTAACAAGTCGCACCGACACTTTGTTCGCATTATCGATGACATAAACATAGGTGCCGGACGCGCCCGACGCAATGGCCGCGGAAGGGATGACGACTGCGGAGGCCAATGTATCGACGAGGAGGCGTACGTTGACAAACTGGTTGGGGAACAAGGTCATGCGCGAATTTGCAAACTGCGCCTTGATCATCACGGTACCGGTGGCCGCATTGATCTGGTTATCCACGGCAACGACCGTGCCGCTATCGAGCAACTTCGCGCGGCGCTGGTCCCAGGCTTGTACGGGCAACTTGGCGCTGCGCATGCGTTCGAGCACTGCGGGCAACTGGTTTTGCGTGATCGCAAATGTCGCCGTGATCGGCTGTACCTGGGCGAGCGTGACGAGGGGAGGGGAAGTCGAGGTGGTGCCGGAGAGCGCGCCGCCGCCGCCGCCGATCGCTCCGGTCGTACCGACCATGTTGCCCACGTCGACCTGGCGCAGGCCGACGATACCGGGTCTGGGGGCCGTAATGCGCGTCCAGTCGAGCTGCAACTGCGCGTTTTCAAGCGCGGCCCTGTCGGAGGCTACGGTGCCTTTCAGTTGTGCCACCGTGGCGCGCTGGTCTACCACCTGCTGTACGGCGATGGAATCCTGCGACAACAGTGTTTCATAGCGTTCAAGATCGGATTGCGCGCCCGAGAGCTGGGCGTCATCCCGCAATAACTGGGCCTTTGCCTGGTTGACCTGGATCTGGAAGGGCCGCGGGTCTATGGTGGCCAGCACCTGTCCTTCCTTGACCGCCTGACCCTCCCGAAAATCCACGCTTTTCAGCAAGCCGGCTACGCGCGGCATGACATTGACATAGGTGATGGGGATGACCGTACCCTGCACGTCTATCCATACCGGCATGGGTTGTTGTTTTGCTACCGCCTCCGTGATGGGCACGGGAGGGAGATTCGCACCCGGCCCCCCCCCTTCCCCTTTTTGCGAAACCATGGATCGACGTGCCCAGTATCAGCAGGATGCCGATGCCGCCGAGCGCCCAATGGCGATTGAAAGTTCTGGTCAGGCCACGCAAAAAATGACGTAATTCAAGGCGTCCGGTTTCGATCGACATAAGTAATTTGAAGTGGGCACGAGGCAAAAGTGTCTATTGTACCGAAGGCGGCGGCGGTGGCGAATTGTAGGCTGGTGCGGGTGGCGGTGGTGGATTGTAAGCCGGGACAGGTGGCGAAACGTAGCGCGCACGCGGTTGGTATGAACCGGGGATCTGGTTTCCTTTTGCATACATGCATTGCTCATAGGAAATGTCATAACGTCGTTGCGATTCACGCTCGCTGTACTGCGCGTTGTTCGATCCGATTGCGGCACCGCTCAGGAGGCCAAAGGCCGCACCGGCTCCTGCGCCGTTACGGTTGCCTCCCAGTACGGCGCCCGCGACGGCACCGATCGCGGTACCTGCCGCCATGCTTTTCACTTCACTGTCCGTGCCGGCATCACTGGCTGTTTTTCCGATGGACTGCTGGGCAAATTGCCTGCACTCGCGATCTTCTGCGACAAACAGGTCGAAAGGCTTGCCGGGAGCCGGCATCACCGTAACGCTGGGACCGTTGGGAACGCTGGTGCATCCGGCAAGCACCGGCAGGAAAATTGCAGTAAGGACAAGGATTAAATATTTCATTTTTGGTTTTACCTCCGTATGATTTGTGCCTGGAAACGATACAAAGTTCCGTCCCCTCGTGTCAAACTGGACTGCCAGGCGGGGCACTCAATAAGGCGCACCCTGTGGCGAAGGGGGAGATTGCATCGGAACTGGCGGTTGCGCAGAGGCCGGTGGCTGCGCAGGAACTGGTGGCTGCGCAGGTACGGTGCGCCATGGCTGGGGGCAGCTTGGTGCATAAGGATAATAGGTCTTGAGCGAATCGCAGTAATACCAGTATTGCTGGGACGGTTGCGCCTGCACCGCCGTCTGGGGCGGCGATGCGGGCGGTTGCGGGTTCACGACCACGACGGGCGGCGTATAGGGATCGGGATACGGATACACCGGAGCGGGATAGAAATACCACATGCCCGCCGTGACCCACCACCATCCGAACCTGCCGTCATGGCGGTCGTGCACCCAGCTTCCGCCGCGCCAGACTTCCACGGTATGCCTGTCTCCGTACCAGCCATCGCGGTGATGTCCGCCTTCAAAGCGTCTGTCGTCGTGGTCTGCGTAAGCGGGTAATGCCATGGCCAGTAAACTGCCGACAACGATTCCTGAAATATACTTGTTCATGATTTTCACCTTTGATCGATTTATTGTTCTATTCCCTGAACTTCAATCCGTGTAGTACTGAATCGGCAGTTCGCCGGTCAGAATCGA
>CAVRYQ010000035.1:0-3733 GCA_963725375.1 uncultured Pseudomonadota bacterium | reverse complement strand
GGCCAGTTGGGTTATGCAGGGTTTGAAGGTGCTGGAACTGGTCTCCACTTCGGCGGCAACGATGTGGGCTCGGTGATGCTCGAAGAAAACGTCGTCAGCGCCGCCGGAACATCAAACTGCACAACGGAGGAGAAGAGCTGCGCCGCATTATCCGCGACGCCGGTTTTAAACCTGTGCAGCGGGATACGCTCTATCGGACGATGTTCCTGAAACTGAGTCAGGATCGGCGAATCTTGTCGGAAGATTTCGACAGGATCAATCTGAGACTCCAGTAGCTCTCGCCGGCACAACTCCGGCAGATGGTCTGCCCGTCTTTTACCATCCCGCGCTGATTCAGAATCTCTTCGCCGCATGCAGAGCAGTTCACGCGCATGCCGGGCTTGCCGACGATCGCGTCCAGATCCAGGTTGAGCCGCACCGCCTGAAGCCTGAACAGTTCTTCATTCTGAAGCACCTGATAAGCCTCGAGTTGCGCCTGCCAGCGGCTTGCCGCGTCGGGGGCAGTTGCGGCAGCGCGCAGGCGCGCGTCCGGCATCGGAGAGAGGCGAATCGCCCGGCCATCGTGTGTGTCGACAAAGGTAACGGCCACTTTCCCGTAATCGGCCAGGCGCATCGTGCGGTGGCCCATCGAGCATCCGGTGGCCACGCTCACACCATCGGCAAAGCAACCGTCCGTCTCCACAAATGCGAGCAGCCGCTTGCCCCGCTGTGGCATTTCGATGGGGAAGATCTCGGCGGCGTACAGGCCCATGCGCACGCCCAGCACCTGGCGCGGACAAAGATGCTTGTGCAGCGCGGATGTCTGCGCAAGCATCTCCTTCAGCTTCGGATTGGCTACCGTAGTTTCCATGCCAACCTGGGCAAGTATACTCGCCGTTTATAGTGCGCTCACCGACTCGAGAACAGCATCCTCTCGAATGGGCACGAGCGAAACGTGCCCGGGTACGAAAAGCTTTCGCCTTGTGGCGGTAATCGCCTGTTTCTTAGTAACTTCCGAAGCTATCTCGCTCTGCGATTACTCGTCGATGCCTGCTCTCAAACCGCGTCTTCGGCCTGATTCTTTCGGGCCATTGGCTTGCCCCGCTCGTTCAGCTCGATGCGACAGAATGGGGTGTGGTGGTCGTGAGGGAAAAAGACCAACCAGCTCTCGGGAATGGCGCGCGCATAGAGCCGTTTGCGCTGCTCGATCACCGTCAACGGGTCAAGGTCGTAGCCCATGCCCCACGTCAGATCGAGGTGGGCGCTGGTGGGTATCAGGTCGCCGACAAAACACGCTCGCCGGCCGCCGGAATCGAGGTTGATAGCCATCATATGCGCCGTATGCCCAGGATAAAGTTCTACCGAGATGCCCGGGAAAATCGTCTTTGGCCCTTCAAGTAACTCCATCTGTCCACTCGCAATCAGCGGTTCATAATTGGCCTCCAGGTAAGAGGTCCTATCGCGTTCCAATTGTCTCCGCCCATACTCCACCTCACCGCGTTGCGCATAGTAGCGCGCGTTGGGAAAGGTGGGCGCAGGTATTCCATTCTTGTCCAGCGTGGTGTTCCAGCCGCAATGGTCGAAGTGCAGATGAGAGTTGATCACTACGTCCACCTCTTCCATGCGGATACCTGCTGCGGCAAAGGCCGAAGGCAGCAACTGCTGGGCGCCAAGAAACTCCTGCTCCTTCGGCGCCAGTTTGCCGCCCAGGCCGGTCTCGATTACCACCGTCCGCTTGCCGTCGCGGACAACCAGAACATTCGTACCGAGCAAAATGCGGTTTTCCTGATCGGGCGTGGCGCGTTTTTGCCAGAGAGGCCTGGGAATTACACCAAACATCGCCCCGCCATCGAGCAGAAAGTAGCCGTCGCTGAGAACGGTTATCTCGAATTGCCCCAGGGTGACTCGACCACGAATCAACTCCCGGCTGTCCCCGCGCTCGGCGGGGTGGGCCATAATCGCGTTCACTGCCCTGCCCCCTCGGCAAACCTATTTCGCCCACAAGGACACAACTTATGCCGCAGCGCAGCAATCCTTCAGGGCCATATCGATAAGATTACGATATTCGTTGAATGCAAGCGGAGAATTCCGGGGATCAATTCCGAGTTCAGGCGCTTGGGCGAAGCGAAGCATTCCTCCCCGGATGGTTCAGTTGCCAGCCACGCTGGAAAGCTTCTCGCGCATTGCGTTGTACTCCGTCTGCAAATAGGCTTCCGCCGCCGCTCTGATCTTCGATGCTTTCCAGCTTTGCCGCAGTGTACTTGTATTCGGGAGTCTTAGAGACCGGGTCAAAGTGATCCACAGTGAGCTCGTTGCAGGCGCCAACCCACCATTGATATGTCATGTATACGGCGCCTTCATTGGCGCGATCTGTCACCTGAGCCCGCACTAAGACCTTTCCCCGCCGCGAGGAGATCCACACTAACTGCTGGTCTTCGATTCCATGCTTCTTCGCGTCGGCACTGTTGATCTGTAAATATCCGGGCTCATCGGCCAGGGTCTGCAAAGCCCTGCAGTTGCCGGTCATGGTACGGACGGAATAGTGCCCGACCTCGCGCACAGTGCACAAAATTACCGGGAACTCCTCGTCTAGTTTGTCAAAAGGCGGTATCCATTCAGCAGCAGAGAGAAGTCCTTTTCCATTCGGCATATCGAACTTGTTGCCGGTGTATAGATATTGGGTTCCAGGATGTCCGGGAGCTGGGCACGGCCACTGTACATAACCAGAGGCCTTCCATCCTTTCATACGTGGCCCCGGTGAAGAGAGGGCATAGCTCACGCAATTCGTCCCATATTTCCTTTGTATTCTTATATTCATCGGGTAGCCCATGGCGGTGGCCAGCAGGCTCACGATCTCCCAATCAGGTTTGACATCGCCTTTGGGTTCAATTGCCTTGCTGAAACGCTGAAATCCCCGGTCGGCGCAGGTATAGACGCCTTCATGCTCTCCCCACGAAGTTGCAGGAAGAATGACGTCGGCAAAGACCGCGGTTTTGTTCATGAAGATGTCCTGGACGACGACCAGTTCCATCTCTTCGAGCGCTTCACGAATTCCCGCCAGATCCGGGTCGCTTTGCGCCGGGTCCTCGCCGAAGACATAGTAGGCCTTGAGCTTTCCCTGCTTTACCAGGCGCGGAACTTCTGTAAGGCAATAGCCTGGATTCGCGGGGAGAACGGAAACTCCCCACGCTTTGGCAAACTTTGCACGCGCTTCCGGATCTGTTACTTTCTGGTATCCGGGAAAGACATTGGGAAGCACGCCCATGTCGCAAGTACCCTGCACATTGTTCTGGCCGCGAACCGGGCCGACACCTACATTTGGGCGGCCCAAATTGCCGGTCAAGAGCGCTAACGCAGCGAGGCCCTTCACTACGCTGACACCCTGCCCCCACTGCGTCACCCCCATTCCCCAGAGGATGGTGGCGGAAGGCGCAGCAGCATAGATGCGCATGGCCTGACGAATCTGCGCGGCAGGGACACCCGCGATCTTCTCGACATATTCAGGTGTGTACCTGGCCACGACAGCCTTGTACTCTTCGAATCCTTCGGTGTACTTTGCAACATACTCCTGGTTGTAGAGTTTCTCTTCGATCAGAACATTGCCAAATGCGTTGACGAGCGCCATATTGCAGCCGTTCTTGATGGGAAGGTAGAGATCGGCGATGCGAGCCGTCTCAATGCGGCGCGGATCGCAAACAACGATCTTTGCGCCCTTCTCCTTTGCCCTCACGATGCGCCGGGCGACGATGGGGTG
>CAVRYQ010000034.1:0-119559 GCA_963725375.1 uncultured Pseudomonadota bacterium | reverse complement strand
ACACCCGCAATTTTCACGTGCGGTCGAAAATTTTCTGGAGAGCGAAACCGATGCCATTGCTAAGTATGTGGACGTTCTGAATGGGAGAAGCCCCTTCAAGAAAAGCTGAAGGCGACTCATTGTCGCGTCTTTAATTTTGCGAGCACTATAGAATTGCGACTGTTCTGAACTGCCACTTAAATCATGAATACCGCCAGCACAACCCTGGAATCGCCAGCACACCGCGACACCGTAGTGATTGCCGTGATTGGCCTTGCGCACGGTACATCGCATTTTTTCCACCTGCTGCTGCCCCCGTTGTTTCCCTGGCTGATGCCTGCCTTCGGGCTGGATTTTTCCAGGATCGGCCTTACGATGACCGCTTTCTTCGTCATGAGCGGCGTCGGTCAGGCGTTGGCCGGATTTGCCGTGGACCGTTTCGGGCCGGTTCGCGTTTTGTTGTTTGGCATGAGTTGTTTTGTACTGGCAGGGTTAAGCCTGGGACTATTTGCCCATAGCCAGTCCGATCTGTTCCTGGTCGCCACACTTGCCGGACTGGGCAACAGTGTATTGCATCCGTCTGATTACACGATTCTCAACCGGAAGGTGTCAACCTCGCGTCTGGGCCATGCCTTCTCCATACACGGAATATCGGGAAATCTCGGTTGGGCGCTGGCCCCGGTGTTCCTGACCGGAATCGCCGCTGCGACCGGCTGGAAGGTTGCCGCGATCGCGGCCGGATTGATGGCGCTTCCGGCAATGTTCATGCTCTGGATTTTCCGCGACCAGCTCGATAGCGCGCCGCTCAACGCCGGTATGGAAAATTACCCCGCGCATGGCACTTTCTCTTTTCTTTCCGTTGGAGCAGTTTGGCTTTGCTTCGCTTTCTTTTTTCTGACGACGGTCGCTTTCGGTGCGTTCCAGAATTTCGGGAGCCCGGTCTTGCAGCACCTTTACGGATTGTCCGTGGCCTCCGCCGCCACCGCACTTTCGACTTTCCTGCTCGTTGCGGCCTGCGGTGTTTTTGTCGGAGGTTTCGTTGCCCAGCACCGCGCCCAGGACCAGATCATCGCCGTCGTGTTGACGATTGCCGCCCTGCTGGCTGCGTTTCTGTCCATGGAATTGCTTCCGGCCTGGTCGGTGGTACCGGTCATGGCCGGCATTGGCTTCTTTACCGGCATCGCCGGGCCTTCGCGCGACCTGCTGGTGCGGCGCGCCGCGACCGCACGTTTTGGTCAAGCTGCTTATGGCCGGATTTACGGCTTTGTCTACTCCGGGCTGGATAGCGGTTTGGCGTTGTCGCCGCTCGTTTTTGGCCATTTCATGGATATCGCGCACTATGCGTGGGTCCTGATTGGTATTGCCATTTTCCAGGCGCTGGCGGTACTGACCGCATTGCGTGTCGGCCGCTCTGCACCGGACGCTGCTGCTGCAAAATAAAAAAGTGGTATCCGGATTATCCGGTGGTTGGCCAATCAAGATTAGAACAACAATATCGCATGTATTGACAAAGTAAATACGACAGCTACAATGCCGACCATGGACATTCACTTTGAGTTAAACGGCGATCAATTCGTTTGGGATCAATCGAAAGCCGATACTAACTGGCGCAAACACGGTGTCCGATTTGAAGAAGCTGCAACGGTATTTGAAGACCCCATGTTCATGATGTTGGATGCCTCGCGTAACGATGAATCACGCGATGCAGTCATTGGGTTTGATGCAACTGGTCGCTTGCTCTACGTTGTACATATTGAGTTTGAGTCGTCGTTTATTCGAATTATTTCCGCTAGGCGCGCGGAGCCTGAAGAGGAACTAAATTATGCTAACTGACCGCTTGAAGAAACGTCTTGCAAAAGACCGTCCCATGACTGCTATAACAATGCGTATTCCCGTTGACGTGGTAGATTCGCTCAAGGAGATTGCACCTCACAAGGGCTATACCGGATATCAAACATTGTTGAAGTCCTATATCAGCGAAGGCTTACGTAAAGACGAAGCGCAATTTTCCAGCGCTCCATCAGCAAGGTTGATCGAGGCTTTGAGGAAGCGTGGAGTTTCTGACTCTGTTCTAGAAGAAGCGGTGAAAGAGATGGAAGCCGCATAGCGCAGAAGCTTCTGCTATAGGATGAAATATGAGAATCCGGTGCGACATCAGTGATGACATCCTTCACATTGAGTTTTCCAAGGAAGCGATCGTCAAGGATGTTTCATACGGTCGGAACGTAAATATTGGCTATGCGGCACACTAAAATCCGAGCTGTTCTACATCAAAGTGGTCCTTCCTTCAGGAATTTGTCCTGCTGGCCAGTTTCCACACTGTTATCCGAAGAGCCCCCACCCTGATAGCTAAAATTGATGGATGGAAACTTTAGTCCGTCAACTCCTTCCGCCCACCAGAAAATCCGGATACCCTAAAAAAGCAGCCGAAGCTGCTTTTTTATTTTTTCACGGAGTATGCGGCTCTCAGTGCGTGTGTTTGCGTACCTGCTGAATCGCACGCAGTTGGGCGATTGCCTCCGCAAGTTCGGCTTGCGCTTGCGCGTAGTCGATGTCGGAGGTGCGATTTTTCATCGCTTCTTCAGCCGCCTGCTTGGCTTCCAGGGCACGTGCCTCATCCAGATCGGCACCGCGTATTGCGGTGTCGGCCAGCACGGTCACGACATCGGGCTGCACTTCCAGCATGCCGCCGGATACATAGATCAACTCTTCCTGTTCCTGGTCCGGGCGCTTGATGCGCACTGAGCCAGGCTTGATGCGCGTCAGCAGTGCAACGTGACGCGGGTAAACTCCGAGTTCGCCCATCTCCCCGGGGATGATGACGAATTCCGCCAACCCAGAGAAAATGGACTCCTCCGCACTCACTACGTCTACATGTACGGTCATTGCCATAGTCGGCTCCTAAATATTATTGCAGCGTCTTGGCTTTTTCGACCGCTTCTTCGATGCCGCCCACCATATAGAACGCTTGCTCCGGCAGGTGATCGTATTCGCCCGCAACGATGGCCTTGAAACCCTTGATGGTGTCCTTCAACGTCACATATTTGCCCGGCGCGCCGGTGAATACTTCGGCAACGTGGAACGGCTGTGACAGGAAACGCTGGATCTTGCGCGCACGTGCCACGGCCAGTTTGTCTTCCGGTGCCAGTTCGTCCATGCCCAGAATCGCGATGATGTCACGCAATTCCTTGTAACGCTGCAAGGTCTGTTGCACGCTGCGGGCTACGCTGTAATGCTCTTCGCCTACGACCAGCGGGTCGAGCTGGCGGGAAGTGGAATCCAGCGGATCGACCGCGGGGTAGATGCCCAGCGACGCGATATCGCGACTCAACACAACCGTGGAATCCAGGTGCAGGAAGGTGGTCGCAGGAGACGGGTCGGTCAAGTCATCCGCAGGAACGTAAACGGCCTGGATGGAAGTGATCGAGCCTACCTTGGTGGAGGTGATACGCTCCTGCAGGCGGCCCATTTCCTCAGCCAGTGTCGGTTGATAACCCACGGCGGACGGCATGCGGCCCAGCAGAGCGGACACTTCGGTTCCGGCCAGTGTGTAGCGGTAGATATTGTCCACGAAGAACAGGATGTCGCGGCCTTCGTCGCGGAATTTTTCAGCCATGGTCAGACCGGACAGCGCAACGCGCAGACGATTGCCGGGCGGCTCGTTCATCTGACCGAACACCATCGCCACTTTGGACTTGGTGAAGTCTTCCTTGTCGATAACGCCAGCGTCCGACATTTCGTGGTAAAAGTCGTTACCTTCGCGGGTGCGCTCGCCCACGCCCGCAAACACGGACAAACCGGCGTGCTGCTTGGCGATGTTGTTGATGAGTTCCAGCATGTTCACGGTCTTGCCCACACCGGCGCCGCCGAACAGGCCAACCTTGCCGCCCTTGGCGAACGGACAAACAAGGTCGATCACCTTGATACCGGTTTCAAGCAGGTCCACGGAGGGAGACAATTCGTCGAATTTCGGCGCCTTCTGGTGAATCTCGCGGCGTTCGTCGGACTTGATTTCTCCGGCTTCATCGATAGGGCGGCCCAGCACGTCCATGATGCGGCCCAAGGTGCCGGTTCCGACCGGGACGGTAATGCCTTTGCCTGTCGCATTGACCAGCATGCCGCGGCGCAAGCCGTCGGAAGAACCCATCGCAATGGTACGTACGACGCCATCGCCCAGCTGCTGTTCGACTTCAAACGTCAAGCCTGCCTCGGCTACCGAATTACCCGCATCAGCCAGCTTCAACGCGTCATATACCTTAGGCATCTGGTCACGCGGAAATTCGATGTCAACCACCGCGCCGATACACTGAACAATCTTTCCTTGACTCATTTTCAGATTCCCCGTCTAAATTAATTCTTGAACTGCAACCGTGCCATGAAGTTCTGGTCTCGTCATAACGTGCGCTACGTTCACCTCAGATCACCCAATCTTCAGTCGTGCCCCACTAAACTGCTGCGGCACCACCCACGATCTCCGAAATTTCCTTGGTGATCGCAGCCTGACGCGCTTTGTTGTAAACCAGTTTCAATTCGCTGATAACGTTCTTGGCGTTATCGGATGCGGCCTTCATGGCCACCATGCGCGAACTCTGTTCGGAAGCCATATTCTCAACCACTGACTGATACACCAGGGATTCGATGTAGCGCACCAGCAGTTCGTCGATCACCGGCTTGGCATCTGGCTCATAAATATAATCCCATTTGCCGCTGGCGCCGCCTATCTTGTCATCCGAGAGTGGCAACAATTGCTCCATGCGCGGCTCTTGCTTCATCGTGTTGATGAAGTGGTTGTAGCACAAGTGGATCGCGTCGATCTCGCCCGCAACATAAGCATCCAGCATGATTTTCACGGCGCCGATCAGCTTTTCGATGTGCGGCGTGTCACCCAATCCCGTCAGGTGGGACTTGACATTGGCGCCCACGCGGTTCATGAAGCTGAAGCCTTTATTTCCAATGGGGCAAACAACGATGCCCTTGCCTTCACCTTCCCAGGACTTCATGCGATTCACCGCCAGACGCAGGACGTTGGTGTTCAAACCACCGCACAGGCCCTTGTCCGATGTCACCACGATCACGCCCGCGTTCTGGATGCTTTCACGCTTGACCAGAAACGCGTGTTTGTATTCAGGGTTGGCGCGTGACAGGTGCGCAGCAACATCGCGAATCTTTTCGGCGTAGGGACGCGCGGCCCGCATGCGCTCCTGCGCTTTGCGCATTTTCGCTGCGGCCACCATTTCCATCGCGCGCGTGATCTTGCGAGTGTTTTCAACACTCTTGATCTTCGTGCGGATCTCTTTGCTGCCTGCCATGTTTTAGCTCCTGCTTGCTACCGCCCACCCGGCAACCAATTCCGGTTGCTGGGCAGAACGGCTAGTTTTCCATCCGACCAACCGCCTAACAACCGCCCTCTGGTTGCGTGGCGGGAGGCCCATCGTTATCTCAGTAGACTGCTGTTGCCTTGAATGCCTCGATAGCTGCGATCAACAACTTTTCGTTGTCGCGGGACAAGTCTTTAGAGGATTGGATAGCATCCATCAATTCCTTGTTTTTGGACTTCAGGTGCGCGTGCAACGCAGACTCTAAGGCCAGTGCTTTGGGCACAGCCACGTCGTCGAAGTATCCATTGTTTACGGCAAAGAGCGTCACGGCCATTTCTGCAACCGACAACGGGCAGTATTGCAACTGCTTCATCAGCTCGGTCACCATGCGGCCGCGTTCCAATTGCTTGCGTGTAGCTTCATCCAGGTCAGAGGCAAACTGCGCGAACGCTGCCAACTCGCGATATTGAGCCAGCGCCAGTCGCACACCGCCACCCAGCTTCTTGATGACCTTGGTTTGTGCCGCACCACCTACGCGAGACACCGACACGCCAGCGTTGATCGCAGGGCGTATACCGGCGTTGAACAGATCGGCCTCCAGGAAAATCTGTCCGTCTGTAATGGAGATCACGTTTGTCGGCACAAATGCGGATACGTCACCGGCCTGGGTCTCAATGATTGGCAATGCGGTCAGGGAGCCGGTCTTGCCCTTGATCTCACCTTTGGTAAAGGCTTCAACGTAATCGGCGTTCACGCGGGCGGCGCGCTCAAGCAGGCGGGAGTGCAGATAAAACACATCGCCGGGGTAAGCTTCGCGACCTGGCGGACGGCGCAGCAACAGGGAGATTTGACGATATGCCCAGGCTTGCTTGGTCAAGTCGTCGTAAACGATCAGCGCATCCTCTCCGCGATCGCGGAAGTATTCGCCCATGGTACATCCGGCATATGGCGCCAGGAATTGCATCGCAGCAGAATCGGATGCAGTGGCAGCTACGACGATGGTGTATTCCATCGCACCGTGCTCTTCCAGCTTGCGCACCACGTTGGCGACGGTCGAGGCTTTCTGACCGACAGCAACGTAGATACAGGTCATGTTCTGACCTTTCTGATTGATGATGGCATCCACAGCAACGGCAGTCTTGCCGGTCTGGCGGTCGCCGATGATAAGTTCGCGCTGGCCACGACCGACCGGTACCATGGAGTCGATTGACTTCAGGCCGGTCTGTACTGGCTGATCGACCGACTGACGGGCAATCACGCCCGGTGCGACTTTTTCGATCTTGTCGGTCATCTTGGTGTTGATGGGGCCCTTGCCGTCGATGGGCTGGCCCAGCGCATTGACCACACGCCCGCGCAGCTCCGGACCGACCGGCACTTCAAGAATGCGGCCAGTGCACTTAACGGTGTCACCCTCGGTGATATGTTCATATTCACCGAGAATAACGGCGCCCACGGAGTCGCGCTCAAGGTTCAACGCCAAGCCAAAGGTGTTGCCCGGGAATTCCAACATTTCGCCTTGCATCACATCGGACAAACCGTAGACACGGACGATACCATCGGTCACGCTGACCACGGTACCTTCAGTGCGCGCTTGGGTCAGTGCCTCGAAATTTTCGATGCGACTGCGAATCAGATTGCTAATTTCGGAAGGGTTGAGCTTCATCTGGATTTCCTTATTCTTGATAAATCTTTATCAGGCTAGGGCGTTCGCCATTTCAGTAAGTCGGGTGCGCGCAGAGCCATCGATCACTTGATCTCCGGCGCGGATGACCACGCCTCCCAGCAATTCTTTGTTGACCTTGCACGTCAATTTGATCTCTCGACCCATACGCTTTTTCAGCGAGCTGACGATCTTGTCCTGTTGAGCGGGCGATAACTCAAAAGCCGCATCCACCACCACATTGACGGTCTTTTCGGCTTCCGCCTTCAGTGTCTCAAACAGGGAGGCAATCTCGGGCAATACTTGCAAGCGCTTGTTTTCCGCCAATATGCGCACAAAATTGCGTTGTTGCGTGCCGGCACCGCCACCCAACATTGCCTCCATCAGGTCTTCGACCTTCATTTTTGGCACCCGCGGATTGGTAACGATGGCATAAACGTCAGGATGGCTCACGGCTTCGGCCAGAGACAGCAACATCTCCGACCACGCCTTTAGCGCATTCAGCTTTTGCGCCTCATCGAATGCCGCCTGGGCATAGGGACGGGCAGTGGTAATGGCTTCGGACATGGCGATCAGATTTCCGCGACGAGTTTATCGAGCATGTCGTTATGCGCCTTGGCATCGATCTCGCGTCCCAGAATTTTTCCGGCACCAGCCAGCGCGATAGCAGAAACCTGCGTACGCAACTGCTCTTTGGCACGGAACACTTCCTGATCGATTTCGGCCTTGGCCCCCGCAATGATACGATCGCCTTCAACTTTGGCTTGTCCTTTGGCTTCTTCGACGATCTCGCTTGCGCGCTTTTCGCCGTTCGCCACGATCTCGCCCGCTTTTTCCTTGGCTTCGCGCAGGATTTCCGCGGAACGCTTGGAAGCCAGCTCAAGATCCAGCTTGGCACGTTCAGCCTCCGCCAGTCCGTCGGCAATCTGCTTCTTGCGTGCGTCCAGCGCGGCAATGACCGGTGTCCATATGAACTTCATGCAGAACCACACGAACAGGGCGAACATGATGGTCTGGGCGAGAAGAGTTGCATTGATGTTCATGCAAGCTTCCTTTCTAAATTATGCGTTGTCGCTGGCGGCGAATTAGTGGGCCACCGCAAACAGAACGTACATCGCGATACCGACAGCGATCATCGGAACGGCGTCGACCAGACCCATTACCACGAAGAACTGGGTACGCAGCATCGGGATCAACTCAGGCTGACGGGCCGCGCCTTCCAGAAAGCGACCACCCAGGATACCGATACCAACCGCTGCGCCAAGTGCGCCCAGACCCATCATCAATGCGCCGGCGATGTACAGCAGTGCGTTTGCTAATTCCATTTTGTAGTTCTCCTATTTGATAAAAGTGAAGTTGATGAAGCCGAAAATTTAATTTTTAGTGGTGTTCCAGATGCGCCATGTCCAGATAGACCACGGTCAGCGTCATGAAAATGAACGCCTGCAAGGTCACGATCAGAATGTGGAAGATCGCCCAGCCCAAGGAAAGCAGTATTTGCGAGCCGTACAGCGTGACGTTGCCGATCGAGAATCCCGCCCAGGCCCCGCCCATCAGCGCGATCAGGATGAAGATCATTTCACCGGCATACATGTTGCCGAACAGACGCAGCGCAAGAGAAATCGGCTTCGCGATCAAGTTCACGCCCTCCAGCAACAAATTGACAGGCATGCCCCACTTGCCAAAGGGTTGCAGCGTCAGTTCACCCACAAAGCCGCCCAAACCCTTCATCTTGACGCTGTAGTACAGCACCAGCAGGAACACGCCGATGGCCATGCCGAAAGTGGCATTCGGATCGGTCGATGGAACGACCTTGAAGAATGGTACGCCGAGCGCACCCATCAGGTGTGGCACATAGTCGATGGGTATCAGGTCCATCAGGTTCATTGCGAACACCCAGAAGAAGATGGTCAAGGCCAGGGGAGCGACCATGTCGTTTTTCGCAGAGAACGAACCGCGCACGCTGGTATCGACAAATTCGATGGCCCATTCGCAGAAATTCTGCATTCCGCCGGGGGTACCCGCAACGATGTTTTTTGCCACCATGCGGAACAAGAACAAGAAGGCCGCACCGAGCACCAGCGACATGAAGAAAGTGTCCAGATTCAGCGCCCAGAAGCCCATTGCCTTGGCCTCTGCAGAAGTATGCGCAACGCCCCATGTTCCGTCGGGCAAATGGCCATAGGTCAGGTTCTGCAGGTGGTGATGGATATATTCCGCTGATGTTTGCACTTCGGTGGACATGATTTAGTCGCTATCTTCAATCTTAATCTTCATTAACAATCGGGCTGCCAGCAGCACCGTTTGCCCCAATACAAAGCCGCTCAAAATCGCCAGTGGCGACAGTTTAAGCACAGCCAGGCTGATTCCCAGCATTGCGACGACCGCCAGGAAGCGCTCTGCAGCGTAAAAATACATGATCGTTAACTGTTGATGCGCGTCATGGGAGGAATGCGATGCTCTGGACATCCTCCAAGCCAGCAAAGCTCCGTTGAAAACGGATATCCCCCCACCAATCAACACCCCGATCGCGTATTGCGGCGAACTTTCCCAACAAACTGCTGTTACGCCTGCAGCGACAAGCATGGCGATGGTTTGCAGACCAATGACCTTGCGCGCTAACCGTTTTTCTTGGACTTCGGCGGTGAAAAGCGCGGCGATGATAGCGGCGTTTAACGGGGGTGTCAAACGCTGTTCTGCGATATCCCGCCCGCCCGCCTGCTTTTCAGCGTTCGTTTCGGAGTCCACCGAGGAGCTCGTCCAAATGATCGTTACTCAGGTACTCGATAACCAGCTTTCCGCCGCCCTTGCGGTTCGACTTGATTTCCACGCGCGTACCGAGACGGGCGCTGATGTCTTCCTGCAACTGTTGGGTATCTCGATTCGGCTTCTGGTTTTTTTTGCCTTCGGGCCTGGCGGCCGCGTGTTCGCCCCGTTGTTGAACCAGCTTTTCCGCCTCGCGCACCGACAGGCCCTCCAGTACGATCCTGTTGGCCAGCAATATTTGCTGCGCGCCTTCAAGGGACAGCAGAGCTCGCGCATGTCCCATGTCCAGAGAACCTGCCATCAGCATGTCCTGCACGGCTTGTGGCAATTTGAGCAGGCGCAACAGGTTGCTGGCTGCGCTACGTGAACGCCCGACCGCATCTGCCGCCGCCTGGTGAGTCATCTGGAATTCATCGATCAGGCGCTGGATGCCGATCGCCTCTTCGAGCGGGTTCAGGTCTTCACGCTGGATGTTCTCGATCAGCGCCATTGCCAGCGCGGCGTTGTCCGGAACTTTGCGCACGATGACGGGCACAATTTTCAACTCAGCGAGTTGCGCCGCCCGCCAGCGGCGCTCACCGGCGATAATCTCGTAACCCCCTTCGGCCAGCTCGCGCGCCAGGATCGGCTGCATCACGCCTTGCACCCTGATCGAGGCAGCGAGTTCATTCAGCGAGGCTTCATCCATGCGACTGCGCGGCTGATATTTTCCCGGCTTGAGTTGTTCTACCTTCAACTCGCGCAGGACGTCGTTCTGTTTTGATGTGCTGTTGCCGGAAAGCAGCGCGTCCAAGCCGCGTCCCAGACCTTTGATCGGTTTTGCCATGATTTTCCCTGTAATGAAACTTTGTTATGCGGCGGCCCGAGCCATTGAATTGTTCAGCATTTCTCCCGCCAATGCCAGATAAGCCTGGGTTCCCTTGGATTGGCTGTCGTGGTACAGCGCAGGAATGCCGAAACTGGGTGCTTCCGCCAGCCGCACGTTGCGCGGAATGACGGTGCGGTAAACCTTGTCTCCGAAATGTTGTTGTAACTGGTCGGAAACCTGCTGCGCCAAGGCATTGCGCGGATCGAACATGGTGCGCAGCAAGCCTTCTATTTCCAGTTCCGGATTCAGATTCTCCCGCACCTTGCGGATGGTGTTAACCAAGTCGCTCAGACCTTCCAGGGCGTAGTACTCGCACTGCATGGGAATCATCACGGATTTTGCTGCGCACAATCCATTCAAGGTCAGCAGATTCAGCGCGGGCGGACAATCTACAAGAATGTAGTCGTACTCTTCCAATACCGGTTGCAACTCTTCTTTCAGGCGCATTTCGCGGCCTTCCACGTCCACCAGCTCGATCTCGGCACCGGCCAGTTCGCGATTGGCCGGCAGTACGTCATATTTGCACGTGGCGCAACGGACGCGCGTTTCGGCGACGGTTTTTTCTCCCAGCAGCACGTCATAGATGGTGGCTTCGAGATCTGCCTTGTTGATACCGCTTCCCATGGTTGCATTGCCCTGAGGGTCGAGGTCAATCAGCAGTACGCGCTGTTTCGCCGCACCCAGGCTTGCCGCAAGGTTAACGGTTGTAGTGGTCTTGCCCACCCCGCCTTTTTGATTGGTGACTGCCAATATTTTGCTCATTTTCTTACTCCCAATACGACCAAACAGCGGGCAGCTTCCAGCCCCGGAACCTGCAACGTGATTATTTTTTCAACCAGAATATCTGCCGGAAGCCTTGCCAGCTCGTGTTCCGGCACACCTTTCATGGCAGCCCAGCGACCGCCTTCCGCCAGCAGATGTCGCGTCAGCGTGACGAAATTCGCCGCCTCAGAAAATGCACGGGATATTATCCCGTCGAACCGTTGTTGCGACTGCCACTGTTCTACCCGCTCACAGCGGACTTCCACGTTGTTCAAATCCAGCTCAATGATTGCCTGCTGCACAAAGCCCACCTTTTTACTGTTGCTGTCCAGCAAGGTGAACGCCCATTCTGGCCGCATCACAGCCAATACCAGTCCCGGCAAGCCTGCGCCGCATCCCACGTCCAGCCAATGTTGCGGCCATAGATGGGGTAATACGGCAAGGCTGTCGAGTAAGTGGTGACTTACCATCTGCTCAGGCTTGCGGATCGCGGTCAGGTTGTAAATTCCGTTCCATTTGTGGAGCAATGCCAGATAGTCCAGCAATTTTTCCTGCTGTTCTGACGTTGCCTCCAGACCCATCTGCGCAAGGCCGGCCGCTAATTCATGCTCAAGCGTCATGCCGCTTTGTCTTGTTTGAAACCCCGCTTCAGATGCACCAGCAACAAGGAAATTGCCGCCGGCGTCACTCCCGATATCCGCGCGGCCTGACCTACGGTCTGCGGTTGGTGCTGATTCAGCTTTTGCCGCACCTCAACAGACAAACCGTGCACAACCGAATAATCCATATTCTTCGGCAATTGCGTTGTCTCCTGGCCTTCCTGACGCTCGATTTCGTCCATCTGGCGCTCGATATAGCCGTGATACTTGGCCTGGATTTCTACTTGTTCGGCGACCTCCGACGCGTCTGTAGGGCTTGCTTCCGGCAATGTCATTAACGCTGCGTAGCTCACTTCGGGACGACGCAGTAAATCGTACAGGCTATATTCCCGCTCGATCTCTTTTCCCAGTACGCGTTCGGCATCGGCTTTTCCCAGCATGCGCGGATTTACCCAAGTCGTTTTCAGACGCTCCAACTCGCGCTCAATCTTTTCGCGCTTTTCTTCAAAGAATCGCCAGCGAACATCGTCCACCAAACCCAATTGCCTACCAGTCTCGGTCAGGCGCATATCTGCGTTGTCTTCACGCAATTGCAGGCGATATTCCGCACGGCTGGTGAACATTCGGTAGGGTTCGGAAACGCCGCGCGTGATCAGATCATCCACCATCACACCCAGATATGCCTCGTCGCGCCGTGGACACCAGGCGTCCTGCTCTCTGGATTGCAACGCCGCATTCGTTCCGGCCAATAGTCCCTGCGCCGCAGCTTCCTCGTAGCCCGTCGTACCATTGATCTGACCAGCCAGAAAGAGGCCGCCTACCGTCTTGCTTTCCAAAGATATTTTCAGCCCGCGCGGATCAAAATAATCATATTCAATGGCATAGCCAGGACGGGTAATATGCGCGTTTTCCAGTCCTTTTATCGAATGCACCAGTGCCAATTGGGTGTCGTAGGAAAGGCTAGTCGAAATTCCATTAGGATAGATTTCATGCGTCGCAAGCCCTTCCGGCTCCAGAAATATCTGGTGCGAAGACTTGCCCGCAAATCGCGTGATCTTGTCTTCAATGGAGGGGCAGTAACGCGGCCCCACCCCCTCGATAACGCCCGTAAACAAGGGCGACTCACCCAGACCGTTGCGAATGATCTCATGCGTCCGCTCATTGGTCTGGGTAATCCAGCAGGGCATTTGTTGCGGGTGTTGTTCCGTGCGGCCCAGGAAGGAAAACACGGGGATTGGCGTGTCGCTGTGCTGTTCCTGCATTGCAGAAAAATCGATGCTGCGCCCGTCTATGCGAGGTGGCGTGCCCGTTTTCAGGCGCCCGATGGGCAGCCCCAATTCACGGAGGTTTTGTGCGAGTCCGATGGAAGGCGGATCACCCGCACGGCCGGCCGGGTAATTTGACAGACCAACATGCACCAGACCAGCCAGGAATGTGCCTGTGGTTAAAACAACAGTTTTGGCGTGATAACGCAAACCCAATTGGGTCTGTACGCCAACGATGCGGCCTTGTTCGATTAATAGCTTCTCTGCTGCTTGCTGAAATAGCCTGAGATTATGCTGATTTTCCAATCGCTTACGAATCGCAGCCCTGTAAAGTGCGCGATCTGCCTGTGCACGGGTTGCGCGCACTGCAGGACCTTTTGAAGCGTTCAGAATGCGGAATTGTATACCCGCCTCGTCCGTCGCCGCGGCCATGGCCCCGCCCAAAGCGTCAAGTTCTTTGACTAAATGGCCTTTTCCTATGCCGCCTATGGAAGGATTGCAGGACATCACACCCAGCGTCTCGATACTGTGAGTGAGCAAAAGCGTGGCACAGCCAGCCCGTGCGCTCGCCAGCGCGGCTTCCGTTCCGGCATGTCCACCGCCAATCACGATGACATCGAATTGTTTCGGGTCGCGCATTCTTCGTCCAGCAAAAAACGAGGACGCGCATGATAACTCAAAAGCTATTCGCAACGAAGACTTTGAGTGCGCCAGTGTTTCACGTGAAACACTTATTTGCCAATACAGAAGCGACTGAAGATTTCTCCCAACAGATCGTCTGCGGTAAATTCGCCGGTAATGCTGTTAAGTGCCTTCTGGGCTTGACGCAATTCTTCAGCCAATAACTCTAGATGGTCAAGCTGTTGTGTTGCCTCTGTCAGCCGCTCGCTGGCTGCCGAAAGCGCTTCCAGATGACGCGCGCGCGCCATAAAGACACCCGCTTCCTGGTGCCATCCTATGACTTCCAGCAACTTTTCCTGCAATCCATTCATGCCCGCACCAGTTTTTGCTGAAATATATAGGTGGGGTTCCCCATTCCGCATGTGGATACCCGGGGCATGTCCGCTCAAATCAATCTTGTTGTGCACATACAACCGGGGAATCCTTGCGGGCAATTGCGACAGTATTTCCCGCTCTTGCGGCTCGGTTCGTTCGCAAGACTCATCCAACAATATCATTACCACATCCGCTTTGGATAGCGCCAATTGCGTGCGCGCAATGCCCATTTGTTCCACCACGTCGTCCGTTTGGCGCAATCCGGCCGTATCGATCACGTGGAGCGGCACACCCCGGACCTGCAGTGCCTGACGTATCGCATCCCGGGTGGTGCCAGGAACCTCGCTAACCAGCGCCACATCTTCCCCGGCCAAGCGGTTCAGCAAGCTCGATTTCCCCACGTTGGGCGCCCCCACAAGCACCACTTGCGCACCTTCTCGCAGAATACTTCCCTGCTTCGCCAGTTCTCCGATGCGTGTTAATTCGCGTAACAAATGGAACAACTTGCCAGAACAAAGTCTCCTGTCGGCATCGGCAACGTCTTCTTCCGGAAAATCCAGCGTTGCCTCGACCAGCATGCGCAAGTCTACAAGTTGCGTTACTACACCGTTGATTGCCGCCGAAAACTCCCCTTGCAGAGAGCGCATAGCGCTACGCACAGCTTGTTCCGTGGTGGCATCGATAAGGTCAGCCACACTTTCGGCCTGGGCAAGATCGAGTTTGTCGTTGAGAAAGGCGCGCCGGGTAAATTCACCGGGCTGCGCGAGGCGCGCGCCCAGTTCCAGGCAACGTTGCAGTACCGATTGGAGCACTGCATGACCACCGTGTCCTTGAAGCTCCAGCACTTCTTCGCCGGTATAGGAATGCGGTGCAGGAAAAAACAATGCGATTCCCTGGTCAAGAACAACACCGTCTGCGGCAACAAAGTTGGTGTAAGTCGCGAACCTGGGAATAAGTTGCCGTCGGGTCAACAGGGTGGACATTTCTCGCAATCCGCGCCCGGATACCCTTACCACGCCGATGCCACCGCGCCCAGGAGCGGTGGCTATCGCCGCGATGTTGTCAGGCTTTGACGCCACCTTTGCGAGCGGCTGCTTGTCCGCGTGTGATGTACCACTGCTGTGTGATGGAAAGGATGTTGTTTACGACCGAATACAGCACCAAACCGGCAGGAAAGAAGAAAAACACGACGCTGAACACGATTGGCATGATCTGCATGAGTTTTGCCTGCATTGGATCCGGAGGCAACGGATTGAGCTTGCTCTGTACCAGCATGCTGATGCCCATGATGAGCGGCAACACATAATACGGATCGGTTGCGGATAAATCCGTGATCCAGCCAAAGAACGGCGCATGGCGCAGCTCCACGCTGGACAGAATTGCCCAATAAAGCGCAATGAACACCGGTATCTGGATCACCATAGGCAAACAACCACCCAGCGGGTTGATTTTTTCCGTCTTGTATAGATCCATCATGGCGTGATTCAATTTCTCGCGATCGTCACCATATTGCTGCTTTATCTTTTCCAGCTTTGGCGCCACCAGACGCATTTTGGCCATGGATCGGTAACTTGCGGCCGACAGCGGGAAGAACGCCAATTTGATCAAAACGGTCAGCAGAATGATGGAAACACCCCAGTTGTGTACCCAGTCATTGATATGTGACATCAGCCAGAACAAGGGAGTGGAAAAGATCGTCAACCAGCCATAATCCACTGTCAGCCCAAGTCCAGGTGCAATTTCGTCCAATTTTGTTTGTGCGGGTCCTGCGTAAAGCGTAGCGGATATCCGCCCGGTCTGGCCGGGTTCTATGCTCGCAATGGGCAGGACAACCCCCGCTGAGTATTCATTTCCATCCAGCTTTTTGGCGTAGAACTCCCGGGGGCCCTTTGCTGCCGGCAACCACGCGGATACAAAATAGTGCTGCAACATGCCGATCCAGCCATTATCCGGGTTGGTTGGCAACTTGGCTTTATTCTTGTCAATGTCAGAAAACTGGATCTTGCGGAACTTGTCTTGTTCGGTATAAACCGCTGGACCGGTAAACGTAGGGACAAACTTTGAGGAACCTGAGACAGCGACGGAATCCCGCACGAATTGAAAATAGGCGGATGGAGCAAGGGCCGTTGCGCCATGGTTTGTTATTTCGTACGAAACATCAACAAGATAGCTACCGCGGTGGAAGGTATACACCTTGGTAACGCCAGCGTCTTCCGTATTTAGCGCCGTCAGTCGAACTTCCAGCGTATCTTTGCCATCAGCAAGATGGAATTCATCACCATCGACCGAAAATTCTGCGTTATGTGTCGGCAATCCCTTTCCTAGCAGTCCTGATTGGGCTACGTAAAAATGTTCGCCTTTCTCCTGCAGCAAGGTAAAAGGTTTGAGTTGATCGACAGAGTCCTTGTGCTTTAACAAGTCCAGACGTTGGATATTTCCCCCGGCGGTATTGATTTCCACCTTGAAGATATCCGTTGAGACGACGATCTTTTTGCCGGCCGGTTCTTTTTGCATTTCGACGGACGTCGCTGTGACGGAAGCTCCTGCCGGTTTAGCCAGGCCGGTGGGCACCGAAGGGTCCTTGGATCCCGTTGCCTCCATTGCAGGCGCTACGGGCTGATTTTGGCGATTCCACGCCCCCCAGAGCAGAACCAGGGAAAAGGAAAAGATCAGGAATAGAAACAACCGCCGCATGTCCATCAAGGTATCACCTGTATTTCAGTTATGGGACTGGATCGTATCCGCCCGGGTTCCAAGGATTACAACGAATCAAGCGCCTAATTGTCAGCCAAAAGCCCTTCAGTGCCCCGTATTTCGAGATAGCTTCAACCGAGTACTGCGAACAGGAAGGGCTGAAACGACACGACTGCGGGAGCACGGGGCTAATCAATAGCTGGTACGCTCGAACAAGAAATAACAGAATTGATTTCATTTGACCGCCAGCACGGATTCTAACATCTCATCCAGAGTGGCCCGGGCCTTCCCGATATCCTTCGTCTCTAACGGCTTGCGTAGCCGAACAACAACATCCAGCGCTGTCCCGCGCCCGGCGGAGTGTCTAAAACACTCCCGAATCAATCGCTTAATTGTGTTTCGCTGAGTAGAAGCGGGAATAAACCTCTTACTGACCGACATGCCAAGCCGGACATGTCCAGACAAATTTTGTTCGGTATGGACCGCAAACCATGAACAGGTTTGAGCCCTGTGATTCAATATCCGGGAAAACCCCTCCCGACGCGTCAGACGATAGCGCCGGGGTAGCGTAAAAACTTCTGTGAGGTTACACGCCAAGACGAACACGGCCGCGTGCGCGACGCGCAGCGATTACGGCGCGTCCGCCTTTGGTTTTCATGCGAACCAAAAAGCCATGAGTACGTTTTCTTTTGGTAACCGACGGTTGGTATGTGCGCTTCATGCTTTACTCCTGACTGTTCTACTTGTTGAAAAGCGCGCGATTACAATCGTTAGCGTGATTCCTGTCAAGTCTTTATTATCCTGTGGATAACTTTATGCGGAACTTGTAGAATGTATCGCAATAATTGCGATACATTTTTTTCCTATGTCAGTCCAAAGCTTGTCCGGGAGCTGCCTCAGTTTTTTCAAAGAGCAGTTGCCCCCGCAGCAATACAATTCATGGATCAAGCCATTGATTTTCGAGATCGATGGGGACAAACTCGTTCTGACGGCACCAAACAGTTTTACGCTCAGAATTGTGCAAGAAAGGTTTTTGCCGGAAATATCCAGGCGCGCCCTCCCGTACTTTTCTGGACCTCCACAAATCGAGTTCCGGATAGAAAAATACGCTGCAAAGCCTGCCAGCCCCGTTGTTACCGAAACCTTGGTAGCAAAACTTGTATCTTCTGTACCCAAAGCAAATGCTAAAAATCTGAACAAACTTAACCCGGCTCTAGTTTTCGATACTTTCGTAACCGGCAAGGCAAACCAATTGGCGCACGCGGCGGCCATACAAGTATCCGAAACGCCCGGGGTAACCTACAACCCGCTATTTATCTATGGTGGGGTCGGCCTGGGCAAAACCCACCTGCTACAGTCTATCGGTAATCTGGTGGCTAAACAAAATCCGCACGCCAGAATATGCTACATACACGCCACCAATTACATTTCCGGTGTAGTTCGCGCATTTCAGACCAAGAATTTCGATGAATTCAAACAATTTTACAACTCGCTGGACTTGCTTCTGATTGATGACATTCAGTTCATTGCAGACAAGCCAGGCACCCAACAAGAGTTTTTTTATACATTAAATTCACTAATTGATACCAATAAACAAGTAGTTATAACCTGCGATACATTTCCGAAAGAAATTACGGGCATTGAGCCACGTCTAACTTCGCGCTTTACCTGCGGATTGACAGTGGCGATAGAGCCTCCCGGATTGGAAATGCGGGTTGCCATCCTGTTGCAAAAATCTGCTACAAGCAACTTCCCCATCACCGAAGATGTTGCTTTCTTTATTGCAAAACATGTGCGTTCAAACATTCGAGAATTGGAAGGCGCACTTAATCGTATTGAAGCCTATGCCAAATTCCATAAGCGTCAAATTTCCATTGAGTTAGCGAAAGAAGCCCTCAAAGACTTGCTGGCCGCACAGAACAAGCAAGTCTCCATAGAAAATATCCAAAAAACAGTGGCCGATTTTTACCGTTTGAAAATAGTCGAATTGCTATCCAAAAAGCGTTCGAGAGTTATCGCGAGGCCTCGGCAAATAGCAATGACGCTCGCGCGTGAACTGACTCAATTAAGCCTGCCTGAAATTGGCAATGCCTTTGGAGGAAGAGATCATTCCACCGTCCTGCACGCTTGCAAGACTATAGAATCTTTGCGTAACACAGATTCCGCACTGAATGCAGATTTCAATTTATTGAATCAAACATTACGCGGATAACCATGGATACCCTGTGTATCGTTTGTAGATGAACCATAATAAATATCAACCCAGAATAGTTATACACAAACAATAAACATTGAAACACCGCGTTTTAAACAGAAAATTATTAAATTAACCTTTTGTAATAGAAGATAAATACGAGTTATCCATAAATTCGGTGCGCATTATTGTTATTGTTGTGTTTTTAAAGGATACATATGTTCATTAAGCAAATAGATCGAAATGATTTACTGAAACCATTGCAGGCGGTCGTAGGTATTGTGGAACGCAAACAACCCCTGCCTATTCTTTCAAATGTATTAATCAGCAAGAACAAGCACGGCATTCGCTTTATCACCACAGATTTGGAAATACAAATAGAAGCACACCTAAGAACAGAGCTTGATGGTACGGACAGCGCTGTCACCATATCTGCAAAAAAATTGCAGGAAATATTACGTGCTATCCCCGATAACAGTTCAGTGACTCTGGATGAGCAGGACAACCGCCTGCTCGTCAAGGCCAACAAAAGCCGATTCAGCTTGCAAACCCTGCCCGTACAGGATTTTCCAATGTTGACGGAACAACTGCTAGCTGCCACCAAGGTTCAGATTGAACAGCGCGTATTACGTCGATTGCTCAGTTCTGTTCAATACGCGATGGCTCAACAGGATATTCGCTATTACTTGAATGGCGTGCTGCTCGTGATAGACGGTACTTCAATTAAATTGATTGCTACGGATGGTCATCGCTTGGCGTTCATTAGCGAGGAACTTGATGAAAGCCACAAAAAGCAAGAAGTGATCCTTTCACGAAAAACCGTCAATGAATTATTAAAGCTGCTACAAGACACCGAAAATCGTGTTCAACTGGAATTGGCGGAGAAGCAAGTTCGCATATCGTTTGACGATGTCGTGCTGACTTCCAAAGTAATCGACGGCAAGTTTCCCGACTACAACAGGGTGATACCAACGCATTCAAATCATCTTCAACTGGATCGCCTCACGATATTGCAGGCCTTGCAGCGCGCAGCGATTTTATCCAATGAGAAGTTTCGGGGAGTACGATTACTTCTGACGGAAAAGAATTTACGCATCATCAGTAGCAATAGTGAGCAGGAAGAAGCCCAGGAAGATATCGAAAACGAATACCAAGGCGTTCCATTGGATATTGGTTTCAATGTGAACTACTTGTTGGACGGAATTAACAATATCAGCACGCAAAGTCTTATTCTGTCATTCGGTGATCAAAATAGCAGCCTTTTGATCACAATCCCGGAAAAAGATGACTACAAATATGTAGTCATGCCCATGCGCATTTAATTTGTTCCACGTGAAACAGCAACGAAAGTAAAAATAGACTCATGAGTGATAACTACGACGAATCGAGCATCCAGCAACTTGAAGGTTTGGAAGCGGTGCGCAAGCGCCCTGGAATGTATATCGGGGATACATCGGATGGCACTGGTTTGCATCATATGGTGTTTGAGGTCGTAGACAATGCAATTGATGAATCTCTGGCCGGGCATTGTGATGACATTAAGGTCATCATCCACGGAGATAACTCAATATCCGTCGCGGACAACGGACGTGGCATTCCAATCGGCATTAAATTCGACGATAAGCATGAACCCAAACGCTCAGCAGCAGAGATCGTCCTGACCGTGCTGCATGCTGGTGGAAAGTTCAATCAGAATAGCTACAAAGTTTCAGGTGGGCTGCACGGCGTGGGCGTAAGTTGTGTGAATGGTCTATCAGAATGGCTTAAGCTGACAACGTATCGCGACGGAAAAAAATTCGGCCTGGAATTTGTGCGGGGTGCAGTAAAAGATCGCCTCGTCGAAATTCAAAAGGGTATTGAAGTTTCCCCCGTTCGCGAACTTGGTGAAAGCCAGAAACGAGGTACCGAAGTGCATTTCCTGGCAGACAAGGAAATTTTCGGCAACGTCGAGTTTCATTACGAAATATTGGCCAAGCGGCTTCGCGAGTTATCTTTTCTGAACAACGGAGTCAAGATCGAATTGGTTGATCAGCGCACCGGCAAGAGCGAAAACTTTGCCTACTCGGGCGGTGTTCGCGGCTTCGTTGAGTATATGAACAAGAGCAAGTCGGTATTGCATCCAAAGTGTTTCCAAGCAAATGGCGAAAAGGACAATATTACTGTGGACGTAGCCATGCAGTGGAACGACAGCTATTCCGAAGTTGTGCAATGTTTCACCAACAACATTCCACAACGCGACGGCGGCACGCACATGACAGGTTTGCGGATGGCAATGACCCGGGTCATCAATAAGTATATTGAAGACAATGAATTGGCAAAAAAAGCCAAAGTTGATACAACCGGAGACGATATGCGTGAGGGACTGACGTGTGTGCTCTCAGTAAAAGTACCGGACCCGAAATTTTCGTCGCAAACAAAAGACAAGCTGGTATCCAGCGAGGTTCAACCTGCAGTACAGGAGGTTGTCGCTCAGAAGCTGACAGACTTTCTGCTGGAAAATCCGATCGACGCAAAAATCATCTGTAACAAAATTATCGATGCCGCCCGCGCACGCGATGCTGCGCGCAAAGCTCGCGAGCTGACCCGTCGTAAGGGCATACTGGACGGTATTGGTTTGCCGGGGAAACTGGCCGATTGTCAGGAAAAAGATCCGGCTTTATCTGAACTGTACCTGGTTGAGGGAGACTCCGCCGGAGGCTCTGCAAAACAGGGCCGCGACCGCAAATTTCAGGCCATCCTGCCACTCAAGGGCAAGATACTTAACGTCGAACGCGCACGTTTTGAGAAACTCATCTCCTCTCAGGAGATTGCTACGCTAATTACCGTCCTCGGTACTGGCATCGGAAAGGATGAATATAACGCGGACAAGCTACGTTATCACCGCATCATTATCATGACCGATGCTGACGTCGATGGCGCGCACATCCGCACCCTGCTGCTTACCTTCTTCTATCGCCAGATGCCGGAACTGGTGGAGCGCGGCCATATTTACATTGCGCAACCACCGTTATACAAAATCAAGCAAGGGCGCGACGAGCGCTATCTCAAGGACGAACACGAACTCAAGAATTACATGCTCGGTTCCGCATTGACGAATGCCGCGTTCTATCCTGCGCTCGAAGCAACACCTATCCAGAGCGAAGCACTGGGCGAGATAGCCAAGCAATATTTCCTTGCGGAAGCAGTCATTGATCGACTGTCCCGCTTTATCGCACCCGAAGCGAGTCATGCATTGCTCGTACTTCCCGCGTTGTCCCTGGACGACGAAGTCCAGGCCAAAAAAAGCGCCAAATTGCTCGAGGACGCGTGTGGCGGTGTTATCCGCGCAGAAGTGGAAACGGACATCAATGGCGAATTGCGTCTGCGCCTGGAAAAGATATTTCACGGCAACTACTCATTGAGCTACCTGGACAAGGAATTCCTCCACAGCGGTGACTACGTGCAAATCCGGCAGACCGCAGATGCGCTGGACGGCCTGATTTCACCGACAGCTTATGTCATGCGTGGCGAACAGAAGCGCGGTGTGGCCAGCTTCAAACAAACCATCGAATGGTTGCTCGAAGATGCCAAGAAAGGCGTCAGCATCCAGCGCTATAAAGGCTTGGGCGAAATGAACCCGGAGCAGTTGTGGGAAACGACCATGGATATAAACAACCGCATCTTGCTGAAAGTGCGTATCGAAGATGCCGTGGGCGCCGACGAGATATTTACCACGTTGATGGGTGATGTAGTCGAACCCCGCAGAGCCTTCATCGAAAAGAATGCGCTGGGTGTGAAGAATCTGGATGTATAGCTTGAGGGCTTTGTAGGTTCTCAGAAAAGGTGAAATTATTCTCATCAAATGAAAACATGCATCTGCTCCAATAAATTCTTGTCTATATTGACCTAAAAGCAAGTACAGCTAAAAATTAGTCAAAAATGAATGTGCAATAAACGAGTAATTGAAGATGGCCGCCAATTTCTAGCGGCCATTTTTTTTGAAAGTTAAACCTGTGAAATAGATCCAATCGAACAAATAAAGATATAAGCCACTTTTTAGCGCCTAGGATCCAAATCGCGCTCCTTGAACCACAAAACTATGTCTAGTCTGTGCTTACATTCAATGAATCGTCGTAAAATAGGGATAAAGTGCAATACGCGTTAAAACGGCCTATGCGGCGCTAAAAGATTAATACTGAAGGCACGGTCCCAAAGGAAACTAAAAAACGCTCAAACCGCCGTATACAACGAGCCTGAGCTGTTTGACTGTTTTAGCACAAGAAATTGCACCATCGAGTTTTACAAAGCTAACACTTACGCCAATTGGGTCACGCATTGCATAATGCGGAGTGCGCGACGAATTGGTTTTCTCAATGCCGCGATTAAGACCGCCCCAGGTTCAAAGCTACGCCAGCGCCAAGAAGCGCGATAGATAGCATGGAAATTTTAAGTTCTTATCAGGGATACAAGTTGGTGCTAGCCAGTAGGTGTCGCTAGCTTCTACGTCGACGTGCCTCCACTTAATGTGCAGCAACGACTCGATCTCAAGGCACTATTCCAAAAAATCGGAATCACCACACAAAACGGCAAGGAATCCGAAGCCGCTGCGGAGGCCCTAAAGAAGTTGCTCACACTGGCGGAATTTGCCGGCGGCAGCGCACCCCGGCCAGAAGTTCCCGATACCCAGGAGGTATCGGCGCATCCAGGTATCGCACCTCAAGCTGTGCGCCAGCCGAGCATTCTGGCTGGTCGCCTATCCGAGCCAGGGACACGAAATGCTGTTCGATGCCCACACGCGCTCCTTCACCGCTTTGGGCGGCATTCCCCGGCGCGGCATCTACGACAACATGAAGACAGCCGTGGATCGCGTCAACAAAGGCAAGGGGCGGATCGTCAATGCGCGCTTTGCCGTGATGTGCGCGCACTACCTGTTCGATCCGGACTTCTGCAACGTGGCCTCGGGCTGGGAGAAAGGCGTTGTGGAGAAGAACGTCCAGGACAGTCGGCGGCGCATCTGGCTGGATGCGCAGAACCAACGATTTGGTTCCTTCACCGAACTCAATGTGTGGCTGGGCGAGCGTTGCCGTTCTCTCTGGAGTGAGTTGCGCCATCCAGAATATAAGGGATTGAGCGTGGCCGAGGTACTGGAGCAGGAGCGCGCCGAAATGATGCCGGTGCCCGCCCTGTTTGACGGCTATGTGGAGAAACTGTCGCGTGTATCCAGTACGTGCCTGATCACCGCGCATCGCAATCGTTACTCGGTGCCGTGTGAGTTGGTCGGACAGATGGTCAGCACCCGGCTCTATCCGCATCAGATCAGCGTGGTGGTCGGAGACGCCGTGGTTGCCAGCCATGACCGCCTGACCGAACGTGAACATATCCGCTACGACTGGCAGCACTACATCCCGCTGGTGGAACGCAAACCGGGAGCACTGCGGAACGGCGCCCCCTTTGCCGACATGCCCAAACCTCTCCAGCAGTTGCGGCAGGGTCTGATGCGACACGAGGGTGGTGACAGGATCATGGCACAAGTGCTGGCAACTGTGCCCGCTGCCGGGCTGGGTGCGGTCTTGGTGGCGGTGGAACTGGTGATCGAAACCGGCGCGCTCAATGCCGAACACGTCCTCAATGTGCTGTCGCGTCTCAATGCCAGCCCACTGCCTGCGTGCGTGGAGACGAGTTTGCAACTCAAGGAGGTACCGCTGGCAAACACAGGTCGGTACGACGACCTGCGCGAGGTAGACGTAGCTGAGGCAGAAACAGAGGGGGTGAACCATGATTGATGTCACGACAGAACTCAAAGAGCTGCGGTTGCACGGCATGTCCGTTGCCTGGAAGGATTTGATGGACCAGGGCACGACATCGACGGAGTCCTCACGATGGTTGATCGAACACCTGCTGCAAGCTGAACACACGGATCGCGCCATGCGCTCGGTAAGTCACCAGATGAACGCGGCCAAGTTCCCCGTGCATCGTGATCTGGCGGGATTCGACTTCGAATCGTCTACGGTCGATCAACCCCTGGTCAAGCAACTGGCGACGCTGGCGTTTACCGATACGTCACAGAATGCGGTGTTCATTGGCGGCCCCGGCACCGGCAAGACGCATTTGGCCACCGCCATCGGGGTGTCCGGCATTGCCTTGCATGGCAAGCGTGTGCGTTTCTACTCCACGGTCGATCTGGTCAATGTACTGGAGCGGGAGAAGCGCGATGGCCGTGCCGGACGGCTTGCGATGAGCCTGATGCGTATGGATCTGGTCATTCTCGATGAACTTGGATACCTGCCGTTCAGCCAGGTTGGTGGCGCCTTGCTGTTTCACCTGCTGTCCAAACTGTACGAGCACACGAGCGTGATCATCACCACGAACCTGAGCTTCTCGGAATGGTCCAGCGTGTTTGGCGATGCCAAAATGACCACGGCGTTGCTGGACCGGCTTACTCATCACTGCCATATCGTCGAGACGGGCAACGAGTCATACCGGTTCCAGCACAGCAGTACGGCTGCGAAGTCGCGCATCAAGTCACGGGAGCAGAAACATAAGGGAAGTAAAGAGGTTCCGGCTGACGAGCCGTTCTGAGTTGGGGCGGGAGGGAATTCATAACGGGCAACACCCATTGTGAGTTCTCTCTCGCATTCTGGCGACGCACAAAAAGGAGAACTTCAAGAACCAGCTAGCCGTTGGCATCTGGCTTAACGCGACAGGAAAACAGATTCGTCGCTTTCTGGATCACTAAGAAAGCGGACAGCACTGCATACGTTTCGCACTGCCAGCTTTATGCCGAACCCAATGAGCGCGATAGCCTGTCTTGCTGAGGTGGCGTTTTGTCGCGATGTATCTCGGGCAGCATGACAGCGAACAGGCCAAGCAGTGGTAAATATGCGCATACCTGATACACGTATTCAATACCGTGTAGGTCGGCCAAATAGCCTAGTGCCGCAGCGCCAATGCCGCCCATGCCGAAGGCGAAGCCGTAAAATAACCCGGCCACAGTGCCTGTCTTGTTCGGCATCAGTTCCTGAGCATAGACGACAATTGCGGGAAATGCAGATGCCAGCACGATGCCGATGATAACGCTGAGAATGGCAGTTGCTATCAACCCGACATGAGGTAGCAGCAGGGTGAAAGGTACTACGCCGAGTATGGAACCCCATATAACTTTTCTGCGGCCAATGCGATCACCGATGGGGCCGCCAAGGATGGTGCCAGCGGCTACCGCAGCCAAGAACAAAAACAGGTAATGCTGCGCCGCCTGCACAGGCAGGTGGAACTTGCTCATGAGGTAAAAGGTGTAATAGCTACTTAGGCTTGTTAGGTAAAAGAACTTAGAAAATACCAGTACCATAAGCACACTGACGCCTCGCAGTACCGTGGCACGGGAGAGCGTGTGCACCCGCTTAAGTTTGGGCCTCATGGCCTGAGCTAATTGGTGAGCTCTATACCAACGTCCAATCTGCATCAGCACAACGATGGCGAGAAGCGCCACCAGCGAGAACCAGCCAACGGCGTGCTGACCGTGTGGAATGATCACCCAGGCCGCTAGCAAAGGGCCAATAGCGCTACCCGCATTTCCGCCAACCTGGAAAATCGACTGAGCCAAGCCATGACGCTTCCCCGATGCCAGCTTGGCAATGCGCGAAGATTCTGGATGAAAGATGGACGATCCAGTACCTACCAGGGCTGCAGCCAGCAGCACGGTCGGGTAATTAGATGCGAAGGCCAAGGCCAGCAGGCCAGTCAGCGTACAACTCATTCCTATTGCCAGCGAGTATGGCTTGGGATGCTTGTCAGTATAAAAACCGACCACCGGCTGGAGAATGCTTGCAGTGACTTGGTAGGTAAGCGTGATCAAGCCGATCTGCGTGAAGTTGAGATCAAATGTACCCTTGAGCAGAGGGTAGATCGCCAGGATCAGCGACTGCATCATGTCGTTGAGGAAATGCGAAAAGCTGATGGCGCCCAGGACCGTGAACTCCGTGCGGCTCTCCTCGGCTACCGGCTTGGCGGTGTTATCGGTAACTGCGGTCATAAGGCGTTCCTTTCATATCGATGAAAGGATTATAGGCAAGGATCGCAAGCCTGTTTTGCGCTAACATGCCAACTATTATTGAGTTTCTGCCAACCGCCAACATCATGCCAGTCCAGCCGTTAAAGCATACCCTCCCTCATGCTCCTGGCGATGGCCCGAGTAAACTGCGGCCGGTCTTTTTGACTGCGCGCGATCTTGACGCGCGGGAGTTGCTGAAACCGCACAGCCACATCTGGGGGCAGCTAAGCTGGGCCCTGGATGGCGTCATTCGGGTCACAGTCGAAAATACCACTTGGATTGTTCCTCCCTCGCGGGCCATCTGGATTCCGGTCGGTGTGATACATACAGTCGAGATTTTGGAAAAAGCGCGGGTGCGGGCACTGCATGTGTATGCGAAAGCGCTACTGTTGCGCGGAAGGCAGTGCTTGGTCCTGGATGTCTCGCCTCTGTTGCGCGAGCTGATTATTGCCCTGGGGCAAGCCGATGAGTTCTCGCCACGCGAAAAGCTGATATCGAAAATGTTGTTGGATGAGATTTCGAGCGCCACCACGCTGCCGCTGGGTGTCGCACTGCCCAACGACAAGCGCCTGAAGGTCCTGTGTGAATCGTTAATTGCCGATCCGTCGTTGACACTCACACTGAACGAATGGGCACAACGGGTGGGCGCATCCGAGCGTACGTTGGCGCGCTTATTCGAACAGGATGTAGGTATGAATTTCGGACAATGGCGCCAACAGATGCGGCTTGCCCACGCCGCGCCGTTGATCGCGAGCGGACGACCACTGTCGCAAGTTGCTGCTGAGTTGGGTTATACGAGTCAATCGGCATTTTCCGCCATGTTCAAAAAGACGTTTGGACAATCCCCGTCAGCGTTTTTTGCTAAAAACAATTCTTAAGCTGCCCGCGACTGCCTACTCATAGTATTGTCGCCGATGCGCATTTGACACGGCTTGCTGATTTCGAATGCACAATAAACAATTTTACAATCCCTAGAGGACAATCATTTTCTGCCGTTTGGCTGGGTTAGCGAACTCTGGCCGCTTGGCTCCAAATCGCGTTGGAGTGAACAAAGATCCGTTACACCACCTACTTCGGATCATCCCATTCCGGTACCGGGTCCCGGGCCTTCAATTTGTTTTTCCTTGCGAGGGACAAATGGACATACGTCTGGTAAAGTTTGCCGCATAAGTTCAACAATTTTATTGTCGGGAATTAATAACTGTGACCTATGATTAAGTCCGCAGCTGAGAAATTCGACAAGATGGGGTGCGTGAGTCTAGACTTTGCTCAAACCAACAAGCAAAAGAGCATCGGGTATCTCCACTAGAGACTCTGGGAGTTTGTATGAACAATAATAAGAAACACCGAAGTACCATTCGCGCCCATTTATCAGAATTCGTCTTGCCTCCAATTGATGACGGTCTAGTACTTGGAAAATCCTCCCCCATCGGCCATGTAGCAGTGGGCAAAGCATTGAGTCTGTTATCCACCACTTCATTCGACCATATTCCAATCGAAGATGACATCATCGGCGATATTCTGGTGCGCACCGCCATTATGCGTAAGGTATCAAAAGATCAAATTGTGTCCTTTGTGCTCAACGAGATCAAACCATTGATGGGGCCGGAAGAAATCATACATTTGGATATTGATGTAGAGATTAGCTTGGAGAACAAGCAATCATGAAGGCTGTTTTATGCGTGGGTGATTGCCTTAGCCGGAACTGGCTCAAAGTAGATGGATTTCAGCGTTATAGAGATGTCGTCACCGTGAGTAACGGGGGAACGCCTGGAGTTTTCGCCGTGTTCGACGAGGACACCTCCTACATGGGCCTGGTGGAAAATCGGCAGGCCGCACTTTTCCCCAACCGCATTTTTGCGGACTTGCTGGTGCGCAAACCTGCTCCTCCTATTTTTGTTACTGCAGAGCTGAACGATGCCCTGACACGCTTCCGTGAAAGCCATTGTGACCATCTTCCCGTGGTTGATTCTTCAGGACAGTTTATAGGAGTGATCTCGGAAATCAGTCTTTTCGCCACTCTGATAGAGCAGGAAGTTCAATCACGAAAGGAAAGGGAAGAGCTAATTTCCAAGCTTAAGGTTGAACTCGAATACCATAAGCTTGCAACCATGGCCTTCGATACAACCTCTGAGGGTGTACTGATTACCGATGTTACCCCTATCGTCATGCATATCAATCGGGCTTTCGCCGAAACGACAGGTTATAGCCCGGAAGAAGTTATCGGGAAGAACCCCAATATTTTGCACTCCGGAAGGCAGGATAAAGAATTCTATACAACGATGTGGCAAACTTTGCGCGAGACTGGCGCCTGGGAGGGGGAAATATGGAACAGGCGTAAAAGCGGAGAAATATATCCTGAATGGCTACACATCAACTGCGTTTACGATGAAAACAGAAACGTGACGCACTATGTGGGAGTTTTCTCCGATATCGGCCCCAATAAGGAGATTCAGCGTCAACTGCAACAAATGGCTTACTACGATCCGTTAACAGGGCTTCCTAACCGCCGCTTATTCATAGATCGTTTGGAGCGCGCCGTTGCCCAGTCCTATCGCCTCAATGACGGATTCTCGTTATTGTTCATTGATCTTGACCGATTCAAAAATATCAATGATGCCTATGGGCATGAACTAGGGGATGGCTTGCTAAAGGCCGTTGCGGAACGAATACGCGAAGCAGTTCGCGAGAGCGATACCGTTGCTCGGCTTGGCGGTGACGAATTTGTTGCTATCTTGCATGACTGTCACGATATTAACAGCAGTAAAACGGTTATAGAAAAAATACGACAGGTCGTGAATGAGCCCATCGTATTAGGATCGCATGAATTGAATGTCTCGGCAGCAATTGGAGTGAGCTTCTATCCTGAAGACGGTATGACGGTTGCTGAAATCATACGTAATGCAGATGTGGCAATGTACCGTGCGAAGGAGGATGGGACCGGAATTGGTTATTATGAGCCCGAGATGAACGCTGGAGCAACCGAGCGCCTGGAAATAGAGAGCGCTATCCGTCATGGATTGGCGAATGGAGAGTTCTGGCTGGCATGGCAGCCGCAGATTTCTCTGACCGATGGAACGATAGTTGGATCAGAAGTACTTGCGCGCTGGCGTCATGCAGGAAGTGATATTCCTCCTGGAACGTTCATTCCGATCGCAGAGGGCACTGGCTTGATCGACATGCTGGGCAGTTGGGTATTTCACCAAGCCGTGTTGGAAGCGACCGAATTTAAAGCAAAATGCAAAGATTGCCCCCTGAAAATTGGAATAAATTTTTCTCCTTTGCAACTCCGGGGAGAAGAAGCCTTCCAGAGGATTTACGAAGTAATCAAAGAGACAGGCGTGGTGCCTCAAACGCTTGAGTTGGAAGTTACAGAAAGCGTGATTATGAGTAAACGATCAGGAGCTATCGACTTCCTGAATCGAATGGATAGCTTGGGCGTATCCGTCGCTGTCGATGACTTCGGCACTGGATACTCCAACCTCTCAAATCTCAAGCAATTTCATGTGGACAAGCTAAAGATAGACCAGTCGTTCGTTTGTGACCTTGGACAGAACGAAGTAAGCCACCAAATCGTACAAGCAGTTATCAACATGGCGCACAATTTGGATTTTACGGTAGTTGCTGAAGGTATCGAGACAGAAGAGCAATGTGCTGTTTTGCGCGAGTTAAAATGTGATTATGGGCAAGGCTATCTATTCTCACGTCCAGTTCCGATTAGCACTCTCAAAGAATTGTGCGCATTCTGTGTGGACGGGAAAATTGTAATGCCCGCAACGTTTAGCGCAGGACAAAATGTACACTGAGTTTAGGCTGCATTTTTGAGAAAAACGCCCGTATGAACTTTGATCCGAGTCGCATGGAAGACATAAGATTGAGATTGAGATAAGGAGGTTGCGCCTAAAAAGAGTGAAGTTGTAGGATAATTCCATTTTTTCCAGCATTTTTTTAGGATTTATTCAATAATTCCGACAAAGTTTCGTGAGGGATTCTCAAATAAGCTGGGAAAAATCAAATAAATCAAAGGCCGATTTTTCACCTTTTCTGAGAACCTACAGGCTTTGCTGCATATTTGACATCCTCCTTCACGACGGCTAAGTTTGAACAACGCAATCGGGTTGCGCGTGCTGGCTTGATCACGCGACAGGCGCAGGAAGCCGGATCAAGACAATCTGCATTCAGGGGCGGAGTAACATTCGAAAACTTAATCTTTGGAGATAAATAACGGGTTTATTGGACCTTATAGAAGAAGTAGCGGGTGCTGTTGCAGCGGTAGAGGGCATGGAAAAGTTAAATTCGGAAGAAGGATTGTTGGCAGAGGGCGCGGCCGCGATCGCAGGGTATAAAGGTGTTGAGGGACTGAAAGATCATTTGGAAAACTAAAGAAGCAGGCAATCCGGAACAGATTTCGTGAGTTAAGAAAAGACTGCAAGCAACATCATTGGGGTCTCTCCTGCTGACTAGTCTGCTTTATCTTGCAACGAATATCGTTTTATTATCAAAATAAATAAAGGAACAACATGAAGAACCGAACATTCATTTCTGTCAACATTCTGGCTGTGCTGGCTTCATTCACAATCTTCAATACCGCATTTGCGGACACAGCTGCCACAGTAAGCGCGACCTGCAAAGATGGTACAACCTTTACTGGAACATCAAAAAAAGGGGCCTGCAAAGGGCATCATGGCGTAAAGAGCTGGGATAGCGCAGCAACCACAACCGCAGTTGTGCCTGCAACAACGAGCACGCCGACTCCCGCAGCTGCATCCCCGGTAGCTGGTTCAACTAAACCGGCCATGATATCTGGCAAGTCAGCCATGCCAACCGTTGCAGCGCCAGGTGGTGGAGCTGGCAAGGTATGGGTGAACAGCAGTACCAAGGTTTACCATTGTCCTGGTACCAAATACTACGGAAAAACCAAAGAAGGCTCCTATATGAGTGAAGCCGATGCCAAGGCGCAAGGTGATCATCCAGATCATGGCAAGACGTGCAGCTAAGATTGCAAAACGGGAATAAGGAAGGACTGGCGGCATTCACGGGTCATGAAAATGGTCCGCAATGACCGCCGGTAAATTTGGGGCAGCAGGTGCGCTAGGTCTACGGCACGATGAGGAGCACGTTCACATTGAATAAGCCAACATCAATCAAAATCGAAGTTGGCTTTTTTATCGGCAAATTGCCGAATATGACTACGCAGCTTTTTTGGTGGTCTTTTTGGCTACGGCTTTTTTTACGGCAGGTTTGGGGGCCACTTTCTTCGTTGATGTTTTCGCGGCTTTCTTCACCGCCGGTTTTGTTGCGGTGGCCTTGCCGGCAGCTTTCGTGCCCGTTGTCTTTTTGGCGGCTGCTTTGGGCTTGGCTGCAGGCTTTCTTGCCGATTTTTCCTTGCCGGTGCCACCTTTCGCTGCTTTGGCCGAGATCAGTTCCAGCGCTTCTTCCAGCGTAACGGCTTCCGATGTCACGTCTTTGGGCAAGGTTGCGTTAATCTTCCCGTGGCGGACATAAGCGCCATAGCGCCCGCTGCAAACCTCAATGGGCGCCTTGTCATCAGGATGCTCGCCGAGCGTGCGCAATACCGTGTTGCCCCCCGTCTTTGCTTGGGCAAGAAGTTCCACCGCGCGGTCCAGACCGATATCAAAGATACTGTCAGTGCGCGGGATGGATTTGAATTTTCCATCGTGACCAATGTATGGGCCAAAACGACCGATGTTGACGATGACCTTCTTACCCGACTCGGGGTGAGTGCCGACTTCGCGCGGAAGCGAGAGCAGCTTCAACGCTGAAGTAAGATCAGCCTGCTCGAGCGGCATTTCTTTTTGCCACGAAACGCGTTTCGGTTTGGTCTTGGCGCCCTCCTCCATCTCGCCAAGCTGCACATAGTGGCCATAGGGTCCGCGCAACAGCAGAACTGGCTGACCGGTTTCGGGATGCACGCCAAGCTCCTTGCGCGCCTCCCCCTGATCTTCCTCGCCAGCCAGGCTGCGCGTGTAGTCGCATTCCGGATAGGCGGTGCAGCCGATGAAGCTGCCGCGCTTGCCCAAGCGCTTGGACAGCGGGCTGCCGCACTTGGGACAAAGCTCCTCCAGGATTTCCGTGCCCGGACGGTCAACGTCCTTCTTTTCACCCAGCAGCTTGTGGAATCCTTTCCAGAATTCGTCCAGGACGGGGATCCAGTCGCGCTTGCCTTCGGAAATATCATCCAGCTCGTCTTCCAGGTTTGCGGTAAACCCGTAATCCACATAGCGCGTGAAGTGCTCGTTGAGGAACTTGATGACGACGCGCCCCACGTCGGTGGGCATAAAGCGCTTCTTGTCGAGCGTTGCGTATTCACGGGCTTGCAGCGTGGAAATGATGGTGGCGTAGGTGGAGGGACGACCGATGCCGTACTCTTCCAGCGCCTTGACCAGACTCGCTTCGGAAAAACGCGGTGGCGGTTGGGTGAAATGCTGCTCGCCGTAAAGTTTATCAACGGGCAAAATATCGCCCTCGACCAGCGGCGGCAATTTGGCGCTGTCCTCCTCTTCCGCGTCGTCCACGTCTTCCATGTACACGCCGATGAAGCCGGGGAAAACCAGCGTCTGACCGGAGGCTCGAAACAAAGTGTCGTCGCTGCTCAAACGGATATCGACACCCACGGTATCGAATCGGGCCGGCGCCATCTGGCATGCGAGGGTGCGCTTCCATATCATCTCGTACAGGCGCATCTGATCGATGTTCAAATGGTTGCGCAAGCTATCCGGTGTGCGCAGGATCGAAGTCGGGCGGATCGCCTCGTGCGCTTCCTGCGCATTTTTGGATTTGCTCTTGTAGGCAGGCTGCTTTCCGGGCAAATATTCGGCCGGAAAATTGTTCCGGATATAGTCGCGAATTTCCGCCACAGCCTCATTCGCCAGATTCACCGAGTCGGTACGCATATAGGAGATTAAACCTATGGTTTGTCCGCCGATATCCACGCCTTCGTACAGGGATTGTGCGGTGCGCATGGTGCGATCCGACGTCATGCCCAATTTGCGTACGGCTTCCTGTTGCAGGGTGGATGTCGTGAAGGGTGCTGCCGGATTGCGCTGCTTGGCTTTCTTTTCGACGCGCACAACCTTCGGCGGCAATTTCGCATCCACGAGCTTGACGTGGATCGCATCGTATTCGGCCAGACTGCCGATACTGAGCTGTTCGAGTTTCTTGCCATGATACTGGAACAGCTTGGCAGTAAACGGGATACTGCTCTTTTGGCTGTCGAGATGAACAGACCAGTATTCCTGACTCTTGAATTTTTCGATTTCCAGTTCGCGCTCGACGATCAGGCGCAGCGCCGGACTCTGCACGCGCCCCGCTGACAATCCGGGACGAATCTTGCGCCACAGTAGCGGCGAAAGATTGAAGCCGACCAGATAATCCAGCGCACGGCGCGCTTGTTGAGCATTGACCAGGGGAATTGAAATCTCGCGCGGATGCGCGACAGCTTCTTTGACAGCAGATTCGGTAATTTCGTAGAACACCACGCGCTGCATGGATTTCCCTTTGAGCGCGCGTTTGCTTTTCAGCAATTCAGAAATATGCCATGCGATTGCCTCCCCTTCCCGGTCCGGGTCGGGCGCAAGGAAGATATGATCCGCAACCGCAGCCGCCTTAGCGATGGCGTCAACATGCCTGCTGTTGCGAGCTATCGTTTCGTACTGCATGGCAAAGTGATTGTCCGGATCGACTGCGCCAGTTTTTGGAACAAGGTCGCGCACATGTCCGTAGGAAGCAAGGACTTCAAAGTCCTTGCCCAGATATTTTTTCAGCGTCTTGGCCTTGGCCGGAGACTCGACAATAAGAAGATTGGATGCCATGGATATTTTTAGTGTGCTTGCGTTGCGTCGGCAGGCGTGAGCAAGTCTTCAATGATCATAGGATCAAGGTCTTCATGCTGGCTCCACAACACCATCAGGACAATGAGTTTGATCTTGTCCAGCGACAAATTTTTGCGGCCAAGGGCCAAGACGCGGTCGACGATCATTTCGCGTTCGATCGGCGTGATGACTTTGTTATGTTCCCAGAAAGCGAGGAATCGCAGACCGTCGGGGGAAATGCGCTCCTCCTCGAAATCGGTGTAAATACGGATGCCGCTGCGGTTGATGCTTTCGGGATATGCCGTTCCGGTTAGCTGCTGCAAACCGGAAAGCCAGGTCAAAGCCTGACTGATATCCTCTTCCTCAAAACCTGCAGCAGTGAGCTTTACAGAGAGTTTGTCGTGGTCGGGATAGCTACCGATATCGAAGTAACTTTCAAACAAAAAAAGCAAAATATCGAACATGAATGGGTATTTTTATGCGATGCGTTGATATAAGCCGCCGGGCAAAGACGCGATACGCCCGTCGAGTTCAAGTTGCAACAGGATGGCGGATAGCTCGCCTATCGTCAAGCCACTGCGATTTGAAAGGCTCTCCGCGTCGAGCGGGTCATCCAGCCATGAGGAAACATCAGCAAGTGAGGAAACATCAATGCGCTTCAAAATCGCTTGCGCAACGGCAGGTTTTATGTGACGGGATAGAAAAGAAACGGAACAATCCAGAACAGCGTCGGGGGAACCGAAGACCCGCAGCAAGCGTCGCAAGCCCTCATTGCCCAGGCCGGGAATCTGGCTGAGGGTGAGCCACGACGCGAGAGAGGCGTCGAGCGCCATTATCTAATCAGGGGTGTTCGCGCGATCAAGCAGCTGTACCGGTAGTTGGGTCTGCATGACGAGCGCGTAAGACACCTTGTCGAACACGCGGAAGACAAACAGCAAGCCGTAGCGCATGTCCGGCAGTCTAGTATCGGCGTCGAATGCACCGCCACTGGGTATCAGTTCCCCGCGCTGGTACAACGCCAAAACGTGCCCGTTTTCAAGTCCATCGCGGCTACCTTTGTTAAGTGTGACCACCGCATTCTGACCGGCTTGCTGCATCCCGCCATAGATGGAAATGATCTGCGCGGAAATTTTCTTCACAGGTGCGTGCGGCAAATAATTGCTGGCAAACCCGGTTGTGGCTTGGGCAAAGCGATCGCCCGGGGCGATCTCCAGGACTGCCCGGGTAATTTTCAGGGTGGACAAGGTATCGAATTTCTCGACAACCGCATCACCCAGATACACCACTTCATGGCCCAATACTTCACCCGTATCGGGATCCTTGAAGACACGGCCCGGCCGATAAATCTGCCAGCGCTCGCCCTTGTTGCCGGGCATATACTTTGCGTAGGCGATATCCCCGGTACCAAGCAACACCCGGTGTTCATAGGTCCCGGCCAAAACGGGCGCGCTATCCAATTCATTTTCGCTCACGACCAGCGGGCGGCTGAGGAACGGACCGATATCTTTCAGCGAAATAGCAGGGATGGCTTCACCTTTACCGGTGATCTGGCGCGCGCGCGGAGAAAGCTTTACCGTATCGGTCGCGGAACGTTCGCTTTCCGAGACGCCAGGAATTTCAGACGCGGGGCCAGCGCCAGACTCACCGACCTTCAGGGTGTGCGTGCTGGGATCCAGATAAACCACATTTCCCGGATATATCCAGTGCGGGTCTTTGATCGTATCCTTGTTGTATCCCCATATCTGTGGCCACTTCCAGGGGTCCTTGAAGAATTTGGCGGAAATATCCCACAGCGTGTCACCCTTCACTACGACATAACGGTCTGGCGCGTTTTCCTGCAGTTTCAGTTCATCTGCATACATGGTGATCGGCAACAGAAGACAAATCAGCGATATAATCTTGCGCATGGAAAAACCCCAGCAAAGTAAAGGAAAGCGGTGTGATGTTTGCACGGCGGTTTAAATTCTGCATCTAGTCTCTTCAGTTGGCAAGCATTTATGGCAATTCTCCCTATCTTGCAGTACCCCGACGAGCGGCTGCATAAAGTCGCCAAGAAGGTGGATCAGATCAACGACACTATCCGAAAGCTGGTGCGCGACATGGCTGAAACCATGTATTCCGCGCCCGGCGTCGGGCTGGCCGCGACCCAGGTGGACCAGCATATCCGTCTGATCGTGATAGACGTTTCGGAAACGCATGATGATCTGAAAGTATTCATTAATCCGGTGTTACTGGACAGCGCTGGAGAAAAAGAGAACGAAGAGGGCTGTCTGTCGGTTCCCGGGATTTATGAAAACGTCACGAGGGCCGAGCGCGTGACCGTGCGTGCGCTGGACGAGCAGGGCGAGCCATTCACGCTGGAGGCGGAAGGATTGATGGCCGTATGCGTCCAGCACGAAATGGACCATCTGCAGGGGCGGGTTTTTGTCGAACATCTGTCGCATCTGAAACAATCACGCATTCGCGCCAAGCTGAAAAAGCAGCGGCGCGAAACATTCTGAGACCGGATCCGTGAACGTCATATTTGCAGGAACACCGCAGTTCGCGGCCGACGCATTGGCTGCCTTGGTCGAACGACACCACATCGTAGCCGTGCTTACCCAGCCGGATAGGCCATCTGGCCGCGGCATGCATCTGACTCCCGGTCCCGTAAAGCAGATCGCGATGCAGCACGGGCTGCCGGTCCTGCAACCTGCCACTCTGAAAAACGAAGAAATACAGCAAAGCATTGCCCGACTCGATGCCGATGTGATGGTCGTCGCGGCATACGGGCTGATCTTGCCGAAAGCGGTATTGCGGTTACCGCGACTTGGCTGCCTGAACATTCACGCCTCACTGTTGCCACGATGGCGCGGTGCGGCACCGATACAACGCGCCATCCTCGCAGGCGATGCCGAAACCGGCATCACGATCATGCAAATGGATGAAGGCTTGGATACGGGCGATATGTTGCTGAAAAAGGCATGCCTGATCGAGGCAAGTGATACGTCGCAGAGCCTGCATGACAAGCTGGCCGAACTGGGGGCGCAAGCCATCGCCGAGGCCCTGTGGGAATTGGAACGAGGCAACCTGCACCCTGAACAGCAAAATGGCGAACAGGCAACCTATGCGGCCAAACTGACCAAGGTGGAAGCGAAATTGGACTGGAACGAGGATGCCACGCAACTGGAACGGGCTGTACGTGGATACTTTCCGTTTCCGACAGCGTATGCGCTATTCGGCGAGACGCCGATCAAGATATTGCGGGCGCGTCTGGGCTCCGGTAAGAAAACTGCGGCTGGCACCATCATCGAAGTGGATAAAGAACGCATTCATGTCGCGTGCGGCAAAGGCGTGCTTGAGCTGGAAATGCTGCAGAAGCCCGGCGGAAAGGCTTTGCCTGCAGGACAATTCGTTCAAAGCTTTCCGGTGAAAGCTGGCGATCGCTTTTGCACGAACTGACCATGCACCTCATCCAACTCGAAGCCGGAAGAATAGTCGGCAAAGTCATATATGGCGGGCGCAATCTCACCCAAGTCCTGAGCGAAACGCTACGCAAACAATTCGACACCGCGCAGGATCGCGGTGCGCTCCAGGACCTGTGCTATGGCACCCTGCGCTATTACTCGCGCCTCACCTTCATATTGGATAGCCTGCTGGAACGGCCGGTACCGGATGCGGCATTGCGCCAATTGCTGCTTGTGGCAATCTATCAACTGCAATACACCAGGGCAGGTGCGCACGTGGTCGTCGATCAGGCAGTAAAGGCTGCAAGGCGCAGCTTCCCTGCGGCCACCGGTCTGGTCAACGCGGTTCTGCGCAACTTTTTGCGCAGGCAAACGGCCTTGCTGGAAGCTGCCGAACGACAGGAAGAGAGCCGCTACGCATACCAAAAATGGTGGATCGACGCAGTCCAGGCTCAGTACGGGAACAAGACCCGCGAAATTCTGGATGCCGGAAATCTGCATCCGCCGATGACCCTGCGGGCAAATGCGAGGCATACAAGCGCAACCGAATATCAGGCCATGCTGGCTGCGCAGGACATCGCGTCGCAAATCATTGAACCGGACGCACTGAAACTGGAACGACCGGTAGCGATAGAGCGCCTGCCCAAATTCGGCGACGGCTGGATATCGGTCCAGGATGCCGGTGCACAGCATGCGGCAAAACTGCTCGACGCCAGCGACGGCATGCGTGTATTAGACGCCTGCGCGGCACCCGGCGGCAAGACCACGCATCTGCTGGAATTGGCGGACATTGATGTGGTGGCTGTAGACAAGGACGAACCGCGTCTGCAGCGCGTTCGCGAAAACCTGCAACGACTGCGCTTGAAAGCGCAAGTGGTGTGCGGCGACGCGATGGAGCCGGAGGGGTGGTGGGACGGCAAATTATTCCAGCGCATTCTGGCAGATGTGCCCTGTTCCGCTTCAGGGGTGGTTCGCCGTCATCCCGACATCAAGTGGTTGCGCAGACCGGAAGATATCGAAAGCTTCTCGATACAGCAGCAACAGATACTGGAATCGCTGTGGCCGTTGCTGGAGAGAGGTGGTAAATTGCTGTATGCGACCTGCACCATCTTTGCCCGTGAAAACCAGCAGGTAGTGACGACGTTTTTGTCGCGGCACAACGATGCGATACGATTGGAGTTGTCTGTACCGGGCATGTCTGACGGCCAGCTACTCCCGAATGAAGACCACGACGGGTTCTTTTATGCGCTGCTGCACAAACAAGCTTGATTGGCTGTATCGGTCGGTCTGGATGATCGGCTTGAGTTTGTGCATGTCTTTTGCCACCGCGGAAGGGATCAGTGTAAGCAAGGCCGAGGCACGGTTGACGGACGAAGGCTACCGATTATCCGTCGATTTCGACATACAGCTATCCCCGATGATTGAGACCGCGCTGAAAAGTGGCGTGACGCTGTATTTCGTCAGCGAACTGACCATCAATCGTTCGCGCTGGTATTGGCTGGACACTGATGTTGCACGGAACGAGCAGCTTACCAAGCTTTCGTTCAATGCCCTCACCCAGCAATACCGGATTACGCACGGATCCCTGTTTCAGAGTTTCAATGATTTGAAAGACGCGCTGCAGGTTCTTGGGCATCAAACCGCACCCCCAGTCCCGGTTGAGCTGCTGGACAAGAAAGGCGGGGGATACTTTTCACGATTATTGAAAAAAGGCAGTGAATGCTGCTCTGCTTCCGTTCAGATGAAGCTGGACGTGACACTGTTGCCGAAGCCGCTGCAAGTGAACGCATTGACCAACGAAGACTGGAAACTGGAGTCGGAGCCTTATCGTTGGCAGATCACGCCGGTCGACGCCGAGGCCAAACCGTGAAATACCTGGTCATCGTCAGCGGCATCGTGGGTACAGCGCTGCTGTATCTGCTGTCCAGCGCCAGCGCAAATACCGAACTTTTTTCGCACAACTACTACGTGCTGCTGTTGCTGACAGGCTTCCTCGCTCTGGGCCTGGCAGGCTTGCTCGCTTCCCAGGTGTGGCAACTGCGCAACAAACTCAAACAACGGATATACGGTGCAAAACTGACATTGCGGCTGGTCATGATTTTTTCAGTGATCGCAATCCTGCCCGGAATTCTAGTTTACGCGGTTTCGGTACAGTTTCTCAGCAAAAGCATCGAATCATGGTTTGATGTGCGTGTAGAGAAGGCGCTCGAAGGAGGCTTGAATCTTGGGCGCAGCTCTCTGGAGAACGGTCTGGCGGAACTGGAAAAGAAAGGGCATCTCGTCGCCCTGATTCTGGGAGAGCAGGAAGAGGGGCGCGAAAACGCGACATTGGCACGACTGATCAACGAAGGCGGTGCACAGGAAGCTGCGGTATTTGACAGCAAAGGACAACTGCTGGCGTTCGCAAGCAGCAATAGCGGCACCAGAAATGACACGATCGTGCCATCCGTCGAATTGCTGCATCAAGCCTGGGCAAAGGACGGTTACGGAACGGTAGAGGTTTCGCCGGACGACCAGCTTTCCCTGCGTGTTTTGGTCCCGATAAGATCTGCGTTATGGAAGGGAGAGCGCCGAACGCTGCAATTCATGCAGCCGGTGCCCAGGCAGATTGCCGAAAATGCGGAGACGGTGCAGGCGGTATACCGTGACTATCAGGAATTGTCGCTGTCGCGACTTGGCCTTAAGCGACTGTATGGCGTTACGCTCACGCTATCGCTACTGATCGTCTTGTTGAGTGTTAGTTCGGCGGCGTTCTATTTGAGCGAGCAGCTCAGTGCACCGCTGGCGGCGTTGGCAGCCGGAACGCTGGCTGTGGCAAAGGGCGATTTCACCGGGAACTATCCGGTGCAGAGCCGCGACGAGTTGGGCGCCCTGACCGGTTTGTTCAACCAGATGACCACGTACCTTGCCGACGCAAAACGGGTGGGAGAGCAGCAGCAACAGAAGGTGGAGAATGCGAAGGTCTACCTTGAAAGCGTGCTTGCCCACCTGTCGTCTGGCGTGCTGGTGGTTGATGATCAACATCGACTGCGTTCCGCGAACCCGAGTGCAAACCAGATACTTGGCGTGTCGCTACAGGAAATCGACGGAAAAACCCTTGCGGAAATTGCGGCCGAACATGTGCTGTTGCGATCATTCATCGGTGCAGTGATGCAAGGTTTTGAAACGTCTACGCAGCAGGAGTGGAGACAACAGGTTGAGCGCATGAGCAAGAATGGCGACCAAATCCTGCTGTTGCGCGGCACGCATCTTTCCACAATGGAAGAGGGTAGCAGTTACGTCGTGGTGTTTGACGACATTACGCATCTGCTGCAAGCAGAGCGACAGGCAGCGTGGGGAGAAGTTGCCCGGCGGTTGGCGCACGAGATCAAGAATCCCCTTACCCCGATACAGCTATCGGCAGAGCGCCTGCAGCACAAACTGCACGGCAAACTGGGCGATCAGGATGCACAGTTATTGCAAAGAGGAACCCAAACCATTGTCAGCCAGGTTTCCGCCATGAAGAACATGGTCACCGAATTCGCCGACTACGCACGTGCGCCCGCTGCGCGCATGGTTGAACTTGACATGCACCAACTATTGATCGAAGTAATGGGTTTGTATGAAGCCAACAGCAATCCGATCACCTTGAAGCTTGACGCGCGGCATACTGTATTGAACGGCGACGCGACGAGATTGCGCCAGGTGATACATAACCTGTTGCAGAACGCCCATGACGCCTTGCAGCAGGCGAAAAGTCCCCGGATCGTGCTATCCACCGAAAATACTGCGGATGGCGCGTTGAAATTAACGGTGAAAGACAATGGTAGCGGCATACCTGAGCATATGTTGGGGAGGTTGTTCGAGCCTTATATGACCACTAAACAAAGAGGAACCGGGCTTGGCCTAGCCATCGTGAAAAAAATCGTTGAGGAGCACGGTGGAAAAATAGCAATAGAAAGCCAGCCATTGGAGGGAACGAGCGTGAGCGTAGTATTGCCTGTGGTTGTGGCGGAAACGGAGATAGTGTAATGGCGACGAAAGATATTCTGGTGGTGGATGACGAGGTGGGAATCCGGGAATTGCTCTCCGAAATACTGTTCGATGAGGGCTATCGCATACATCTGGCTGAAAATGCTACTCAGGCAAGAAGCTTCCGCGAACAACACGTCCCCGATCTGGTGTTGCTGGACATCTGGATGCCCGATACCGACGGCTTAACCTTGCTGAAGGAATGGGTCGCACGCGATCAACTGACCATGCCCGTGATTATGATGTCGGGACACGGAACGATAGAGACGGCGATGGAAGCGATGCGTATCGGTGCATCGGATTTTCTGGAAAAACCCATTGCTTTACAAAAGCTGCTGGCTTCCGTGGAAAAAGCGATCCAGCACGGCGTACCGGTCATCGAATCCCCCAAACTGGAAAGTCCGACAGAATCACCTGATATTGAAATCCGAACGCCACTATCCTTGTCCCTGGACCTTCCGTTACGGGAGGCCAGGGAGCATTTCGACAGTATGTATTTCAATTATCAGATGCAAAAAGAGAACGGAAACATTTCGCGCATTGCGGAAAAGGCAGGCATAGAACGCACGCATCTTTACCGAAAACTTAAACAATTGGGGATAAAACCCCTTAAAAAGGGCTCTGGGGACAATCAATAAGACGCTGCTTTCGGACTTCGCACCTTTGCCATTGTTGCCCTGAGGCCCTGCCGTAGGGCATAATCAGCACCTTTCGTTGAAATTAATAATCAATATAAATTTGTTTTTGGTCTAGGCTTAGACTTAAAGAAGTTTCTTAGGAGGCTGGAAAATGACTGCGGCACGCAATGTAACCCCCCCGAAATTCAATGACGTCACAGGCGCAATCCGTATGTTGGCGGTGGATGCAGTTCAAAAAGCCAACTCCGGTCACCCTGGTGCTCCGATGGGCATGGCGGAAATCGCCGATGTTCTGTGGAACCACCATTTGCGCCACAACCCGGCCAATCCGAAATGGCCGGATCGCGATCGCTTCGTGCAATCCAACGGCCACGGCTCCATGCTGGTTTACGCGCTGCTGCACCTCTCGGGCTACGACCTCCCGATGGATGAATTGAAGCGCTTCCGCCAGATGCACTCCAAGACGCCCGGGCACCCTGAGTATGGCTATACCGCAGGCGTCGAAACCACGACGGGACCGCTGGGTCAGGGCATCACGAATGCAGTTGGCATGGCCATGGCAGAAAAGCTGCTGGCCAACGAATTCAACAAGCCAGGGCATGAGATCGTCAACCACTACACCTATGTGTTCATGGGCGACGGCTGCATGATGGAAGGTATATCGCATGAAGCCTGCGCGCTGGCCGGTACTTGGGGGCTGGGCAAACTGATCGCGTTCTGGGACGACAACAATATTTCCATCGATGGCCACACCGATGGCTGGTTCACCGACGATACTGCTAAGCGTTTTGAAGCCTATGGCTGGCACGTTATCGCAGACGTACAAGGTCACGATTCCGAGGCGATCAACCAGGCGATCAACGCCGCCAAGGCCGTTACTGACAAGCCGACGCTGATCTGCTGCAAGACCATTATCGGCGCAGGCTCTCCGAACAAGGAAGGCACGCACGACGTGCATGGCGCCGCATTGGGCGCTGACGAAGTCGCCGCGACGCGCAAGCATATCGGCTGGAATTATCCCCCGTTCGAGATTCCGGCACATGTATACGAAGCCTGGGATGCCCGCACGAAAGGCGAAGGCCTGGAAAAACTGTGGAGCAACAAGTTTGCCGAATACAGGAAAGCTTACCCGAAAGAAGCGGCTGAATTTCAGCGCCGCATCAACGGCGATCTTCCTTCCAACTGGGCCGACCATGCTGCCAAGGCCATCGCGCAAGTGAACGAGAAAGCGGAAACCATTGCAACGCGTAAAGCATCGCAGAATGCGATCAACGCGCTGGTTCCTGCGCTGCCGGAATTCCTGGGCGGATCGGCCGATCTGACCGGCTCCAACCTGACCAACTGGACGGGCGCACACCATGTTTCAGCCAAGAAGCCCGGCAACTACATCAGCTACGGCGTGCGCGAATTCGGCATGTCGCACATCATGAACGGCATGGCGCTGCACGGCGGCCTCTTGCCCTTCGGCGGCACCTTCCTGATGTTCTCGGAATATGCCCGCAATGCGTTGCGCATGTCCGCCCTGATGAAACAGCGAGTGATTTATGTGTTTACCCACGATTCGATCGGTCTCGGTGAAGACGGACCGACGCACCAACCGGTGGAGCAAACAACGACCCTGCGTTTCATCCCCAACATGGATACATGGCGCCCCTGCGATACCGTCGAATCGATGGTTGCCTGGGTATATGCGGTTGAGCGCAAGACCGGTCCGTCGTCGCTGATCTTCAGCCGCCAGAATCTGGCCTTCCAGAAGCGCGACGCAAAGCAGATCGAGGACATCCGCAAGGGTGCCTACATCCTGTCCGAAGCCGCTGGCGGAAAGCCGCAGGCAGTCATTATCGCCACCGGTTCGGAAGTCGATCTGGCGATGAAGGCACAGGCAGCATTGGCTGCGGAAGGCATCAATGTGCGCGTGGTATCCATGCCATCGACCAATGTGTTCGACCGGCAGGATCAGTCCTATAAGGACAGTGTGTTGCCCAAGGGTATCAAACGTGTAGCCGTCGAAGCGGGCGTGACCGGTCTGTGGCACAAATATGTCGGACTCGACGGTGCGGTGATCGGTATGGATTGTTTCGGCGAATCCGCTCCGGCACCAGACCTGTTCAAGCATTTCGGCTTTACTGTTGAAAATGTCGTCAAGACAGTCAAAGGCGTTTTGTAACATTCATTGATGATGTTTCAGTGAAGACCTGACGTTGGCGCTGCACCAATGTTGTGCCGGATCTGCAATGTAGTTGTGGCGATGAAAAAGTTATCATTGGCCGGACCTTAAAGACGCGAGCTCATTGCACCGGAAGTGCCTGCGACCGAACGCAGGCATGCGGGGAACGTTTGGGACGTTGTCCGGGCAGAGGTCAGAATGAGATTCAAAGAACGTCATGGGCGAATTGTTGATTTTTTACTAAACGGGAGAAATAAATGGCTATCAAAGTTGGCATTAATGGATTCGGTCGTATCGGTCGCATGGTATTCCGCGCCGCAACCAAGGATTTCCCGGAGATCGAGGTTGTTGCGATCAACGACTTGCTGGAGCCGGATTATCTGGCATATATGCTCAAATACGATTCAGTACACGGCCGCTTCCAAGGCGACGTGTCTGTCAGCGGCAACAATCTGGTCGTTAATGGCAAGACGATACGCCTGACCGCCGAGAAAGATCCTGCCAACCTGAAGTGGAATGAAGCGGGTGTCGACATCGTGGTCGAATGTACCGGCTTTTTCCTGACCAAGGAAACCTGCCAGAAACACATCGACGCTGGTGCAAGGAAAGTTGTGCAATCCGCACCGTGCAAGGATGACACGCCGATGTTCGTTTACGGAGTGAACCACACCAATTACAAGGGTGAGAATATCGTTTCCGCCGCATCCTGCACCACGAATGCGTTGGCTCCGGTTGCCAAAGTGTTGAACGACACCTTCGGCATCAAGCGCGGTCTAATGACTACCGTGCATGCAGCAACGGCGACGCAGAAGACGGTTGACGGTCCTTCCAACAAGGACTGGCGCGGTGGACGCGGAATCCTGGAAAACATTATTCCCTCCTCCACCGGTGCAGCCAAGGCCGTCGGTGTGGTGATTCCGGAGCTGAACAAGAAGCTGACCGGCATGGCGTTCCGGGTGCCCACATCCGACGTGTCCGTCGTCGATCTGACCTGCGAACTGAACAAGGCGGCGTCTTATGACGAGATTTGCAAGGCGATGAAGGCAGCCTCCGAGAATGGCCCCCTGAAAGGTGTACTCGGCTATACGACTGACAAGGTCGTTTCCACCGACTTCCGCGGTTGTACCAGTCCATCCATATTCGATGCGGAAGCCGGCATTGCCTTGGACCCGACCTTCGTCAAGGTCGTGGCATGGTATGACAACGAGTACGGTTACACCTGCAACCTGATGCGCTTGGTCCGCCACATCGCCAAGTAACTCGCTCCGACCAAGGGCTGGCCGCGTGCCGGCCCTTTTCGTTTCAAGTCCGCAATAAAGGGGAAAAGCATGTCCGTTATCAAAATGACCGATCTTGCGCTGAAAGGTAAGCGCGTCCTGATCCGTTCCGATCTCAACGTACCCGTCAAGGATGGCAAGGTGACTTCGGATGCACGCATCACCGCATCCATGGCGACCATCAATTTTGCACTGCAAGCGGGTGCGCGCGTGATGGTGACTTCACATCTGGGCCGTCCCGAAGAAGGTGTTTACTCGGAAGAGAACTCGCTCAAGCCAGTGGCTGATGTCATTGCCAACAAGCTCAACAAGCCGGTGCGCCTGATCCGCGACTGGGTGGATGGTGGTTTCAACGTCGCCGAAGGCGAACTGGTACTGCTCGAGAATTGCCGCTTCAACAAGGGTGAAAAAAAGAACAACGAAGAAACCTCGAAGAAGTATGCCGCGCTCTGCGACGTATTCGTGATGGACGCCTTCGGTACGGCGCACCGCGCAGAAGCATCCACGCACGGCGTGGCGAAGTTTGCGCCCGTCGCTGCTGCAGGCATTCTATTGACCCAGGAACTGGACGCGCTGAGCAAGGCACTGCTCAGCCCTGCTCGCCCGATGGTCGCCATTGTCGGAGGCTCCAAGGTTTCGACCAAGCTGACCGTGCTCGAGTCGCTGTCGGAAAAGTGCGAACAACTGGTAGTCGGAGGCGGCATCGCCAATACCTTCCTAAAGGCCGTCGGCAAGAATGTCGGCAAGTCGCTGTGCGAAGAGGATCTCGTTCCCACTGCGCAGGCACTGATAGAAAAAATGAAACATCGCGGTGCTAACATCCCCATCGCGGTGGATGTGGTGGTGGGCAAGAAATTCGACGCCAACGAACCCGCGGTGTTGAAAGATGCCAGCGATGTAGCCGATGACGACATGATTTTCGACATCGGTCCCAAGTCCGCACAGGAACTGGCCGACATTATCATGAAGGCCGGTACAGTGGTATGGAACGGCCCGGTCGGCGTGTTCGAGTTCGACCAGTTCGGCGAAGGCACCAAAACCATCGCGAAAGCAATCGCCGAAACGAAGGCTTTCACATTGGCCGGCGGCGGCGACACCATCGCGGCGATTCAGAAGTATGACATCTACGACAAGGTGTCCTACATTTCAACGGCAGGCGGTGCGTTCCTGGAATTCCTCGAAGGCAAGACTTTGCCTGCGGTCGAAATCCTGGAGCAACGTGCCAAGCAATAAATAACTGGGATTCTTGATGCTGCGCAGAACAAAAATAGTTGCAACACTGGGACCTGCTTCCAGCGACGAAAAGACACTGGAACGAATGATACGTGCGGGAGTGGACGTAGTACGGATGAACTTTTCCCACGGTTCGGCCCAGGATCACATGGCACGCGCCGACAAGGTGCGTACGGCAGCGAAGGCGGCTGGTCGCACCATCGGCATTCTGGCTGACCTGCAGGGACCGAAGATCCGCGTGCGGAAATTCGAGAACGACAAGATCACCCTGGCCAAGGGCGACGCTTTCATTCTCGATGCTTCGCTGGAAGGGTTGGGTAACCAGGAACGTGTGGGACTGGACTACAAGGAATTGCCCAATGACGTGGATGTGGGAACCGTGTTGTTGCTCAACGACGGCATGCTGGAGTTCCATGTCACCGGGGTGAAGGGTGCGGAAGTGCATTGCGTCGTTGTGCGCGGCGGCGTTCTGTCGAACAACAAGGGTATCAACCGCAAGGGTGGCGGCTTGACGGCACCCGCCCTGACCGAAAAGGACAAGGAAGACATCAAGACCGCAGCATTGATCAAAGCGGATTTCCTTGCGGTGTCGTTTCCGCGTTCGGCCGAAGACATGAAATTGGCGCGCGAGTTGATGCACGCGGCGGGAGGCAAGAGTTTTCTGGTCGCCAAGATCGAGCGTGCCGAAGCCATCCCTGTGCTGGGCGGGTTGATCGATGCGTCCGATGCCATCATGGTGGCACGTGGTGACCTGTCTGTGGAAGTCGGCGACGCTGCCGTTCCGGGCCTGCAAAAGAAAATGATCAAGATGGCCCGTGCCAGAAACAAGTTGGTCATCACTGCCACGCAGATGATGGAATCCATGATCACTGCGCCTATCCCGACAAGAGCGGAAGTCTCCGATGTGGCGAACGCGGTGCTGGATGGGACGGATGCGGTCATGCTGTCGGCGGAGACCGCCGTCGGGGATTATCCCGTGGAAACCATCGAGGCCATGGATCGCATTTGCCGCAGTGCGGAAAAAGAAACGGAAAATGGTTCCGCGGACCGGCGCCTCGATCACAGCAAATTCACGCGCATAGACCAATCCATCGCCATGTCCGCTCTGTATGCCGCATCCCATTTCAACGTCAAGGCGATTGTGGCGCTGACGCAATCCGGCTCGACTGCATTGTGGATGTCGCGTATAAATGGCACCACACCGATCTACGCAATGACGCCGGTTGAAGCGACCTTGAACAAGGTTACCTTGTTCAGCGGCGTGCATCCCATTGCGTTCAAGGTGGAATCCAACGATTACTCCATGATGCTGCGCCAAGCCGAAGATGAATTGGAACGGCTGGGGCTGGTCGAAGATGGCGACCTGATGGTGATGACTGCCGGAGAGGCCATTGGCAAATCGGGTCACACCAACACCATGAAGATCGTGCGTGTGGGCGACTACCGCAAGAATTAACAAGAAAAAATAACCGCAAACATTTTAGATAATTTTAGGAGAATAAAATGGCACTCGTATCCTTGCGTCAATTACTCGATCATGCAGCAGAAAACAGCTACGGCTTGCCCGCCTTCAACGTCAACAATCTGGAGCAAGTCAAAGCGATCATGGAAGCCGCCGACGAATGCAACAGCCCGGTGATCATGCAAGGCTCTGCAGGGGCGCGCAAATATGCAGGCGAACCGTTCCTGCGCCACCTGATCGAAGCCGCGGTTGAGATGTATCCGCATATCCCGGTCGTCATGCACCAGGATCACGGCGCATCGCCCGCGGTATGCATCAACGCCATCAAGTCCGGCTTCTCCAGCGTGATGATGGACGGTTCGCTGATGACCGACGGCAAGACGCCAGCAACCTTCGACTATAACGTCAATGTCAGCCGCAGCGTGGTGGAAATGTCGCATGCGGTAGGCGTGTCGGTGGAAGGTGAACTTGGATGCCTCGGTTCGCTGGAATCCGGCCACGGCGAAAAGGAAGACGGCCACGGTGCCGAAGGCAAGTTGACTCACGACCAACTATTGACCGACCCGAACGAAGCAGCGGAATTCGTGAAACTGACGCAGGTCGATGCGCTGGCAATCGCCATCGGCACTTCGCATGGTGCCTACAAGTTCACCAAGCCGCCCACAGGCGATACGCTGGCGATCAGCCGCATCAAGGAAATTCACGCGCGTATTCCGAACACCCATCTGGTGATGCACGGTTCTTCCTCAGTTCCGCAGGAATGGCTGGAGATCATCAACAAATATGGCGGCGCCATGCCGCAAACCTACGGTGTGCCGGTTGCAGAAATCGTCGAAGGCATCAAGCACGGCGTGCGCAAGGTGAATATAGATACCGATCTGCGCATGGCGTCGACCGGCGCAACTCGTCGCTATCTGGTGGAGAATCCCAAGGACTTCGACCCGCGTAAGTTCCTTGCGGAGACCACCAAGGCGATGCGAGCCATCTGCAAGGCGCGTTATGAAGCGTTCGGATCCGCAGGTCAGGCCGCCAGGATCAAACCGATCTCGCTGGATGCAATGGCCGCCCGTTACGCGAAGGGCGAATTGAACGCAGTCATCAAATAATTGTTGCAGCGTTCCCAAAACAAGAAAGCGACCGGAAGGTCGCTTTCTTGTTTGAAGCAAAGATCAGCTCGACAACCTGCAAACATCAATCAATATCACTGAAATCCATCGTCATGATTTCCGGCGCACGGTCTATGCGATATAAGACAATCAGCAAAACCAAGGTTGCCGCAAGCATGAAATGCGGACCAAACAGCCAGAACACCAGCGGTATCAGAAAATAATAGGAGCGCATGCCCAGGCTGTAGAAATAACCGGCGCGGTTAAGATGCGTTGCTACATGTGTCGGCGTGATCATTTTATGATGAAGCCTGAGCGGGACATTGATCATGAATCCCACATGATTGTAGATACGGATGGACATAGAAAAACTGAAAAACGCGACAAACAGGTCGAGCAACATCAGCAACAGCTTCAGCATCCATAGCATCGGGTTGATCGCCCCGAACATATTGAGCGCATGCCAATGGGACTCAAGTTTGTCCCCTTGCTCACTGAGCGTAAGTACGCCGATGATCAGGAGCACTGAAGTAGAAGCGAGAAAGGTTGCGGCCATGGTGGCATTGCGCAGCGTTTGCACAGCCAGCACGCCGTTTTTTTCATCCTGCATGATGGTTTCCACCCAGGCTGTGCGCGCGATCATGTTTACAGACTGCACTGTGTAGGCGGGGTTGATCTTGATCTTGTGGCGCAGAAAAAGGTGATAGGCCGCAATAAGCGTCACGCTCGCCAGAAAAGCAACGAGGTCGTTCATCACAGGATTGGATACGGTCAAAATGTCCACGCAGAAAGCATACCACCAGAAGAAAAATGAGCAAATCGCCCGAATATTAAGAGCATGTGTCGCCGTTCAATGGAGTGTGCACATGATAGCCGATTTCGGGTTTCCGCACGCTGTCCAAATTGAACATAAACAGGTTTCCGCCGCACCTGCATGGCCTTAACGCGCCGTGCCGCTACCCTCCTTCATCATGCCTCGGGATGCCTTCAGCAGGAAAGCTTCAAAAGCCTGCGCCGCGGTTGACGGCCTTTTGTCCTTGCGGTGCACAATATACCAGTGGCGCACAATCGGAAAATTCGCGACATCGAGTACAACCAGACGATTGGTTTCCAGCTCCATCTCGATCCCGTGTTGCGAAATGATCCCTATGCCTATGCCCGCCTGGACCGATTGCTTGATGGCTTCATTGGTATCCATTTCCATGTGGGCAGGCAATGCCAGATGGTGGCTGGCAAAAAACCGTTCCGCTACGCCGCGGGTACCTGAGCCCACCTCCCGCAACAGGAATGTCTCGTTTGCCAGTTGCTTGGGCAGAATTTTCCTTGCGCCGGCAAGCACATGTTCAGGGGCGGCGATCACCACCAGCGGATTCTCCATGAAGGCATCGGCACGCATTTCCGTTCCGGCGGGAGGTTGGCCCATGATGGCCAGGTCGGCTATATTCTCGCTGAGTTGCTTGAGAACGGCGTCACGGTTGGCGACGGACAAGCTGACATGAATCTTGGGGTGCGCCTGAATGAATTTGGCCAGCAATTGCGGCATGAAGTAATTGGCCGTGCTGACCACCGCAATGCTAAGCCGTCCGCGTTCCAGCCCTTTCATTTGATCGAATGCCGATTCCATCTCGATCATCAGTTGCAACATCGAACGGGCATAGTGCAGCAATTCGACGCCAGCGGCGGTGAGATGGAGCTTTTTGCCCACCTGCTCGAATAACGGCAGGCCGACCGCGTTTTCAGCTTGCTTGATCTGCATCGAAACGGCGGGTTGCGACAGGTAAAGTTCCGCTGCCGCCCGGGAATGGTTCAGGTTGCGGGCCACACTTTCAAAAACCTGTAGTTGACGCAGCGTAATAGGAAGCATGGGGAATTTATATCATAACTTTTGATTATAGTTAGCATAATAATAATTGACTGTTATTTATGGTTACAGGCGGTATAGTTCGCTTCGCAGTCTTAGACAACGAATTTAATATCAATGAGGAGAAGTCAATGGATCAGTCAAATCGTTATTCCAACCTTGATCTCAAAGAAGCCGACCTGATCAAGAATGGCAAGCACATCCTGGTCGCCTACAAGATGAAGCCCAAAGCAGGGCTGGGATATCTGGAAGCGGCAGCGCACTTCGCAGCAGAGTCTTCAACCGGCACCAACGTGGAGGTTTCCACCACCGACGATTTCACCAAGGGCGTGGACGCGCTGGTGTACTACATCGACGAGGCCACCGAGGACATGCGCATCGCCTATCCTCTGGAACTGTTCGACCGCAACGTCACTGATGGCCGCATGATGCTGGTCTCCTTCCTGACGCTCGCAATCGGCAACAACCAGGGCATGGGTGACATCGAGCACGCCAAGATGATCGACTTCTACGTTCCAGAGCGCGCCGTCCAGCTGTTCGACGGTCCGGCCAAGGACATTTCCGACCTGTGGCGTATTCTGGGTCGCCCGATCAAGGACGGCGGCTACATCTCCGGCACCATCATCAAACCCAAGCTGGGCCTGCGTCCCGAGCCGTTTGCGAAGGCGGCCTACCAGTTCTGGCTGGGCGGCGACTTCATCAAGAACGATGAACCACAAGGCAACCAGACCTTCTGCCCACTGAAGAAAGTGCTGCCCTTGGTATACGACGCACTCAAACGCGCCCAGGACGAAACCGGCCAAGCCAAGCTGTTCTCGATGAACATCACGGCTGACGACCACTACGAAATGTGCGCACGCGCCGATTTCGCACTGGAAACCTTCGGCCCGGATGCAGACAAGGTTGCTTTCCTGGTCGACGGTTACGTCGGCGGCCCTGGCATGGTGACAACCGCACGCCGTCAATATGCCAGCCAGTACCTGCACTACCACCGTGCCGGCCATGGCGCAGTGACATCGCCATCGGCGAAGCGCGGTTACACCGCATTCGTTCTGGCCAAGATGAGCCGCCTGCAGGGTGCTTCCGGCATCCACGTCGGTACCATGGGCTACGGCAAAATGGAAGGTGAAGGTGACGATCGCAACATCGCCTACATGATCGAGCGCGACGAAGCACAGGGCCCGGTCTATTTCCAGAAGTGGTACGGCATGAAGCCCACCACGCCGATCATCTCCGGCGGCATGAACGCGCTGCGTCTGCCGGGGTTCTTCCAGAACCTGGGCCACGGCAACGTGATCAACACGGCTGGCGGCGGTGCCTATGGCCACATCGACAGCCCCGCAGCAGGTGCGATCTCTCTGCGCCAGGCCTACGAATGCTGGAAATCGGGTGCCGATCCGATCCAGTATGCGAAGCAGCACAAGGAATTTGCGCGCGCGTTCGAATCTTTCCCCAAAGATGCGGACAAGCTGTATCCGGGCTGGCGTGAAAAGCTGGGCGTACACAAGTAAGTTCAGCAGGAACGCCACAAAAATGCGCCCCCACCCGATGGGGGCGTTTTTTTCAAGAATTCAATCCCGTGTAACATGAAAGGGATTGGGCTGAACGGAGGAGTCGCAATGGACAACAAGGAACAGTACAAAGTCCGCAAGGAACCGTTCTATCAGGCACAGCGCAACGAGGTCGCGTTGTATGAAGCGGCGTATGCCGCGCGCCTGCCGGTGATGGTGAAAGGCCCGACAGGCTGTGGCAAGTCGCGTTTTATCGAATACATGGCATGGAAGCTGAACAAGCCGCTGATCACCGTGGCGTGCAACGAGGACATGACTGCAAGCGACCTGGTGGGCAGATACCTGCTCGATGCCGGTGGTACTCGCTGGCTAGATGGCCCGCTGACGACCGCAGCACGCATTGGCGCGATCTGTTATCTCGACGAAGTGGTCGAAGCACGTCAGGATACCACCGTGGTGATCCACCCGCTGACCGACCATCGCCGCACGCTGCCGCTGGACAAGAAAGGCGAGTTGATCGAAGCTCATGCGGATTTCCAACTGGTGATCTCGTACAACCCCGGTTACCAGAGCCTGATGAAGGACCTCAAGCAATCGACCAAGCAGCGCTTTACGGCCTTCGAATTCGACTATCCGGAAACCAGTGTCGAAGCCGGGATATTGAGCAAGGAAGCGGATATCGAGGCAGGATTGGCCGCTCAACTGGTGAAAATCGGCCAGGCCGCACGCAGCCTGAAAGGGCATGGCTTGGACGAAGGCATCTCCACGCGTCTGCTGGTGTACGCGGCCACCCTGATCAAGGGAGGCGTCGATGCCAGGGATGCGTGCCGCATGGCGCTGGTGCGCCCGATCACTGACGATGCGGACATCCGCGACACGCTGGACCACGCGATCGACACAGTCTTTGCCTGAAAGCATGAGCGTGCAAGCGATCGACATCCCGGAAGAGTTGCAGCCCTACTGGAAGGAGCTTTCCTGCGGATTCCCGCGCGTGGCCGAAGTATTTGCCGACCACATGCACGCAGCTTTGGCGACACTTTCCGGTACCGGCGTGGATGCCTATATCGAACATGCGCGCTTTCTCGGCAGGATGGGACGAGGTGCCGAGCCCATCCTGATCTTCCTCGAGGAATGGCCCGAAGTTGCGCGCATTGTCGGAGAGGAAACATTGCCCGACGTTATGGTATTCGTCCGCAAGATGTGGAAATCGCCGAACGGCATCGCTATCGTTCCGTTTCTGCAATCGCTGCCCGCAACGGCGCGCCGCTTGCAGACGCCTGAGCTGCTGAACGAATACCTGGTCATAGCGCTGGACCTGATGGAACGTACCACGGGATCGGTACACGGCATCCACCAGACCTTTCCCAGCCCCGGCTTGCCGGAGATGTTCAAACAGATCAGCGCACTGCTGGCCCAATTGTCGCTGGCAGGCCTCAGGCACTGGGTCGATTACGGCATTCGTTACTACGACAACCATCCCGAGCGACAGCAAGACTATTTCAGCCTGCAATCCGCCGACAGCCGCGCCGTACTGCAGCGTGAGCGGCATGGCACGCTGCTGGTGGACAACGATCGCAAATTGCATCTGTACCTGCGCGGGCTGTGGCAGGACGATGACATGCTGATTCCTTACTCAAGCATGTACGACGAGCTGCGCAAGCCCATCCCTTACTACGACAAGCTGGGCATCCGCCTGCCGGATGTCTATGACGACGTGCAGGATGTCAGCGGAGTGGACCGCTACCGTGCCACGCTGGCGCACATTGCCGCACACCGGCGCTGGACCACCGCGATCATCGCCGACAATCTGAGCCCGTTCCAGCGCATGGCGGCGGAATTCCTGGAAGACAGCCGCGTGGAATGCCTGGCGATGCGGAAATATCCGGGCTTGCGCCGCATCTTCAAAACCTTGCACCCCGTTCCGCAAGAACAGGCGTGTGACACGGAGAAAGAATCGTCCGTGCGCCATCGCCTGGCGATGCTGTCGCGAGCCATCCTTGACCCGCAACACTCCTACGGTAATGCGGCCATCATCAGGTTTGCGCAGCGCTTTCATGCCTTGCTGAAAGACGGCGACGCAATGACCCAGGACATGGCCGACCTGGGAGTTTCCTTCATCGCGGAGACGCGCCTGAAAAGCGACAACTTCGCCAAAACACACTTCTCGGACACGGTGATCGATTACCGCGACGATAATCGCCAGATGTGGAAATTCATCGAGGAAGGCGACGAAGAAGAGGCTTTCGACGAGCCGCGCAAGATTGAGCCGGCCGAGGAATCGAAGGGCTTGCCACCGCGCCACTATCACGAATGGGACTACAACAATCAGAGTTATCGCCCCGACTGGGTCAGCGTGTACGAGGGATTGCATCCGCAGGGAAATGCGGCGGACATCGATCGTCTGCTCGAAAAGCACGCGGGGCTGGCGAAACGCCTGAAGAAAATGCTCGACCTGCTGAAACCGCAGGACAAGGTGCGCATCCGCTACCAGGAAGAGGGTAGCGAGCTCGACCTGGATGTGGCGATCCGTTCGCTCATTGATTACAAGAGCGGCGCCCAGCCCGACCCGCGCATCAACATGAGCCACCGCAACGACGGGCGCAGCATCGCGGTGCTGCTGCTGCTCGATCTGTCCGAATCCCTGAACGAAAAAGCGGCCGGCAGCGAACAGACGATACTGGAATTGAGCCAGGAGGCCGTCTCGCTGCTGGGATGGGCCGTGGAAAAGCTGGGCGACCCGTTCGCCATAGCGGGATTCCATTCCAACACGCGGCATGATGTGCGTTTCCTGCACATCAAGGGCTACAGCGAGAAATGGGACGATACGGTGAAGAGCCGCCTTGCGGCGATGGAAGCCAGCTATTCCACGCGCATGGGCGCCGCCATGCGACATGCCGCACATTACCTCGAGAAACAGCAAGCGGACAAGAAACTGATGCTGATCCTTACCGACGGACAACCCGCGGATGTGGACAGCAAGGATGGCGAGTTGCTGATCGCAGATACCCGGCAGGCGGTGAAAGAATTGGACCAGCAGGGAATCTATAGCTACTGCATCAATCTCGATCCCAGGGGAGATGAATATGTCGCGGATATCTTCGGCAGGCAATACACCATTATTGACAAGATAGATCAGTTGCCGCAGAAGTTGCCGGAGTTGTTCATTTCATTGACCAAATAGCCGTAGAGAGCAAATTGTAAAACCTGTAAAATCCGATAGTTGAAAATTTAAATCAAGGGAGAGGAATTATGAGCAAGAGTTTGATCCAGTTCATCATCGAAGAGCAGCGTCACATCCCCAATGCAAGCGGCGATTTCACAGGCCTGCTAAGCGACGTCATTTCCGCCTGCAAGCAGATCGCTCACGACGTCAACAAGGGTGCGTTGATTGGCGTGCTGGGCAGTGCCGGCAGCGAAAACGTGCAGGGCGAGACGCAAAAGAAGCTGGACATCATTACCAACGAAGTATTCATCAAAGCCAACGAATGGGGCGGCCACCTGGCTGCGATGGCATCGGAAGAGATGGACGACATCTATCCGATCCCGGCAAAATATCCCAAGGGCAAGTACCTGATCACCTTTGACCCGCTTGACGGTTCCTCCAACATCGACGTGAACATCTCCGTCGGTACCATTTTCTCCATCTTGCGTTGCCCGGATGGCGTGACCAACCCGACCGCGGCCGATTTCATGCAGCCTGGTACCATGCAAGTCTGTGCGGGCTACGCGTTGTACGGCCCGAATACCATGATGGTGATCACAACCGGACATGGGGTGAATGGCTTCACGCTGGACCGCGATGTAGGCGATTTCTTCCTGACCCATCCCAACATGGTCATCCCGGAAGATACCGCCGAGTTCGCCATCAACATGTCCAACCAGCGCTACTGGGAAAAACCGGTGCAGCGCTACGTCGAAGAATGCATGAAGGGCAAGGATGGCGGGCGCGAAAAGAATTTCAACATGCGCTGGGTGGCCTCCATGGTGGCAGAGGTGCATCGCATCCTGACCCGCGGCGGCATTTTCATGTATCCGTTCGATACCAAGGATCCATCCAAGGCGGGCAAACTGCGCCTGATGTATGAAGCGAACCCGATGTCGTTCATCGTCGAGCAGGCAGGCGGCATGAGTTCCACCGGGCGCGAGCGCATCATGGAACTGAAGCCCACCGGTTTGCACCAGCGCGTGCCGGTTCTCCTCGGTTCGAAGAACGAGGTTGAGCGTGTCGTGGGTTACCACAAGGGAGTCTAGCTCATGTCCAGGCCGCTCGTTTCGATCGTGATGGGTAGCAGCAACGACTGGGAGGTCATGCAGCAGTCTGCACGAGCGCTGCAGGATTTCGGCGTGGCATTCGATGCGCGCGTCATTTCGGCGCACCGCTCCCCCGATCTGCTGTTCGACTACATCAAGGAAATGAGCGCGCAGGGCATACAATGTTTCATCGCCGGTGCGGGCGGTGCGGCGCACCTTGCCGGCGTGATCGCAGGCAAGACCACGTTGCCGGTACTGGGCGTTCCCATCCCGTCAAAATATCTGAAGGGCATGGATTCGCTGCTCTCGATCGTGCAAATGCCGAAGGGCATACCGGTTGCCACATTTGCGATCGGCGAGGCGGGTGCCGCGAACGCAGGCCTGTTCGCCGTATCCATGCTGGCACTGAACGACAAGCAATTGGCACAAAAACTGGCTGATTACCGCAAGGGACAAGCCGATCAAATCGCCGCAACCACATTACCTGTCCTGAGTTGATATGAGCGCACTACACGAATCCGATCTGCCCAGCCTGAAATTCCTGCACCGTGGCAAGGTGCGAGACCTGTATGAAGTCGATGCAGATCACCTGCTCATCGTTCAGACGGACAGGCTGTCCGCATTTGACGTGATTCTTCCGGCGCCGATACCTGGCAAGGGCGAGGTACTGACGGCCGTATCCAATTTCTGGTTCAGAAAACTGGGCGACGTCATTCCCAATCATCTTTCCGGCATTGATCCTGAATCCGTAGTTAAAACAGAAGCCGAGCGCGCACAAGTTCGCGGTCGTGCCTTTGTCACCAAGAAACTCCAGCCGCTGCCGATAGAAGCAATCGTGCGCGGCTACCTGGTTGGGTCCGGATGGAAGGACTACAAGAAAACCGGTGCCGTGTGCGGCATCCGGTTGCCTGAGGGAATGCAGGAGGCGCAAAAACTGCCGCAACCGCTGTTCACGCCCTCGACGAAAGCGGTGCTGGGGGAACATGACGAGAACATTTCGTTTGAGGAAACCAGGAAGCTGCTGGGCGCGGAAATGGCCGAACAGGTGAAGAATGCGACGTTGGCGCTTTATACAAGGGCGGCAGATTACGCGCTGACGCGCGGCATTATCATCGCAGACACGAAATTCGAATTCGGCGTGGACAAAGCGGGAAAGCTGTATCTTATTGACGAGGCGTTGACACCCGACTCTTCCCGCTTCTGGCCCGCCGACCAGTACAAGGTCGGCAGCAATCCCCCCAGCTTCGACAAGCAGTTCGTACGCGACTGGCTGGAAACGTCGGGCTGGAACAAGCAACCGCCCGCGCCGCAGGTGCCCGCAGAGGTATTGCAAAAGACCGCGGACAAATATCGTGAGGCGCAACGAATGCTTACGGGTGCATGAACACGATTCCCCAGAAACTCCTCGACGGCTTCCAGCGCTTCCGCGAGCAGCATTTCAACAGCAACGACAGTCTGTACCAGCAACTGGTAAAGGAAGGGCAAACCCCGAAGGCGATGGTGGTGGCGTGCTGTGATTCTCGCGTGGATCCGGCACTGGTGCTGGATTGCGAACCGGGAGACCTGTTTGTCATCCGCAACGTTGCCAACCTCGTTCCGCCCATCGAAGGCCGTGCCGGACACCACGGTACGACGGCGGCCATCGAATATGGCGTGCGCAACCTCGGCGTGGAACACATCATCGTTCTGGGCCATGCCCACTGCGCGGGTATTGGCGCCCTGATCAGGAGCGGCGGCGTGAGCAACCCCGGGTCCTTTATCGACGACTGGATGTGTCTGGCAGAAAGCGCGCGCAGAAGCGTAATGGCGGAAATGCCGAACGCAACGCTGAAAGAGCAGATCAGGGCTTGCGAGCAGCGTGCGATACTGGTGTCGCTGGACAATCTGAGGACGTTTTCCTGGATACGCGAACGCGTAGAGGCCGGGAAACTCAGACTACACGGGTGGTATTTCGATATAGAACAGGGGCAATTGCTGCGCTACGACGAGGCTGCTCCTGGATATATTGCCCTGTGATCACTTGGCGCTAGCGCCGGCAGGAGCCGAGAGACCTTTCAATTCGCGATAGCGCTGCTTGTCGGCTTCGAAGCGTGCCTTGATTGAAATCACCTCGTTCTGGCTGCTATCAAGACTTTTTTTCAGTCCGGCGACCCGTGCTTCAGCGGCCGCAATGTCATCGGTGAGCGATTGCGGGACCTTGTGCCCCGCGTTCGTGCGGGCGGCACTTTCGCGATGCAGGTCGTCGAGGGAGGATTGTGCCGCCTTGAGCACAGTGCTGTAACTATTCACGCGAGCCTCGACCTGAGTGAGATTCCGGTCACGCGCGAGGTCGATCTCCTGTTCGTTGCTGTAGCTGTTCAGCAACGCCTGATCGTGGCGGCTGGATTCCAGTGCTGCCTTGTCGGCCTCCGTTTCAACTTTGGGGAGCTTAAGCTTTTCTGCGTCAAAATTTTCGCTGTGATCCGTGATGCGCCCCTTGTCGAGCTGCTGGGCATCGCGGTTTGCATATTCAGGCGGAATGGTTTCACCGTAATGCGTCGTGCCGTTACTGTCCACCCATTTGTATAGTTTGGCCTCGGCATTGAGGCAGAACGCGGCGCACAACACCGCACCTGCAATCAAAAACTCAGATTTGATCATTCGTCACTCCATAGCGGTCTCGATAGGCTTGCACCGCGTGCAGATTCTGCACCAACTCGGCTTGCCCTTGCAAATAGCCCAGCAGGTCGTCCAGCGCAGAAATGGAAATGACCGGAAGCCCGAAATCGCGCTTCACCTCCTGCACGGCCGATAGAGTTCCCTGGCCGCGCTCCATCCGGTCCAGCGCAATCACCACTCCGCACGGCGTTGCACCGGTGGTGCGGATAAGCTCTATGGATTCACGCACGGATGTGCCGGCGGAGATCACATCATCGATGATGAGAACCTTGCCCTGCAACCTGGCGCCCACCGTGCTGCCGCCCTCTCCATGGTCTTTGGCTTCCTTTCGATTGAAACAATAGGGCACATTCCGGCCCATTTCGGCGAGAGCGATGGAAGTGCCCGCTACCAGCGGTATGCCTTTGTATGCGGGGCCGAACAGCATGTCGAACTGGACATCGGAAGCAAGAATGGCCTGGGCATAAAACTGGCAGAGCTCGCGCAATGCGGCACCATCCTGAAACAGGCCGGAATTGAAAAAATAGGGCGACAAGCGGCCGGCCTTGGTCTGGAATTCCCCGAAGCGCAGCACCCGCTGCGCGACGGCGAAGCGGATGAAATCTTGGCGGTAAGCATGCATGAGAAGCACGTGACGGATTGAACGATGCCGCTATTATAATGCCCGGATTAATTCAACGAGAGATTTCATGCGCATCATCACGCTCAACCTGAACGGCATCCGCTCAGCGTACAACAAAGGCCTGCTGGAATGGTTCGGCAGGCAGGATGCCGACATTCTGTGTGTACAGGAACTCAAGGCACAAGCCGCCGACATGATGCCGGAGATGCTTTCCCCGCTCGCCTATTACGGGTATTTCCACTATGCGGAAAAAAAGGGCTACAGCGGCGTGGGCATATACTGCAAACGCCAGCCGGACAAGGTAATCGTGGGCCTGAATATGCCCGAGTTCGATGCCGAGGGACGATACATCGAGGCGCAGTTCGGTAAGCTGAGCGTGGTGTCGTTGTATCTGCCTTCCGGCTCCAGCGGCGAAGAGCGTCAGACGGTCAAGTTCAAATTCATGGAAGCCTTCATGCCGCATTTGCGGGCGCTCTACGCCAGCGGACGCGACATCGTTGTCTGTGGCGACTGGAACATCGCCCACACCGAAAAAGACCTGAGGAACTGGCGCGGCAACAGGAAGAACTCCGGCTTCCTGCCGGAAGAGCGCGCTTGGCTCACGGAACTGTTCAACGAAGTCGGCTTCGTCGACGTATTCCGCAAACTGCATCCCGAGCTTGAGGCCTACACCTGGTGGTCGAACCGCGGCCAAGCCTGGGCCAAGGACGTCGGTTGGCGCATCGACTACCAGATCGCCACGCCCGACATGGCTGCGAAGGCACTAGCGACGGGTATCTACAAGGAACAGCGCTTTTCCGATCACGCACCGTTGATGGTGGACTACAAAGAATAACTATTATGATCATCTAGCCACAGAGTTCACAGAGAAAACCCGCGGCATACTCAGGAGTAGCGACCTTCCCTGTGTTCTCTGTGGCTAAAATGGGTTAAGAAATGAGAAAGTTCAACGAACCATCGATTTTGCTACTAACCGTACTCTCCAGCTTCGCGCGCAGCTACTGTTGGCAAAGATGCAGGACAGGCAGCGTGCAGGTCGGGTGAAGCGGAGCGATACCCAACGATAGCAGGCGATCAATATCGCATGCTCAAACCCTGCCGCCGCGCTCAACTTCGGTACGGGAACTCCACGGCGCAACCTTCAGCAACAGCAGCATTCCGGGAACCGCCAGCAGTGCGCACACGAAGAAGAAATTCGTCCATCCCAGGGTCTCCACCAGCCAACCCGTCGCCGCATTGGCAAAGGTGCGCGGCATGGCCATCAAACTTGTGAACAGGGCGAATTGGGTGGCGGTGTAGGCCGGATGGGTAGTATGCGCCATGAAAGCGACGTAAGCCACCGTGCCCAGCCCGACGCCCAATGCTTCCATCCCGATCACCAGCGCCAACTGGGTGCGCCCGATCACGGTAATCTCGGCGTGATGACCGATGAAGGCCAGCCAGGCAAAGCCGAAGATGGAAACGATCTGTACCACGCCGAACAGCCACAGCGCGCGGTTGATGCCGATCTTGATCATCCACAATCCTCCGATGAGGCCGCCGATAATGGAAGGCCACAGCCCGGCGTTTTTGGCAATCAGGCCGATGTCGGATTTGGAAAAGCCCATGTCCAGATAGAACGGCGTCGCCAGCGCGGTGCACATGCTGTCGCCGAGTTTGTAGAACAGCAGGAACGCGAGGATGAGCAGTGCACTCTTCCATCCCTGGCGCGTGACGAATTCGTGGAAGGGCTCGACCACCGCCTCGCGCAACGTCCTGGGCGGCGAAGCGCGATGCGGCTCGCTCACCATCAGCGTCATCACCATGCCGGGCAGCATGAACAGCGCGGTGATGATAAATACCCAGTTCCATGCCATGTGGTCGGCCAGGATGAGCGATAGCGAACCGGGCACCAATCCTGCGATGCGGTAGGCATTGACGTGGATCGCATTGCCCAGCCCCAACTCGGAATCACTCAGCAATTCGCGCCGATAGGCATCGACCGCGATATCCTGCGTGGCGGAGAGGAAGGCGAGCAGGGTGCAGAATACGACGATGGAAGTCATCCCGGTTTGCGGCGAGAAACCGCCCAGCATGGCGATCACCAGCAGCAGGCCGATCTGCGACAGCAGCATCCAGCCGCGACGGCGCCCCAGTACCGGAAGGACATAGCGATCCAGCAACGGCGACCATATGAACTTCCAGGTGTAGGGGAACTGGATCAGTGCGAACAGGCCAATCGTCTTGAGGTCCACCTGCTCACTGCGCAGCCAGGCGGGAACGAGATTGAATAGCAGGAACAGCGGCAGGCCGGACGAAAATCCCGTGAATACGCAGATGAGCATGCGCTTGGAGAAGAACTGTTGCCAGACGGTCATTGCAATTGTGCGCTGTGGGAGCAAGCCAGCATTTTATGCTGCATGTTTGAACCGATACACCGCCGTGCTGCCGAGAATATTGGGCATCACACGCACGTCCCTGCCGCCTGCCATGACATGCCGCCCGAGTACGCGAATTTGCAGGTGTGCACAAAGGAATTCGAAATCGTCCAGCGTACAAAGATGGACATTGGGCGTGTCGTACCACTGATAGGGCAACTCGTCCGATACCGGCATGTTGCCCAGCAACACCTGCAACCGATTCTTCCAGTAACCGAAATTTGGGAAGCTGACGATGCCTTCGCGTCCGACGCGCACAATCTCATTCATAAGCGCTTCGGTGTGGCGCGTTGCCTGCAAAGTCTGAGACAGGATGACAAAATCGAAAGACCGATCTTCGAAATCGGCGATGCCGGATTCAAGGTTGCTCTGGATCACGTTGACGTTATTGGCGATGCAGGCCGCAACGTTGGAGTCGCTGATTTCCACGCCATAGCCCTGCACAGCGCGTGTCTCGCGCAAATAACGCAACAGGCTACCGTCGCCGCAGCCGAGGTCGAGCACCGAGGAACCTTCAGGGATCCAGGCTGCGATGGCCGCGAAATCCGGACGCGATTCGATGATCGAGCTGTTCATGCGGCTCCTTCCTGCGCGACGCGATCCAGATAATTGCGTATCACCGAGAAATACTGCTCGTCTTCCATCAGGAATGAGTCATGCCCGTGCTGCGAAGTGATTTCAGCGTAGCTTACGTCCAGCTTGTTGTGCAGCAGCGCATGCACGATTTCGCGCGAACGCCCCGGTGAAAATCGCCAGTCGGTGGTGAACGACACCACGAGAAACTTGGACCGGGCCAACGCAAATGCACGATTCAGGTCGCCGTCAAGCTCGCGAGCCGGATCGAAGTAATCCAGCGCCTTGGTCATCAGCAGATATGTGTTGGCATCGAAATACGCCGCAAACTTGTCGCCCTGGTAGCGCAGGTAGGACTCGATCTGGAATTCGATATCGAAATTGAAATTCAGCTTTCCGGAGCGCAATTCACGTCCGAACTTGTCCGCCATCGCATCGTCGGAAAGATAGGTTATGTGCCCCAGCATGCGTGCCAGTCGCAGGCCGCGCGTGGGCACTACGCCATGCTGGTAGAAGTCGCCGCCGTGAAAATCCGGATCGGTCAGGATGGCGCTGCGCGCTACGTCATTGAAGGCGATGTTTTGTGCGGTGAGATGCGGCGCAGAAGCGATGGCCAGCACATGCCGCACACGCTCGGGATAGGACAGCGCCCATTGCATCGCCTGCATGCCGCCCAGGCTGCCGCCGACCACGGCTGCAAATTGAGTGATGCCAAGCAGCGTGGCAAGGCGCGCCTGGGATTCCACCCAGTCTTCTACGGTGACGACCGGGAAGCTCGCACCATAGGGCTTTCCGGTCTGTGGATCGACGCTGGAGGGTCCTGTCGAGCCATGACAGCCTCCAAGATTGTTCAGCCCGATGACGAAGAATTTGTCCGTATCGATGGGTTTGCCCGGCCCTACCATGTTGTCCCACCAGCCGATGTTCTTGTCGTCGCTGGCGGGGTGGCCGGCAACGTGATGATGGCCTGACAGTGCATGGCAGATCAGGATGGCATTGGACTTGTCCGCATTCAAGGTGCCATATGTTTCATACATCAGCTCATAGCGCGGCAGCATGGCTCCGCTCTTGAAAGTGAGCGGTAAATCAAAGAAAGCGCGCTGCGCGCTGACGATACCAACCGAAGCGTTCAATGGAACTCCAAAAAGAAAACCCGCACAGCTTGAGCTAGAGCGGGTCTCCTCGCTTTAGCTGGTATATTTAAAGTGCCCCGCAAGCTGAACTCAAATCGGCACATGGTTGAAGTGTCTGTGTTTTGGTGTAACGTGTCAACCCCAGCGTCCAAGCGGTGTTCGGAGACGCAAGACACAAAACCGGACCCATGCTGCGCGGTTTTCCGGCTATTTGTTCAACCACCTTGCCGCATCCAGCGCGAAATACGTCAGTATGCCGTCCGCTCCGGCGCGCTTGAACGCCAGCAAGGCTTCCAGCACGCAAGCTTCCTCGTTCAACCAGCCGTTCTGGGCCGCGGCTTTCAACATGGCATATTCGCCGCTCACTTGGTAGACGAAGGTAGGCGCCTTGAATTCGTCTTTGACGCGCCGCACGATATCGAGGTAAGGCATGCCGGGTTTGACCATGACCATGTCCGCGCCTTCCTGCAGGTCGAGGCCGACCTCCCACAGCGCTTCGTCGGAGTTGGCAGGGTCCATCTGGTAGGTGTACTTGTTGCCCTTTCCCAGATTGCCGCTGGAACCGACCGCATCGCGGAACGGGCCATAGAAGCTTGAAGCATATTTGGCGGAATAGGCCATGATGCGGGTGTAAATGTGCTTGTGCTCATCCAGTGCCGCGCGCACCGCACCGATGCGTCCATCCATCATGTCGGAAGGGGCGACGATGTCGGCGCCCGCCGCGGCATGGCATTGCGCCTGCTTTGCCAGTACTTCCACGGTCTCGTCATTGAGGACATAGCCGTTGTCGTCGATCAGGCCATCCTGGCCATGGGTGGTATACGGATCAAGTGCGACGTCGGTCATTACGCCCAATTCCGGAAAGTTGTTCTTCAGCGCTGCAACCACCTGCGGTACGAGGCCATCCGGATTGCAGGCTTCGCGCGCATCCAGGCTTTTCAGCGGCGCATCGATAACCGGAAAGATGGCCACGACCGGCACACCCAGCTTTACGCATTGCTCCGCATCCTTGAGCAACAAATCCAAGCTCCTGCGCTGTACCCCCGGCATGGATTTGACATCCTCGGCCTTGTTGTTGCCTTCAAGTACAAAAACCGGGTAGATGAAATCTTTCGGAGTGAGTATATGCTCTCGCATTAAGTCCCGTGAAAACTGATCACGACGCATTCTGCGCATTCTTGATTGGGGATATTGTCCGAGTGTTTGCATGGCTATTCCTGAAATAAATTAAATTTCCGGAACTATTTTCGCATAGTCCCGTCTGACTCACCGAGTGGCGCAAGCTGCTTCCCGTTTCTCCTCCCTGAGCGGGCGTCTTTACCCTGTAAAGACTTTTGATGCCCCTGACCTCCCCCTTTGGTTCAGGGGCGTTTTTTTATCTGCAGCAAACAGATTGACTCTGCGCGGCAAACCAGCCCGCAATCACCGCCTCCGCTTCGTCCGTCCCCAATTTTTTTAAACTGGAAAAAAGTTGGGCTGTGCATTGCGGGAAATGTTCCTGCAAAAACTCCCTGACATCGCGCAACGTCTGCGTGGAATGCTGGCGGCTCAGTTTGTCCGACTTTGTTAGCAGGATATGAATGGGCTTCCCGGTGGGGGTGAACCAGCCCAGCATGCCTTGGTCGCGTTCTGTCAGCGGATGGCGCGCATCCATGATGACCACGAGGCCGCAAAGCTCTTCGCGCGTTTGCAGGTATTCACTCAGCAGATGCTCCCAGTGCGCCTGCACATCCGGCGGGACCTTTGCATATCCGTAGCCCGGCAGGTCAACCAGGAATCTGCTTTCGCCCAGAGAAAAATAATTGAGGTGTTGGGTACGGCCCGGAGTCTTGCTGGTATATGCCAGCCGCGTGTGGTTGGCCAGCGTGTTGATCGCGCTCGACTTGCCCGCGTTGGAACGACCGACAAACGCAACTTCCCTGCCGCCATGCAGAGGCAAGTCCTTCATGTGATTGACGGTGGTGTAAAACTCTGCTCGAGAGAAAAGTCCCATCATTTCCAGGCCGCGAAGATCTTGTCCGCCGCCGCGACGCTTGCTGCGATGTCGGCTTCGGTATGTGCCGCAGAAACGAAACCCGCCTCGAACGCCGATGGCGCCAGGTAGTGGCCTGCATCCAGCATGGCATGGAAGAAACGGTTGAACGCCTCCTTGTCGCAGGCCATCACTTCGGTGTAACTGGTTGGCACCGTCCTGCTGAAATACAAGCCGAACATGCCACCGACCGATTGTGCGCAGAACTGAATGCCGTGCTTCCCTGCTGCGGCAGTCAAACCCCCGGTGAGCTGTATCGCCAGTTGCGACAAACGTTCGTAGAAACCGGGTGCCTGCACCAGCCTCAGCGTCGCAAGGCCTGCCGCTACGGCCACCGGATTGCCGGACAGCGTGCCGGCCTGGTACACCGGGCCCAGCGGCGCAAGACATTGCATGATGTCGCGGCGTCCGCCGAACGCGGCAGCGGGCAAACCTCCGCCCATCACTTTGCCCAGCGTGACAAGATCCGGCTTGATGCCGTAATAGCCCTGTGCACCTTGCAGGCTGACGCGGAAGCCTGTCATCACTTCGTCCAGGATCAGCACTGCGCCATATTGGGTGCAAAGGTTGCGCAGCGCATCGAGAAACTCGCGCTTCGGCGCAATCAGATTCATATTGCCCGCGACCGGCTCGACGATTACTGCCGCAATCTCCTTGCCCATTTCGGCAAACGCCTTTTCCAGTCCGGCGGCATCGTTGTAATCCAGAACGGTGGTCAGCGCGGCAATTTCGGCAGGTACGCCGGAAGAGCTGGGTTGGCCGAAGGTCAGTGCTCCGGAGCCTGCCTTGACCAGCAGGCCATCGGAATGGCCGTGGTAACAGCCTTCGAACTTCACGATGCGCGAGCGACCGGTGAAACCACGTGCCAGGCGGATCGCCGTCATGGTGGCTTCCGTGCCGGAACTGACCAGACGCACCATTTCCAGGCTGGGCAGAAGCCTGCGCAGCAATTCGGCCATCTCCAGTTCGCTCGCGGTCGGGGCGCCGAAACCCAGGCCCTGTGCCGCCGCGTCCTGCACGGCTTGCACCACTTCAGGATGGCAATGGCCGGCGATCATCGGCCCCCAGGAGCCGACATAATCGGTATATTTTTTTCCGTCCGCGTCCCACACATATGCGCCCTGTCCGCGCCGGAAAAACAGCGGCGTGCCTCCTACCGAACGGAAAGCACGTACCGGCGAATTCACTCCGCCGGGGATGATCTGCAGGGATTGCTCGAAAAGTTCCTGGTTGTGAGATGTCATTGCTTATATCCTGCTGAAAAGTGTTGAAAATCCATGTGCGGCGAGTTCGATATCCGGTGCTTCAAACAAGGCGGTGATCACCGCCAATGCATCTGCACCGGCTTCGATCAAGGCTGCGCTGTTAAGTTGTGTGATTCCGCCGATCGCGACAATGGGCACGTCCAGCATGTCGCGCGCCGTGCGCAATAACGCAGCATCCGCTTTAACCGCCCCCGGTTTTACGGTCGAGGAAAAAAAAGCGCCAAACGCCACGTAATCCGCACCCTGCCGTACGGCTTCCCGTGCAAGCGGGAAGCGATTATAGCAAGACACGCCGATGATCTTTGCATTGCCCAAATGCGCGCGGGCAGTCGCCACACTGCCGTCCTCGCCGCCCAGATGCACACCGTCCGCGTCAACCTGCGCTGCCAGTTGGACGTCGTCATTCACGATAAAGGTGGCCTGGAATTCGCGAGTCAGTTCGCGCAGGGCACGGGCCTGAACCAGTTCCAGCTTCGCATTGGCTGTCTTGTTGCGGTATTGCAGCACCTGCGCGCCACCTTGCAAGGCCAGGCGCACACGCCGCACCAATTCGACAGTATCGGGGATGTCCGGTGTAACTGCATAAAGGCCGCTGATGGTTTGCTGCAGGTTCAAACTGCTCTCCGGTTAACGCCCCTCACCTGTGCGTGCGTTGTTGGGAATCAAGTCCCTTACAACCACGGCCTACCCCTTGCGGGAGAGGAAGCAAACGAGAACTCCTTGCAGGAGCGGGTTTTGTTCCTAGTGCCGGGTTTCACTTTCATCTTCTGCATCTTCGTCGCGCGCCCAGAAAAGGCGATCCGGAATGTGCTGACCCATGCCCGGGCGGAAGCCGTATTTCAACGCCTCCCAGGTGAATTCCTGCGCTTCGTGCACGGCCTCTTCCATCGACAACCCGTTTGCCAGCAGCGCGGCGACTGCAGCAGCCAGGGTGCAGCCGGAGCCGTGATAGATGCCGGGCAGGCGCGGCCAGCTGTCGCTGCGTACCAGGCCGCGTTCGCCATACAGGTTGTTGACGACCTTGGGCGTATGTTCGTGTGTGCCGGTGATCAGCACATATTCGCAGCCCAGTCGTAGGATGCGCTTGGCGCATTCCGCCAACTCGGGATCGTCGCCCTCGTTTTCCTCATCCACGATCAGGCGGCGCGCTTCCATGCTGTTGGGCGTGAGGATAGTCGTCTGCGGCAACAGCAATTCGCGCAGCGCATCCAGCATGTCTTCGTTCGCCAGTTCGTCGCCCCTGCCGGAAGCCAACACAGGGTCGAACACCAGCGGGATATCCGGATAGTCCGAGATAATCTCGGCGATGACGGCGATGTTTTCGACACTGCCCAGCATCCCGATCTTGAATGCGGCAACGGGCATGTCTTCCAGCACCGTGCGCGCCTGATCCGCCACCCAATCGGAATCCACCGGCTGGACATCGTCGACGCCGCTGGTGTCTTGCACGGTGATGGCGGTGACTACGGACAGCGGGTGACAACCCATGCTGGCAATCGCCAGGATGTCGGCCTGCATGCCTGCCCCGCAACTGGGATCAGTGGCTGCAAAGGTGAGAACGATGGGAGGAATATCGGACATGATGAGAGGCCCAAAGGCTTGAATTAGGTGAATCGTGATTCTAACCGAAACCAGGGAAGGAGGTAGCTGCGTGCGCCGTTCTACCCCTGCGCCCCAACGCTCCCCCGCGAACGGTAGAGGGAACAATAGATGTTGTCGCGCGACAGGATTGCAGATTACCGGCGTCCGCTCAGCAGCTTCACGATGTCGGCGAATTCTGCAACGCTCAGGTTCTCGGCACGCAATTGTGCATTGATGCCGAGTTGCGCAAAGTCGGATTCGGACAAATGGCTTTTTAGCGTATTGCGCAGAGTCTTGCGCCGCTGTCCGAAGGCAGCGGACACCACTCTGGCAAAAAGTGCCTCGTCCTGAACCGTGATTTCGTTGGCGGGTATCGGAATCATGCGCACGATGGCCGAATCGACCTTGGGCGCCGGGCGGAAGCATTCCGGGGGTACATCGATCAGCTTTTCCATATGAAAGCGGTACTGCAGCATCACCGACAGCCGACCGTATTCAGGCGTCGAAGGCGTTGCGACCATACGTTCCACCACCTCGTTCTGCAGCATGAAATGCATGTCTGCGATGCGTGCAGCGTAGCCGGAAAAGTAGAACAGCAGCGGCGAAGAAATGTTGTACGGCAAGTTGCCCACGATGCGCAAGGGCTCCGGAAGCCCGGAGAAATCGAATTTCAGGGCATCGCCTTCGTGAATGACGATCTTGTCCTGGGGATAGTCGGCTTTCAGGCGGGCAATGATATCGCGGTCGATCTCGACCACATGCAATGTGTCCAGCACCTTCAACAGCGGCCTCGTCAACGCGCCCAGGCCGGGGCCGATCTCCACCATATTGTCCCGGGCTTCAGGACGGATTGCACGGACGATGTCGGCGATGATCTGCGTGTCGACCAGGAAGTTCTGGCCGAACTTTTTCTTGGCTTTATGCGCGCTCATTTTGCGCCATTTCCAATGCGACCCTGATCGCCTCCAGCAGGCTGCCCGTTTCAGCCCTGCCTGTACCCGCCAGTTCCAGGGCGGTACCGTGATCAACCGAGGTGCGGATGAAAGGCAGGCCCAGCGTGATGTTCACGCCCGCGCCGAAACTGGCATGCTTGAGCACGGGCAGCCCCTGATCGTGATACATCGTCAGCACCGCATCGCACTCCTGCAACCGGTGCTGTGCGAACAGGGTGTCGGCAGGCAAAGGTGCACTGACGTTCATGCCCCCTGCACGCAGCTTGTCCAGTACGGGAACCATTACCTCAATTTCTTCGCGCCCGAGATGCCCGTCTTCACCGGCGTGCGGATTGAGCCCTGCAACCAGGATACGCGGTTGCGCGATGCCGAATCGAAGTTGCAAATCGTGTTGTAGGATGCGCAGCACGCTTTCCAGCAAGGGCGCGCTAATGGCATCTGCCACTTCGCGCAAAGGCAGATGGGTAGTCACCAGCGCAACGCGCATGCCTCCACCAGACAGCATCATCACCACCCGGGGAACATGGGCCTGTTCGGCCAGAAACTCGGTGTGCCCGGTGAACGGCATGCCCGCATCATTGATGATGCCCTTGTGCACAGGCGCGGTAACCATGCCGGAAAATTCGCCGGAGAGGCAGCCTTGGACGGCCCGTCGCAATGTTTCCAGCACATAGGTACCGTTGGCAGAGTCAAGTTTCCCGGCTTGCGAGGGATGCGCCAACGGGACATGCAGAACATTCAGCTTGCCGGGGGTATATGGATTCGCGGCCGAATAATCATGAAAAGGAATATCAAGCTGCAATTGTCCGGCGCGTTGCCGCAGTAGCGCCCTGTCGGCAATTACCACCAGCGGCTGTTCATGCCGCGCCAGGTGCAGGCATAGATCGGGGCCGATGCCCGCAGGTTCGCCTGCGGTGATGGCGAGCGGACGTCGCATTATTTCGTGCCGTTGTGATATTCGACAAAAGCGCGGTCGCGCAATTGGCGCAACCAGTCCTGATACGCTTCGTCAGATTTGAAAGTACGGATGGCATTGCGCGCACGCAGTCGCTTTTGCTCCACGCTCACATCGGCATTGCGGCGCTGGAGTACCTGAATCAGGTGCCACCCGAAACCCGTCTGTACCAAACCGCTGATCTGTCCGACCTTCAGGGCATCCATCGCGCTCTCGAACTCGGGCACTGTTTCACCGGGTGATAGCCAGCCCAAGTCGCCGCCCTGAGGGGCGCTGCCGTCATCGGAATGCAGCCGGGCCTCCTCGGCGAAGTCCGCGCCCCTGTCGATGCGCTGCTTGATTTCCTGCAAACGGCTCTTGGCTTCGCTTTCGGAAACCAGTTCACTGGTCTTGATCAGAATGTGGCGCGCATGGGTTTGCGTAACGACGACGGCGGTATCCTTGTTGCGCCGGTCGAGCAACTTGATAATATGGAAACCGCTGGGACTGCGCAGCACATTGCTGACATCTCCAGGCTTCATCTTAAGCAGGGCATCGGCAAACATGGGCGGCAGGCGATCGGCAGGACGCCAGCCGAGCTCTCCTCCTTTCAGTGCATCCTGGGCATCGGAATAGCCGGCTGCAACCTCGGCAAAAGAAGTGCCTCCGCGCAGTTTCGCGAGCGCCTGCTCTGCCCGGCTGCGGTAGTTCTGGATCTTGTCCGCACTGGCTTGCTCCGGAACGACCACCACGATGTGGGCGAGCAGCAATTCATCGCCCTTGCCTTCCTGACGTTCCTGATTGCTCAGGTAATTGTCGACGTCGTTTTCGCTGATGACCAGCTTGCTGTCGACCTCCCTTTCGCGCAGCCGTACCGAAATGATTTCGTTGCGTATCTCTTCGCGGAACTCTTTGAAATCGGTGCCGTCCTGTTCCAGCTTGGCACGGAACGCGGCCACGGTAGGAAACTTGTTCTGTTGCGCGATGCGCAGGATGGTCTTGTCGAGTTGCGCATCGTCGATGCGCAAACCGGTCTCCTTGGCGAACTGCGCCAGTAGCATTTCGGTGATCATGCGCTCGAGAACCTGCCTTTCCAGCACATTCTTGTCGGGCAGCGCCGTCTTCTGGCTTTGCAGCATCTTCGACACGCTGACGATGCGCTTCTCCAGCTCCAGATGGGTAATAACGTCGTCGTTCACGATGACTTCGATACTATCGATGGGTACGCCCTGCTTTTGCGATTCCGTAGCAGATGCAAAAGCTGCCAAAGCAAACAGAATTAAGGCGAATATTTTTTTGCTCAAAATTTCCTCTTTCGTTTATGGTTCGATTCAACGCAAGCCGGGGTCAGGTTGAGCGGCAGGCAGACTGTTTACCTTGGTGTAACCGGGCACACTGAGGCGCAATGCATCCAGCGGATCAGAACCGATGCGAACCAGGTCGTTCAACTCGAGTTGTATGAAGACACCGGTGGATTTGGTATTGACGGCTGTCACGACACTTTGTGCAACGAACCGCATCGTCCAGCACGCCTGATTATACTCAAGCCCCACCAGCGACTCCACAGGGCTTTTATCGATCAGCGAATAGCTCCAGCTCGCCACACCAAGCCAGTGGCCGAATAGCGGCCATTCGGTGGAAATATCTGCTTGGCGCACGGCGTTGGGCAAGCCGGTGTTCAGGGCCAGGGCTTCGCTCGTGTAACGATAACCGAGGTTCAATACCTTGCCCGGCTCCGGTTTGTAGTTCGCAGTCACGTTATACATCATGGTTTGTGCCTGGTTGGGGTTGTACTCGTACAGGCTGTCCATTGTCCAAGCTTTGGTCAGTCTTCCGCTCAGGCCGCCAAGGATGTCGGAACGGGCAGTGTTCTCGGCAGGTGTATACAGGTACACCTGCGGTGCCGTAAAACTGAAACGCTCCCCTAGCATCACGCGCAGGCGCTCTGTGCCCCCAACGTTGTCGATCAGACGCGAAGTCATTGCCATCGATACCGAATTGGTATCACCCACGCGATCGCTGCCGAAGTATCGGTTCTCGGTGAACAGTTGCCCGAAAGTCAACGGAGCCACTGCAGAATCGAAAACGGGCATCTGGGTCTGGTCCCGATAGGGAATGTACGCATAGAAAAGACGAGGTTCCAGTGTCTGCAAATAGTCGCCGCCAAGGAAGGACGGCATATTGCGCTCAAAGGTCATGCCGCCGTCGACGCTGAAAATGGGCAAGGTGCGGGTTGCATCCGGCAATCCCGCTGTGTTGTTCACGCCCAACTTGTATTGGGTGTAATGCAAACCAAGCTTTGGTGTGAGGAAATAGCCGGGATCGTCCAGCAGCGGATAGTTTACCGAGGGGTTGAGCACCAGTCGCTCTCCACTGACTAGCGTATCATGGTGGAAATCGTCGTATTCGCTGTCCAGACGGACATTTGCGTCCCCATACGTGTTTTGTCCGTTCAGCAGCAGTTGCGGTTCACGACGGTAAGGAGGAACTATGGGGGCGAGGGGATCCTGCAAGGTTTGGAAACTCTGTACGCGCGCCACGGCTGACCACGGACCGGTGTTGTAAGTCAACGCATTGTCCCGCAGCAGAGTGGCTTGCGACGTTCCCGCGACCGTAGTCGACAGATCCTGGAAATAATTGTCGTCCGATACGCGGCTGACATCCATGGCATAGCTCAGGCCTCCCCCCAGATTTTGCATATGTTTCATCGCTAGGAAGGAACGCGAAGTGCCGGTCAGGTGATCGTTGGACAATTCTTCGTAATGAAATTGCCCGGAATAGCCGGGTTCCAGGTAACGGAACTCGCTATTGTATTGCGTTCCGCGCTTGGCGATCCAGCGGGGGGTCAACGTCGCATCCATGTTGGATGCGATGTTCCAGTAGTAGGGAACGGAAAATTCCGTACCGCCTGTGCTGGTGCTGCCAAAATTGGGCGCCAGGAAGCCGGAGCGGCGGCTGTTGTTTAGGGCGAAGTCCATCCACGGCGTATAGAGTACGGGTACACCTTTGAAATCGACCACCGTTTGATGTGCAACCCCGATTTGCGTCGTGCGATCGATATCCAGGCGATTTGCATTCAGCAACCAGTCGTCGTTTCCGGCCGGGCACGTGGTAAAAGTTGTATTGTCGAAAACATAGCTCTTTTTCCCGAGAATGTGCATCGTGTCAGCGGCGCCACGCGCGTGATTGTCAGGAAACTCGAACTGCGGCTGGCTCATTTCACCCAGGTCGGTGGCAAGGTTCAGCGTCAAGACAGGCCCGGTGGCAATCACGCCAGGCTGTTCGAGTCTCACCCCGCCATCGGCGAGCACATCCTTGCTTACTTGTCCGTAAATCAGGTGGCCTGCGCGGATTACCTGCCTGTTCTGGCGCAATTCGACGTCGCCGCTCGCCTCGATCTGATCATCTTTCCGGGCTTCCACATGCTGCGCATTGATGAATGCGGCTGCACCGTCTGCTTCGACCGGATGTCGCTGGAACGTATGATCCAGCTTCAATTGCAACGGGTCATCCTCGGCATGGCCGAACAACGGAAACATTCCAAGTACAAGAATCGCAACTGGGGAAAAGCGAAAAGGCATGGTGCGGGGCGAATATATTTAAGGTGCTAAAATCGCACAAAACCACCATTAAGGCAATCAAATGCAGCGCCAAAAACAGCTAATTGACTGGCTTTCCAGCCTGTACCCCAACCAGACCTTCACGATTGCCCCCGCTTCTGCCGATGCCAGCTTCCGCCGCTACTTCCGTGCCACCTTCGCGGATGGATCGACGCGGGTTGTGATGGACGCGCCGCCGCAACATGAAGATTGCAGGCCGTTCCTGCATGTCGCCAGACTGTTCGAAGACGCCGGCACGCATGTTCCGCATGTGTATGCACAGGATCTGGCCCACGGCTTCCTGCTGCTATCCGACCTCGGCAACACGACTTATCTGCAAGCGCTGTCACGGGAGCGCGCAACCACGCTTTACGGCGCGGCGACCGATGCCTTGATACGCATCCAGTTGGCATCGCGCGAAAACGAGCTGCCACCTTATGACGAGGCACTGTTGCGCCGCGAGTTGAACCTGTTCCCTGAATGGTACATTTCGCGGCACCTTGGCGTGACGTTGACCAATAAACAGCAGGCCAAGCTGGAAGAGGTATTCGCGCGCATCCTTGCCAATAACGTTGCCCAGCCTCGCGTGTATGTGCACCGCGATTACCACTCGCGCAACCTGATGCTTGTAGAACCGCCTTGCGCCAACGCCCTCCCGCTGACGGGAGAAAAAGCAGACGGGAAGGACAATCTTCAGATCTCGCCGGGCATTCTGGATTTTCAGGACGCGGTGTTCGGCCCCATCACCTACGACCTCGCCTCCCTGTTCAAGGATGCCTACATTCACTGGGAAGAGGAACAGGTCATGGACTGGCTTATTCTCTACTGGGAAAAAGCGCGTAAGGCCGGATTGCCCGTAAAGGAAGATTTCGGGGAATTTTACCGAGACTACGAAATGATGGGCGTGCAGCGCCATATCAAGGTGCTGGGCATATTTGCGCGCCTGTATCACCGCGACGGCAAGGATGGCTACCTGAAGGACATGCCGCTGGTGATGAATTACCTGCGCCGCGCCTGCGAGCGCTACATCGACCTGAAGCCCTTGCTGGTCCTGCTGATGGAACTGGAGATGCACGCACAACAGATCCGGGCCTCCATTTGAGCATGCCGTGCGCGCCCTTCCCCTATCCAGCTTTTTCCCGCAAGCGGCATAAAGAGCAATCGTGAGAAACGTAAAACCATGAAGGCAATGATCCTTGCGGCCGGACGGGGCGAACGCATGCGGCCGCTCACGGACCACACGCCCAAACCCCTGTTGCAGGCGGGAGGCAAGCCGCTCATCGCGTGGCATATAGAGCGACTGGTTGGTGCAGGCATCACCGACCTCGTCATCAATCATGCCCACCTCGGCACACAGATCGAGCACGCACTTGGTGATGGCAGCCGGTTTGGGGCCAACATCCGCTATTCGGCCGAAGGCGCGGCGCTGGAAACAGCGGGCGGCATTGCGTTCGCCCTGCACCAGCTCGGAAGCGAACCCTTTGCAGTGGTCAACGGCGACATCTATTGCGACTATGACTTCGCGCGCCTGTTTTCCATTGCCGAGCGGATGCGTGACGGCCTGGACACTGTGCACCTGGTGCTGGTGGATAATCCGGCGCACCATCCCGACGGAGATTTCGGTCTGAATTTAGGGCGCCTGACGAATGCGGTCCCCAAGTGGACGTTCAGCGGGATCGGCCTGTATCGTCCAGCCCTGTTTGCCACCATGAAGCGCGGAGCCAAGGCGCCGCTGGCGCCATTGTTGCGCGAACAGATCGCGCTGGGCCGGGCCGGTGGTGAGCATTACCTCGGCCTGTGGGTCGATGTTGGTACGCCGCAACGCCTGGATGAACTCGACAAGAAGCTGCGCGCATCGCAGAATGGCTGCTATGACTGATTTCTCCCATTTCCAGGACCGCCGGAAGCGTCTGCAAACCCGGATGCAGCGCGGTATCGCCATTATCCCGACGGCGCCCGAAGTGGCCCGCAATGCGGACACGCATTACGATTATCGCCACGACAGCCATTTTTACTACCTGACCGGCTTTGCCGAGCCGGATGCGGTCCTGGTATTGATCGCGGGCGACGGGATGCAGAGTGTTTTGTTCTGTCGCGAAAAGAATGCGGAGCGCGAGATATGGGATGGTTTCCGACACGGTCCGGACGGGGCGAAAGAAAAATTCGGCTTCGATGCGGCCTACCCCATCGCGCAACTGGACGAGAAACTGGCCGAACTGATGGGTAACCAGCCGGTGCTTTATTATCCGGTAGGCGCCGACAACGGCTGGGACGTACGCATCATCAAGCTGCGCGAAACCGTGAAGGCGAAATCTCGCAGCGGTATCCGGGCGCCGGGCGAAATCCATGACGTGCGCGAACCGATCAATGAAATGCGCCTGATCAAGGACGCGAAGGAGCAGGACATCATGCGCCGCGCAGCGGAGATATCCTGTGGCGCGCATTGCCGTGCCATGAGCTTCACCCGGCCGGGTCGGCACGAGTACGAAGTGGAAGCCGAACTGTTGCATGAATTCTGCCGCCACGGCGCGCGCCACCCGGCCTACACCAGCATCGTTGCGGGAGGGGCAAATGCCTGCACACTGCATTATGTGGGTAACAGCGCGCTGCTCAACGACGGTGACCTGTTGCTGATCGACGCAGGCTGCGAACTCGAAGGCTACGCTTCCGACATCACGCGCACTTTTCCGGTGAACGGTCGGTTCAGCACCGCGCAGAAAGATGTCTACGAACTCGTGCTGGCCGCGCAGGCCGCCGCCATATCCGCCGCCAGACCGGGTGCGCTGTGGAATGCTCCGCATGAAGCCGCGCTGGGTGTTCTGGCGCAAGGGTTCATTGATCTGAAGCTCTGCCATGGTTCTGTGGAATCCGTGCTGGAAACCGAAAGCTACAAGCAGTTCTATATGCACCGCACCGGGCACTGGCTGGGCATGGATGTGCACGATGTCGGTGAATACAAGCTCGGAGAGCAGTGGCGCCCCCTGCAACCCGGCATGATGCTCACCGTCGAGCCCGGCTGTTACATCCGTCCCGGCGAGGGCGTGCCGCGCGGCCTGTGGAATATCGGCATCCGCATCGAGGACGACGTACTCATCACGGCACAGGGCAATGCAGTGATCACGCAGGATGCACCGAAGACCGTCAGCCAGATCGAGGAGGTGATGCGCAATGAATGAACACAAGTGCGATGTCGCGATCATAGGCGGAGGCCCGGTCGGGGCGGCGCTGGCAATTGCCCTGCAGGGTAACGACCTGAATGTGGTGTTGCTCGAAGCGCGAGAATCTGAAATCAACACCACCGACCCGCGCGCGCTGGCATTGTCCTATGGCACGCGATTGTTGCTGCAGCGCCTGCGTGCGTGGGACGGGATACGGAACGTCAGCGGCATCCAGACCATCGAAGTCACGCAGAAGAATTCACCCGGCCATACCACAATGCATGCGGAGGAAATGAAGGTACCGGAGATGGGCTACGTTCTGCCCTATACCGCACTGCATGCCGCTTTGCAAGAAGTTCTGCACAATGCGGACATCAACTGCTTCTATGGTGCTACGGTGAGCGACCTAGGCAATACCGGCGAAAGCGCCGTCATCACCTATCAATACCAGGGCCAGCCGCATACACTCAGCGCGCGTCTCGCGGTTGTTGCGGAAGGCGGCAGGCTGCTGGAAGCATCGCACCCGCCGCACATCCACGACTACGGACAAAGCGGCGTTATCGCACATGTCACCAGCTCGCAGCCCGCCGGCGGCAGGGCGTATGAGCATTTCACCCCGCAGGGCCCGATGGCGCTGCTACCATATCTGGACGGTTACGAACTGGTGTTGACGGCCGCTCACGACCAGGCAAAAGAAATGCTGACCTGGGATGACGAGAAGTTCCTGAAAAACCTGCAGCAACATTTCGGCAACCGGGTTGGCACCTTCACCGGTGTCGGCAAACGCAACTGCTACCCCTTGCGCCTGAAACGCGCCCCCGACATCACTTTCCCGCATACCGTGCTTATCGGAAACGCCGCGCAGACCCTGCACCCGGTAGCCGGGCAAGGTTTCAACATGGGCATCCGTGACGCATGGGAACTGACGCAAGCCATACTCGACAGCGCGCCGGACAGCATCGGCTCCGCAGCGATGTGTACCGCTTACCGCAAGTCGCGCCGCATCGACCGCAACGCGGGCATACGCTTCACGGATGGTCTCGTACGCCTGTTTTCCAACGACATTCCGCTGCTGGGACAGATGCGTTCGGCCGCGTTGACGTTGCTGGATTGCCTGCCGCCCGCGAGGAAATTCGTGGCAAAGCGAATGATGTTCGGTGCGAACGGTTGATGGTTACAGAGCAACATCAATCCAGACTATCAATTCTTTTCGCGGACATCAGCGGAAGTACCGCGCTTTACGACAAGCTCGGCAATGAGATGGCGCTGCATCTGGTTTCACGCACGCTGGAGGTCCTGAAACAGGAGATGGGCAGATATCAGGGCACCCTGATCAAGACCATAGGCGACGAGATCATGTGTACCTTTGCCAGTGTTGCCGATGCCGTGAATGCGGCGCGCGACATGCAGATGGCGATGGAACAACAAAATCCCGTCAACGGACAACATATCTACGTGCGTATCGGCGTGCACTGCGGCGACGTGATCCGGGAAGCCGGCGATATATTCGGCGATGCCGTCAACGTTGCGGCGCGCGTGACCGCAATCACCCGAGCCAGGCAAATACTGACCACTCAGGCAGTTGTAGACCAGTTGCCGTCGACCTTGCGGAAGAAGGTGCGCCCGGTGATGCGCGGCGAACTGCGCGGCAAGGAAAGCACCCTGTCCATATTCCAGGTCACTTGGGAGATGGATGATACGATGAGCACTCGCATCGGAATGTCGACATTCCGCAAACCCGCCGAAGCGCTGAGCAGGCATGAACTGCTGTTACGTCATCGCTTGCAAATATTCACGCTCAACGAGCGGTCAAGGAGTGCGCTGCTGGGCCGCGATGACGTATGCAACCTGGTGATCCAGGACAAGCTTGCCTCTCGCCAGCACGCGCTCGTCGAATACAACTTCGGCAAATTCCTGCTGACCGATCAGAGTGCGAACGGTACGTACGTCCGCTTCAGCGACGGGCAGGTCATCCAGCTCAGCCACCAGCAAATTGTGCTGCATGGGGCCGGGCAGATCAGTCTGGGCAGGTCATTTTCAGAAACGCAGCTAGAAGTGGTTGAATATATCCTGCAGTGACGGCCAGCCCTTCGGCCCCACCTGAAGGTTCAATATTGAAGCGCGTTCACCGCGCGAGGCGTTGCAGCAGCTTCTCGTGTATCCCGCCGAAGCCGCCGTTGCTCATGACCAGGATCTGGTCGCCTGACCTGGCGGCGGCCACGATAGATTCGACCAGTTCGTTCAGGTCGTCCTTCACAACCGCCTTCTTGCCCAGCGGCGCAAGCGTACCGCGCGCATCCCAGCCCAGGTTACCCGCATAGCAGAAGGTCAGGTCGGCATCCTTCAGGCTGCCGGGCAGCGCGTCCTTCATCACGCCCAGCTTCATGGTGTTGGAGCGCGGCTCAAGCACGGCAAGGATGCGCGCCGCGCCAACCCTGCGGCGCAATCCGGCTACCGTGGTGTCGATGGCGGTGGGGTGGTGCGCGAAATCGTCATATACGGTGATGCCGTTGACTGTGCCGCGCGCTTCCATGCGGCGCTTCACGTTCCTGAACTCCGACAATGCGGCCAAGCCGTCCGCGACTGGCACGCCAGCGTGGCGTGCGGCGGCGAGCGCAGCCAGCGCGTTCATGCGGTTGTGCTCGCCCATCAGGTCCCACCTCAACGTACCCTGCGCCTTGCCGTTGAGTGACACCTGCTCGCTGGCATCGATGTCCCATCCGTCATCCGAACCGAATTTCTCCACCGGCGTCCAGCAACCGCGCCGGATCACGCGCTGCAGCGATTCCTCGCGCCCGTTGCACACCACCAGCCCATTGCCGGGCACGGTGCGCACGAGGTGATGGAACTGCGTCTCTATGCTGGCGAGATCGGGGAAGATGTCGGCGTGGTCGTATTCAAGGTTGTTGAGGATTGCCGTGCGTGGTCGGTAGTGCACGAACTTGGAGCGCTTGTCGAAGAAGGCGGTGTCGTATTCGTCGGCTTCGATCACGAAAAACGGCGACTCAGTGATGCGCGCCGAGATGCCGAAATTCTGCGGCACGCCGCCGATCAGGAAGCCTGGGTTCAGCCCGGCGTGTTCCAGTATCCAGGCCAGCATGGACGTGGTCGTGGTCTTGCCGTGCGTACCCGCCACGCCCAGTACCCACTTGTCACGTAGCAAGGTATCGGCAAGCCATTGCGGGCCGGAGGCATAGGGCAGGTTGCGATTCAGTATTTCTTCCATGAGGGGGTTGCCGCGCGACACCACGTTGCCGATCACGAACGCATCCGGCCTGAGATCAAGCTGTTCCACGCCCCAGCCTTCGATCAGTTCTATGCCTTGTGCTTCGAGCTGTGTGCTCATCGGCGGATAAACGTTGGCGTCGCAGCCGGTGACGCGATAACCTGCCTGCTTGGCGATGGCGGCGATACCCCCCATGAAAGTGCCGCAGATGCCGAGGATGTGGATGTGTTTTGGTTTGCTCATCATTGATCCAGCTTTATGCTCTCCGTTTGCGGGAATAAGGATGGTTTCAGGTCCTGAAAATAAAATACACCGCGCCCATCAGGCACAGTCCTGCCCATAGATAATCCAGCTTCAGCGGCTGGTTCATGTACAGCACCGCGAACGGCACGAAGATGGTCAGCGTGATGACTTCCTGCATGATCTTCAACTGCCCGAGGCTGAGCTGGGTGTAGCCGATGCGGTTGGCCGGAACCTGGACAATGTATTCGAACAGCGCGATGCCCCAGCTCGCCAGCGCCGCCACATACCAGGGCGAGTGGGCGAAGTTCTTCAGATGTCCATACCACGCGAAGGTCATGAACAGGTTGGATACCGCCAACATCAGCGCGGTAACCAGCAGCGGGTTGGAGATCAGGTTCATTTATCGATGCGCAACAAATTTTTTCTTGCCAACCCTGGTCGAGCACGCAAAGCCGACCGCCTCTGAAATCCGGCACAACCGTTCGTCGTTCGAGCACCAAGCGCGAATACCGGAATCAGGAATTCTGGTCATGCAACCTGTCAATTGACGCCCAGCAACTCGACATTGAACACCAGCGTTGCATTCGGTGGAATCACGCCACCTGCTCCCCGTGCACCGTAGCCGAGTTGCGGCGGGATGACCAGCGTGCGTTGACCACCCACCTTCATGCCCTCCACACCCTGGTCCCAACCCTTGATGACCTGACCGGCCCCGAGTTGGAAGACAAACGGCTCGTTGCGGTCGTGCGAGCTGTCAAACTTTTTGCCCTTGTGCCCGGGCGCAGCTTCGTCGTACAACCAGCCCGTGTAATGCACGGTCACATTGTGACCCGCGGTCGCTTCAGCGCCATTGCCCGGCTTGACATCGGTTTTGACGAGGTCGGCCACGTTGCTGGGTGCGGCGGTGGGCGCAACCCGTTCCGAACAGCCACTGGTTGAAATCGTGCCGATTGCCAGCAATAGCACCAGCGGTATAAAAGTGATGTTTTTCATGCAAATTCTCCTCAGGATGTCGCAGGGGGCACCGTGTACCCAACCCGGTCGACTCTAATTGATTTCCAGCAATTCCACGTCGAACAGCAGCGTCGCATTCGGCGGGATCACGCCGCCCGCACCCTGCCTGCCGTAGCCCATCTCGGGCGGAATGACCAGCGTGCGCTGCCCGCCCACCCTCATGCCCTGCACGCCTATGTCCCAGCCCTGGATCACATGGCCCTGTCCCAGCGGGAAATCGAACGGCTCGTCGCGGTCGCGTGAGCTGTCGAACTTCGTGCCCCGGTTCTCGGGCGCGTTCTTGTCGAACAGCCAGCCGGTGTAATGCACGGTCACATGCTGTCCTTCCTGTGCCTCGTCGCCTTCGCCGATTTTTGTATCGACCATGTCGGTCCTGATCACCTTGAGCAACCTCACGTCGAACACCAGCGTCGCATTCGGCGGGATCGTGCCGCCGGCGCCGCGCGGGCCGTAGCCCAGCTCGGGCGGAATGACCAGCGTACGCTGCCCGCCTTCCTTCATGCCTTGCACGCCGATATCCCAGCCCTTGATCACGCGTCCGCCGCCAAGCGGAAAGCTGAATGGGTCGTTGCGGTCGAGCGAGCTGTCGAACTTCTTGCCCTTGCTGTCGGGGGCGGCTGTGTCATGCAGCCAGCCGGTGTAATGCACAACGACGGTCTGTCCGGCTTGTGCTTCGGCGCCTTCGCCCAGGGTGGTGTCGGTTTTGATGAGTTCGGTCATGTTTTTCTTTCTGGTTGGTTAACTAGATTTGTCAGATGGCTGTAGTCTGCAGGTTGGGCATCGTGTTGCTCAACAGCATTTCAATAGATAAAACTCGTTCTCTTCTGCAACTATGTTCCAGCCATTCTTGATGTAGAAACGCATCGCGCCAGAATTTATTTTGAATACTCTGAGCGCTATTGTTTTGCCTGCCTTCCTGGCTTCCTTTTGTAAGTCTTCAACAATTTTTCGGCCAATTCCCATTGATCTTACGTGAGGTTTTACGATAAGCATGCGCAAATAATCTGAATGATCTTGTTTGTCTATCTGAAAGTGGCCGGCAAAAATTGAGTCGTTTCTCAATAATATATGTGGTTGCGAATTCGAAGGTATTTTCAAAATCGTTGACCTGCCAAGGTTCATCCCATCCCCAAATCGTCTCAATGTAGTCCTGCATCGTATCTCGGTAAAGAGCAAATAGTAGTGGCTTGTCACTTGCTGTAGCTATGCGAGTGGCGATATGCATACAACTAATAACTCAGCACCGGCGCCAGCCAACGCTCCGCCTCTTCCAGCGTCCAACCCTTGCGCTGCGCATAGTCTGCAACCTGATCCCTGTCGATCTTGCCGGTGGCGAAATATTGCGCTTGCGGGTGCGAGAAGTAGAAGCCGCTCACCGCAGCGGTGGGCAGCATCGCAAAACTTTCGGTGATGGTGATGCCGGCGTTTTCGGGTGCTTGCAGCAGCGCGAACAACGGGCCCTTTTCACTGTGCTCGGGGCAGGCGGGATAACCGGGTGCTGGGCGTATGCCGCGGTATTTCTCGGCGATGACGTCTTCGTTGCTTAGCTGCTCATCCGGGACATAGCCCCAGAACTCGCGCCGTACGCGCAGGTGCAGGTGCTCCGCGAACGCCTCTGCGAGGCGGTCTGCGAGCGATTTCAGCATGATGGCGTTGTAGTCGTCGTTCTGCTTCTCGAACTCCGCCACGCGCGCGTCGATGCCGATGCCGGCGGTGACGGCGAAGGCGCCGAGATAATCCTTGACCTTGCTTTCCTTCGGCGCGATGTAATCGGCCAGGCAGTAGTTGGGAATGTCGTCCGGCTTCTTCGTCTGCTGGCGCAGGTTGTGCCAGGTCATTGCGACCTTCTTGCGCGATTCGTCGGTGTAGATTTCGATGTCGTCGCTATTTGCCGCATTGGCAGGGAACAGTCCGAACACCGCGTTCGCGGTCAGCCACTTTTCCTTGACGATCTTTTTCAGCATTGCCTGTGCGTCGGCGAACAGCTTGCGCGCTTCCTCGCCCACCGTTTCGTCCTGCAGTATCTTCGGGTAGCGCCCGGCCAGTTCCCAGGCCTGGAAGAACGGCGTCCAGTCGATGAAATCGACGAGGATATCCAGCGGATAATCTTCCAGCTTGTGCACGCCGGGCAGTTTGGGCCCGGGCGGCGCGTACTTCTTCCAGTCGGTCTTTGCGCCGTGCGCGCGCGCCTCGGCAAGGGCAACATAGCTGGCCTTGCTCTTCCTGCCTTCGTGCTGCTCGCGCACTGCGACATAGTCGGCCTTGATCTCGGCCACATAGCTGTCGCGCAGGGTGCTGCTCAGCAGGTTGCTGCACACGCCCACCGCGCGGGAGGCATCGTTGACATACACGGTGGGGCCGCTGGGGTAGTTCGGTTCGATCTTCACGGCGGTGTGCACGCGCGAAGTGGTCGCGCCGCCGATCAGCAACGGAATCTTGAAACCCTGTCGTTCCATTTCCTTCGCCACATGCGCCATCTCTTCCAGCGACGGCGTGATGAGGCCCGAAAGGCCGATCACGTCAGCGTTATGTTCGCGCGCCGTGTCGAGAATCTGCTGGCACGGCACCATCACGCCCATGTTCACGACTTCGAAGTTGTTGCACTGCAGCACCACGGTGACGATGTTCTTGCCAATGTCATGCACGTCGCCCTTCACGGTCGCCATCACGATCTTGCCCTTGGTGCTGGTGTCGCCCGAGCGCAGCTTCTCCACCTCGATGAACGGGATCAGGTGCGCCACAGCCTGCTTCATCACGCGTGCCGATTTCACCACTTGCGGCAGGAACATCTTGCCCGCGCCGAACAGGTCGCCGACCACGTTTATGCCGGTCATTAGCGGGCCCTCGATCACCTCTACCGGGAACCTGGCCTGCAGGCGCGCCTCTTCGGTATCCTCGACGATATAGGTCGTGATGCCGCGCACCAGCGCATGCGTCAGGCGTTCCTGCACCGTGCCCTTGCGCCATTCGAGGTCCTCGACCTGTTCCTTGCCTCCGCCCTTGACGGAATCCGCCAGCTTCACCAGCTTTTCGCCCGCATCGGGGTGGCGGTTCAGCACCACGTCTTCCACCGCATCGCGCAGCTCTTTCGGTATCTCTTCGTACACGCCGAGCTGTCCGGCGTTGACGATGCCCATCCCCATGCCCGCCTTGATCGCGTGATACAGGAACACGGTGTGGATGGCTTCGCGTACATGGTCGTTACCGCGGAAGCTGAACGACACGTTGGAGACGCCGCCCGAAATCTTCGCGAACGGCAGGTTTTTCCTGATCCAGCGCGTGGCCTCGATGAAATCCACCGCGTAGTTGTTGTGCTCCTCGATGCCGGTCGCGATCGCGAAAATATTCGGGTCGAAAATGATGTCCTCGGGCGGGAAGCCGACCTTGTGCACGAGAATGTCGTAGCTGCGTTTGCAGATCGAGGTCTTGCGCTCGTAGGTGTCGGCCTGGCCTTGTTCATCGAACGCCATCACCACGGCCGCCGCGCCGTAGCGGCGCACCAGCGTGGCATGCCGGATGAAGTTTTCCTCGCCTTCCTTGAGCGAAATGGAGTTGACGATGGACTTGCCCTGCACGCACTTCAATCCTGCCTCGATGATGTTCCATTTGGAGGAGTCGATCATCAGCGGCACTCTGGAAATGTCCGGTTCGGACGCGATCAGGTTGAGGAACTTCACCATCGCGGCCTGGCCGTCCAGCATGGCCTCGTCCATGTTCACGTCGATGACCTGAGCGCCCGTCTCCACCTGCTGCTTGGCGACTTCCAGCGCCTCGTCGTATTTGCCTTCAAGGATCAGACGCTTGAATTTGGCCGAACCGGTGACGTTGGCGCGCTCGCCCACGTTGACGAACAGAGAATCGTCGCCGATGTTGAACGGTTCCAGTCCCGACAGTCGGCATTTGTGCTCGATGTTTGGCAACTGGCGCGGCGGCACGTCCTGCAACGCGTCGGCAATGGCCTTGATGTGGGCGGGCGAGGTTCCGCAGCAGCCGCCCGCGATGTTTAGGAAACCGCTGGTGGCGAATTCCTTCACCAGGCGCGCAGTCGTTTCAGGTGGCTCGTCGTAGCCCGTCTCGGACAAGGGATTGGGCAGGCCCGCGTTGGGATGCGCGCTCACGTAGCAACTCGCCACGCGCGACATCTCTTCCACATAGGGCCGCATCAGTTCCGCGCCCAGTGCGCAGTTGAGGCCAATGGAAAGCGGGCGTGCATGCAGCAGGGAATTACAGAAAGCCTCGGTGGTCTGGCCCGACAGCGTTCTGCCGGAAGCATCCGTGATCGTGCCGGAAATCATGATAGGCACGCGCACCTTGCGCTGTTCGAAATGGCGTTCGATGGCGAACAAAGCGGCCTTGGCATTCAGCGTGTCGAAAATGGTCTCGACCATCAGGATGTCCGCGCCGCCGTCGAGCAGGCCCCGTATCGCTTCGGCGTAGCTCTCCACCAGTTCGTCGAACGTGACGTTGCGTGCGCCGGGATCGTTCACGTCCGGCGAGATCGAGGCGGTGCGGCCGGTCGGGCCGAGCACGCCTGCGACGAAGCGCGGCTTCCCGGGCGTGGAAAATTCATCGCACAAGCCACGCGCCAATTGCGCGCCCTCCCTGTTCAGGTCATAAACGAGACGCTGCAACTCGTAATCCGCCATCGAAATGGACGTGGAGTTGAAGGTGCAGGTTTCCAGAATATCCGCACCCGCTTTCAGGTACTCGCGATGAATGCCGCCGATGATGTGCGGCTGGGTCAGCAGCAGCAGGTCGTTGCAACCTTTCAGGTCCACGGGGTGGTCTGCAAACGTTGCGCGCTTGCCCTGATAGTCGCCGAACAGTTCCGTACCGCGATAGTGCGCCTCGGTCAGCTTGTAGCGCTGGATCATGGTGCCCATCGCCCCATCCAGGATCAGGATGCGCTGTTGCAGAAGCGTTTCGACAGGGTGCAGTGAGCCGTTCATGATGCGTAAGTTGATAAAAGGACGCGGATTTTAGCATGCTGGAGCATGCCGCTTGATGCGCTCCGGAATAATCAATATCATCGACATGGTTATTATGCATCCGCCAGCGGCAATTTCCTGGATAACGCCGATGGCATGTAATCACGTTCGGGAGGGCACGTGGCCAAATTGCGGTGGATGGAACAATTCAGCGTCGGCATCGACGTGATCGATCAGCAACACCTCAAACTCATCGAATACATCAACCAACTGGATGACATGCGCTCCCGTGGGAGTTCCCGCAATGAGGTGGAGCGGTTGATCAACGCGCTGGTCGATCATGCGATCCATCACTTCAACTTCGAGGAAAAGATGCAGGAAGAAGCGGGATATCCGTATATCAAAGCGCATCGGAGATTGCATGCGCAATTTGCCCGGCGCCTGGCCGACTTTCAGACACGATATGCCCGGGGCGAGGATATTTCCGGGGAACTGGGGTCATTCCTTACGAGCTGGTTCCCGGATCACCTTCGGTACGATGATTTCGACTACGTCGAATCGGCGCGCGCATATCTGCGCGAGCATCCGGACTTTGCTGCAGAGAAAAAGGGAATATTTGCGCACCTGTTCGGATGACAGGCGGCACGCACAAAAGCGCCCGCCCCCGCCAGACATTCGCCAGTACAATAACCTTGTTCCGCAGAGCACAGGGCTTTCCGGAAATATTTTCCATGACGATACAGAGTGAGGGGAAAACTGCCGCAAACCAAGTTTCAGCTGGACGAGTCCGATATTCCCAAACATTGGTATAACGTGGTCGCCGACATGCCCAATCCGCCGACTCCACCGCTGGGTCCGGACGGAAAACCCATCGGACCAGAGGCGCTGGCACCTATCCTCCCGATGGCCCTGATCGAGCAGGAAGTTTCGGCCGAGCGCTGGATACCGATCCCGGAGCCGGTGCGCGAGGCCTTGCGCAGGTACCGCCCGTCGCCGTTGTTCCGCGCGCACCGCCTGGAAGCGGCGCTGGGCACGTCGGCGAAAATTTACTACAAGTACGAAGGCGTCTCTCCCGCCGGTTCGCACAAGGTCAACACTGCGATCCCGCAGGCCTATTATAACAAGCAGGCCGGCATCAAGCGCCTCTCCACCGAGACGGGCGCAGGACAATGGGGCTCCTCGATCGCGCTGGCCGGGCAGATGTTCGGTCTGGAAGTCCGCATTTACATGGTGCGCGTGAGCTATGACCAGAAACCGTTCCGCCGTTCCATGATGCAGACCTGAGGCGGGCAGGTGTTTGCCAGCCTGAGCATGGAAACGCAAACCGGTCGCGACGTGCTGGCGAAAGACCCGAACAATCCCGGTTCGCTGGGCATGGCGATTTCCAAGGCCGTGGAAGAAGCTGCTTCGCGCGCGGATACCAACTACGCGCTGGGCTCGGTGCTGAACCATGTGCTGCTGCATCAGACCGTCATTGGCCTCGAAGCGAAGAAACAATTCGAGAAGGCAGGCGATTCTCCGGACGTGGTATTCGCTCCCTGCGGCGGCGGCTCCAAATTTCGGCGGTGTGGCGTTTCCCTTCTTCGCCGACAAGGCCACGGGCAAGACCGTGCGGCTGGTCGCGGTGGAACCGACTTCCTGCCCGTCACTGACCAAAGGCACTTACGCCTACGACTTCGGCGATACGGCCGGGCTCACGCCGCTGATGAAGATGTACACATTGGGTCACGATTTTATGCCGCCCAGCATCCACGCAGGCGGGCTGCGCTATCACTGCAATTCACCGCTGGTGTCGCAGCTCTATCACGAGGGATTGATCGAGGCGGTCGAGGTGCCGCAACTGGCCACGTTCGAGGGGGGGTGACGTTTGCGCGTGCCGAAGGCATCATCCCGGCGCCGGAATCCAACCATGCCATCCGCGCCTGCATGGACGAAGCCTTGCGCTGCAAGGCTACGGGGGAAAAGAAGACGCTGTTCTTCAACTTGTCCGGTCACGGCCACTTCGACATGGCAGCCTATGACAAATATTTCGCCGGACAACTGGACGACCACAGCTATCCGGAAGAATTGCTGCGTGCTTCGCTGGCAAACCTGCCGCAGTTAGCTTGAAGAAAAGCTGAAGGGCGGCCTGACGGTTGTCCTTCACTGGCGGGACATATTCATGCGCCGGCACTGCACCGCTTCGCCCTGGGCATCGGGAGCGCACCGGGTCTCGATTTCGGTGACGGAAAGCAGCGCGTTCTGTTTGCCCTAGCGCACAAGTTGCCGGTTGCGAGCCGCTTCCACCCGGTTTTGAATCGCGGCGCTGCTTTCGCCGTCGGATTGCTTGAGCAAATCTTCCTGCGCAACGGCAGGTACCTCGATCTGGATGTCGATACAATCCAGCAGGGGGCCGGATATCCTGCTGCGATAACGCGATACCTGGTCCGGGGTGCAGCGGCACTTGCCGTTGTAGTGGCCGACATAACCGCAGGGACAGGGATTCATGGCCGCAATGAGCTGGAACTGCCCTTGAAATCCGCCCGGCGCGCCGCACGCGAAATGGTGATGCGCCCGCTTTCCAGTGGTTCGCGCAGCACTTCCAGTACACCGCGATCGAACTCTGGCAGCTCATCCAGAAACAGGACGCCATGCATGGCCACCGAGATTTCGCTGCGACGCGGATTGCTGCCTCCACCAACCAGCGCTACCGCGGACGCCGTGTGATGCGGCGTCCGGTACGGCCTGCGTTTCCAGTTTGCCACTTAGAACATGCCGCCCAGCGATTGCATGGCGGCGCTCTCCAGCGCCTCCTGCTGCATCATCTGCGGCAATATGCCGGGAAAACGTGCGGCCAGCATGCTTTTGCCGGTGCCGGGTGGGCCCGACATGAGCATCATATAGCTATTAATACATGGTGCAGGATTTCACAGGTGGACACAGCTTGAAAAAAACAGGTGGCTCACAGAAGACACGACCGAGGACCCTAGATCAGCACGCTGTGCCCGCCTGTCGCGGCGATTTCCAGCACACGTTTGCATTGCGTCTGGCACTTCACCTCGCGCATGTCGGGATAATGCGGAACGACAGGCTGCGTATCGGGAATATGGGCGCGTCAAGGCGTCGCGTCCGGCCAGCTTGTCGGAAGGGATTTGCCCGGACGCGGCCAGAATGCCGAGCGCGATGGGCAGGTCAAAATGACCGCTCTCTTTTGGCAGGTCGGCAGGCGCGAGATTGACGGTGATGCGCCGGGCGGGAAAGTCGACCTGGCAATTCTGCAATGCGGCGCGGACGCGATCCTTGCTCTCTTTTACTTCGGTCTCGGGCAGGCCGACGATGGTGAAGTTGGGCAATCCGTTGGCGAGGTGCACCTCGAAGGTGACCGGTGCGGCATCCATGCCCGCCGCCCGCGACTGTACAAAACAGCCAGCCTCATCTGCTAGCGTAGAGCTTCCAGTGCGGTGATGCGTGCTTCGAGTTTTTCCAGGCGTTGCGCGAGCACTTCATATTCCTCGCGCGAGACCAGATCGAGCTTGGCGAATCCCTGCGCCAGCAAGGCGCGGGCATTTTTCTCGAAATCCCTGGCCGGACTATTGGCAACGGCCTCGTTCAATCTGGAAGACATTTCCTCAAGAAACTTTGGATTCAACATAACGATTAACCATGAAATGAACAAGGCGCTAGTGTAGCAAATAGTGAACGCACCGCCCGGGTGCGCCGCACTGTATTCGTGCATGGACTTGGTGCGCCATTCTTCCGAAAATTATGACGACCCTCTCATAAATCACGTACCGGCGCGGATTTTCGTGATTGGCACAGTTTCTGCTGAGAGGTATGCGTGGATACTTTCATCCCACTTAATTCAATAACGAAAGGAAACACCATGCTTAAGACTAAACTGCTCGTCGTTGCCCTCGCCTCTTCGTTCGCGTTGCCTGCGCTCGCCGACACCGCACCGGCGTCGCCCTTTTCCACCAATGTGAGCCTGACCAATAACTATCTGTATCGTGGCATCTCGCAATCCGGCGGGAATCCGGCGGTTCAAGGCGGCTTCGACTATGCAGGCGCTAGCGGGCTGTATATCGGCACCTGGGGTTCCAGCATCAGCTGGCTGGGAGATAACAAAACAGCATCCCGGTCGGGATTGGAGCTCGACACTTATGGTGGATACCGGGGTACAGCAGGCGCCGTGTCCTATGACGTGGGTTTCCTGCGCTATAACTATCCCGGTGACTATGGTCCGGGCATAGTCAAGGCAGACACTGACGAAGTTTACGGAGCGTTAACCTATTCAATCGTGACTGCAAAACTGTCATACAGCCTGGGCGATCTGTTCGGATTCACTGCTTCATCAGGTTCCACCTATGCTGATCTGACTGCCGCCTACCCCATCGGTGACAGCGGGTACACACTCGGTGCGCATTACGGAAAGCAGAACGTCAGCGGTTCCCTGAATGGCAATGCTTCTTACGCTGACTACAAAGTGTTTGTGTCCAAGGATTTGGGTACGGGCTACAGTGCAAGTTTGACCGTGAGCGGTACGGATGCAAACTCACTGGTCTACACCAGCGCTCAAGGTGTCAATCTTGGCAAGACCGCAGTAGTCGTGGCCCTCAGCCGCACGTTCTAATTTAGCAAACAGGTAGTTAGGCAAGCGGGGCGAAGCGCCCCGCTCAACTCAAGGAGAAGTGAATATGAAAATCGTCACTGCAATCATCAAGCCGTTCAAGCTCGACGAAGTGCGTGAAGCGCTGTCCGCCATCGGCGTGCAGGGCATCACCGTCACCGAAGTCAAAGGCTTCGGACGGCAAAAGGGCCACACCGAGCTGTATCGCGGTGCGGAATATGTAGTCGATTTCTTGCCCAAGATCAAACTGGAAGCGGCCATCAAGGCCGACCAGTTGGACAGCGTGATCGAAGCCATCGAGAAATCTGCTCAGACCGGCAAGATCGGCGACGGCAAGATCTTTGTGCAAGACCTCGAACAAGTTATCCGCATCCGTACCGGCGAGACCGGTCCGGAAGCACTATAAGGAGCAATGAAATGAAAAAATTATTTGCGCTTTTTGCCCTGCTGGCCACGCTGTGCGGCCTGACAGGCGCGGCCTTTGCCGACGAGGCTGCCCCGGCATCCGCTGCGGCAGCGGCTGCTGCACCTGCCGCCGCCGCTGCACCTGCGGCTGACGCGGCTGCTCCTGCCCCGAAATGCGGTGACAAGGGCTTTGACTGCAACAAGGGCGACGTTGCCTGGATGATGACCTCCACGGCGTTCGTGCTCCTGATGACCGTGCCCGGACTGGCGCTGTTCTATTCCGGCATGGTACGCAGGAAGAATGCGCTGTCCACAGTCATGCAAAGCTTCGCGATCTTCTGCGTCATCGCGGTGCTCTGGGTGGTCTACGGCTACAGCGGTGCATTCACGGCCGCCCACGAGGGCAGTGTGCTGTCGCCGTTCATCGGCTCGCTCGACAAATTCTTCATGTCAGGCGATGATCCGACAACTGCTGTTGCAGCTACATTCAGCAAAGGCCAGTACATCCCCGATTTCGTCTACGCCATGTTCCAGTTGACGTTTGCGGCGATCACGGTTGCGCTGATCTGCGGCGGCTTTGCGGAACGCTTCAAGTTCTCGGCGATGATGATATTCAGCGTGCTGTGGTTCACCTTCTCCTACCTGCCGATCGCTCACATGGTGTGGTACTGGGATGGTCCGGACGCGTATACCAGTGCCAAGGCTGGCGACATCGCCAATAGCCATGCCGGCTTCCTGTTCCAGAAGGGTGCGATCGACTTCGCCGGCGGTACCGTGGTGCACATCAATGCCGGTATCGCGGCACTGGTCGCGGCCCTGATGCTGGGCCCACGCAAGGGCTACGGCAAGGTTCCGATGGCGCCTCACAGTCTGATGATGACCGCAATCGGTACCGGTCTGCTGTGGATGGGATGGTTCGGCTTCAATGCGGGTTCCGCTCTGGAAGCGACGGGTGCAGCCGGCCTGGCGTTCTTCAACACGCTGTTCGGCACCGCAGTAGCGGGTGTTACCTGGACGGCTGTTGAGTGGGTCGTCAAGGGCAAGCCCAGCCTGCTGGGTATCTGTTCAGGCATCGTCGCTGGTCTGGTCGCGATTACGCCCGCAGCAGGTTTCGTAGGTGCGGGCGGCGCGATGGCGATCTGCGTGGCAGCGGCAGTTATCTGCTTCTTCGCGGTCACCGTGATCAAGGCCAAGCTGAAATATGACGATGCGCTGGATGCGTTCGGCGTGCACTGCATCGGCGGCATCATCGGTGCTCTCGGTACCGGCATCTTCGTGAACCCGGCTTTGGGCGGTACCGGTATATACGACTATGTCGCCAACAAGGTCGCTGATTTCGACGCCTCGGCACAGTTCGTGTCGCAACTTTGGGCCGTCGGCACCTCGCTGGCTTGGTCTGCTTTCGTTGCCTTCGTGATCCTGCTGATCCTGAAGCACACGATAGGTATCCGTGCAAGCGACGAAGCACAGGAAGAAGGTCTGGATCTGGCCGATCACGGCGAGAATTCCTACAACCTCTAAGAAGTTAGTTCAAGGTTCAGAAAAGGGCATCTTCGGATGCCCTTTTTTTATGCTGCTACCGAGAATAGGTCGCCGTCAGCTTGGCGAGCCCTATTCTGTTTGCGTGTAACATGAAACCGATCAGTGCGGGACTCGCATCGTCAGGCACGTTAAGTTTTGCAACCTTGAGTGCGTACACCGTGAAAATGTAGTGATGCGGCTTGTCGCCGGTCGGCGGGCAAGCACCGCCGAAATTGCGATCACCGAAATCGTTGCGCCCCTGCTTCGTACCAGCGGGCAAGGCTGCCTTGGCTACTGCTCCGCCGGGCAATCCCGATGCCGATGCAGGGATGTCGTACACCACCCAATGCCACCACCCGCTGCCCGTGGGCGCATCCGGGTCATAAACAGTCACTGCATAACTGAGCGTGTCGGCAGGGGCACCCTTCCAGTTCAATTCGGGTGAAAGATTGCCGCCGTTGCAGCCGAAGCCCTTGTATTCCTGTGCCGCGCCCATCGGATGGCCCATCTTCAGGTCCGGGCTGGTCAGGTCGAAAGCGATGGCATTGCCCGCAAGCAATGCCGCAAATATAAACCCCAAGGTTCTGTTCATCTGTAGTGTCTCCTGTGCGAAGGTTGTCGAGGCGAATCCTGCCTGCGTTAACGAAACACGATGGTCTTGTTGCCGCACACCAGCACGCGGTCTTCAACATGGAAGCGCAGGCCCCGCGATAATACTGTCTTCTCGATGTCGCGCCCATAGCGCACCAGATCATCCACGGTGTCGCCATGGTCAATCCGCACCGTATCCTGCTCTATGATCGGCCCGGCATCCAGCTCATCGGTGACGTAGTGGCAGGTTGCACCGATGAGTTTGACGCCGCGCTGGTAAGCCTGGTGATAGGGCCTTGCACCGACGAAGGACGGCAGGAAACTATGATGGATGTTGATGATGCGCCCGCTGAAACGCTGGCACAGTATGGGCGGCAGGATCTGCATGAAGCGCGCGAGCACCATGCTGTCACCGTGGTGCTGTTCGAACAGCACCGCGATTCTTTCGAAAGCGGAGGTCTTGTCCTGCATATCAACAAAATGGAACGGGATGCCGTGCCATTCAACGAAGCTGCGCAAGTCCTCGTGATTGGAGATCACGCAGGGAATGTCCACCTGCAATTCGCCGCTGCGCCAGCGATGCAGCAGATCGTCCAGGCAATGATCCTGCTTGCTCACGAGAATGACCAAGCGCTTTTTCAAGGCAGAATCGGAAAGTTGCCAGGACATGCCGAAATCCTGTGCGATCTGGCCGAAACGGCGGCGGAATTCCTCAGCATCAAACGGCAGGGAATCGGCACGTATCTCTTGCCGCATGAAGAATCGCTGCGCGTCCTGTTCCGTGTGATAGCTGGCTTCGACGATGAAGCCGCCATGCCGGGCGATGAAACCGCTGACGGCGGCAATGATGCCGGCACGATCAGGACAGGAGATGGTCAGGGTATAGTGTCGAATCGGGGGCATTTGGATATTCCATGTTTTGGCGTCGGGCGATTTTACCGGATAAGCCCATCAAACTTGCGATGTGCGCACAGATTGCGCCCTGCGGGCGCCATCGGCGAAATTCCCTTCACTTTGAAGACCCACGGTGAGCGGCTACACTGGCGCCCGACGATCCATATCCGGTCCATATTCCCGAATGGCGCATCAATACAATAACCGGGAGAAAAACATATGCTCGAACTTCCCTCGATGTGGAACCTGGGCATTTCCACAATCGTATTTTTTGTCGTAGCCTGGTATATCCAACGCTACCTCAATGACCAGGGCGTGCCCAAGGGCATGACCCGCGGCATGCTGGTGTTTCTGATCGCTTCCCTGGTGTCATGGGGGGCAGGGGATGCCACGGACTGGGTACAGGAAAAAATCGAAGGACCGCGTCCGGCCGCGCAAACCCCGAATGATCTGGCACAAATGCTGAAAGACCTGGGTCGGGTGCAGCCTTAGCCCGCCGTGCCGCCGGAATAAACGCCGAAACCCCAGACCCGGGTCAGGCCGCTCAGTGGCCTTGCTTTCCATCACGCACCCTTTAAGGTTTCTCCGGCAATACTTTCAGGTCAACCTGGTCGAGACGCACGAAAACGAAGCCCGATTCGAGCAAATGGGCCAATCCGGACGCCAAACCCGCCGCCGTATCCGAGGCGGGCTTGTTCATGTGCGCGATGATCACGTCACCCGCCTGCACATGCGCGAGTCGCTTCTCTATGGAATGCTTGTTCAGCGTGGCCCCGTTATCCGCGTTCACGGAGAAACCCGCGATCCTGTAGCCCAGTTTGTCGATCTCACTGATCGATTGTGCGTCATACTCGCCGGTGGCGCCCCGGTACAAGTGCGGTGCAACGCCGGTGGCTGCTTCAACGGCACGGGCGCCTTCCACCACCTCGCGCCGCAGATGAACGACATCCGGCTCGCCGTGCAGGCCATAGACAGTCCTGTCTTTGCCGATAATCGCCGGGATATGTTTTTCGCCGTGGTCCTCGACATCGAACAGGTCGAGATGCGCGTTGATGACGGCGAGCCCCTGCGGATTGCGTCGCAACCATATCCTAGTGGCAAAAATTGTGGCGGGGATGCGGTTCCTGATCAGGAATTCGATCAGTGCGCCATCGTAATTTCCGCCGCAGGCATCCAGTGTCAGCGCCACCCGCTTGTCCGGCGTGGTGCGGGACACAATCCGATCATGAATTTCAACAGGGGCTGGCTGGGCAACAGCGGCCAGGGGTGGTGACAGCGCCGCCAGTAGGAGTGGGACATGGAATCTCATGGTATCAAATAGCATAATTTGTCTCGAACTGAAGAGACGGGAAAAAAATCATAGCGTGAGTATCCGGTTCGATACAAATCCTGACCAAATTAAACCGGAAGCACTTGGTACTATCGCCGATCCCCGAATATCGAATCTGAAAGAGTCAAGCGTGAATACCCTCGTGAAATTGCAATTTTTGTTCCTGACTGCCGTTGTTGCACTTTCCGCAAAGGCCGCAAACATCGACATTGAGCCGATTCCGGACCTGCCGCTGAATAATGTTCCGGCGGCATCTCAATCTGACGCCACGCAATCCGCAAATATCTGGAAATTCTCGCTGGGCGGCGGAGTGAGCTACGCTCCCCGCTATGAGGGTGCTGCAAATGAGCGCTTCCGTTTTATGCCACTACTTGAGGCGAGTTACAACCGAGGCAAATTCTTCGTCAGCATGCTGCGCGGTGTCGGGTCCAATTTTTCGGACGACAGAACCGTGCAATTTGGTGTTCGCCTGACGTCGGATCGTATCCGCTATCAAAGTGACGATTCCCGATTGAACGGCATGGGCGACATCGGGTTCAGCCCTCAAGCCGGCCTGTTCCTGAACAAGCGAATTGCAGCCTGGTACATTTCCAGCGGCATTAACGCGGGCGCTCACGGTATCAACGCGGAACTGGGTAGCGGTTTCGTTTTTTCCCCTTCCGAAGTTGATCGCTTGCGCTTCGGTGTCAATTTCAACTGGGGCGACAGCAAATACAACCAGACGTATATCGGTGTGACCGGGGGCCAGGCAGTCGCATCCGGCAATGTACTCACCGCGTACGATCCAGGCTCGGGAATAATGGATTATGCGTTACCGACCAACTGGCTGCACAACTACGACAAGAAATGGTTCAGCAATGCGGGGCTATCATACAAGTGGCTTGGTGGACTCGCGCAACAAAGCCCGCTGACACAACGCAATTCGATGGCAGGAGGGAATTTCCTGGTGGGCTATCGCTTTTGAATACTGCGCCGCCGGAACGGATGGTTACAGGAAGCCGCGTGGCAATTGCCTGACCGCGACCTTCTGTCCCCACAATGCCGACAGGATGCGAGACGCCGCGTCAATTTCGCCGCTGCTGAAAAACGTTGCCGTGCCGTCGCCGCGCGTGCGCGTCGGCAATTCGATCTGGATGCGCCGCTGCAACTGACGGGCGACGGCCGCACCAGTATCGACCAGCGTGACGCTTTCACTGGCCACCGCCTGAATAAGCGGCGCCAGGAACGGGTAGTGAGTGCATCCCAGGATCAGTGTGTCGGCGCCTTGCGCCAGCAATGGCGACGTGTAGCGCTCGATCAGCTCGCGCGTGCGCGGCCCCGTCAAATCCCCCAGTTCAACCTGTTCGACCAGGCCGGGACAGCCCTGCGTGACGATTTCGACTTCCTCGCCGTAGCGTTCCAGCAGTGCGGCGAAGCGTGCACTTTCCAGGGTGCCGATGGTGGCGAGTACACCGACTACGCCGCTGCGAGTCGCAGCAACCGCAGGTTTGACCGCAGGCTCCATGCCGACGATGGGCAACGGGAACCGGCTGCGCAGGCTGGCCACCGAGGCCGCAGTGGCGGTATTGCAGGCAACGACGATGGCATCTGCGCCCTGCTCGATCAAGAAACGCGTGATGGTATGCGCGCGCAGCTCGATGTAGCCCGGGGATTTGTTACCGTAAGGAATGTGGCCGGAATCGGCGACATAGATCAGGCGCTCGTTCGGAAGCGCATCGCGTATGTGCTGCAGGACGGACAGGCCGCCCACGCCCGAATCGAAAACGCCGATCGCGCCCCCCGGTTTCATGGCTGCCTATTCCGCCATCTGGTCGCGCAGGAATTCTTCATAGGTACCGTGGTAGTCGTTCACGCCCTTGGCCGAGATTTCGATGATGCGGGTTGCCAATGACGAAACGAACTCGCGGTCATGGCTGACGAAGATCAGCGTGCCCTTGAACAGGTCGAGCGCGGTGTTGAGCGACTCGATGGCTTCCATGTCCATGTGGTTGGTCGGCTCGTCCATCAGCAGCACGTTGGGCTTGGCCAGCATCAGCTTGCCGAACAGCATGCGGCCTTTCTCGCCGCCGGACAGTACTTTCACCATCTTCTTCACGTCGTCGCCCGAGAACAGCAATCGCCCCAGCGTGCCGCGCACCACCTGGTCGTCGTCGTGCGGACCGCGCCAGTCGGTCATCCACTCCATCATTGATTTGGCCTCAGCGAAATCGGCGGCATGATCCTGCGCGTAGTAACCAAGCTTGGCTTTTTCCGCCCATTTGATGGTGCCGGTGTCCGGCGCTAGGTCGCCCGCGAGGCAGCGCAGCAAGGTCGTCTTGCCGATGCCGTTGGGGCCGATGATGGCGACCTTCTCGCCCGCATCGATGCGGAAGTTCACGTTGGAGAACAGCATGCGGTCATAGCCCTTGGCCATCTTCTCCACTTCTACCGCGACGCGGTGCAGCTTGTCTCGCTCGTCGTATTCAAAGCGGATGAACGGGTACTGGCGGCTGGAAGGCTTGATGTCCTCGATCTTGATCTTGTCGATCTGGCGCGCACGTGACGTGGCCTGCTTGGCCTTGGAGGCGTTGGCCGAGAAACGCGCCACGAAGGCCTTCAACTCAGCTACTTTTTCCTTGGCCTTGGCGTTGTCGGCGGACTGCTGCTCGCGCGCCTGCGTGGAAGCCAGCATGTAATCGTTGTAGTTGCCCGGATACACGGTGATCTTGCCGTAGTCCAGGTCGGCCATGTGTGTGCACACGCTGTTCAGAAAGTGGCGGTCGTGCGAAATGATTACCATGGTCGAATTGCGCGCGTTGAGGATGTCCTCCAGCCAGCGGATGGTGTTGATGTCCAGGTTGTTGGTCGGCTCGTCCAGCAGCAGGATGTCGGGATTGGAGAACAGCGCCTGAGCCAGTAGCACGCGCAGCTTGAAGCCTGGCGCCACCGCGCTCATGTTGCCCTGGTGCAATTCGATGGCGATGCCCAGGCCCAGCAGCAACTCGCCCGCGCGCGCTTCGGCAGTGTAGCCGTCGTACTCGGCAAAAGTGGCTTCCAGGTCGGCGGCGCGCATGTAGTCTTCTTCCGACGCATCCGGATTGGCGTAGATCGCATCGCGTTCGGACATCGCTTCCCACATCTCGGTGTGGCCCATCATCACCACATCCAGCACGCGGCGCTCTTCGTAAGCGAACTGGTCCTGGCGCAACTTGCCCAGGCGTTCAGTCTTGTCCAGCATGACTTCGCCGGAGCTTTGCTCCAGATCGCCGCCGAGTATTTTCATGAACGTGGACTTGCCGCAGCCGTTGGCGCCGATCAGGCCGTAGCGGTTGCCGTCGCCAAATTTGACGGAAACGTTCTCGAACAACGGCTTGGCGCCGAACTGCATGGTGATGTTTGCGGTGGATAACATGGGACTGCCTTATTTTCGAAGGCGCGCATTCTACCACTGACGGGAGAAGAGCTGACTTTGGCTTCATTGCACTCGCATCCCCTATGGAACGCAATTAATTCCCGCAAGACAAAACCCAAAGGAAGCGACCGTGCCCATCCGTCTATGTTTTTCGGCATTATCGTTCGCATCTGGCACGACGATCATCCCCCGCCTTACATACACGTCGAGTATCAAAGGTTCGAGGCGCTGGTCAATGTTCAGACGGGCGAAATCAGTGAAGGGCGGCTGCCGAAAAAAGCAGCTCCTATCGTCATGGAATGGTGTTTGCGTCATCAACAGGAATTACTCGCGAATTGGGAAAGAGGTCAGCATTTCGAACCAATGGAGCGGATTCCAGGAGCAGATCAGATGATTAAAGTCATCGAAGCGCGTTAATTGGCGAATTTCCGGATTGCAGTTGTTTTTTCGGACGGCCAACAAGGCGCGTTCGACGGGAACGTTCTGCTGAAAAAAGCGGCTCGCTACTGGAGCCGCTGCGCGATGACAACTACTTCCAGCGGTTCTTCATCGACGCAGGTGCGCTGTGCTGGCCAAACGGGCTGGAACTTTCTCCTGCCCGCCTGTATGAAAATTGCCGGGCGATCGAAACGGTTTAGCCAGCGCAGGATGGGTTGAGCAACGCGATACCCGTTGCATTGTTATGATGGGTTTCCTTCGTCTACCCGTCCCGCAATAACTGAACTATGCCTGCGCCTGTCCTCATCCTCCCCGGTATCGGTGATTCCGGCCCGCTGCACTGGCAATCCCTGTGGGAACAGGCGCACCCCGACTTTGCGCGCGTGCAACAGCGCGATTGGGACAAGCCGGTTTGCGCAGAATGGGTGGCTGCGCTGGAAGCCGCCGTGAAACAGGCGGGGCCGCGGGTCGTCCTGGTGGCGCACAGCCTTGGTTGTCTGACCGTTGCACATTGGCTGGTCGGGCCGCATTCACCGGCAGCTGGGGCGTTGCTGGTGGCGGTACCCGATCCGAACGGGCCGAACTGCCCCAAAGGCATCACTGGCTATTCGCTTACGCCGACACGCCCGTTTCCCTTTTCGAGCACGGTCGTGATCAGCGCAGACGATCCGTACGGCTCTGCGGAGCATGCCAAGCGGCTGGCCCGCGCCTGGCGCAGTCGTATTGTGCATATAGGGAATCGTGGACACATCAATGCGGACAACGGGCTTGGCGAGTGGAAAGAAGGCTACGAATTGCTTAAACATCTCCGGGATTGAGCGCCATATTCCCCGGAACACCGCTGCTGCATGCCTGCGCATGAGGTCGCGCCAATCGGCTAAAATACCGGAATTATCTTCGCAGGCAGCCCCATGGTCCCGCATCTCACCACCGCATTGAAAGGCCCGCTGCTCGATCTGGAGCGACGTTTTCTGAGCGAGCAGCCAGCCATAGAACGCTGGTTCCGCACCCAATGGCTGGAACATACGATCCCGTTCTACACTTCCGTAGACCTGCGCAACAGCGGATTCAAGTTGGCTCCGGTCGATACCAACCTGTTCCCCGGTGGCTTCAATAACCTGAACCCTGAGTTCTGGCCGTTGTGCGTGCACGCCACGCAGAGTGCGATCGAAAAGATCTGCCCGGAAGCGCGCGGGGTGCTGCTCATCCCGGAAAATCACACCCGTAACCAGTTCTATTTGCAGAATGTGGCGCAGCTGACGCAGATATTGCGCCAGGCCGGGTTGAAGGTCCGCATCGGCAGCCTGTTGCCGGAGATCAGCCAGCCGACTTCACTGGCGCTGCCCAACGGCGGTTCGCTGGTGCTGGAGCCGTTCCAGCGCAAGGGCAACCGCCTGAGCATGGCGGACGGCTTCGATCCCTGCGTGGTGTTGCTGAACAACGACCTTTCCGCCGGGGTGCCGGACGTTCTGAAAAACCTTGAACAGAATGTGATGCCTGCGCTGGAAGCGGGCTGGACGACGCGGCGGAAGTCGAAGCATTTTGCCGCATACAACCGGGTGGCCGGAGATTTTGCCAAATTGCTCGACATTGACCCGTGGCTCATCAATCCCTACTTCGCCGTGTGCGGCGAGGTTGATTTCCATGCGCGCACGGGTGAGGAATGCCTTGCCGCACAGGTGGATAACGTGTTGCAGCAAATCCGCGCGAAGTATGCGGAGTACGGCGTGAAAGACGATCCTTTCGTGATCGTCAAGGCCGACGCCGGAACGTATGGCATGGGCATCATGACGGTAAAGGACGCGAGCGAAGTACGCGACCTCAACCGCAAGCAGCGCAACAAGATGGCCGTCGTGAAGGAAGGGATGCAAGTCTCCGACGTGCTGATACAGGAGGGCGTCTACACCTTCGAGGACGTCAATGGCGCAGTGGCGGAACCGGTGATCTACATGATTGACCATTTTGTGGTCGGCGGGTTTTACCGCGTGCACACCAGCCGCGGCGTGGACGAGAACCTGAATGCGCCGGGCATGAGCTTTTCGCCATTGGCGTTCGAGTCCTGCTGTGCCTTTCCCAATCCGGATTGTGCGCCGGATGATACGCCCAACCGCTTCTATGCCTACGGTGTGGTGGCAAGGCTGGCGATGCTCGCGGCGGCGGTGGAAATCGCCGAGATGCTGCAATGACCTTGATCCTGCGTTTCGTTCTGGTGCTATTGGCGCTGCAGCTTGCCGCTTGCGGCAAGGAGCCGCTCTATCACGAGCAGGCATACGTATTTGGCACGCAGGTGGATGTCACCATTTACGGCGAGAGCGATGCAAAAGCACGGCAGGCAGTCGTGCTGGTGATGCAGGAATTTCAGCGCCTGCACGACATGCTGCATGCTTGGAAGCCGTCCGAGCTGAGTGACCTGAACTCGGCCTTCGCGCAGGGAAAAAGCAGGCAGGTTTCACCGGAGCTGGCCATGATGTTGCAGGATGCCGCGCGTGTTTCTGCCCAGTCGGATGGACTATTCAACCCGGCCATTGGCGGTCTGATCCAGGCCTGGGGTTTCCAGGCGGACGATTTCAAGGCGGTGTTGCCGGACGAGAAAAAAATTGCAGGGCTGGTCAAGGCGAATCCGCAGATGAGCGATCTGGTCTTTCTTCCCACGTCACCGGCGGGAAGGTTGAAAGGAGAGGATGATAACGAGATCGTGTCCAGCAAAAACAAATATGTGAAGATCGACCTCGGCGGATACGCCAAGGGCTATGCGCTCGATCGTGCCGCTGCGATCTTGAAACAGCAGGGCATACACAATGCGCTCATCAACATCGGGGGCAATGTCATGGCGCTGGGCACGCATGGGTCGCGGCCATGGCGCGTTGGCATCCAGCATCCGCGCAAACCCGGTCCGCTTGCTACGCTGGAGTTGCAGGACGGCGAGGCCATCGGCACATCAGGCGATTATCAGCGCTATTTCGAACTGGGTGGCAAACGCTACTGTCACCTGATAGATCCGCGCAACGGACAGCCGGTACAAGGTGTGGAAGCGGTTACCATACTCACGCACGGCGAGCATGCCGGCCTGTTGTCGGACGCATCATCCAAGCCGTTGTTCGTTTCCGGAGTCCAGGGATGGGCGGGCTATGCACGAAAAATGCAGTTGGACGAGGCGTTGCTGATCGATACCCAGGGCGTCGTGCATCTAACCGCTGCGATGCAGAAACGGCTAAAATTCACGGACGAATCCACGCCACGGGAGGTCGTGCCCTGAGCGCTGGCGATCCGATGCAGCAGTATGACCGGCGCACTGACGCGACGTTTAATGGGAGTGTATTGATTGGTTGGTATCCTGCTTATCACGCATAACGGTCTGGGCGAAAGCCTGATCGACTGCTTGCGCCATGTCATGGGTAATGCGCCTGCGCATGTCAAAGCCTTGTCTGTTCTGGCACAGGACGATCCTGCACTCAAGGAACAAGAGGCGCGCGCACTGGTCGCCGAACTTGATGCGGGGCAGGGGGTATTGGTGCTCTCGGACGTGTACGGCGCCACGCCATGCAATATTGCGCGGCGACTGTGCGAACCGGGGCGCGTCGAAGGCGTGGCGGGCGTGAACCTCCCCATGCTTTTGCGCGTGGCCTGCTATTGCAACAAATCGCTGGAGGAGCAGGCGCAACGCGCTTTGCAAGGCGGCAGAGACTGTATCGTTTCTATTGACTCGGAAGGCGGCAATGTTGCAACAAGATGCGCTAATCATTAACAAGCTGGGTCTGCACGCCCGGGCTTCCGCAAAACTGACCCAGCTTGCCTCGCAATATCCCTGCGAGGTATGGCTGACCCGCAACGGGCGCCGCGTAAATGCGAAAAGCATCATGGGCGTGATGATGCTGGCGGCGGCGAAAGGTGCGAGCATCAATATAGAAACCTCGGGAGATCGAGAGCAGGAAGCGATGACCGCGCTCCTTGCCCTGATCAACGACTACTTCGGAGAAGGCGAATGAGTTTCACGTTGCACGGACTTCCGGTCTCGGGTGGCATCGCCATCGGCCATGCGCATCTGGTGTCGCACACTTCGCTGGAGGTGGCGCATTATGTGCTGCCAAAACACCTGGTCGATGAAGAGGTCGCACGCCTGGATGCTGCGCTGGACGCGACGCGCAAGGAACTGGCCGATTTGCGCAACTATCGCCCGCAGCAGGCTGCGGCGGAGTTCGACGCGTTCCTTGACCTGCACCTGATGATCCTGGGCGACGAGCATATCAGCCACGCCGCACGCCAGATGGTCCTGCGCGAGCATTGCAACGCGGAATGGGCTCTGAAAATGCAGATGGACGAATTGGTCACGCAGTTCGAAGCGTTCGATGATTCCTATTTGCGCGAACGCAAGACCGACGTCGTGCAGGTGGTTGAGCGAATACTGAAAACCCTGAACGGCGAGTCCGGGCATGTGCCACCCAGCACCAAGCACGATGTGGAGATGATCCTTGTCGCGCATGATGTCAGTCCCGCCGACCTGATCCAGCTCAAGCCGCACCAGTTTTCCGGCATCCTGACCGATCTCGGCGGCGCAACCTCGCACACGTCGATTGTGGCACGCAGCCTGAACACGCCGTGCGTGGTCGGCCTGCACCACGCGCGCGAGCTCATCAAGGATCACGACATGTTGATCGTCGATGGCGCGCAGGGCGTGGTCATTGTCGATCCGGACAAGCATCTGCTGGCAGACTACAGATTGCGCAAGAGCCAATGGGAACTGGAACGGCAAAAACTCAAGCGTCTGAAGACTGCCCATGCCGACACGCTGGATGGCACGCACATCGAGCTGCACGCCAACATCGAAATGCCTGGCGATCTGATGGAGGTGAAAGAGAACGGTGCCACCGGCATCGGCCTGTTCCGCAGCGAGTTCCTGTTTCTCAACCGCGACAATCTGCCGGATGAAGAAGAGCAATTCAATGCTTACCGCGAAGTGATAGAGGGCATGGAGGGCCTGCCCGTGACCATTCGCACCTTCGATCTGGGTGCGGACAAGCAGATCAAGGGCGCGGTGCGCGTCGCGAGCAATCCTGCGCTGGGTTTACGTGCCATCCGCTTGTGTCTGGCCGAGCCGCAATTGTTTCGAGCACAGTTACGCGCCTTGCTGCGCGCGTCCGCATATGGAAATCTGAAGATCCTGGTGCCGATGCTGTCGGGCGTGTCCGAAATAAACCAGACCCTGCAGTTCATCGAAGGCGCAAAGCAAAGCCTGGCGAACGAAGGCATTCCGTACGATCCGAAGGTGCAGATCGGCGGCATGATCGAGATTCCCGCTGCGGCGCTGGCGCTCAACGTCTTCATCAAGAAGCTGGATTTCCTCTCGATCGGCACCAATGACCTGATCCAGTACACGCTGGCGATCGACCGCACCGATGACGAGGTGGCGCACCTTTACGACCCGCTTCATCCCGCGGTACTGCAATTGCTGGCACATGTGATTGGCAACGCGAACAAGGCGGGTGTGCCGATTTCCGTGTGTGGGGAAATGGCGGGTGAATTGGCCTATACACGTTTGCTGCTCGGTCTTGGTTTGCGCCAATTTTCGATGCATCCCGCCCATCTGCTGGGCACCAAGCAGCGCGTGCTTACAACCAGCCTGCCCGAGATAGCCCCGCTCGTCCAGAAGATCATGCGTGCCGATGATCCGATGAAGATACGCGATCTGCTGGATCGGCTGAATGTCGCCTGATCCGAAAAATTTTGGTCAAGCCTCGAACTGAAGCAGGTCCGTTCCTAACAATTCGCCGAATCTGCCAGTAACGCTTCCACCGCCGCTATACCGGCGTGCGTCTCGGGATGGCGGCTGCCGCTGTGGCGTGCATTCTCGGGCAAGACGACGAGGTGCGTCTGCGTACCTAACTCTCCGGTCAGGGTGTAACTCGGCACGTTTTCTTCACGCCCACCAACGCGGACCTTCCATTCGCCGTCTTCAAAATCCAGGTTATGTTTGAGCAGGAACAGCAGCACGGCTTTTGCGTCGTCGCTGAACAGCATGAGGTTGATGTCGGAATGTTCGTCCGCTGTGCCGCTCAAAACCGAACCCACGAGGTATGGATTGAAATCGGCCAGCAAGTGCATGGCGGCGAGCGCTTCCTCGCGCAGGTGATACAGTATCCCGGGGTGGCTGTCATGCTGATAGAGGGAGCGGTAGCTGTGCAGCGCATCGTCCACTTCCTGATTGCTGGGCAGATGCTGGGTATCGGATGCGCCCAGTTGGCGAGCTGCCTTGCGCTTCGCCAATGCGTGGTCGGTGATACCGTCCTCGGCCATCAATTTTGCCGCCTGTTGGGCAAGTTGCTCCCGCATCAGGTCGCGGCGTTGCGGATTGGGTTTGCTCATCATCTATATGCCTAGAAGAGTTGACCACTGGCTTCCGTCTTGGCTGCTTCGGGTGGTGCCTCCCCCTGCTCCGGCGGGAGATTTTCCTCGTAGAAATACTCGGTATGGGTTCCGTTGGGATCGCGCAGGCCGTTGTCATTGATGCGGGCGGTGACGATATGCTCAGGAACTGTGTATTCGACCTCAGGCACGCCCTTCAGCATCTTTTCCATGTACCCCATCCAGATCGGCAAAGCTGCCCCGCCACCGGTCTCTTTTTCGCCGAGACTTTGCGGATTGTCATAGCCGATCCATGTAACAGCGACCAGGGTCGGATGGAAGCCAGCAAACCAGGCGTCCATCGAATCGCTGGTGGTGCCGGTCTTGCCGGCCAGGTCCTGCCTGCCCAGTTCCATGGCGCGCATCGCGGTGCCGTGTTTGACGACGTCCTGCATCATGCTGACCATGGTGAACGCATTACGCACATCAATGACTTGTTCAGCGCCCTCTCCAGCAACAACGGGTGCCGCCTGACCGACAAGTTTGCCCTGACCGTCTTCGATGCGCTGGATGAAATAAGGCATGATGCGGTAGCCACCGTTGGCAAAGACGGAATATCCACCCAGCAATTGCAATGGTGTGACGGAACCAGCTCCTAGTGCCATCGTCAGGAAGGGTTTGATCTTGTCCTTGTCAAAGCCGAATTTGGTGACGTAGTCTTGCGCGTATTCAACCCCGATCGCCTGCAGGATGCGGATGGAAACCAGGTTCTTGGAGCGGATCAGGCCCATGCGCATGCGCATCGGGCCATCGAATCCGCCTTCATAGTTCTTGGGTTGCCACAGCTCTTCACCTGTCTGCGACAGGTCGATGACCAGCGGTGCATCGTTGATCACGGAAGCCGGTGTGAAGCCCTTCTCCAGCGCCGCGGAATAAATGAACGGCTTGAAACTGGAACCCGGCTGGCGCCAGGCCTGGGTGACGTGGTTGAACTGGTTGTGATAAAAATCGAAGCCGCCTACCAGCGCGTATATTGCCCCGTCGCGGGGATTCGCGGAAACAAAGGCGGATTCGACTTGCGGCAACTGGGTGATTTCCCATGAATCTTTTTCGTTTTTGCGAACCCGGATCAGCGATCCGACACGAATGCGGTGGTTCAGCGCGAGCTTGTCGCCCAGGGTCTGTTGCGCGAAGCGCAGTCCCTCGCCGCTGATATCTACAAGCCCCCCGCCCTTGCAGTGGGCCTTGAGGTCCCTAGGGCCGATGGACAGCACCACGGCGGGCACCAGGTCGTCAGCGTCCGAGACATCTTCCAGCGCGTCTTCGATCAGTTCTTCGGAGTCGTTCTTTTTCAGATCGATATAACCTTCGGGTCCGCGATAGCCATGGCGATGATCGTAATCCATCACACCCTTGCGCAATGACGCATAGGCGGCCGCCTGATCCTGGGTGCGGATGGTGGTGTAGACGCTATAACCCTGGGTGTACGCGTCATCTTGGTATCGGTCGTACATCTCCTGCCTTACCATTTCGGCGACATAGCTGGCATTGACCGCGAATTCCTGCCTGCGGCTCGATTGCTTGGGCATGAGGGGCTCTTTTTGCGCCAGCTCGAATTGCTCGTTGTTGATATAGCCCAGATCGTGCATGCGCCGAAGAACGTACATCTGGCGCAATTTTGCGCGTTCTGGATTCACCACCGGATTGAATGTGGCAGGGGCTTTGGGCAAGCCTGCAAGCATCGCCATTTCCGCCAGCGAGAGCTGGCTGAGCGGCTTGGAATAGTAAACTTGCGCGGCCGAGGCGAAGCCATAGGAACGCTGGCCCAGATAGATGTGATTGATGTAAAGCTGGAGAATCTCGTCCTTGCTCAGGTTGTGTTCGATCTTGAAGGACAGCAGCATCTCGTTGAATTTGCGCGACAGCGTCTTTTCCTTGGACAGGAAGAAATTCCGCGCAACTTGCATCGTAATCGTGCTGGCGCCCTGCCTCACCCCTCCCGAGGTGAAGTTGGAATACGCGGCGCGTAGCACGCCTATGTAATCCACACCGCCATGCTCATAAAAACGGTCGTCTTCCGCCGCGAGAATGGCCTTTTTCATCAACTCAGGCACGTCCGCGATCTTGACGAGCTCGCGCCGCTCTTCGCCAAATTCGCCGATCAGCGTTCCTTCGGCGCTGAAGACCCGCAACGGCATCTTAGGCCGGTAATCGGTCAGTGTGTCCAGCGAGGGCAATGTCGGGTAAATGATGATCGATGCGAATACGAGCAGCAAAATCGGCAACAACGGCAGGACAAATACGGCCAGAGCAGGATAAAACCACCAACGAGAAGTCATGAGCGGGCGTTCGAGTTAACTATCGCGCAATTATATCTTTTTAACCCCGCAAAACGTGTCCATAAAAAAAACTTTACACTTGCGGGAGTTATTGCTAGGATTTAAACCACTTTAGTACGGATAAGCGCTAACCAGTCTATGATCAAAGGAAATTTTGATATCCCATTAGACTTTCTGACGACTTCCATGCCGCCCCTGATCGGGGTGGATATCAGTTCGTCTTCGGTCAAGATGGTGGAGCTGAGTCAGGCGCCAAAAAAGAATGGGTATGTAGTCGAACGTTACGCCATCGAGATGTTGCCTGCCGACGCAGTGAGCGACGGTAACATCAATAATCTGGATGCGGTTTCCGATACGATCAGGCGAGCCTGGAAGCGCTTGGGATCGCGCATCAAGAACGTGAGCCTAGCATTACCCGCAGCTGCGGTGATCAGCAAGAAAATCTTGCTACCTGCCGGTTTGCGCGAGGACGACCTAGAATACCAAGTGGAGAGCGAAGCGAATCAGTACATCCCGTTTGCGCTGGAAGAAGTCAATCTCGATTTTCAAGTGATCGGCGCGGCGCCGAACAATCCGGATGAAGTTGAAGTGCTGCTGGCGGCGTCGCGCAAAGCCAATGTCGAGGACCGGGTCGCCGCAGCGCAAACCGCGGGCCTGAAGGCGATCGTGGTGGATGTGGAGCCGTATGCAGCTGAAGCGGCTTTCGAGATGATACGCTCCCAGTTGCCCGGTGGTGCGGCGGATCAGTGCGTCGCACTGGTGGATATAGGCGCTTACGTCATGAACGTGAATGTGTTGCGCAACGGCCAATCGGTGTACATGCGCGACCAGCAGGTGGGCGGCGCCCAACTCACACAACAGATTCAAAGCGTCTTCGGGCTGTCACCCGAAGACGCCGAGTCCGCGAAGCGCAATGGCGGGTTGCCGGAAAATTATGAAAGCGACGTGCTGTCGCCGTTCCGCGAGAATATCGCGATGGAAGTTTCCCGTGCACTCCAGTTCTTTTTTACTTCGACGCAATATAACGAGGTGAACTATGTCGTATTGGCGGGCGGATGCGCAGCATTGTCCGGCCTGGACGAGGCGGTGGCGACACGCACCCAGGTCAGTTCTCTGGTCGCAAATCCGTTCGAACTGATGACGCTGTCCACTCGAATCAAGCCCAGGCAATTGCAGATGGATGCGCCGGCATTGATGATCGCGTGCGGCTTGGCTATGCGGAGGTTCGATCCATCATGATACGGGTGAACCTGTTACCCCATCGAGCGGAAAAGCGCAAGGCACGGCAGTTGCAATTCATCGTGTTCAGTGTAATTTCGCTGATCGTCGGCGCCGTGCTCGTCGGTTTTGTTCATGTCGCCATCAGCACGCAGGTTTCCTATCAGGAACGGCGCAACACCTACCTGAAGCAACAGATCACGGTGCTCGACAAACAGATCGCTGAAATCAAAAAACTCCGCGAACAGACCCAGGCCCTGCTGGCGCGCAAGACGGTAGTTGAAAATTTGCAAAGCACTCGGTCGGATGTAGTCCATCTGCTGGACCAGATGCTGCGAATACTGCCGGAGGGGGTATACCTGAAAAGCCTCAAGCAGACCGGATACAAGATCGCCATCGTCGGCTATGCTCAGTCGAGCGCGCGCGTGTCAACGCTGATGCGTTCGATCGAGGATTCACCCTGGCTGGACACGCCTGTGTTGATAGAAGTCCGCGCGTCGACCATTGGCGGGGCGCGCCTGAGCGAATTTTCCCTCAACTTCAACCTGACCAAGCAGGCGGCGCCGGCGATGCCGGGGCTCGTGAAGCCGGGCGCGAAAGGTCAAGGAAAATGAATTTCATAGAAGAACTGAAAAGCGTCGATCCCAAGACCCCCGGAAGCTGGCCATGGCTGATCAAGATCGCCGCATTCGCCGCGATTTTCATCGTGGTCGTCGCTGCGGGCGCGGTCTTTGACTGGCAAGGTGAATGGGACGAACTGAAGTCTGCCCGCCTGGAAGAGGACAAGCTGCGCGAAACGTTCCTTGCGAAGAAACGTGAAGCTATCAATCTCGACATCATCAAGAAACAGTTGATCGATACGCAGCAGTCCTTTGGTGCACTGCTTAAGCAGTTGCCAAGCAAATCCGAGATGGATGCATTGCTGACTGACATTAATCAGGCGGGCTTGGGGCGCGGGTTGCAGTTTGACCTGTTCAAGCCGGCGCCGGAGGTGGCGACCGGTGTGTTTACCGAGCAGCCGATCGCCATCAAAGTCACGGGTAATTATGATGATCTGGGAAGGTTTGCCAGCGATATATCGCAGTTGCCTCGTATCGTGACGTTGAACGATATCAGCATAAGTCAGGGAGCGGGTGGCGTGCTGGCCATGGATGCGACGGCGAAGACGTTCCGCTACCTGGACGAAAACGAATTGGCCGCGCAAAAACACGCGTCCAAGCCTGCGGGAGCCAGATGATGAGGTCCGCGCATTTAATTATTTTGGCCGCACTGCTGCTGGCCGGTTGCGGAGGCGAGGAGTTCCAGGATCTGCACGACTTCGTCAAGAATGCCGGCGCGGACATGCGCGGCAAGGTCGAGCCTCCGCCCGATATCAAGCCGTACGAGTCGTTTACCTACGACAACGACACCAATCTGCCAGACCCATTCAAGCCGCGCAAACCGGACGCCAGAAACGCCGGTCATGGCGGACAGAATCAGCCTAACCTGAATCGCCCGAAAGAAGAGTTGGAAGACTTCCCGCTCGAAAGCCTGAAGATGGTTGGATTCCTGTCGCAAAAAGGAGTCGGGCAGGCCGTGATACGTTCTGCTGAAGGCAAGATATACCGCGTCAAAGCGGGAAATTACATCGGCTTGAATTTCGGCCAGATCATTTCTGTGACGGAAACGGAAGTGAAGATCAAGGAAATGATCCAGGACAGTGATGGCGACTGGTCAGCACGAGAAAGCAGCTTGCAGTTGGTTGAGTGAATAGGAGTGAATACGATGAGACAATTCAGTAATCCAGTTCTTGGTGTCATCCGGGCAGTGGCGTTCGCTTTGCTTTTTGGCACGTCCCTCGCGTACGCACAGGAACCAGCGAATACCGATGGGTTGAACAGCATCCAGTCCATCAGCGCGAGCAACGAACTCGGCGGCAAAGTGGTGATCACGGTGGGGCTGAAGTCCCCTCCGGCGGGGCAGCCCACCACATTTGCGATCAATACTCCTCCGCGCATCGCATTCGACTTTCCGGACACCGAAAATGGATTGGGTAAGTCGACCCAGGAATTCGGCGAGGGGGATCTGCGCAGCGCAAATATCGTTCAGGCCGGAAACCGTACACGTCTGGTGGTAAACCTGTCCCAGATGCTCAGTTATGAATCGCGCGTGGAAGGGAACAAAATCCTGATTACTTTGCTGCGAAAAGAGGTCACGACGGGGGACGTCGTTTCGTCACACTTCGCGGAAGTCAAGCCCGGCGCAGAACAGCACAGCCTGCGCGATATCGATTTTCGTCGTGGCAAGAATGGCGAAGGCAAACTGCAGATCGACCTTTCGGACATGGATATAGGCATCGACATCAAACAGCAAGGACGTCTGCTGCTTGTAGATTTCCAGGGCACGAGCCTGCCAGGCAACCTGATGCGCAAACTGGATGTGACCGATTTCGGAACGCCGGTGCAAACGGTTGATGCATTTACCCAGGGCGAAAACGTCCGTCTCGCAATCGAACCCAAGGGCCAGTGGGAATATTCCGCTTATCAGACCGACAACAAGTTCTTCATCGAAGTCAAAGCCGTTGCGGAAGATCCGAACAAATTGGTGAAGGGAAACCAGACCGGCTATGCGGGTGAAAAGCTTACGCTGAATTTCCAGAATATCTTCGACACGCGAAGCGCTGAGCGTGATTGCCGATTTCACCGGCCTGAACATGGTGATCAGCGATACTGTCTCGGGCAGCCTGACCCTGCGCCTGAAGGATGTTCCATGGGATCAGGCACTTGACATCATCCTCCAGAGCAAGGGGCTGGACATGCGCAAGAACGGCAACGTTATCCAGGTTGCTCCGCGCGAGGAAATTGCGGCGAAGGAAAAGATCGACTTGACGGCCCGACAGGAAATCGGCGAACTGGAAGTGACCCGCACGGAAAGTTTCCAGCTTAGCTATGCCAAGGCTACGGAAATGGTAACTCTGCTCAAGAACAAGGATTCCGGATTGCTGTCGAAGCGCGGCTCGGCAGTTGCGGACTTGCGCACCAATACGTTGTTCGTACAGGACGTTCCATCCCGCCTTGAGGAGGTGCGCAATCTGGTCAAGCAACTCGATGTCGCGGTGCGCCAGGTGATGATTGAAGCGCGTTTTGTGGCCGCTGGAGACTCAGTTAACACCACCTTGGGCGGACGCCTAAGCTATTCCGGCCCGGGATCGACCGTTGCAGGGGGTGGGTTTGGCGGCCCTGCGGGGAACTTGGCGGCGATCGGCACGGTAAACAATATGCCTGGTGCGGCGTCCGGCATGGGCGGCGTGACGCTCAGCCTGTTCAATGCGTCCGCCACTAAAGTGTTATCGTTGGAGCTGACTGCCTCGGAACTTGACGGCTACACCAAGAATATTGCCAGTCCGCGCGTGCTGACCTCGGACAAGACCGCAGCGACCATAGAGTCCGGGGTCCAGATTCCGTACCAGCTGGCGACCGGCTTTGGCGCCACCAGCATCGCCTTTGCAAATGCGGTACTGGGCCTGACCGTGACTCCGCAGATAACTCCCGATGATCGCGTCGCCATGAAAGTGGTCGTGCACAACGATACAGTGGGTAGCATCTATTCTGGCGTGCCCAGCATCAATACCAATAAAGTGGAAACCCAGGCCGTGGTTGATAACGGGGGCACGGTGGTCATCGGCGGAATCTACACTCAGGATGACACGGACTCGAAGCAGCAGATTCCCTTTCTCGGGGATATACCGGTGTTGGGATGGCTCTTCAAGAACGATAACCTGATAAAGAACAAGAAGGAATTGCTGGTGTTTATCACACCAAAAATCGTGAAGGATTCCCTAGGTATTAATTAAAAACAGTATGCTTTTGCTGAAAAGCCCGGCGATGCCGGGCTTTTCTTTTGCGGCAAAAGCGTGGAGTGCCGAGTTTCCGATACAATTCCGGCATGAACAACGCGCAACAAAACAAGCGATTGTCCGGCAATGTCATTCTGGTGGGAATGATGGGCGCCGGCAAGACGACAGTGGGCAAGCTGCTTGCTAAACAGCTTGGCAAGACATTCATCGACAGCGACGAAGAGATTCAGCGGCGCACCGGCGTGACCATTCCGCACATCTTCGATGTTGAAGGAGAGGCGGGATTTCGTTCGCGTGAAAGCTGTGTGATCCAGGAGTTGCTCAAACTGGATAACATTGTGCTGGCAACGGGCGGCGGAGCGATACTCAGCGCGAACAACCGTCCGATGATGAAACAGAACGGCATCGTAGTGTACTTGAAAAGCAGCGTGCACGACTTGTGGCAACGAACCCGCCACGATCACAATCGTCCGTTGCTGCAAACGGAGAATCCGCGAGCCAAACTGCAGGAACTGCACGATCTGCGAGACCCACTCTATATCGAAACTGCCGACGTGGTCGTTCATACCGGAAAACAAAGCGTGCAGATATTGCTGGAGAAGCTCCAGCACAAACTAGAAGGTTTCAAGCAAATGACAGAAAGCGAGAAGACGGCGCAAACCCTGAACGTAGGATTGGCGGAGCGCAGCTATCCCATCCATATCGGAAGCGGGCTGCTGGATAACGTCGAGTTGCTGCTTCCCCATCTGCCGCATAAACGTGCAGTGATCGTAAGCAACACCACCGTGGCACCACTGTATTTGCAAAGCCTGTCTGCGAAACTGGATTCAAAAGGTGTGCGAGTTCAATCCATCATCCTGCCGGACGGAGAACAGTACAAAAACAGTGATTCCCTGAGCAGCATCTACGACGCACTGCTCTCTGCACGCAGCGAGCGCAGCACCCCGCTGATCGCGCTGGGCGGCGGCGTCATCGGCGATATCACGGGCTATGCGGCCGCGACCTATCTGCGCGGCGTTCCATTCATCCAGATACCCACTACATTGTTGTCGCAAGTAGATTCCTCGGTCGGGGGCAAGACCGGCATCAACCACCCGCTGGGCAAGAACATGATCGGGGCGTTCTATCAGCCCGGAGTCGTGCTGGCGGACACCGTGACGTTGAATACCTTGCCGGACCGGGAATTGCGTGCCGGGATCGCGGAAGTCATCAAGTACGGGCTGATACGTGATCTGCCATTCCTGGAATGGCTTGAAACCAACATGGAGAAACTACTGACGCGGGATACGGATGCTCTGCAGTACGCCATTGCGCGCAGTTGTCATAACAAGGCCGAGGTGGTCGGCGCGGACGAGCGCGAAAGCGGAGAGCGTGCGTTGCTAAACCTCGGGACCGCCCGCGCCATGATGAGACGGTTTTCCAGCGCATAGCCGAGGCCGAAGGGCGCCTCGGCGCGATCGCCGAGCACCCGCCACGCGCCATCGGGGCCGCGCGCGATCTCCACCGCGTAAAAGCGCAGCCAGCGGCCGCCGGGCGGCGCGACGCCGCGCATCGGCCTGATGAACTCGGGCGAGCCCGTCGATGAGTTCGGGGCTGTAGCCGTGCGTGGAGCGCGAGCGCGGATCGATGCCGGGCAGGGCGCGGATTTTTTTCCAGAGATCGAACTGCTGAGCCAGCGCTTCCAGGGCGGGCAAGCCGCCCAGGGTCGATTGCTTTTTGCTGGGCACAAACTCAAAGTGGATTTTGGGGGAACGCTTGGTGAATTGCGACATTGTATGTTTGACTGCATCCCCCACCCAAATGTTCAACCCTTTTTAAAAAAACTTCACCCCCAAGTGCAATCTCCAAAGCAATGGCTAAGGATTGGGGTTGGAAATCAGTTATCTTTATTGGGAACTCTATTCGAAGAATACAAAGTCCTCGCGAGATTAAGTACACTACTATTCAACCGTCACGCTTTTGGCGAGGTTGCGCGGTTTAATTCCATCGGAACGAATCGCCAGCTTTGCCCGAATTGTTTTGCAGTTCCGTCAATGCGCATGGTCGGCTGCGGAATGGGCCGTCTGCGGACACCTCGGCGAGGTGTCCCTACCTCATTTAGAATCGCATCGAGCAGAAATGTAGCGGGTCTGTAACGGCTTTGTAGCGGCAAATGTAGCGGGTTTAATCCCTTATGATCAACGATGTAGCGGATGTAGCGGGTTTTAAAACTTCATATATGAATACATCTCAAGGCTGCATTCTGAATCGCCGTTATTCAACTGTTACGCTCTTCGCCAAATTTCGCGGTTTATCGACGTCGCAACCGCGACTGACGGCGACGTAATTGCCGCTTAATTGCCACTGGCAAAGCGAAACGTCCAAGGTAAAATCCGGCATGGCTTCGTTGTCATTGCATGATTTTCACAAAAGTCTCGGCGCCGTGTTCATGGAAGTGAACGGCCAGGAAACGGTCGCCCACTACGGCGATTGGCTGGCCGAACATCGGGCGCTGTATGAATCGGCGGGGGTGATGGACCTCAGTTATCGCAGTCGCCTCTGTCTTCTGGGAAATGACCGGGTCAAATTTCTCAATGGCCAGGTAACGAATAACGTGAAGGACTTTGAAAACCGGCGAAGGTTGCTACGCGGCGATTGTTTCCGCCAAGGGCAAAATTGAGAGCGACCTTCACATTTATATTTTGGAGGACGAAAATTGTTCTCGAATTCGAGCCGGGATTTACCGGAGCCGTTCAGCAACGCCTTGAGAAATATATCATCGCCGAAGACGTGAAGGTGGCGGACGTTTCCAGCGCCTACGGACTGTTGAGTGTGCAAGGGCCGAAAGCGGCGGAAGCGCTGGAGCGCCTGCCGTGGAATTTTTCACTCCCAACGCAACCAAATGCGCTGGCAAAAAACGAAGACAAAACGTTCGGCGATATTTATGTCGTCAACCGGGCGCGATTGAAAACAACGGGCTTCGATATTTTTGTTCCCAGCGAGGCGATGAATTTGCTGGCCGATCCTATTATTGACGCGGTGCGCGCAGTCGACGGCCTTCCTTGCGGCTGGCAGGCAATGGAAACGGCGCGGATTGAGAGGAATGGGCGTCCGCGTTTCGGCGTTGACATGGATGAATCTAATCTTGCGCCGGAAGCGCTGGGGATTGAAGCGATCAGCTACGATAAGGGCTGTTACATTGGCCAGGAAGTCATTGCCGGCGTTTGGCGCGACCCAGGCCAGGTGGCCAAGTCATTGCACGGCCTTCGGCTGGCGGATCAATTGGCGACCCTGCCGGCAAAAGGCGCGAAACTTTTTCTTGGCGACAAGGAGGTGGGTTACGTGACGAGCGCGGTCCATTCACCTCGATTGAACGCGAACATCGCCTTGGGCTACGTCCGCCGTGAGGCCAACCAAATCGGGACGGAATTGCTGCTGCAAATAAATGAAGGAAAAGTTGCCGCGAAGATCGTGGAATCCCGTTGTTCAAATGAAAGCCTTAGCCTTAGACGCAAACGCAGCCTTGCAAGCAGCATCAAAATTCGCTAAATAATTCCGGCATGGGAGTTAAACGCAAGATTCATCCGAACAACCCGAATTGCCGATTGACGGTTCCGCCGCCGGCAAATGCCGCCGGAGGCCCCCTGCCCCGCCCAAAGGAGAGACCAATGGCCAGAGCGAAATGCATGTGCAGGCGGAAGCAGGTTGAGGTCACGCCCATCGTCCCTTCGTCCCCGGAAAAATTGAGCTGCCATTGCACAGCCGGGTGGATCGCAGTTTTCTCGATTACGCTTCCTATGTCATTCGCGACCGGGCCATTCCGAATTTGAGCGACGGCCTAAAGCCGGTGCAGCGGCGCATCCTTTGGGCGTTGCACGAAAAGGACGACGGCCGTTTTATTAAAGTGGCAACGTGGTCGGGCGCGGCCATGCAATATCATCCGCATGGCGACGCTTCCATCAATGACGCCCTGGTCGTCCTGGCCAACAAACGCTATTTGATCGAGGGCCAGGGTAATTTTGGCAACATTTATACCGGCGATGTTCCCGCCGCCGGCCGTTACATCGAGTGCCGTCTGACCGAGCTGGCGCGCCACGAAATCTTTAACGATGAAATCACCGATTTCGTTCCCAGTTATGACGGCCGCGGCAAGGAGCCGGTCACCTTGCCGAGCAAGCTTCCTTTGCTGCTCATGCTGGGCACGGAGGGAATCGCCGTGGGCATGTCGGCCCGCATTTTGCCGCACAATTTCCCCGAACTGCTCGAGGCCCAGATTGCCATCCTGAAAAAGCAGCCCTTCAAATTCCTGCCTGATTTCCAAACCGGCGGCCTGATGGACGCCCGCGAATATCGGGACGGCGCCGGCCAGATCAAGGTTCGCGCCAAGCATGAAAATCAAGGATGAGTCCACCGTC
>CAVRYQ010000033.1:0-14098 GCA_963725375.1 uncultured Pseudomonadota bacterium | reverse complement strand
ATGTATTGCTAAGCACGAGCGGCAAGCCTTCGCTGATCGAACTCAGCACGACCAGCCCGATCCTGGGCAGCAACTCGGTCATCTGCTGAAAGCCGAGAAATTTGATGTTGCCGTCAAGTCCCAGGCCGTTCACCAGATCGCGGCATTCATCCACATAGTCCGGGTCCTCGTCTTCGGGCCCCGCGATCCAGCCCTGTGCTTCGGGCATACGGTTGACAACGGTGCGCATCGCCCGGATGTAGGTCTTGATGTCCTTGATCGGTACGACTCGGCCGATCAGGCACAGGATCGGAGGAGGTGATGGCGGGCGCTGCGCGCGCAGTGCGGCAAAACGGGCGACGTTGACGCCGTTCGGGATATTGCGGGTACGTTCCGCCGATGCCCCATCTTCGATCTGCCGCAAGCGATTGGCTTCAAACAACGCGACGATATGGTCTGCGCTGTCGTAACAGCGCGTACCGAGCGCCTGAAAGAAGCGTATCCACAACTGGCGGAAATAGCTGATCTCCGTGGGATCGCGCTGGAAGACATTGCGATTGTCCCTGACCCACTGGGCCTGAAACAGGTCGATCTTGCGTTCCTTGGTGTAGATGCCATGCTCGGAAAGGACCAACGGACAGCCGTTCTTCTCTTTCAACAAAGCCCCGAGCAGTCCGGCATAACCGGTTGAAACCGTGTGATACGCGCGCACCGGAATGAAGTTCTCGGCGATCTCTGCCAGCATCCAGATCGGCGCATGCATCGAGCGCACAGTCCAGAAATAATCTACGAATGAAGGATCGGAGCAATATTTCTGGTATTTCTCCTTGACGAATTCCCAGGCAGTCTCGCTGTAGAGAAAGGTTTCCAGACTGGCTCCCCCATTGGCAGACAGTTCCGGTATGAGCTTCCTGAAGGTCTCCTTGCCATCCCGATGAGTCCCGGGAAAACGGAGGCACTCGTGCAGGTGTTGAATATCCCCGAAGACGCCCGGGTCCCCGTGGACAGGACGAATCTGCGGTATGGCATGGCGATTATGCAGATAATGGGCTTCCAGATGTACAACATTGTCCGGCAGCACATATTTTGCATCGCCATAATCTTCGGGCCGGCTGCCGATGAAAACGAGGGCAAATGTGTATTGGGGAAAACCGCGGATGATCTGGTTGACCCAGCTTGAAACGCCGCCGGAAACGTAAGGGAAGGTCCCTTCCAGCAGGAGTCCGATATCGGCACGTTCAGCGCGGGGGAAATTCATACGGCGTTCTCTTTGACGGGAATCAATTCCCGATCATCGGATTCGCGCACCCAGAAATTGATCGCGCTCTTCATGATGGGCGTAACCTGATAAGTGGCGAGGCGCGCGAGCAGGTTTTGCACGGTCGTGTAATCGCGACGGTTGAACGCGATCTCGACGATGTAGGGCAACGCGCGCGATTCCGGCAAGCCGCGCGACACCGCCAACCCAAATATCAGTTGGGCCTCTTCGTACCGCTTTGACTCAAGCAGTGCACGGCCCTTGAGGAACAGCATGCCCGTATCCTCTTTCTGCAGATGCAACGCGGCATCGGCATAGTAAAGCGCCTGGTTCAACGCGTGGGTGCGCAGATCCCCCTGCGCCAGCCCGGCATAGATGATCTCCCAATACAGTTCCGCCAGATGGCGCAGCCCGACCAGGCGCAACTCTTTGCTCTCCGCGGTTCTCAGGTTCACAAGCTCGCCATGGATCTGCGCGGTGATCTTCTTTTCCCGGCTGTCGAGCAGGCCGTATGCAACCAGCCGGATATCGTCGGATGCGTCGCTCAGCATGTTTTGCAGCAACGGGCTGGAAACGCGAGCCGGCATCCCCTGCAGCGCCAGCAACGATTGCAGACGCCGGGGCGTCGGGATCGAAGTGTGCGCCAAGCGCGATTTGATTCCGCCCTGGCTGAACCTGACCTCTGGTTCATGGAGTGACAAGACGAATTCCGGCAGGACCAGATGCAAAAAAGGCAGGGCAACATGGCTGCGGCGATGGAAGAGAGAAAGCCGTACGGCTGCGTATATCCCGAGCAAGCCCAGCAGCGGGATGAAGAACGAGACGTTGAACAGCAGCAATACGATCAATCTGCGGGGGTGACGAAACTTTTCGGGCAAGAAGTACCAGCCGGACAGGGCCAGTAACAGGCTCGCAACCGCATGTTGAAACAGGAACAGGAAGAGGACCCAGTCGCCTCCGCTCTTCGTCATGATCGTAGCCATGGCCGATGCCTCCACTAGCAGTCCCAGCATGGCCGACAGGAATTTAATCATGCCGTGCTCCGCATATCCGCTTCAGGGAGGCCATTGGATCGCCCTCGTCCATGCTGATCCTGATCGGTGTCAGCGTTGTCTGATCTTTATCAACGCCCAGGTATTCCTTCAGCAAGGTCTCGGTGCGAAGCAAATAGCCGTCCACCGCGGAAGCGTTGGCCAGCGGCATCAGGTTGATCAGCAGCACGCGATCCTCGACTTTGGTTTGCCAGGGAATATCCAGGCCGCGCCGGATATGCGTGAGCTGGTTGATGGTCTGACGGCCAGTCTCGTCGTTGCTGAAGGAGAGTGCGACAAGATGGCTGTTGATATTATAGGAACGTTGCAGGTGCAGCAGTCGGGAGAACTCCGCGGCAAAATCATGCGGGGCCTCGGGAAAGGATTCGAAAAATTCACGCACTCCCTGGCCTTCATTCACGCAGTCGGCATAATAGCCAAGCATCACCGAAAGCATTTGCAGGTTCTCTTCGTTCAGCGCAAGAAAAGGCATCCGGTCGATCGCCAGCACGCCCAGCATTTTCTGGTCGCTCGTCAGGATGGGCGCAACCACCAGGAACGGAGAAGGAAGTTCCTGGTCGGCCAATTCGTCGATCAGCAGATGAGACAGGGATTGATGTTCCAGCGCATAGCGCAGCAACGGATCATGCGCATGCAAATTGGTAGGGGAACCGATCTGGCTTGACCGCACATAGTCCTCCCCTTCTGCGGATGAAACATAAATCGCTGCAGACTCCAGTTGGCAATACTGCGTCAACAACTGAAGCAGGGGAAGCGAAGCGGGCAGCCCCGAGTCGCCCAGCCCGGACGTCAATTGTCTCAGGCCGCTCAATGCATCGCGCAGCGTAACGGGCTTGGTAAGGATCTCCTGTTCCATGCGGTCATGCGAGAGTCTAAGCAGCAGATGCCGAAGCGTCATTCGGCTTAGTCGCTCGTCAAGGTAATTGTTGGTCTCTTCTGCCCGGCGCAGGCGCGCGCCCCAGGCCGCGCTGAATTCGCCGCACAGCATGACCAGTATCAATCCACCCAGGAAGAACTGCTCGGGAAAGTTTTCATGAGTTGCCGACAAGTGGTCCAGCAGCTTCCAGGCGACGATCAGCATGAGCGACGAGACCAATCCCGGAGCCACGCCATAACGCAGTGAGATCAATATGGGAGCGAGCCATATCCAGGGAAATTCGCCGTTGATCTGGAACGGATTGTCGTGCTCGAAAATAATCCCCGTAGCGACCGCGCCCAGCGTGATCACCACGACCTCCAGCCACAAGACGCGATTGTGGCGCACCGGCGCCAACGCGAGACGGAAACGCGCGAAGAATTTGTCCAATGTGGCCCTGAGCATCACGGGATGATTACTCTATCGATGCTTCGGACAGCATCTTCCGGATCACATCCTGGGCAACGGAACTCAACGCATCGCGGCTCCAGCCGCTCTTGCTGCCCGCCGAACTCCACACAACGCGATCTCCATCCTTGAGGTCGATGATTTGCAGCGTCATGCCGACTGCGGGCTCTCCGTCGATACCGACCTTATAGTGCCATTCTTCCACCGCACCGGTCACCGCGTAGCGCACGCCCTGCTCTCTCGCCCAATTCATCGCATCGATCACCACCTTGCGTTCGGCCGGCTCGAACAGGCTGTCCTGGTTCAACGTCGGCGGGTAGCTGCGCAGATTGCCGACCCCGCGTGCGCGTAGCATCACTTCGATGATTGCTTCCGCCCGCAAGCCTGCCTGCGGCACATCGGTATGATTGACGACAGGCAGCAATGCCCATTTCGCATCGCGTTCCAGCGGCTTGGAATTGTGCTCCTGATCCAGGACCGCACAGGACGCGAGCATGAGTACCATGGACAGGATGCCAAGTTTGATAGTTTTCATTCCATTTCCCCCTACGTTGAGATTTCAATAGCAATAATAGTCAGTTGATAAAATACCGGTAGTTCAATTTGAATTCACGTACCAGACCATTGATGAGATTCGCGCCACCGCGTTCCTGACTGAGGGTCAGGGAGAGCTGGTCGCGGCCGATAACCGAACCTGCCACCCCAAAATTCCCTATGTAGCCCTGCCCGCTCTGGTCATTATTGGTTGCACAGCTATCCACGTAAGGGCGCCATGCGTAAGTGTAATCACGCCGGTTGACTTCTCCGGTACCGATGCACAGTCCGTAAATATTCATATCTACCGGCAACGGTATCACTGCATTCGGTGCAGTATTGAAGTTGGTATGAATCCCCATCAAACGCACGCTCAAATTGGGGTATTCGGTGCGGATTTGATGGCCCAGTTCCATGGACAGTTCGTTTCCGCTCCCCAGAAAATCCCCGGTCTGGATGTAGTAGCGTGCCCAGGACGGCTCCACGTCAAAATAATCGCGTTTGCTGAAACTATATCGAAACCCGGTGCTGATCCGGTCGCGCATGCCAAAAATCATCAGGTCGTTGGATTCGTCAGCAGTAGCGTTGGCTTCCATGCCTAGCTTAAAATTGAGGTGGGGGAGAATATCCATTTCATGCTTTAGCTGCGTTTCGGTAATGTTTGCATATTCATTTCTGCGTCGCACTGCAATTTGCGTATCTCCAAAGCTGCCGTGATTGTTCAGCGCAATGCCGGTGACATTTTCATCCTGTGGCCCGTAGCTCATTACCGAATCGGGGTCGTTGGTGTCGCGTGTGTGCTGGTACTCGACAGCAAAACGTGTACCTGGCGCGATGGCCGTCTCGAACCGGCTGCTCTGAACATAGCGATGCAAGCCGCCATACTGATTATCCTGCAGTTCCAGGTCAACAAAACTTGCAGTGGCCAGTGCATCCTCGACCAAGTGCTGGTATGCATCATCATTGCCGGGGTCGTCTTCCAATCCCTGAAAAATGATGGATTGCGCATAGCGGACTTGGTCGGTCGCCAAAGCCGCATCATGACGCACCTGCATCGGCATGCCGCCGGCTTGTTCCGCAAGAAAATATGCAAGACGCCCGGTATCCCCTTCCGCCAGCGCTACAGAGGTGTCGGCCCATAATGGGCGGCTAAGCGCCCGACCGTAGCGCTGCCATAGCCACGCTTTGGCGCTGGAAGATTGTTCTTTCGAGATTACCCATCCCAGCACCAGTTCATCGGTCATGTGATCCCGGGGGGCATCGCGGTCGTTCAGCATGGTCGCCCACTTCAAGGTCATCCCGTTTACCTTGCGCTCGGTCACCACGTCGCTTGCAAGCAATCTGTCCTGGCGCAATATCGATCGCACCAACGCGTAACTCGGATCGCCCGGATAGTTCAACATCGACAGGCGCGCCGCCGCCTGCATGTCCTTTGAGAACGGAAGATTTGCCGGCTTTGCAGACAAGGCAGCGCGCAACTGCAACCAAGCTTGTTTGCGCACGCGGTCAGCCATGTCCGTTTGCCGGTTCTGCTCAAGCGCATCTGCGAAGTTCACGAGCCAGAGGAAATCCTGACCTCCCTGCCTGAGTTGCCGACCGTAATAGGCAACCGCGCACGACGGTTGATCGAGCACCTGGCAGGCTGCGGCCAATGTCCCCCAAAGTGCCGGATTCTCCTGGTCCCCGCGGGCTTCCATTTTTGCGATCATGTCGCGCAAGGCCTGCTGATCGTGGGAATCGATAAAGAACCAGAGAATGGCGTTGACGGTATTGGCATCGTTCGGAGAGATCGCGGCCGCATGACGAAAATCCAGGCGGGCGGCCTGGAAAGCCCCGGTCGCCTGGAGAAATTGTGCGCGCAGGACGTAGAAGCGCGAGCTGTCGGAGAGATGCACCTTGCGATCAGCCTCGACTCGTGCGAACAGTCGCTTCTGCGCCTGAAGGTCCTCTCTGGCCGCGTAGATCTCCAGCGCCTGCAACAGCAGATCGCGGTCGCCGAAGCGTTGATAGCCCAGCTCCGCCAGGGCCGCCTGTTCTTCCTGCCGGTCATTCCCGAGCAGATAGATCAGACGGCTGATGTCTTCCCTTGCGAGTTTTCCGGCCGCTGCGAGACGACGGTAATCCTGCGTGGCTTCGCTGTCCTGCTGCAATTGCCAGGCAAGATCTGCCAGCAACTTCCAATAGGAAGAATCCTTTTCATCGATATTGGCGCGGTTCTTTTGCAACAGCTCATAGGCTTTCCGGTATTCACCTTTTCTCAAATACAGGTTGGCAACCTTCATTGCCAACTCGGAACGGGTGCCATCGAGCTTGAGCAGGCGCTCATACAGGACGCCGGCATGCTCATCATCCCCGTTCCGTTCCGCAAGGCGCGCAGCGATCTCAAGTAGCTGCGGCAGATGATCGGTCGCATAACGCGCTTCGAAATACTGTATGCCTTCCTGCTGTCGTCCGGTCTGCTCGAACATGTCGGCGATGTTTTGCCACTGGGCAGCATCCGGCTGCTGTCTCATGGCCATGAGCTTCCATGCATCCAGCAGCGCATCGTAATCACTCTGGGCAGGCGCAAGCCTCAAAACAGCCGGCAATGCTTCGCGGCTGTCATCGTGACGCAGCAACCATTTCCATTCGCGCAGCGCAATGTCCGGCTTGTTGCTCCATTCCGCCACCTGTGCCAGCCGCTTGTGCCATGTCCCGTCGTTGGGTACCTGCAGTACGGCTGCATCTGCCACGCGAAATGCCTCTGCCAGTTTGTTATTGCCTACAAATACGTCGTAAGCGAGCTCATAGTTTTTTTGGGTGTAGGCACGGATTCCGTCGCTGCCGGCTTGCGGCGGCACCGAGTCATCTGCATTCGCGTTTGCAATCCCGATCAGACCCAGATCAATCTTCTGCAACCAGGCCATGACAGGCTCGATCCAGGAGATATGCATCAGCAGTTTTGCATAACGGACGGCACGCGGCTGATCGTTCGCGGCGCGCGCCATCTGTACCAGGAAATACAGCGTTTGCGTATCGTCTTCCAGGCTTCCCAGGTGCTGATCGATCGCGTCCATGGCCTGGCTGTATAGCCCTCCGGACATCAGGGCACGAATGCCTGCCATCAGGTATCTTCGCTGTTTCTCCAGCGAGTGCTCCTTGTGGCGGGCAATAAAATACAAATGGGCCGCAAGTTCAACATCGCCTTCCTCGCGCATGCGGGCTGCGGCATCCGCAAACCAGCTTGCCGGCATCGCCGTAGATTCATCCGAGAGGGTTTGAAAAAGCTGAACGGCGATGCCGTTCTCATGCAGTTGGCCCGCCTGCCCTGCAAGGTAAGTCAGCGTGGAAACAGGCCATTCATGTTCAAGCAATTTCATGAAAGCGGCGGTGCGGCGTTTACCCAACTCCGCCTGTTGAGGACTGTTCCTTGCGCTTTGCAAGTACAGGCTGGTCAAATATTTGTATTCGATCAGCAATCCTTTCGATCTCACATCGGAAGAATCGCTTTTCAAAATGGGTTCGATGAGTTCAGAAAGTCCATCAGTTTCACCGAGAAATATCCTGTGTTCGGCAAGCAGGATGCGCAATTCCAGATTGTGCGGGTCAGCCTTCAGCAGATTGGTGAGGTAGTCGACCGTCAAGGGGTCGCCCAGCCGTTGCTGTGCAGCCTGCTGCAGCAAATCCTGTTTCGGGAAAATCATCACCAGCGGGATCAGCACGACCGCGGCAAAACCGGCCAATGCCCAGTTGGACATCAGGTGCGGCCGATCAAGCCCGAGCTTACCGCGGGCAGTAAATTCGTAGCTCATCGATGGCATGGCTGTGTGTGGAAAAATGGCTGACGCCGTTGCCTCCGGAATCAGCCTTGATCGCATGACCATCGGCATGTACTGAGCAGTGCATACCCAGGGCTAGATCGAACTTCAAGGGAACTTGCCCGTTCAACGACAACACCAGGGTTTTTCCATTTGCTGCAGTGGCAGTCGACAGACGCGTAACTGGTGAGTTGGCAGATACCAGATAGGGTAGCGAGGCGGCAGATTTGCTGAAACGAATGTTCGCTTCACCGCCGACAATGTGCAGGTACTGGTTGTCCAGATAGCGATTGAATCCTGCCACTTCGGCATTGTCGTCAAGCACCGGCAGCCCGAGTGTCAGCGGCGCACGCAGTTCATTCACGTATCCATCCCCGCGCACCAGCCAGCCTTCGCGCGTGCGCGCCACGACCATGTGATTGAAATCCTGCACCTTGCGGATGTAGTCGGAGACATGGACAGGTGTGGTTTCCTGCGACATGGCCCACTTGAAGACCTTGTCGAGCGCGCGCAGCGATGCCGGTTTGCTGGCCGAATAAGAGTGAAAATAAATGTCAATCGGCTTCAGGCGATATGGCGCATCGGTCAATTCAAAAGTCTCGATGACGCGCTCGAAACCATAGAACGGTCCCCTCCAGTTGTTGGTATAGACATTCTCGTTCTGGTTTGGCGCATAGACTTGGAAGTATTTGCCTTTGGCAACGCCCAACGGCCCCACCAAGGATAGCGTGGGAAAACTGCGGGTGATCGTCGTTTCGCCTCCGTTCATGCTCGGGATGCCGATGCGATCCACGAGTTCAAGCGCATCCGTACCCACGTTGCAGTCACCGGTCCAGAGAAAAGTCATCACCTTTTTCCCGGGCGGAGCGAGCCGGGATTCGATATAGGAGATCGAGCCGGGAATTTCCCGCTGCAGGTCGAATGTGTAATTCGGTATTTCCAGGTGATAGTCTTCATCCTCCGGATTGCTCGCGGCCTTTCGCCACTGGAAAGGATGCGAATAGGAATGGCTGCCGATCTCAACCTGCGGCAGCGCAAAAATCTCGCGTGCGATCTTCTCCAGGGCCGCAGACTGGGCCGGATAGAGGCCATCCGGCGCCACCTCCCCTTGGATGACGGAAATGGTCGCCGGCAAGGGATATTTTTTCAGTATCTGCCGGATCAGCACTTCGCCGGAATAGGGGGAACCCGGAAATTCGCCCTTGCTCACAAAGCCGTCACCATCCATGTGCACCATCAGCATCCGCCTGCCGCTCTCGGTCGTCACGGTCGGCACGGGCATTTCCGGCAACCTGAGAGCGCGCTTCAGGAATTCGATCGGATTGATCACCCAGCGCTGGTTGTTGCTGGTGTCTTTCGGGCCGGCATTACTGCTGATGCTGGTCAATTCGACGATCACATACGGGTTCAGGGCATAGCCGCCCCACGGCGTCAGCGCAACGGCATCCTGGGTTTCGCCGCGATCATTCGCAAGCGTCAACAGCGATTTCCCCGTCTGGACATGCAGCGGAAAGAAAGACGAACGGTCAAAGATCGGCTGCGTTTCAAAACCGACCAGGGGATCGTGCTGGACGATGTGCAGGCGCGTGCGTTCATCGGACGCCGACGAGAATTGCACGCCAAGCTGCCCGGCATCAACATTGTCAAACAGGAATTCGCACTCGCCCAGAACAGCAACGGGCACGCCAGCATCGATCTGCTTCTTCAGCCAGGCAGCCAGCACGCTGCCCTGCTTGCCTGCCGCATTGTCCAGCCAGACGACGATGCCAGCGTAGCGCCCCGCCAGCGGTTCGGCGGGCAGCGCACCGCGGCCATCCATGTATTCAACGCTGTATCCCAGATAGTTCAACGGCATGGTGCCGTAATTCAAGTCGCTGGTATTGATCAGGTCGTATTCGGTATCGGCATTGTTGTAAACCATCAGCACCTTGCGCGGCACGACCTCGATATTGCCAACGCCGAGCATATTCAATTCCGGATTCGTTACCCAGGGAATGAATCCCATGTCGCGTATCTTTGCCGCAGTCTCGCGTGCGAGGTCGCGCTTGCCCGGCGGCACATAGTCGATGGACAACACCGGCAGCTTGTATTCCTGCCTGACGCGCTTGATCTGCCCCAGCAGCCATTCGCGGTCGGCGACGGGCACGGGCTGGTAACTCTGCTGCGTCTGGCTCCATTGCTGGAACAGCGACTCTACGGCAACGGCATAGACTTCCTGATGGACCTGCGGCAGTATCTCGAACCCGCGATTGAAGATCAGCCTGGCTTGCGGGTAGCGTCTTTTCAATTCGCGAATCACGGCGACCAGCCCCGCTTCCTGGCTGGCTCTGGCCGCGTCCGTTTTGGCAAAACGCTGGTAGGAATCGAGCGTATCCAGGAAAAATCCGCGATAACCCGCATCCCACAAGGGCTTGATGGCACGCTCGACAAAGAACGCGGGCCATTCCGGACGCGACTGGTCGAGCACGACACTGCCCCACTCCGTATTCTGCCCCAGCTTCCAGGCGTCCGGGATATCCTTCAGGTATGTGTGGTTCGGGGAGGTTTCCCCCAAGGAGACATAGGCGAACAGGGCGGTCTTGTCATTGGCATACGGCTTGGGATCCGGCACATGCAACGGCTCCACCACCACAATATCAAACGCGTGCAGTTCGTCCCACGGCGGATTGTCCCCATAGAACATGGCAATGTTCGGCTGGGATGCGAACACCAGGGAAGATGTCAGCATCAGCGCATGAAAAACTCCCCATCTGCATCGCTTAAAGAAAGATACCAAGCGTTTCACGGAGAATACCGGTAAGGTTGCAACACGATGCGAGCCGATAAAGTCTGTACAACCCATTTCCAGAACGTGCATCTGTGTCATTAATTTTTATCCGTTTTTTTTGACAGCGTCGTTCTCATTCCGTGCTCCATCCGGCTGAATCTGCAGGCGTTGCCTCGCTGGTGAATCTAATTGAATTGACTATTAAAAGCAATGACCATGCCACTCGCGGATAATATCCGTAAGCCATTGTTGGAATGGAAAAACAGGGATGCCAGATGGAATATCCGGCATAGTGTGACAGATTACCGACACCGTTGTGACTATTACTCGACCGGACGACCTTCGATAGCAGATTACAACAACCAGGCTACCGCTAATATCGCAGTCGCCACACAGAAACTCAATGAACTGCGCCACAACTGGCGCAACCCTGCAGAATGGGTGGATTGGGTTCGCACGCATGAGGAAGAGAATGCAGGGTATCCAGCACGTCCAGTCCCTAAACTCGGTTTTGACGAGGTATTGAAAGTTTGTCCGCGCATTCCCCTTCTTGGACGATTGCCACACCTGCGTTGCGCCAGGAGGGGGGGCAAGCGGACGGTTTGGTTTTTGATGTTGCTTTGGCCTTGCGTGCGTGTTCTTCCGTTCCCTGGGCATCCACGTAAGCCCGAACCGTCTCAAGCGTCGCACCGCCCACGCTGCCGACGAAATATGCCCGATGCCAGAACAACGGCTTGCGGTAAAAAGAGCTGAGATGTTCGGCAAAGCGGTTCCGGGTTCGACGTGCGCTGGCCGTCTTCAAATTGTTAATCAGCACCGAGATATTGAGCGCCGGATGGATGTCGATCATCCACATCAAAGTGCGTGATGCGGGTGCAGTGCGAACCAAAGCGGTGTATCTGGCGATCGGTGTGAACATGGACGGGCAAAAGGAAGTATTGGGGCTGTGGATCGCCCAAACCGAGGGTGCCAAGTTCTGGCTGCAGGGGGTAATGTTTTTTTGCATGTGTACATCTGTGTATTTACATTTATCGCCTGATGGATTAATGTACACACATCGTACATCCATAGATAACGGGGATTGCAATGCACACCACTAAAGCTTTCAAAAATGGCAATTCGCAGGCCGTTCGTATCCCTGCCGATATTGCCTATGAACGCATGGATATAGAACTGGAAATTGAGCGCGATGGCGATGAAATTCATATTCGTCCTGTTCGCCGGTCGCTGTCTGGCGTTCTGACGAAGTTTGCCAAGTTCTCACCGAATTTCATGGCTGAGGGGCGCGGCGAACACGAGCAAGTCGAAAGAGACTCTCTGTAATGCCCCGCTATATGCTCGATACAAGCATGTGCATCTATCTGATGAAAAATCAGCCGGAAGAAGTTGCCCGGCGTTTTGCACAGTGCTATGTCGGCGACGTGGTGATGTCATCGATCACATATGCTGAACTGGAATACGGAGTAACTGTATCCGCCAACACGGAGCAGGAGCGCATCAACCTCGCCAGCCTTGTGGAAGACATTCAAGTAGTACCGTTTGACGCTGCCGCCGGCGTTGCGTACGGCCCGATTCGACGGTCCACTCGCGATATCAAGACAGATGCTCTGGATAAGCTGATTGCGGCACATGCAGTGTCACTTAACGTGACGGTTGTTACAAACAATATGAAGGATTTTGCCAAATACCCAGGTGTGCTTACCGAAAACTGGCTGACATCCTCGGAGTAAATTGAATCTCAATACAATGAAGTCTCCCGCCACTACAACGCGTTTACGCGCTTAGTGGCGGGAGACTTCATAGTACCAGGTAATCCAAACTAGGCAGGTCAACCTTGGAACCGACCTAACCACCCTTCTTGACCTTCTCAGCGAAGAAGTATTTTAACGTCCAACCACCGGAAAATCCGGATACCCTTGGAAACAAACAGGAGCTATTTTCAATTCTTCAGCTTGGCAAAAGCCGCCGCCATCGCGCCACCCATTGGCGCCTGGGCCGAAGCACGGTTTGCGGACTTGCCACCGGCAGGCTTGGCCTGCCCGCGATTATCCCGTTGCTCGCGCGGTTCCGCCGCTTTGGAACTTGCCTGTTCCGCCGTATCCGTCAAGCGCATGGAGAGCGAGATGCGCCTGCGCTTTTCGTCCACTTCCAGCACCTTCACCTTGACGATCTGCCCGGCCTTGACCACCGTGTGCGGGTCCTTGACAAATTTTTCGGCCAGTGCCGAGATATGCACGAGGCCGTCTTGATGCACGCCGATATCCACGAACGCGCCGAAAGCCGCCACGTTGGTGACCACGCCTTCCAGGATCATGTCCGGCTTTAGATCGGACAAAGCTTCCACGCCTTCCCTGAAAACCGCAGCGACAAACTCCGGGCGCGGGTCGCGACCAGGCTTTTCCAGTTCCTTGAGGATATCGCTGATGGTCGGCACGCCGAATTTTTCATTGGCATATTTCGCCGGGTTGAGCGACTTCAGCAGACCGCCGTTGCCGATCACGCCCTTGATGTCCTGCTTGATGTCGGCGAGGATAGATTGCACCAGTGGATACGATTCGGGATGGACGGCAGAGGTATCGAGCGGATCGTTCCCGTCCATGATGCGCAGGAAGCCAGCCGCCTGCTCGAAGGTCTTGTCGCCCAGGCGCGGCACGGCGCGCAGTTCGGCGCGGCTGTTGAATTTTCCCTTAAGGTCGCGCTGGTTCACGATGGCCTGCGCCACGCTGCCGGAGAGACCGGAAACGCGCGCCAGCAAAGGCACCGAGGCCGTGTTCACGTCCACGCCCACGGCGTTGACGCAGTCTTCCACCACCGCATCCAGCGAACGCGCCAACTGGAACTGGCTCACGTCGTGCTGGTATTGGCCCACGCCTATCGATTTGGGATCGATCTTCACCAGTTCGGCCAGTGGGTCCTGCAGGCGGCGCGCGATGGATACAGCGCCACGTAGTGACACATCCAGCTCCGGCAATTCTTTCGAGGCAAATTCCGAGGCGGAATACACGGACGCACCGGCTTCAGACACTACAATGCTGGTCATCTTCAATTCCGGAAGCAGCTTGATCAAATCCCGCGCCAGCTTGTCCGTCTCGCGCGAGGCCGTGCCGTTGCCGATGGAGATGACCTCCACGCGATGCTTCCCGGCCAGTTGCGACAGCGTATGCAATGAGCCGTCCCAATCGTTGCGCGGCTGGTGCGGATAGATGGTGGCGGTATCTACCATCTTGCCGGTCTCGTCCACCACCGCAACCTTCACGCCGGTGCGGATGCCGGGGTCCAGCCCCATGGTCACGCGCGGCCCGGCGGGTGCGGCCAGCAGCAGCGCTTTCAGGTTGCGCGCGAACACGTTGATGGCTTCGGTTTCGGCGCGGCTGGGGGGGGGGGGGG
>CAVRYQ010000032.1:0-4029 GCA_963725375.1 uncultured Pseudomonadota bacterium | reverse complement strand
CAGTGTAGCGTCGCCTGTGTTACTGAGGATGACCGATTGCGCGGAGCTCGATGTTTTCACTGGCTGCGCGGAGAAAACAGAACTCACGGGCGCGAATACAATCACGGGAGCGGGAGGGGCTGGACCACTTCCAGTAAGGCTCACAGTTTGCGGACTGCCCTGACCATTGTCACTGACCGCCAGAGTGCCGGTACGGGTTCCGAAGGTTGTAGGCGTGAATGTGACATTGATTGTGCAACTCGAGCTAGCGGCTAAAGTGGATGGACAGTTGTTGACCTGGGCGAAGTCACCGGTTACTTGAATGCTGGTGATGCCTAACGTTTGGTTGCCGCCGTTGGTGAGTGTAATGGCTTGGGCGGCGCTCGTGGTTCCGAGCGATTGCGTCGGAAACGCCACGCTTTGAGAGCAAAGACTGCAAGCGGACCGTTGCCAACGCCAGTCAGGTTGATGACATGAGGCGCTCCCGCGGCGTTATCCTGAATCACGATTGAGCCGGAGCGGCTTCCTGCGTTGGTGGGAGTAAAGCTGACAGAAAAACTACAGCTTCCGGCCGCAGGCACGCTGGTTCCACAACGGAGTCGAACGCCGTAATGCGTACGGCGATGGGGCTGTTTTCCAGAATAAAGTGAAACCTGGATTCGCTTTCGCTGAGTTCCCGGGTCCTGTCCCGCACCTGGGCTTCCACGCGCCCCGCATATCCTGTTCCCAGCAGGAGCAGCGCGCCGATCAGCCCGGTGCCGAGGATACCCATTGCGAGTACGCCCCAGCTTTCCCAGCCGTGGTGCTGGGCGAAATAGGCTGGCGTTGGCGCGTTCTCCAACTCGTAGTGCCGTGTTCCGAACGTGAAATCCCGCTTCCGTAGCGCAACACCGGCCCCGGGGCTGAAGTTGTCATAGAGTACCCTGTTCTCATCCAGATCAATGAGGCGGGTGTACAGCAAAGGACGCGTGCCCGACAGCAGCTTGTCCATGAAATCGCCCATTTTCAGGACAGTCAGGACCATGCCCGTGCCGCTATCGTGCGGATGCACGGCCAGCAATATCAATACGCCCGATTGGGATTGCGCATCCTGCACCAGATGCACGCCCTCGGTCATGACCGCAGTGCCTGTTCGAACCGCCTTGTCCAGGGCCTCCCTGCGTGCAGCATTGGAAGCAAGGTCGAAGCCGACGGCAGGTTCGTTGCCCGTCAGAGGCTCAACGTAGGTGACCGGATAATAGCTGGCGCGATGGCCCGCGCGCACCAGTTTCCCTGCGTCGCTGCGTTCCGTGATTTCGAAGCCTGGCAAATCGGCACGCTGTCCAGCCTCGAATCGCTCGCGATCGCCTGCATCAACCCGCGGTACCCATTCCAAAGCCTGTATCATGGGAAAGCGGCCACGTACTCTCTGCAACGCGCGGTGAAATTCATCCCGGCCAAGATGACCGTGTTCGTCATGCAGAAGCAACCCGGCCATCTCATCGAGCAAGGCACTCTGTTCCTCGAGTTTGATATTGACCTGATCGAATGCCTGTTGAGACATCTGGCTGAAATCGGACAGTGAGTTGTGATATTCCCACTGGTTGGTTTTGAGGTATATCACAACAAAGAGCGCAAAGATCAGCAGCATCGGTGTGGCGACCGTGCGCATCCGGCTGCGCCAGATATCTCGCGGCTGACCGGCAACCGTCATGACGATGGGCACCATGACGACGACACCGAGCGAGTCGCCGACCCACCACGTCGCCCAATTCATCGCAAGCTGGGCCTGGTCGATGTTACCCAACGCCCACAGGCTGGTCACTGAAATCGTCGAGCTGACCAGGCTCAACACCGGCGCCAGCAAAAGGAAACGCATGATTTGAGAGCCGCGGTCAAGCGCTGCCGGATAGCCGATCGCGCGATGCAACATCCACCCGCCTGTTGCGGCCTGCAACGTCGACGCCAGGGCGATCGCGGTGGCGCCCATGACCGCCACGGAGTCCATTTGATGGCTGGCCGTGTAACCCGCCCAAAGATTCAACAGCAGCGAGCCCAAGAATATCCAGGGCCAGGCCTTTTTGCCGCCGATCAGGACCGCTGCGACTGCTATGCCGGCCGGGGGAAATATCGGGGAGGCGTAGCCGGGCGGCAGCGCCAGCATTAATCCCAATTTGCCGCTGACGATATACGCGACGGCCAACAACACATACGGCAACAGGCATCGCATGCATTTGACGAATGCGGAGTTGTTTGTCTTCCCGCTATCTGCCATTTGTCATCCCGCGTTGCGTCGGGCTTGACGAGACAGATATTGCAAGCAGATCGCGGACTGTTCCATGCAACGCCAGAACAGCCTTGTTACCAGTGAAGCGCGTGTCGATGGTCATTATTTTCTGAAGCTTGTTATATGCATTCCGGACTCCGGAATACTCCCCTGTATGGCTTCAATTCTACAGAGATGTTCCGAACTATGAAAACGCATCCATCCGTGGGAAACCGGAACCCGAATTACCTTTCATCCGCCAACCCGGGAAATTTGATGAAATTGCAGGATGGACTGCGTTTGGCCAACAGGCGCGCCTCGATTAGTTTTCCTGCTTCGGCGTCCTGCGCTCCTTTGCCCGCTTGCTGATGCGCCAGACAAACCAGAAGATGGCTGCAATCGTGACAAACGTCACAGCTTCGATTATCCAGACGATTGTTTGTACATGCTCCCTTTCCGGCATGGAAATAACGGCACGTGCGTTGTTCCCCAGCAATGCCAGCAATGCCAGCAATGCCAGCGATGCCAGAACCCTCCCCGAGATCTTTTTCATTTCACCCTCTTTTACATTGATTATTGTCGTGCGCAACCTTGGTGCCTGCGCTTTATGTCTGCGCAGCAGCCATCATATCCCAGCGCAAATCAAACATCATCCTGCAACAGGCGGGCATGCCCGCACCGATGACCCGATACTGGCAGCGGCTTTGCCGCGCGGTCGGGTTCCAATGGCGTGCAAAGACACTGCGGAGTGCTTGAATGCCGTTGAGCTTGCTGGCGCGGCCAACACAGGCCCAACAAGATGTCGGCGCCCGGAAGGGGCTGTGGCGATGCTTATCACCATCCGACGGGCATATGGAATCGAGCTGCTGAGGCTTGCCGCTTATTTGTACATTTGTTTATCTTCCTGGCGAATGCGATGCTGATTACGCGATTGCAACAACAGGATGACATACGCAACTCCAATTGGAATGGCGATGCCGATAAGACCCAGAAATGGATCTATCACATTGCTCATGAGAACACTCCCCATTGCTAAGCGGCACGCCTATGTGCGCAATGTTGAAAAGAGGCAAGATCAATCCTTCCGGCGTGCGCGGTTCCGCGGATCACCTCAATAACGCGGCCAGCCATACCATCTTCGGCCGTCACATCGAACCGTACCTGCTTGCATGGCTCGTGAATTGTATTTTTGGCGCGTATATCCGCGATATCAACCGCATGCACCCCGCATGGAATCGGGGTAATGACAACCTGCTCACCGCCCGCGACGCAGACCGCTTTGCGCACAATCGTCGCTTCAGATTCACTTAATACCGTGGTGATTCGTTTCATACAATCCTCCTTGCTTGAATAGGAGCATGCTATGAGAAACAGTATAAAAACGAGGCAAATTGTTGGTCTTTGCGTGTAAAAAACTCATCAAGAATTCGCACTGCGCTGCTCCGGATTGATCCGTGTCTTCAACGCTTGCCAAAATAAATGCGCCCGGCGAAAAGCATTCACCAGGCGCATTGGGCGGCGATTTGGCACGCCAATGCCGATCAACGCCTTTATCAGAACGTGCGATTCAGAGCCAATACTGCTGTGCCCCTGCCCAGTTCGTTGCCTGCAACGGTATAGAAGGTGCCTGCGCCAGTTGCAGCGTTTGTCTTGCTGTAGGCCAGGCTCACACCGTAACCGGATCCGAGGTCTTTGCTGATGCTCAGCTTGTAGTCAGCGTAGGATGGATCGGCGCCATTGGCTGTGAGTTGATTAGCAGTGCTGCCTTTGTAGGTTTGCTTGCCCCAGTGTGCGCCCACGGTATA
>CAVRYQ010000031.1:0-5557 GCA_963725375.1 uncultured Pseudomonadota bacterium | reverse complement strand
CTGAATGGCAATTGGCACGGTTTCGATAAAACTTTGCCAGCGTGGGTCGATTTTATACGAGGCAATACTGAGCAGGACCAGACTGAATAATGTCCCCAACAGAAACGTCAAAATTCTTTTTAAGGAATATGTCTTATAGATTTCCCTGTACGTTAATGCGCAACCTAGCAGCAATGCTACGAACAAGATGATAATGCCGTTACGAGCGCTTGCTGTGAACAGTGAAAACAGAACCAACATTAGTAATATTCCCACGCCCCACTCCGGAAAAGGGAAGAGGGGGCGGCGCTTGATAATACGTAACACCGAATCGACGACAATCAACGGTTCAATCAAAGCAATAAGGTATCCAATGATGGCCTTGTGCATGCTGATGCCCGCCTGTTGCGTGAGGAATTCGCCTTTGCGGATCATGTCGGACGAGATGACGACCGCATTAGTCAGCATATAAAGGGTAACCGGTATCAGTATGATCATGGCGACAGTCGTGGAGAGCCGCATTCTAGATAATGAAAGCGCGCATGCGAGACCTGTACCGATGATGAAGGTGATAAATGTCGTGAGCCATTGCCCTTTCCATTCGGCAATTGACGCAGCAGGGTGACTGGCGACGAATACCGAGATGGTCAGCATCCAAATTTGCAACAGTATGAACAAGGTTAAGACAATCAAGAGAGGCTTGGACCTTGTCTGCAAACCCTTTTTGAAAAATTTAAGAGAAAGTATAAAAGCAATAAGAAGCAATCCGCTCCGAATGGCCATGACACCTGGTAGCGAAAAGACATATAGAAGGGATGCACTTGACAGCAACAGAAGCCAGCCGCCACGCTCCAATAGCGCTTCTTGAAGGTAAGGTCGCATTTTTATTCTGTAACAGTTAAACGGCATCTCGATTTGTCAGATTCAATAACTGATCCAGGGCATTGATCAAACGTTCAGCCGGTAGTTTCTGCAAACAGTCGCTCAAGCTACCGTTGTGGCGATCGCATCCCTCTTCCATGCAAGGAACACAATCGCCCTTGCCTTGCAGTAATATTACGTTGTTAACGCGCTGCGTGCCCTTCAAACTGTAGGGATTCCGGTTTTCCTTGAAATCCTTTGGCCACGGCCCCCATTTTACCGGGTTGGATGGCCCGAACAGGGCTACGGTAGGCGTGCCCAGCGCCGCAGCCACATGGGTAAGTGCAGTATCCGGGCCCACATAGCATCTGGCACGGCTGATGAGAAGCGCGCTTTCGGCGAGGCTGAGCTTTCCTGCCATGTTTACGGTGCCGGGAGGCATGGATCGGAATATCCGGGCGACATATTCCATCTCATCTGGTGCGCCGCTTCCGGTAAGTACGGAGCGGATGCCCATTTTTTCAAGCCAACGTGCCAACTCCACCCACCCGTCCCTGTGCCACATCTTGTATGAGAATTTTGGCGACATGTGCAACACTGCAAATGCCTCCCCGCCCAAATCAAAGGGAATCAGGGCTGCTACGGAGCGCTCGTCTGATTCGTTCCATCCGACGACGACCTCGTGACAGGGCGGAATGCCAAGCGCCTTGGTCAGGCCGAGGTTCGTAAGGACGGTATGCGTGCCTTTGTGGTCAAATGTGGCCCAGCGCGTCAGCAAGTGCTGTTTCCAATGTTCCTTGCCGCTGCCGTCCTGCATGCCAATCCGCATTTGGCCTGCCAGCCACACATATAGCGTCGGCCGGTCGCCCAGCAGCGTTGTCAGCGCAAGATCGTAACGGCGGAATATGCCGAGAATCAGGCGCAAATGCGCCAGGAATCCCGGGCGGGCAGGCACTGTGATCACCCGGTCGACATCCGGATTGCGCTGCAGTATCCCTTCGGTATGCTCGAACACCAATACGTCGATTTCCGCTTCAGGCCAGGCCAGGCGCAAGGACCGGATTACCGGAGTGGACAGCAGGACATCGCCGATTCTCAGGGGAACTGCTACCAGTATTCGTTTCGGCACCTTCATGTTTGTTCTGGAATTTTCATTTTGCTTGTGAATTTCATCCGCAAAACCTTGCTGGCGTGCCAAAAGTCCGAAATGAAGACTGATACGAACGCAAACTGCAGGTTATTTAAAGTGGCACGAATGTTAACATGACGCACCCGGATTTCGGGGCGAGGGCCAGTGCCGGGACGCCTTGAAATTTACCTCAATGCCAACCGAATCGAAATCAAAAAATGGCGTTTTTTAAGGATTTCAAAGCATGTTTTCAATTCTGATCCCGACGTGGAATAATCTCGAGCTGCTCAAGTTGTGTGTGCGCAGCATTCACGAAAACTCAAGCCAAACGCACCAGATCATCATTCACGTCAACGACGGCAGCGATGGCACCCTGGAATGGGTGCGCCAGCAGGGCATCACCCATACCGCTTCGCCGCAGAATGTTGGTATTTGCCTGGCAGTGAATGAAGCTGCGATGCATGTCACTCAGGACTACATCCTGTACCTTAATGACGACATGTATTGCTGTCCCGGTTGGGACACGGCGCTGATCAGCAAGCTCAGGCAATTGGATACGGATCTTTTTATGCTTTCGGGCACGATGATCGAGCCTCGCGCTACAAACAATCCATGCGTTATCGTCAGCAACTACGGCAGCGATGCAGGGAACTTTGACGAGGCCAGGCTGCTCGCGGAGCTGCCCCAACATCGCAAAATGGACTGGTACGGAGCAACCTGGCCGCCGACCTTGGTCAGCAAGCGCTGGTGGTTCAAAGTTGGCGGATACAGCAGCGAATTTTCGCCGGGAATGAGCAGTGATAACGATTTTTCAATGAAATTGTGGCATGCCGGTTGCCGTATATTCCTGGGAGTAGGCGATTCACTGGTCTATCACTTCCAGTGCAAATCGACCGGCAAGGTGAAGAAGAACGACGGCGGTAAGCAATTCCTGCACAAGTGGGGAATTCGACAGTCGGTGTTCGACCGCTATTTTCTGCGGCGCGGCACACCTGCAGCAGGTCAAAAACTGAATGAACCGGAAGATACCCGCGAGTTGCGCTGGCAATTGTTGCGCAGCCGGTTGAAGCGCGCGCTGGGCTAACGACTCGCTGCCCGCAAGGCTTCCAGCTTGCGATATTTGAGATAGGTCGTACGCGCATTCATGCAGGCTATATTCCACCCGGCGGCACCATCCAGCATCCCCAGCCGCAACACATAAGTGCGTGCGAAGGCCCAGCCTCCGCTCAGCGCCGCTCCGATCCAGCTCGAACGTCTTCCGGATTGCAGCATTTGCTGTGCGGCTGCACTCGAGTACTGTTCCACCTTGCGGTCGACGTCATGCTTCGTGAGATAGCTGTAATGCAGGAGCGGCGTCTTCAATTTCTTTGCGCGGCCTTTGAGTATCACGCTTTCGTGCACGAGACTATCCGAGAATCTTCCTGAACCACGTTTAAAAAGACGCAGCACAAAGTCGGGATACCACCCGGAATGGTGCACAAAGGTTCCGCAGAACCGGGACAGGCGCGGGCAATAATAGCCTTCCGCATCGGCCGTGCGCATTGCCGACGCGAGTTCGGCCTTCAAGCCTGGTGAAACACGCTCATCTGCATCAATCGAGAAGATCCAGTCCTTGCTGGCATAAGTGAGCGCCCGATTCTTTTGCTGGCCAAAACCCGGCCAGTCTGCGTGCACATATACCTGAGCACCCAGTTCCCGTGCAAGGTCGACCGTGCTGTCAGTGCTTCCTGAATCCACTACAATGATTTCGTCTGCCCAAGACACCGAGTCGAGGCATTCACGAATATTCGAAGCCTCATTTTTTGTAATGAGTATGACCGAAAGCGAAGACATGGCTAATGCCCGTTCGGGTTCGGTGCCGGAGTATATTCCGGAACCCAATACTGCAGGCGCTCCCGCACGCACTCGTCGCTGTTTGCGACATCGGCGTTTATCCAGTCCAGCATTTTCTGAAATTCGCCGGAAGCAACTTGACGCGCCCGGGCGATACGCAGTTTTGGATGTGGCGTGGACAGGGTGTGTTCGTCATCTGCGAGCACTTCTTCGTACAATTTTTCGCCCGGTCGCAGACCCGTGAACTCGATCCTGATGTCCTCTTCACTCAAGCCGGAAAGGCGTATCAGGTCTTTCGCCAGATCGATGATCTTCACCGGCTCGCCCATGTCGAGCACGAATATTTCGCCGCCCTTTCCCATGTAACCGGCCTGCATCACCAGTTGTGCCGCCTCCGGGATGGACATAAAAAAACGGGTGATGTCAGGATGCGTCACCGTGATCGGCCCGCCCTTGGCGATCTGTTCACGGAACTTGGGGATCACACTGCCGTTGCTGCCCAGCACGTTGCCAAAGCGCACGATGACGAAACGCGTGCCGTCCTGCCGTTGCAGGCCCTGACAGATCATCTCTGCCATGCGCTTGGTGGTCCCCATCACGTTGGTCGGGTTGACCGCCTTGTCGGTGGAGATCAGAACGAATTTTTTCACACCATGCTTTTGAGCACATGCGGCCACCCGCCAGGTGCCGAACACGTTGTTGCGTACTGCCTGCCAGGCATTGTGGTGTTCCATCAATGGAACATGTTTGTAGGCAGCCGCATGGAACACCACACTGGGGCGATATCCCGCGAATACCTGCTCCAACCGCACCTCATCGCGCACGTCGCCCGCCAGATAGACGATATCGAGTTGCGGAAATTCCTTGTTCAGTTCCTGCTCCATGTTGTACAGGGCCAACTCCCCGGATTCAAACAACACCAGCGTCTTGGGCGCAAAACGCCCGATCTGGCGGCACAATTCGGAACCGATGGAGCCACCCGCGCCGGTAACGAGCACGACTTTATCTGTCAACTGCTCATGCAATCCCGCGCCATCCAGTTGCACCGGATCGCGCCCCAGCAGGTCATCCAGCTCCACCGCTCGCAATTGAGAAACGGTCTCGCTGGGCATGGTCATCGCGCTGGAATATCACGACCCGCTATTCGATCCGCACGAAGCATTCCAGAAATATAAAACGCATCCCTTCGTGAAAAATATTCTCGAAGGCGGGAAGCTGATCGGCCCTGGCGCGAAGACGGTCCCCTACGGCGGCTGGTATTCCATGCCGCGCAGCTACGTGGACGGCGGCCTGATCATCGGCGATTCCGCCAGCCTGCTGAATTCGCAGCGCCTGAAGGGAATTCATACCGCCATCAAAAGCGGCATGCTCGCCGCCGGAAACAATTTATGAAGCGCTTTGCGCGGGGGACACTTCAGCGAAAACTCTCTCCGCCTACCCGGAAAAAATTGAAGGCAGCTGGATCAAGAAAGAACTCTGGGAAGTTCGCAATTTCCACCAGGCATTTCATGGCGGCTTATACTCAGGTTTGGTGCAGGCTGGATTGCAATTCGTTACCGGCGGCCGCGGCTTGAGCGATCCGATGCACAGTAAGCCGGGTTACCAGGAATATTCGAAGCTGAATCGCCCGCGCACGCTGGTGGACCAATCCACGCGCTTCAAAGGCGACGGCAAGCTGACCTTCGATCGCCTTACGGACGTCTATCATTCCGGCACGCGTCATGAAGAAGATCAACCCTGCCACCTCGTCGTCCT
>CAVRYQ010000030.1:0-6643 GCA_963725375.1 uncultured Pseudomonadota bacterium | reverse complement strand
GTGCCGTGCCTGACTTTGAAACCGTGCCTGTCAGCTTGCGCAGCGCCTGCGACATCAGCCGCGCCTGCAAGCCCATGTGCGAGTCGCCCATCTCGCCGTCAAGCTCGGCCTTGGGAACGAGCGCGGCCACCGAATCGACCACTAGCACGTCAATCGCTCCTGACCGGACCAGGGCTTCCGTGATTTCCAACGCCTGTTCGCCCGAGTCGGGCTGCGAAACCAGCAGATTGTCCACATCGACGCCCAGTTTCTTGGCGTAACCGGGATCGAGCGCATGTTCCGCGTTGACAAACGCCGCTAGACCGCCCGCCTTTTGCGCCTCGGCGATGATCTGAAGGCAGATGGTTGTCTTGCCCGAGGACTCCGGGCCGAAAACTTCTGAAACTCGTCCTCTTGGGACGCCTCCAACACCCAGCGCCGCGTCAAAACTGATCGAGCCGGTCGAGATTACGGCAATCGGCAACAGCGCCTCGCGGGAGCCGAGCCGGACAATCGACCCTTTTCCGAACTGTTTTTCAATCTGTGCCAAGGCAAGTTCTACGGCTTTGGCTCGGTCGTCGACCATGGCCATGCCGAGAAATTTGACTGCCTAGTGCAGGCAATAACAGAAAAGCTGGATGATCAGCCGGCACTCGATGACATTGCCTTTGTTCTTGCAGACTGTTCTGACGTGGCTGATTATCCGGCCATCGGAAATGCAAATGCCGCCGCGGCAGACCAGAATTTTGAAGCCATCAACTGGTTTGAGGGGGAATCAGATCAGATTGGCTGGCAAATGCAATTGATTCTGACGGCCCCCAAACTCAGGAATCTGGACGTCGTCCCTATGCTTATCGATATCACTAACAATGTTGACAAGAGCCAGCTTGATACGTCGATCTTCATCGTGCTGTCCGAACTTTTCAACAATGCACTCGATCATGGCCTGCTTAAACTCAATTCCAGTATCAAGCAGATTGAAGATGGCATGACCAGGTACTACGAAGAGCGGGAAGCAAGTTTACAAAAACTGACCGAAGGCCAAATCGAAATTGAATTGAAGCGCATTGATTCCAAGCATGGCGCATGGCTGAAAATAATGTTCCATGATAGTGGTGATGGTTTTGATTACAGCAACATCAACCAACTGTCCCTTGAAGATCAGCGGCACGGGCGAGGATTGAAACTGGTCAGGAGTTTGTGCGATCTTCTGGAATTCAGTGACCATGGTGCGCGCGTAGTTGCATATTTGGAATTATTTTCCAGGCCGCAATGACCCGGAAATTCACAACCACGCTGTAACGCAAAAAAAGGCTACAACCTGGTCGCAGAATCGGCGATCATGGATACAACAGGAGACTTCATAATGCAAGCTGATCAGCTAGACTTCACCTCATCCACCGTTTAATCCGGATACCCAATTTTGGAAAGGGCAGGATAAGGCATGGCCCGCCCAATTTTGAGCAGGCAGAAAGCACAATTGGGGGCAATCTCGACCACTCCCAGTTTCGCAACAATGTGGAATATACTTCACCAATCTACAAGCAGAGAATGCCGATGCCGAGGTGGTTAACTTGATAAAAGCCGGATGGCTGCACCCCTCATATCGCAATTCAATGCGACGGATGGCTGCATTCCTGCTGCTGCTGGCCGGCATCCAGCTATTGGCCTGGATATTGCCCGCATGGCCAGACTCCAAAGGCATCCCGGGCTACCTTCCCATACATACCCTGATGGAGACCGTATCGATCATTGTCTCCATGATGGTGTTCGCGGTCGGCTGGAACTCGCATAACCGAAACCTTTCCGGAAACATCGTGCTGCTTGCCAGCGTGTTCTTTTCGATAGGTGTGCTCGATTTTCTGCACACCGTATCCTATGTCGGCATGCCGGATTTCATCTCTGTCAATGATGCACAGAAACATCTCTACTTCTGGCTGTTCGCTCGCTTGTTTGCAGCATTTTCCCTGCTGGCCGTATCTGTCAGGTCATGGAATCCCCCGGCCTCAAACGCGACCCGATTCCTGATCTTCAGTTCATTGAGCCTTGTGACGTTGGCGATCTACTGGGCGGTGATGTATCACCAGGGCTGGTTCCCGGACACCTTCATTCCCGGTCGGGGTCTCACGACATTCAAGAAATTCGTTGAATATTTTGTCATGGCCATAAACGTGGCCACGGCTGCGAAGCTGTTGACCATGCTTCGCGAGCGTCAACCATTCAACATCGTGCTGCTGTTCGGTGCGGTGTGCACGCTGGCGATGAGCGAGTTCTACTTTACGCTCTATACCACCATGATGGGCAGCTACAACGTGCTGGGGCACATCTACAAGGTGATCGCCTACCTGATGATCTACCGAGCCATCGTGGTCGAAGTGATTGAAGAACCTTTTGATCTTCTGGAGCAGGCCATGCAGAAGTTTCGTGTCCTGTTCGATTCGGCAAAAGACTGCATGCTGCTGATGACCACGGATGGGCGCATCATGGATATCAATCCCAGCGGGCACCAGCGCCTGGGCTACACGAGGGAGGAGATGCTGGGCAGGAGCATTGCGGAATTCGACATTTCTGAATTTGCCAGCAAGGTACCTGAGCGCATCGCGGAGATATTGGCCAAGGGGCATGCAACCTTCGAATCCGCGCATCAGTGCAAGGACGGGTCGAAGATGCCCGTGGATGTCAATTGCAGGGTGATCGAACTGAACCAGGAAACGCTGCTGTACAGCGTCATTCGCGATATCACCGAACGCAAGAATGCAGAAAAACAGATTGAGCATCTGGCGTTCTACGATCAGCTTACGGATTTGCCAAACCGGCAACTGCTCCATGACCGGCTTAGTCAGGCGCTGACCTCCGCCGAACGCCATGCCAGATTCGGCGCACTGTTGATCATAGACCTGGACAATTTCAAGGCGATCAATGATACCCACGGACATAGAATCGGTGACCTGCTTCTGCAGCAGGTCGCCAAGCGCCTGATTTCGTGTGTTCGCGAAGCTGACACCGTTGCACGCTTAGGCGGGGATGAATTTGTGGTACTGCTGGAAAACCTGAATGGCAAGGCGGTTGAGGCTGCAGCACAGACGGAGTCCGTTGCCGAAAAGATACTGTACATGGGCAACAGGCCCTATCAGATCGAGACGCATGAATTTCGAGGCAGTTCCAGCATTGGCGCCACGATGTTCAGCGGGCAGCACCTCTCGATAGATGAGTTGATGAAGCAATCGGACATCGCCATGTATCAGGCCAAGAAAGCCGGTCGCAACACTCTGCGCTTCTTTGATCCGGCGATGCAGGAGGCCATAAACAGGCGCGCAGTCATTGAGGAGGAATTGAACTCTGCGCTGGAAAAGCAGCAATTTCATCTCTATTACCAGATCCAGGTAGATGGCGCGCGCCGTCCCGTGGGCGCGGAAGCATTGATTCGCTGGATACACCCTGACCGCGGCATGGTGTCTCCTGCTGATTTCATCCCTCTGGCAGAAGAGAGCGGGCTTATCCTGCCCATCGGAAACTGGGTATTGGAGGCTGCCTGCAAACAACTGAAGGCCTGGCAAGACGATCCGCATATGCGCGATCTGGTCCTGGCAGTAAACGTCAGTGCCAAGCAGTTCAGACGGGACGATTTCGTGTCTTATGTTCAGCGTGCCTTGCTGTATACCGGAGCACATCCGCTCAATCTGAAACTGGAGCTGACCGAAAGTACGGTGCTGGAAAATGTTGAAGATGCCATCACCAAGATGCGCGATTTGAAACAGACCGGCGTAAGTTTTTCGATGGATGATTTCGGGACCGGCTATTCTTCGCTGCAATATCTCAAGCGCCTGCCCCTGGACCAGATCAAGATCGATCAGAGTTTCGTGCGTGATATTTCCACCGACCCCAGCGACGCAGCCATTGTGGGCGCCATCATCGCGATGACTAAAGAACTTGGGTTGGAAGTCATCGCGGAAGGGGTCGAGACTGAAGCTCAACGCGAGTTCCTCCAGTCGCGCGGCTGCAATGCTTTCCAGGGGTATTTGTTCAGCCGGCCGATTCCATATGAGCAATTCAAAGCCTTGCTCGATCCCGGACTGACAGCCATTCCGCAATAACTGCGAAATTCAGGCAGGTTCGAAATTTTTCAATTCTGAAAGTTTCAAGAAAAGGCGTTCTCCATTTTTTTGACGCTTGGCGGCAGGAATAACAGCATTTCATTGGTCGTGGTATCGTGGTCGAATATGCTAAATCTGCGAAATTTTGTAGTGATATGGGTACTGGCGGGCATTTCTCATCACGCCATGTGTGAAGAGGCCGCAAATGATGAGAATCATTCCATCGTGCTTCAGCTTAGCCCGGCGGTCGAACGTAATCTGGGTAACAAGACATTCAGCAGGGGCGGCACCGTTGCCGTTGAATTTACGCCCGTTGAAGATGTTCTCGAAATCGAGACCGGCGTAACCGCACTGAGCTCTGCGGGCCAACGGGAATTAAGTGGCGAGATTCTTTTCATGAAGCCTTTTCGCCTGTCTACGGCAACTGAACTCATGGTTGGAATGGGACCACAGGCAGGACGAAAATTCAGGGGGGCAGACACTGGAACTTCGTTTGGGATTGCGTTTGCAATGGACATGATGTTTTGGCCTGCCAAGAACCTCGGATGGTATATCGGCCCCGAATATGGATATGGAGTCGGGAAAAGCAGCGGCGAGCGATCTATCGGCGCATCGATCGGAATTGAGTTTGGCCTGTGATATATCTCATGGCCAGATACAGGGATCCCGATGGTCACCGGTTTTATTCAAGTGTCCATCATCAAACGAGCAAACATCCCTTCATCAGTCTCTGTGCGAACTGACGGTCAGATAATCCCGTAATGGCGCAGTAATTTAGTCCTGTTAAATCTTTGATAAATCAAGATATTTATTGCATTAATGGATAACTGATGACACTATCAAAAAACCATACTACTAACACGCCCTCAGCCGTTCTTTGACTAATGGTTTGTTATCGGAATCGAAACAAACTGGTATGGCACGCGCAAGTGTTCATAAATTCATGTTGGAGGTGCAATCGTGTTAGGACTATCCATTCCGCTTTTCTTTGTTATGGCTCCATTTCTGCTGCTATCCCTGATGATTTTGTCGTCCGGGAAATCCTGATTGGGGAATGGCAGTTTGTTTTCCACAAACTGCAGCAACGTGAGGGCCTGGCTATTGCCAGGCCTTTTCCATTGTGCGCCCAGCATGGGCGCAATCTTGGAGGTGTAAGTCCTCCCGTAAGCTGACCACAGCGAACGAAGGGAAGCGCAACTGCATGAGGGCGACCGAGTATGGGGAGGAAGCGCGGAACGAAACTGCGAGCCGATGAACAAGAGTCGGATAGAAGGCGCTACCGACCAAGGCGAGCGGGAAATGAACCGCAAAGCTTTTGTGGTCAAGGGTCAGTTACAATAACTGCCCCCTATGCCGATTTCTCCCCGTCCTGAGATAAGTTTGCTTATTGCCATGACAAAAAATAGTGTCAAATTGAATCAGGCAAAAATCGAAGATCAAATCGGTATCGACCATTTTTCTTTCAGTATCTCTCCCGTCTTGGCATAATCCGCTCCCGTAAATTTCACCCATAGACCTCTCCAGATCGAGGTCTTTTTTACTCAGCGAACCAATCCATGCTTCCTTCCATCGAACAACGCCTTGCCGCCGAAATCGCGGCCAAACCTGCTCAAATTGCGGCTGCCATCGCCCTGCTGGACGAGGGGGCGACAGTGCCGTTCATCTCGCGCTATCGCAAGGAGGCGACGGGCGGGCTGGACGACACGCAGTTGCGTCTGTTGGAGGAGCGGTTGCGTTATCTGCGCGAGCTGGAAGAGCGGCGAGCAGCCATCATTGCCTCTATCACGGAGCAGGGCAAGATGACGCCGGAGTTGTTGAAGGCGGTTTCGCTCGCCACTGACAAGACGCACCTGGAAGACTTGTATCTGCCCTACAAGCCGAAACGCCGCACCAAGGCCCAGATTGCGCTGGAGGCGGGGCTGGCGCCGCTGGCGGATGCGTTGTTGGCAAATCCGACGCTGAATCCGGAAGAGGAAGCGGCCAGGTATCTGCGCGATCCGTTCACCAGCGAGGCGGGCGACAACAACCCCGGCGTAGCGGATGCCAAGGCGGCACTGGATGGTGCACGGCAGATATTGATGGAGCGCTTTGCCGAAGATGCGGGCTTGTTGCAATCCTTGCGCGAATATGTGCAAGAGCACGGCGTGGTGCAATCCAAAGTGATCGAGGGCAAGAACGACGCGGCGGAGAAGTATGCCGACTACTTCGATTATTCCGAATCCATCAACACCATTCCTTCGCACCGTGCACTGGCGGTATTGCGCGGACGCCGCGAGGAGATGCTGGATGTGCAACTGCGCCTCGATAGCGAAGAAGAAAAACCGACTTGGGCTGTGCCGCACAATCCGTGCGAGATGCGCATCGCCAGCCGTTTCAATATCAGGGACATGAATCGCCCGGCCGATCGCTGGCTGATGGACACCGCGCGCTGGACCTGGCGCGTGAAAAGCTTCATGCACCTGGAGTCGGAACTGATGGGCGCGCTGCGCAGCCGCGCCGAAACCGAAGCCATCAACGTGTTCGCGCGCAACCTGAAAGCGCTGCTGCTGGCCGCACCCGCCGGGCCGCGA
>CAVRYQ010000029.1:0-5806 GCA_963725375.1 uncultured Pseudomonadota bacterium | reverse complement strand
TACAAAAAAGGATTGAAGCGCAGTATTCTGGATACCGCACCGTCAACCTTTCTAAACCTGCTCAAGACCAAAGCGGAAGAAGCTGGGTCAATGTGGGTGGAAGTGCCGACTCGTCAGGTCAAGCCTAGCCAGACATGTCACCGGTGCGGTAGCCAGCGTAAAAAACTCCTGTCCGAACGGAAACATCAATGTGATTGCGGCGCAAGCTGTAGCAGGGATGAAAACGCGGCCAGGGCAATGTTACATTGGGCGTTATTTGGTAACGTCACCGGTCAGGAACTGTCCGAGGTGGGGAGCGGTTGTCGTTTAGCCGTGCAGAACCACAAAACTCCACCTATAGCCGCCTTAGCGGCTTAGGTGGATGTAGTTCATTTCAAGTAATATGTGGGATTTCGGCAAGATGACGTGGGCTGGGGCTTGTTAAAAATCAACATGGGAGCAGTAAATGGGAGAGGATGAGGTTGGCCGGACAATGGATCAATTGGGCATTTTGATCAGTTCACTTGAAAGCAGGGCGGGTATCGCAGAAGCGGTCAAACAAGCGCGGGATGCCGGTGCTCCCGAAAAATTGCGGGCGGCCTATTTTTCTGTGGCAGATGCTGAACTAAGAAAGCAACTGATCGATACCACGGGTAAACTCGATCGACTTTATCTGCAAAAGTGTGACCGCGATGTGGCTTTGGCGAAAGAGGAAATGTCGAGGGCCGTCGAGAGTTCGCAGCATCAGCCCTGGTATTTATCCGTCGCGTCTTCCGTAGGGGCTGTCATTGTCGGGCAATGGATATTTGGTTTTTTTGGAGCTATTGCGGGAGCAATCAGCGGCTTTTATCTCGGACAATGGGTTCTTGCTTCAATTAAAAAGGAGAATGCAAAAGAAATCGAGCATGCGCAACATCTCTTGGCATTGGCGCAACGGAGAAACGATGAGGCCAGAGTGGACCCCTATCTTTTCAGCGAGGAAGAACAAAAGGCCTGCGAGCGATAAAGTTGATTCGTAAATTATGCTGAGTACGGGGGGCACGTTCATCAGGCGTTGGGTTTCTAATCAGATGTTGCAGGCAGACACAAGTTGCGCAACGGCAAAAGACAAGATTCTTTTGCAGCAACACCTGTTCCTGATGTCCTTGGCGCGATGAAGTCTCCCGCCACTAAGCGCGTAAACGCGTTGTAGTGTGGGTTTCTTCTTGAGTCAACGGCCAGAGCGCAGGAGTGTTACCACCACCACGACTTACCACGGTCTCACCAAGCGTTGATTGCGTTTCCACAACCGGTTCGGAGCCTTCCGCCCCTACCTTGATCCTTGTGATCCTGCACCGTTTTTTTTCTTTCCGAACACACTTCCCAGACAATAATTGCCGAACGCCACGCATGGCAATCACTTTTGCCGCGTTGTGATCCGCATGATCGGTGTTCCCGCAGCTTAGGCAGACGACTTCGGCTTGTGAAACCCGATTGTCCTGGTGAACGTGGCCGCACGCGGCACATTCCTGCGAAGAATAAAACGGTGGCACTTCGATAACCAGCTTGCCATGACGGTGAACCGGATCACGTCCACTTGCCCCCCTCCTGGCGCAACGCTGGTGTGGCAATCGTCCAAGAAGGGGAATGCGCGGACAAACTTTCATTGATAAGCCGACGCGGGACGTTTACCATTCCAATCCACCTGGATGTACAAGAGTTCTCCGCGTGGCAGAGATTTTTGCTCACTCCTCTCCAAATAAAAAACTAACCCAGCATCAGGGGCGCAGTCGGATATCGGGATATGGATCAACAACTGAGTATCGACGAAGCCTTTGAGCACGCCTTTTCCTGTCACGGGAAAGGTGAAACGGAACAAGCAAAAGCGATATACATCCAAATTCTGGACGCGATGCCGGAAGAGCCGCGGTCACTGCATTATCTTGGCATTTTATTGCATCAGGATGAGAAGAGTGACCTGGCTCTGGCTTGCGTAAAGAGATCAATCGAGCTCGTGCCCGATGTCCCTGAATGGAGAAATGATCTGGGTAACATCCTGGCTGATCGAGGGGATTTTCCCGGTGCGGCAGGCGAATTTGAAAATGCCATCGCCCTTGTGCCGGACAATGCAATGTACTGGAATAATCTTGGCGCCGTCCAAGACCGCAATGGAAGAGCGGCAGAGGCGCATCTCGCCTTTCAGCGCGCCATCGCGATCAATCCATTGTTCGGAGACGCGCTGTCCAATCTGGGCAATTTGCTGGATCGCGCGGGACGGCAGATGGAGGCCGCAGAATATCATTGTCGCGCCTTTGTCCTGGAGCCGACGCGGGACAAGCCGAAATCCATGCTGGCAATCGCCTATTACAAATTGGGACGATTGGCCGAGGCTGCCGAAATCTACCGGCAATGGATGATCGAGGAACCCGGAAATCCCCTTCCGGCGCACTATTACGCGGCTTGTACCGGGGTGGCGGTTCCGCTCCGTGCTGCGGATGAGTACGTAGAAAAGCATTTCGATGCATTCGCGCCAAAATTCGATTCCAATCTGCAAAATTTGTCCTATCGCGGGCCGGACATGATTTCCGGTGCGCTGCAGCGCATTGCTGCCCGCGACCCGGGACTGGCGGTGCTGGATGCGGGATGTGGCACCGGACTCTGCGCGCCGATCCTTGCGCCCTATGCGCAACGGCTTACCGGTGTCGATCTTTCCGCGGCGATGCTGGCAGAGGCCGGGAAGCGAGGGCTATACCATGAACTGGTAAAATGCGAACTCACCAGCTATCTTGCCGGACATCCGGGGCGCTTCGATCTTGTTGCTGCCGCCGATACCATGATCTACTTCGGCGCCTTGGAAGAATTGTTCGCTGCGAGCTATTCCGCGCTTCGCCTTGGCGGCATTTTCGTTTTCACCGTCGAGGAGGAGAATGGAAATGAAGCCTTCTGCCTCAATCCGCACGGACGCTACAGCCACAGCAAAAGGTATCTTGCCGGTTTGCTCCCGAAATCCGGTTTTGAAATCCTGGCGATGGATCCCGATGTCATCAGGGTGGAGTTCGGAATCCCCGTTGCGGGCCTGACGATAGCGGCACGGCGCGCAACGTAAACACGAATCCGGACGGCCCCATGAAACTACACCAAATTGCTTCCTGGATGCCGAGAGTAGTGGCAGTATCAGTCGCCATCGTGCTTGGGTGCATCGCTTACGTTGCCATCGTGGGAATTTCTTTCGATGGATCCTCGCAGCGAGAGAAGGTTGCCGTGCTGCTCCAGGGCAGCCTGGGACGAGAGGTGCGTTTCGAGGGGCCGATGCAATTCGAAATATCCGCCTGTCCCAAGCTGCACGTGGGAGGATTGCATGTCGCCAATGCCCCTGGATTCGACGGCGGGAATTTTGCCGATTTGGGCGAGGCGCATCTTGCGCTGAATCTGTGGGCGCTTTTGCGGCTGCGCCTGCAAATCTCGGAATTGTCCGGCAGCGATGTGCGCGTTCGTCTGCAACAAAACAAATCCGGCAACAGCAACTGGACATTCAAACCGCCCGGCCGCAATGATGGTGTAGCGCAGGCCTCCCCAACGTCAGCCGCGAAGGAAGGCAAGGAACTGGACGAGCTGTTGGCGCTGCTGGATATCAAACAAGTGTCGCTAGAAAATCTGCATGTAGAATTTACAGGCAGGAACGGTCACAGTCACTTTTTCGAACTGCAATCGCTCGTCGCACATTTGCCCGCAGGCCAACCACTGACGCTGGATTTGACGGGCACGGTCGAGAAGAAATATCCCTACAGAATGAGCATTTCCGGCGGCACCTTTGCCGATCTGGTGCGTTTAGACAAGCCATGGCCGATCGATCTGTCGCTCAATTTCCTGAGTTCGCGACTGACATTGAAAGGACAATTTTCCGGCAACGGCGGAAAACTGAATTTTGGGCTCGCAACCGACGATCCGGGGGAACTGGAACGGCTGTTGCAGACCCGGTTGCCCGCGGTTGGCGCCACGCGCATTTCGGGTGACATCAAGTATGCGCCCGGAAAAATGGCACTGGACAGGCTGAACGGCGTGATGGGCAAGACCACGCTCAACGGTGTGCTCGGTCTGGACTACGGCAGCGAACGCCCCAGGGTGTCCGGCGAATTGATCTTGCCGGTGCTGGACGTTCGTCCCTTCATGTCGGGCAAGCCGGTGAAGCAGGATGAGCCGCCGAAAGACCTGGCCCGGATGTATCAGGCGCTCGTCAAAGCGGCTTTCAGCCTGAATGACCTTAATGAGGCCAATGCCGATCTGACCTTGCGCGTCGGGCAATTGATCGGCTTCCCCGGTGAGGTGCACGACGCGACATTGCAGGTCAAGCTCGAACAAGGCCGACTGTCCTTGCCGATACAGGCCACGGTGGCGGATGTGAAACTGTCCGGCAGCGCCAGTGCCGACGCAAGCGTGTCGCCGCCGCGATTCAGGCTTGCGCTCGGAACGCATGATTCCGATCTGGGGAACCTTGCCGAATTGCTGGCAGGAGTTCGCAACGTCAAAGGGCGACTGGGCCGCTTCGACCTGCGCGTGGCGGCCCGCGGCGACCGCGGTCCGGAGTTGATGCAAAGTCTGGACGTGCGGTTGCAAGTGAAGGGTGGGAAGCTGGCGTATGGCGGCCAGTCAGACGATCATCCCGTGCAGTTCGCTCTGGATAACCTGGATATTGAGTTGCCGACCGGTGCTGCTTTGCGCGGCGAGATGCATGGTTCCTTGCTGGGCAAGACGTTCAGCGCTACGTTGAAGAGCGGATCGTTGACCGCCATCATGCAGGAAGCGCATACTCCGGTCGATTTTGAATTGCTGGCAGGCAGTGCCAGAGTGGAACTGCACGCCATCCTGCAGCCGTCCGCGGAGCATTCCGGATCAAGCGCGGTGTTCGAGCTTGCCGCTTTGCATTCAGGCGAAATTGCCAGTTGGCTCGGCCTCAAACCTGGAGTGGATGCACCGATCGATGTGCGCGGAAATTTCCGTACGCATGCTGACCACTGGCATTTGGCTGATTTTTCCTTGCGCTTGGGGCACAGCGCATTATATGCGGATGTGCTGCGAACTGTTGGCGAAGGGCGCCCGCTGATCAAGTTTCGTTTGACCGGCGATCTGGTGGATGTCGACGAGCTGGAATCCATGCTGCCCGAGAGCAAGGGAAATGCGCGGCAGACGAAAACGGCTGCCACCAATCTGATCGATCTTCCGATCCTGCCGAAAGGCATCAACCTGGCCGATGCCGATATCACCGTGCGCATCAAACGCATCACCAGTTCGTCCCCGGTGGAAATGCACAACCTGAACTTCGATGGGCGCATACGCGATGGCATGATGCCCACGTCTCCGTTCGAGGCCAATGTGGACGGCAGTGATTTCAAAGGCACCATCCTGCTGGACTTGCGCACGCGGCAGCCGCATTCGGTACTCTGGCTGTCTTCAGCAGGCATGAATGTGGGCAGTGTGCTGAAAAAGCTCGGTATCGCCAGCAACATGGACGTCGATGTCGACCAGTTGCGCCTGCAACTGGACCTGCATTCGAGCCGCCTTGGGAAATTGCTGACGAAATCCGACCTTGCACTGAACTTCGAAGGAGGACACCTCACGCTGCATGACGTCAATACCGGCGGGAAAATGGTGATTGCGCTCGACAGCGGCGAACTCAAATCTGCAGCCGGAGAACCTGTGCATCTGATTCTGCTGGGATCGCTGGACAAGATTCCTGTTTCGGTCAGCCTGGAAACAGCCAAGGCGCCGGATTTGGTCAACCCTAACCTGCCGATCCCGTTCAAGCTGAACGCGAGCCTGTCCGGTGCCGACATCACGTTGTCCGGCGACA